>JAISWO010000061.1 GCA_031271045.1 Tannerellaceae bacterium
CCTGAAGATGATCGTCTACGACCGGTCCTGGAATTTCAAACGGAGCTTCCCTCAACGGGATGATATTGTATTGAATAGAATAGGTAATTTCGACCGGGATCATTTAATTGCCCACGACAGTTATTTTCGCTTTGAAAATGGAACGGTGAAAGATGAAAAGAGAAACTGCTTTTTGCTTATATCCAAACAAGATGGAAGCATTACGGAAATTCCCACTCCGTATGAAGAGAAGATAGCAAGCATCCTGATGGGAACCGGCGCCGACGGCAGACTGACCGACAGGAGTCTCAGTAACAGGGAGCTGATTCCTTACCGGGGCAGTTGGATACTTACGGAGCTATCGGCCGATACGATATACAGCTACTCGCCCGATCGAACGTTGACGCCTTTTATGGTAAGGACCCCCTCTGTGCAATCTATGGATCCGGAAGTCTTCCTTTTTCCCGGTGTTCTTACCGACCGTTACTACTTCATGCAGACTGTAAAGAAAACGTATGACTTCATAGCGGATACAGGATTTCCAAGGACAGACCTAATGTATGACCGTCAGGAGAACGCCATCTATGAATATGTCCTCTACAATGACGACTTCACAACGAAAAAACCGATAAGTATGGTGTTTGAAATCCCCATGTACACCATCGTCAACAACGACGAGATCGCCTTTATGAAAAGAATAGAAGCCCCCGACCTTGTCGAAGCATACAGGAAAGGAGAACTGAAAGGCAAACTGAAAGAAATCGCCGCCAGCCTGGACGAAGAAGATAACCCCGTAATTATGCTGGCCAAACATAAGAAATAGCCGGCACACGGAAAGAAAAGATAGCAATTGTACTTCAAAACACACCATGACAAATAATATTCATACTTTCACACCGCAGGGCCCGGATGAGCCCTGGAGCAGCGACCTCGTCCGCTCTATAGCCGCCTTCGCCGATACGGAGTATACATTAATACATGCTACGCCCGAAAAAGTCGACTGGAGTCCCTTCGCCCTCGAACGCATGATCGGTATCGCTTCCGACTCCTCGGCCGGAATCGTCTATGCCGACTACTACGACCTCCACGAAGGAGACCTGCGCCCGCATCCGCTGATTCCTTACTGCCGGGGCAGCCTGCGCGACGACTTCGACTTCGGCCCCCTCATGCTCTTCCGCACCCAGGCCCTCAAAGAAGCCGCACAGGAAATGACCGGAAACTACCGCTTCGCCGGCCTCTACGACCTCCGCCTCCGTATCTCGCAACGGCACCCTATCCTGCACATCAACGAATACCTCTACACCCGCCCTCCCCATTCGGCAGAAGATAAACACTTCGCCTACGTCGACCCCCGCAACCGTCAGGTGCAGATCGAGATGGAAGAAGCCTGCACGGACCACCTCCGGCGCGTCGGCGCCTGGCTGCCTCCGGGACGAACCCTCGCCGCCTTCGACGACGAGCCTTTCCCCGCGGAAGCCTCCGTCGTCATCCCCGTCCGCAACCGCGTCCGCACCATCGCCGACGCCATCCGCTCGGCCCTGATGCAAAAGACCCGCTTCCCCTTCAACCTCATCGTCGTCGATAACCACTCGACCGACGGCACGACGGACGAAATCCTGCGCTTCGCCAACCGCCGCCTCATCTACATCCGCCCCCACCGGCGCGACCTGGCCATTGGTGGCTGCTGGAACGCCGCCCTCCACCATCCCTGTTGCGGACGATTTATCGTACAGTTAGACAGCGACGACCTGTACAGCGACATCCATAGCCTGCAAAAGATCGTCGACGCCTTCTACGAACAACAGTGCGCCATGCTGGTCGGCTCTTACCGAATCACCGACTTCGACCTCCAACCCATCCCCCCCGGCATTGTCGATCACCGCGAATGGACGCCCCAGAACGGCCACAACAATGCCCTTCGCATCAATGGCTTCGGCGCACCACGCGCCTTCTACACCCCCCTGCTGCGCACCGTCAACCTGGCCAACGTCAGCTATGGCGAAGACTACGGCGCCTGCCTGCGTATCAGCCGCGACTACGCCGTCGGGCGCCTCTACGACGTCCTCTACCTCTGCCGCCGATGGGAAGGCAATAGCGACGCCTCGCCTACCCAGAGCCGCATCAACCAATACAATGCCTACAAAGACTCCATCCGTACCTGGGAACTCGATGCCCGCATTAAAAAAAACCAAACCGATGCCAACAACCCCCTGGAGTGATACCGCCGCCGCCCTGGCCCTGCTGAAGCGACAACAAAAGGCCTGGCCCGCCGCCCATGCCGGATACGAAGCGCTGGAGGAAATATCCGTCCGGAGCCTCCGTGTCGGCGACCTGACCGTCCGCGTGCAGTACAACCCCGCCCGCATCCTCTCCTCCGGCGCCGCAACCGACGCCTCGTCCATCCTCCGGCGCCCCTGCTTCCTCTGCCCCGACCGCCGTCCGAAGGAGCAGGAAGCTCTGTCGATGGGCCCCGACTATGAGCTGCTTTGCAACCCTTATCCCATCTTCCCCCAACATTTCATCATCGCCTCCCGCCGGCACGAGCCGCAACGGATAGGCGACCGCATCGACGATTTCCTCGAAACAGCCCGTTGCCTGGAAGGCCTTACCCTCTTCTACAACGGCCCCCACTGCGGCGCCTCGGCCCCCGACCACCTGCATTTCCAGGCCGTCACGTCGCATTATATGCCCCTCGACAGCGAAGCCGCCCTCCACCAAAGCCCTCCCATCTGGCAAGGTGACACCGGCGAAATCTGCCTGCTGAACAACTACCTCCGCAACGGTTTCATTCTCTCCTCCGACACCGCCGAAGGAGCCATCTCCCTCTTCCGGCACGTATACAATGCCCTCCCTTTGGTCAACAACGAGCCGGAACCCCGGATGAACCTTTTCAGTCGCTACGACGGCGGTCGCCGGCAGTTGATCCTCATCCCCCGCCGCCTGCACCGCCCCCGGCAGTACTACGCCCCCGGCGCCGAACGCCTGCTGACCTCCCCCGGTGCCGCCGACATAGGCGGCGTCTTCATCACCGCCCTCGCCTCCGACTACGAACGGATCACCCCCTTCCTCCTCCGCGACATCTACGCCCAGGTATCCTTCCCTGCTGACGTCCTCAAAGACTTCTTCAACTCTTACTGACCCCTGCCTGAGCTGCATCAGCGAAGCAGAAAGAAGCAGCTCACACGTTTCCATACCGTTACTTATTTGACTTTCCTTTTAGGTAAAAACTGTTTTTTAGGAGTTTGCAAAGAAAGTTTCCATACATTTGCGTGCTATAAACACATCTTAAAATCAGGTAACGAATATGAAGCAATTCTTTAAAATGATGTTCGCCTCAGCCCTGGGAGGACTGGTGGCAATCGGAGCGGTAATCCTGATCGGGACGTTCGTCCTGGTCGGCATAGTAGCCGCCTTTGACAGTTCGCCGGAGTATGTACCCTCTTCCGGCGCCGTGTTCAAGCTATCGCTCAACGGCCCCCTGTACGAAACGGCGGAAGAGAACCCCTTCGACTTCCTCTCGTTCGGCGAAATGGTCAGCCCCATCGCTATTAAGGACATCCTGAAAGCCATCCGTGCGGCCAAAGAAAACGACCGTATCAAAGGAATCTACCTCGAAGCCGGCGCCCTACAGGGCGGTACGGCCAGCCTCGACATCATCCGCCGGGCGCTCGCCGACTTCAAAACCGGTGGCAAGTTTGTCGTCGCCTATGGCGATAATTACACACAAGGGAGCTACTATCTGTGCTCGGTAGCCGATAAGATCTTCCTCAATCCGCTGGGTATCGTAGACATTCACGGACTGGTGAGCGAAACCGTCTTCTACAAAGGCCTCCTCCGCAAAGTGGGCGTCGAGATGGAAGTCTTCAAGGTCGGTACCTACAAAGGCGCCGTCGAACCCTTCCTGCTCGATAAGCTGAGCGACGAAAACCGCGAGCAGATCGCCTCCTACCAGCAAGGCATTTGGAGCAATATCGTCGAAGCTATCGCCCATAGCCGCAACCTGGCGCCCGACGACGTCCAAGCCTTCGCCAACCGGGGACATTTCGTCTCCCCGGCAGAAAAAACAGTTGAGCTCGGCTTTGTGGACGAACTCAAGTACAAACCCGAAGCCGAAGAATACGTCAAGGAGCTCGCCGGACAAACAGGCGACAAACTGAAGACAGCCGGCTTAGGCAAGATGAAAAATATCAAGGAAGCGCCCCGTAAGCCCTCCGCCGAACGGATCGCCATCCTCTATGCCGAAGGAGAGATCATGACCGCATCCCTCTCGTCGCTCTACGGCAGCCAACTGATCACCGAAAAGATGGCCGGCGAAATAGCCAGCCTCCGCAAAGACGAGAATGTGAAGGCCGTCGTCTTCCGCGTCAACTCGCCCGGAGGAAGCGGCTACGTATCCGAACAGATCTGGCGCGAAGTGGCGGAGCTGAAGAAGGTGAAACCCATCGTCGTCTCCATGGGCAACGTAGCTGCTTCAGGAGGATATTACATCTCGTGCGCCGCCAGCCGGATCATTGCCGAGGCGAACACCCTCACCGGCTCCATCGGCGTATTCGGCACAATCCCCAATGCCACCGGCTTGTATGAAAAGCTGGACGTCACGACCGAGATTGTGAAAACAAATACCTACGGCGACTTTTTAGACGCCTCGCGCCCGCTCCGCTCCGATGAAAAAGCCCTCATGCAGAACTACGTCGAACACATGTACGACGTCTTCCTCACCCGTTGCGCCGAAGGCCGCGGCAAAACAAAGGAAGAAATCGACGCCATCGGCCAAGGACGCGTATGGACTGGCGAACAGGCGCTCGAAAGAGGCTTAGTCGACGCCCTGGGAGGGCTTGACGAGGCCGTAGCCGCCGCCGCCGAATTGGCCGGACTGACGGATTACCGGCTAACGCATACCTCAAGCTCCAACGACTTTTTCCAGACGATCCTCGGCAAACATCTGGAAGACCTGAAGCTATCCTTAGTAAAGAACGCCATCGGAGAAGAATACAAATACCTCAAGGCGCTCAACGACCTGAAACACCATACCGGTGTGCAGATGAGACTGCTTTACGACATACCATCCCTGTAAGACCTGCGTATGCCGGAAAAGACCTTTAAGCTCTATCCTTTACTGTCGCCCCTGTCGTTTCTCTACGGAATCATAACTGAGACGCGGAACATCTTATTCAACTGGGGCATACTCCCGGCGGAAGAATACCCTGTCCCGGTGATCAGCGTAGGCAACCTCTCCATAGGCGGGACAGGCAAGACCCCCCATACCGAATACTTAGTTCGGCTGCTGAAGTCAACGTACAGGGTGGGGATCCTGAGCCGTGGCTATAAAAGGCGGACAAAAGGCTTCTTGCTGGCCGGCGACAACGATACCGCCCGCACCATAGGCGATGAGCCGTATCAGATGAAACGCAAATTTCCGGATATACTCGTCGCCGTTGATAGCAACCGGCGGCGAGGTATCCGGAATATGCTCGCCCTGCCTGCCGACCGCCGGCCGGATGTCATCCTGCTCGACGACGCCTTCCAGCACCGCTACGTCACCCCATCGCTTTCGATCCTGCTGACAGACTACAACCGCTTATTCTATCAAGACCGGTTGCTGCCTTCCGGCTTCCTGCGCGAATCGAAAACGAATATGCGGCGCGCCGACGTCATCATCGTCTCCAAATGCGAAGCAGGATTGCACCCCATTGATTTCCGCATCATCGAAAACGAAATGAAGTTGCTGCCCTTTCAGCACCTCTATTTCACCCGTATCGCCTACGGCGAGACTGCGCCGCTATTTCCGGCCCATACCGGCGAGGCAGGCAATGACCCGGCTGCCGGAGACGAAGTCTTACTGCTGGCCGGCATCGCTTCGCCCACCCTCTTTGTCAAAGAAGCGGAAAGACGGTTCAAGAAAGTGGTTCCCCTGATCTTCCCCGACCATCACACCTTCGACAAACAGGATATACGCAAGATAAAAGAAACCTTCGCCCGTTTGGACTCGCCGGATAAATTCATACTTGTTACCGAAAAAGACGCCGTCCGTTTGCTGCACAATCCACTCGTCTCCGACGACTGGAAGCGCGTAATCTATTACCTTCCCATCACGATTGATTTTTGCACGGAAACGCCTCTTTCGTTCGACAACTGTATAAAAAACCACATCATTACCTTTCAACGAAGCAAAATCTTTCATTAAATGACACAAAGAACAGAAATCTCAACCTTGGGCGAATTTGGACTGATTCGCCACCTCACGGATAAAATAGTATTGAAAAACGAAAGCTCCCTCAAAGGCGTAGGCGACGATGCCGCCGTACTGGACTATGCCGACAAGCAGATATTAGTCACCACCGACCTGCTGCTCGAAGGGATCCACTTCGACCTGACATATACCCCGCTGAAACATATCGGTTACAAGGCCGCCGTGGTGAACTTTTCCGACATCTATGCCATGAACGGAATCCCCCGTCAGCTCACCGTCTCCATCGGTATCTCCAAACGCTTCTGCATCGAAGACATCGACGAAATATACAACGGCCTGGGTATCGCCTGCGACAACTATGGTGTCGATATAATCGGCGGCGATACCTCGGCCTCCCTCACCGGATTGACCCTCAGCATCACCTGCATCGGCGAAGTGGAAAAAGACAAAATAACCTACCGCAACGGCGCCCGCGCCACCGACCTGATCTGTGTATCCGGCGATTTGGGCGCCGCCTATATGGGTCTGCAACTGTTGGAACGGGAGAAGACGGTCTTTGCCGGCAAGAAAGACTTCTCGCCCGACTTCGGCGGCCGGGAATACCTGCTCGAACGCCAGCTACGGCCCGAAGCCCGGCGCGACATCGTCGACATGTTGGCCGGCGCCGGCATCCTGCCCACGTCTATGATCGACATCTCCGACGGCCTCTCGTCCGAATTGCTGCATATCTGCCGCGAGAGCCAGGTCGGTTGCCGCATATACGAAGACCGTATTCCGATCGACTACCAGACCGCCTCCATGGCCGAACAATTCAACATGAACTTAGTAACCGCCGCTTTGAACGGAGGCGAAGACTACGAACTCCTCTTCACCGTCCCCCTCTCAGCCCACGAGAAAGTCGCCACCCTCGAAGGCATCCACCTGATAGGCCACATTACCAGCGACTCTCAGGGTTGCTACCTGATAGGCCGCGACGGCGGCGAAGTACAACTTATCGCCCAAGGCTGGCAGCAGTAAAATAAGTATGTGGGAGAAATCCGATGTCTGTTGAGTTCTCATTTATACGAATATGCCGGCAGGAATATCTGCCTTCAGGCTATCAGCCAGCGGCTGAGGGTGCGTTCGGCAGAGCTAAATTCGGCGCCGACTTTCACTAAGCGGCGACTATCCGCAGAGTAAGGTATCAGATAGCCTTTATCGTCGATTTGTTTCAAAGCCTCTTCGGCCGTGCCGTTGCCGGCCATTTTGAACTCAAAGACATAGATTGTATCTGTGGTTTGGATAACGGCATCGGCGCGGCCACGGACACTTCGTACTTCCGTCCGGACAAATTGGCCCATCAGGGTGACGAGCAGGTAAAAGACAAACTGATAATAGCGTTCGTCTTTATTGTCCGTCATGTCGTAGGCTATACCGGCGTAAAAGGCTCGCAGAAGGGACATAAACCCCTCCGTATCGCCGGAACGCAGCAATCGCACAAACCGGGATGCCGAGAAGTTCTGCCCCGTCGCATACAAAGGTGCATAAGCCGGCAATAACTCTCGCAGGAAACCATATTTTACTTCCTCGTTGGGGAAACCTAGTGTTATGTCAATTTGATATTGTCGGATAAAGTTTCTTTAGCTTTATTTTTGCGTTTTCATTAGTATACTGCCAATTGATTTTGGCATCTTTATTGTTCCGGCTCCTCTGCCACGCTTTCACTTCTTTTTCCATGGTCTGCATATCTCCGATCCACCTATTAAGGCATTGACGATTTAACACGTGCAATTCAATCTCCGCCATATTCAGCCAGCTTCCATGTTTGGGAGTGTATATGAATTCAAACCAGTCCCAATCTTTTGGCTTCTTCCGGTGGAAACGTTTCATACAAAGAAGAAGGCTTATGAGTGTTCAGCTTGTCCATCACCAATCTTATTTTCTCAACGAAAGGATAATAATCCAGGGCAACCGCATCAAAATTTCAATATTTTTTTCAGATATCCTATATCCAGTGCCGCTTTATACATTCTCTTCCTAAGGCTTAGTCTGTCTTTCTGTTCTGAGATAATGTGCAATGCC
>JAISWO010000009.1 GCA_031271045.1 Tannerellaceae bacterium
TGTTGCAGAGTTTCCAATTTATAGGGTCGTGCATCATTCTCATTGATTGGTGGTTGAAGAACATAAACGGGTTTATGGCATCCGATAGTTGTTTCATCTCTTTTACGGTTTATGCGTCCAAAGCGTTGAATAAGGGAATCTATGGGAGCACATTCTGTTATCATCAAATCAAAACTAATATCCAGGCTGACTTCTACTACCTGAGTGGAAACTACAATGCAGGCCTCTGTACTGTTATTATAAATCGTTCGCAAATCTGTTTCCAGTCTATTCCTGTCCGATCTTTTATAACGGCTATGAACAAGCATTTTCGGGATATTCACATACGTATTCTGCATTTCTTTGTATAGCGTCTGCGCCCGTTTTATGCGATTACATACTATTAATATCTTTTGTTTTGCCTCAATTGCGTCCTGAATTACATTTTGCAAAGCGTCCAACGAATCGGCTTTGTGAATAATATGTCTGTCATAAGTATCTAAAATCTCATCCGGCAATTTTACTTCATATACGTGTTTTTCCCCTCCCAGTAATGCCCGCAATTTGTTGTACAATACGGTTGGCATGGTTGCTGTTCCAATATGCAAACGACATCCTAAGGAACAAAGTATTTCAACTATTTTCAAGACAATGGCTTGAATTGTTTCTGAATAGGTATGTATTTCATCCAGAATAATATCGCAGTCTTTTAAATCAACGATCAGGGCTTCATATCCCTTTGTTGCAAAGACTAAAGAAGCCATTTGATGTGGCGTTAATATTTTGATGGAAGCGCCGATATGCCGTTGCAAAATCTTTTCTTCTACTTTTTTTTCTTCAATTTTCAGGCTTGATGAAGCGTGGAGCAGTCGAACATCGGCATTGGTATCCTTTAAATCGTGTTTAATCCGTTCGTACATGGCATTGATAGAGGCTTGAAACGGAAGTGTATAAAAGAATCTGTTTTTGCACCGGCGAATCAGAAAATCTGTTTTTCCGGATCCGGTTGGCGCTGTTACCAGTGTATGCGTACGATGATCGGTTGTTGAAATGAGCGACAATGGATACAGGTCACTTTTCCGGTTGTGATAATAGTGTAAGTCCGGCTGTATAAACAACGGGGGCGTTAAATTACCGGCTTTGCCTTCCAATGCGGAAGCCAAATGGTCTGCGGCGATCAGTACGCCTTTCCACGTTGAGTATCCATACGTTTTTGACTCGCAATATTCAACTGTTTCCCAGAAACTGTTTTCCGCTTGTTTTCGTGTGATCGTTTTTGTTTTAATGCCAAGTTCTGTGAGTATCTGCAATGCGTCGATGCTCCAGTTTTCAAAATCATTCAAATGTCTTTTCAGGCAATCGGGATCGGTTTCTATCAAATCCAGGATACCTTTACCTCTTGCATCTTGATAAACTGATTTGTGATGAGCTACAATCATTTCAATTATTGGGGCTTTTTCTTTTTCTGTCAGCAGGGAGATGAAAAACAGCGAAGCAATTTCATGACGAAAAACAAATCCGGGTTTATGAACATAACCGGCTTTTAATGTTTGTTGAAAGAGAGGACTGGCTTTCCCAATATCATGCAGAACAGCTCCCACGTATGCTATTCTCTGATCCAAATGCAAATTTCCTGCAATAACGACAGCGAATTGTGCAACTGCTTTCAGATGTTGAATAAGCGGTGTTCCTTCGCTTTTGGCCAATATTTCATCCCTGTTTTTCATGCGTTATATCCCATGCACAGGTTTTCCTGTGATTTCAAGCCAACCATACATCGGTTTCGTTTCATTAAAGCGATTAAATCCGACCAGAAATGCTTTTTCTATTTCTCCAAAGCGCAGTTCAAAACCGGGTAAGCGGTTAAACGATTCTTCCTCCATTTCCTGTATTTCATTGTCAGGGAATAATACATCTTCGTTGCGGCATAAACAGATATGTTGTTTTGCCGCTTTTTGAGCATCTTCCGAATGAATAAATGCCAAAAACAGCACAGGTTCGATCATCACGCCCCGTTCCAGGATAGATTGATTACGCACCATTGTTTTGGTCTGTTTCTTCTTTTCCCATCCTTTGGTTTGGGTTTGTTCCTGTTGCAGACTTATGGAAAGATAAATCAATTTGTGACGTGCAATGGCTGATACTTCCAGTTTTTGCCTTATACCTTCAATGATAGAAGGCGTAAGGAACTGTTGACTGAACGTTTTGCTGTCTCTCACCGCTGTCCAGGGTTTTATAAAACCAAATGGGCCTGAATATTTTACGATATAATACATGATTCGTCTTTTCTAATGGTTATCATTGACGGGTAAAGGTAAGAAAATAGTGATCACAAGATATTCACAGTCTCACAAATGTTTGTGGGGCTCTCACAAATGTTTGTGGGGCTCTCACAAATGTTTGGGAGACTCTCACAAATGTTTGGGAGACTCTCACAAATGTTTGTGGACTTCTCACAAATGTTTGGGAGCGCTTGACGGGGGGGTGGATGAAAAAACGGACAGCTTCGTCCTTAGGGAGGAGAAGGCTGTCCGTTGTTTTTGAGGGGGGCCGGTTTATTTCAGTTCGATCTGCTTCCTGAGCCGGATGTCTTCCGAGGAGGCGCCGAGCAGGATGTTGACTTTGCCCGGTTCGACGACAAACTTATGTGCGTCCGTGGACCAATACGAGAGGTCTTCGGGTTGCAGGATCAGTTTCGCCTGCCGGGTTTCGCCTGCCGGGATGTGGATCCGTTGGAAGCCTTTGAGTTGCTTGATGGGACGCGCTACTTTGGAGTTGGGGAAGGCGACGTAGAGTTGTACGACTTCGTCTCCGTCTTTTTTGCCTGTGTTTTTCACGTCAACGCTTACTTCCACCGTGCCGTCGGGATTCGTATTGTTGACTTTCAGGTTTGCATAGGCAAAGGTGGTGTAGCTCAATCCGTATCCGAAGGGGTAGAGCGGCTTTCCCTGGAAGTACATATAGGTTCTTCCGTGCGCAAGGTCATAGTCCATCATGGGGGGCAGGTCGGTGATGTCTTTCACCCAGGTCTGCGTGGTGCGGCCGGCTGGGTTGTAGTCTCCGAAAATCACGTCTGCCAGGCCATTCCCCAGTTCCTGGCTATTATTGGCCAGGTGGAGGATGGCCGGTATGTTTTCCTGCGACCAGTTGATGGCATACGGGAAACTGCTCAAGACCACCAGGAGGGTATTGGGATTGGCTTTGCGGACGAGCTTCAGAAGTTCTTCCTGCTCCAGTCCCAGGGCTTTCCGGTCAACGGCTTCCCGTCCGTCGCTGGGGACGGGTGAGAATTTCCATTGCCGTTGCCATCCCCACACATGATTACCGACAACGACGATGGCTACATCCGACTTGGCGGCAGCGATCGTGGCTTCGTCCATTTCGTTGTAATACGCATAATTGACGGTAACGTCTTTGCCGACGGCGTTCTTAATGCCTTCCAAAACGGAGACGGTATACGGCGGATTGCCGCTGTACCAGTCCAGCAGGACGTCGTTGGCGCGGGGACCGATGACGGCAATCGACCGGAGCTTCTTTTTATCCAAGGGCAGGAAGTTGTTTGCGTTTTTCAGCAGGACGACGGTTTTAGCCGTTACTTCACGCACGAATTGCTTGGTTTCGGGCTTTTCCCAGGTGCGGACGGTATCCGTTACGCCGATTCCGGCATAGGGCAGGTTGACCTGGTTGCCATCGAGCAGTCCTAATTTCAGGGCAACATAAAAGTTACCGCGGATGGCATGCTCGATGTCCTTTTCCGTCAGGAGCCCCAGTTGGAGCGCTTCGACGGTTTCCGTCCGGTAGGTATCGAGGAATTGTCCGACGCCGGCTTTCACGACGGCAGCCACGCCTTCGGCCCTGGTTTTGTAGTAGTGGTGCGCATTGAGCAAAAGCTGGAAGGCACCTCCGTCAGTACAGATAATCCCTTTATTGCCCCACTCCCGGCGCGTCACGTTCTCCAGGACAGGATGCACAGTCATGGGTATACCGTTCCAGGCGTTGTAGGAGGCCATGAAAGCCTGCGAACCGCCTTCGGTTATGCCTTTATAAAAGGGATAGCCGTAGTATTCGCGGAACAGTCGTTCGTCGAAATCGGAAGAAGTCGAGTCCCTGCCGTCTTCGTTGCTGTTTGCCATGAAATGTTTCATCAGGGAAGCCGCTTTCCAGTATTTGGGGTGGTCTCCTTGAAGGCCTTTCACGAAGGCAACTGTCATGCGGGCTGTCAGGTAGGCATCTTCTCCGAAACTTTCTTCGGTCCGGCCCCAGCGCGGGTCGCGCGCCAAGTCGGCATTCGGAGCGCGCATGATCAACATTCCGCCGTTCAGTACCGGGCTTTGCGTATAGAACCTCATTTCTGTGGCTTCCAGGTCGGCCACTTTCCGGACCAGTTCGGTATCCCAAGTCTCTCCCAAGCCATAGGATTGGGAGAAGGTAGTCGTTGGATAAGCGACATAGTTGCGGGCGTTCATACCGGAAACCGAAGCTCCGTGCAAGCCTTCCAGATGGCCCATCCTTCTTATGCCCAAACGGGGAACGTCCCATTCGGAAGCAAGCGAATTGATCTTTTCCTCCAGCGTCATCAGCGACAGGAGATTATCCAGACGTGCATCATCGCTCAGAGCGGGATTCCGGAACGGATAGTCTGTCTGTGCTGACAGGGAGCTTCCCAATGCGGCGAAGATAGAAAGCAATATGATATGGACTGTTTTCATTTTGCCGGTGTTTTAACTCTGTTTGAAAGCCCGGAAGCTATGAGGTTTGATTTCTACCTCAAAGGTCTGCGTCGTTTTCGCATCCCTCAGCCAGATATTATTCCGCATGAAGAAGGGGAAACCGCGGGGTTGGGCGGGAGCCGCTTCGGGTGTAATCTTGTCGCCATTGATCATATCCGTAATCTGCTTGGTGGGATCGTTGATGACTACTTTAACCTTTACAGGCTTATCCAGGAACGATTCGACGATAAAGGTATTGTTATCGTAAGCAAAGAGGCTGACGTTGACGGGGCCTTCGATCCGTATCGGCACATCGGCGCCTGCTACCGAACGCAGGCGGTTCAGTACGCCTTCGGGCAGTTCATAGAGGTCGGCAAAGGAGTCGGGGATCGTCAATACCCAGAGCGAGCCGTTTTCATAGCGGGCTTGCAAGAGGAAGGGCCAGCCTTGAACGCCTTTGTCGTGAGCCGGGATGTCTTCCCAGGCGTCATTGGTATAGTAGAGCACCTGGGGGATGATCATCTTTTCCTTCGATTTGCCGAAATAGCTGAAATCATTGATGAGTCCTTTTTCATCTCCGATACGCAGTTCCACGATGTCGTCCAGTTCCTTCTGTATTTTTTTCACCAAGTTGGTGGTTACGATCACTTCTTTGCCGGCTTTGAGTTGTTTCCTGATCTTGTCGACTATGAATTTATCGTAAGCAGCCTGTTCGGTGAGCAGTACCACTTCGGCATCGGAAGGGAAGGTGGGCGTCATTTCGATCGGCAGTCCGATCATGCCGAGGAAGTTTTGCAGGTTGTCGTCGCCAACCGAGTTAGCCGGTTTGTAGGATTTGATGCCAACCGGTTTGCCCAATTTGCTGTACACCTTGTTCACTTCCTCGAAAGCGACAGAAGCGATTGAAGCCAGCGTCGGTTTGGCATCCAGCTTACTCCACTCGAAGGAAGTGCCTGTTCCTTGCCAGGCGCCTTTGACGTTCTCCCCGATGGGCCTCTGCAGTCCTCCAAATTCAAATATGGTACATTCGGGCGCTTTGCCGAAGAGGGTCATCCAGGCTTGTTCGGCAAAGCGGTCGGCATAGGTCATTCCGCCGGAGTCTATCCAGCCTCCTCCGTTCTTCCCGTTAGAGACATTGTCCAAATAGCGAATGATTTCGTAACTCAAATAAGCCTGTAAGTGCTGGTCGGCATTCGGGCTGCGGGATTCGGTACCGGACCATACGCCGTCGAAGATGCCGGGTTCTATCTCCAGATCAAACCCTAAAGCGGGGAAATGTTCGTACCAGTTCGGATACTTGATCAGTACTTTGCATTTCGGATTTGCGGCATGCGCCGGATCAACTACCAGGTTCTTGGCGGCATCACGCATCAGTTCCAGCCGGAATTCGGTCCATGACTTTGTGCCTTTGGCGGCTGTACAATGTTCGCATTTGCAACTGTTAAAGAAGAAGTCGTCCAGGAGTATTTCGTCAAAGTGTTTGGCGGTGTACTCTGCGATCTTCTTCACTTCCGCCCGTCCTTCGGGCGTGGTGTAACAGAATGTTTCCCACCGTCCCGAATGGCTTTCGGGAGTATAAGTGATGCCGCCTCCAAATTCCACTTTCTTGGAGGTGAAGAATTTTTTGGCAGCGAGCAAGGCGGCTTCCGAGGTGTACCGCCCGTCGCGGTGCGACTCGATGTAGACTTTGTCGACTTTGAGACGGGAGGATATTTCCGTCCAGACGCTGTCTAACCATTTGCTGTTTGTCATTTTGTTCACATCGTTTGCCGTGATGTAAACAGATACTTTAAATCCGTCGTAATGTCCGGCCTTCAAGGCTGGAGATAAAGACATAAACACACCAATAAGGCATAATATAAGATACTTTCTCATGATAAATAAATTAGGTTCATATATAAAAACAATTAGTAGCCTGGATTCTGATTATCAGCAAGAGCGGGATTCCTCAATATCTCGTTGAACGGTATTGGATACAGTTCGCGGAAGGACTGGTATTCGAAAGCACGTTTGCTGTGTGGATTCGTCACAAATTTATCAACAAAATTGTAATTAGGAATCATTTGGAAGTTAATATCTTCATTATTCTTCGGATATTCGGCATTCAGGTATTCTTGTACCATTCCCATCCGGGTGCAATCGTACCACAGGGAGTATTCTCCATAGAACTCATGCCGGCGTTCCATCAGCAGCGCGACTTTCCAGGCCGGGGAGGTATAGGGCGTATAAAGGTAGGAAGAGGTATAGGTTGCGCCGTCTTCGTAAATCGGAGTTTGATCGTCGCCTCCCACTAAGCGTTTGTATGTTCCGCCGATTGTGCCGGCCGTCCGCTTGTAGGTAGAATAATAAGTCTTCGCATCGGGGGCTTTGACCGACGGATCGGTATTCAGGGCGATGGGGAAGGGTTTGTTGTACGTACTCTGCGGTTCGAGGGCGCCCCAGGCACGGTCGCGGACTTTCTGTATGTATTCCCACCCCTCGGCGGAATTTTCGCCTTCCGTTTCAAAACAACATTCGGCATAGCTCAGGTAGACGCCTGCCAGCCGTTCCCTTGGGCAGGGCGTTCCGGTACAGACCTGGCCGGCAATGCCCGGGATCTTCTTCCACCATTTCATATTGAAATTGCTGGGCAGCACATCGTCGCCGACGTAGGCCGAACGCCATCCGGGGATCCTTCCCACGTAGTTGCCGACGAACGGATGTATGTGACCGTACTGAGCTACTTCATACTCTAAGCGTTTGTCGCCCGGCTCGAACGACCACACAAATTCAAAGGAAGTCATCTGCGGCCCCCAGCCTCCGTATTCCACGGCGCCGAACTGCTGGTCGGGCAGCCAGACGGCATCGGTCTTTCCAAAGATGGCCCAGGTCATGTCTTCGAACACCGGGTAGCTGATCTCGAATATACTTTCGCTTGTCCAGTAATTACCTTCCAGATGGATCTGTCCATAGCAGGGATAAAGGGCGTATTTGCCGCTGTCGATGATGTCTTTCAGTTCTTTCTTTGCATCGGCGAAGCGGTTGTTGTACATATAGGCACGGGCCAGGAAGACCTTCACGGCGCCCAGGGTGATGCGTCCTTTCTCTCCTTTCCAGGGATCCCAGCCCAGGATGCCTCTCACGTATTCGAGGTCTGCAATCACAACGTTCCATACTTCCTCCGGCGATACGCGGGGCTTACCTTCCGAGAAGGCTTCCCCTTCTTCCAACAAAGGCACGCCGCCGTAGTTCTGCACCAGCTTGATGTAATAGTATGCCCGGACGAAACGCGCCTGTGCTTCGATCAGCTTCAGGGTATTTTCTCCATCGTCGAGAATCACCGGATCGGCGTCGCGCAGGTTTACGATAAAGCCGTTGACCCGCGCTATGGCATTATAGGCGGTGCTCCAGACTGTATTGACATAACTGTGGTCGGTACGCCACGACCAATTGCCGAAGTCATAATCCCATCCTGTCGGTCTCATGTCCATCATCGGGCTGTTGGCCAGGACGACGTCGGGCGTCAGGTTGCCGTTATAGAGTTCGTCATAGATAGCGATCAGCCCCTGTTCGATGTAAGCCTGGCTGGTGAGCAGGGTGCTGGGTTCGACGATGTCGTAATAGTCGATATTGAAATAGTCGTCACTGCAGGAAAGATTACCCAGGCAGAGTATCATTCCTATGATGGTAGATAAAAATATGTTTTTCATAACTGTCAATTTAAATAATGTATCAAAAGCCCAGTGAAAGTCCGAAAGCGAAGGTTCGCTGAAGCGGATAGTGTCCGTTGTCAAACCCATTGAAAAGGACATTGCCTCCGAAATTGCTTGATCCGAACTCAGGTTCGAGGTTACCGACATAGTTCGTGAAGGTGAAGAGGTTTTCTACGCTGGCATAGACCCTGAGGTTGTCGACCGACAGGCGGCGGAGAGTGTTCCGGGGCAGCGTATATCCGATCTGTAAGTTTTGTAAGCGGAGGAAGTCGGCATTCTTCAGCCAGGCATCCGAGACTTGTCCGTTGTGGTTACCGTCGCGGATGCTCAGGCGCGGATAGTTGGTCGGGTTCTCAGGCGTCCAGGCACGATCGACGGCTTCTTTGGAGATGTTACGCAGACCTTCTTCGCCGTGCCTCATATTGTTGAGGTACATATAGCCTAAAGACATGACCTTTTGGCCGGCTACACCGTAGATGTAGAGGTTCAGGTCCCAATTTTTGTAGTTGATGCCGACGTTCATCCCGTAATTAAGGTCGGGGAAGCCGTCGCCGATGACTTCGCGGTCATTGTCGTCCAAGTAGCCGTTATTATTGAGGTCTTTGAACATATAGTCGCCCGGTTGTGCGCTTACCTGGTAGTATCCGACGGGGGACTTGGCATTGAGGGCGTCTATTTCGGCCTGGTTCTGGAAGACATGGTCGACGCGGTAGGCGTAGAAGGAGGCGATCGGGTAGCCGTTTTGGGTAACGGAAGCGTTGTCCCAGTTATCCCCGTAGCCGAAGGTGGCGCGGATAGGTTCGCCTACGTCGATCACTTTGTTGACGAGCGTCGATCCGTTGAGCCGGACGTTGAAGTACCAGTCGCGGATGGCTTTCTGCCACGTGGCGGTGAACTCGAACCCACTGTTGCGGATATGGCCGGCATTGGTGTAGATCTGCGTGAAGCCGGTTGAGGAGCGGATGTTACGATTCAACAGCAAGTCCTTTGCGTCGCGTACGAAGTAGTCGAGGGTGAAGGAGTACTGGTTGTTGACAAATCCGAAGTCAATGCCATAATTCATGGATTCGTTGGTTTCCCACTTCAGGTTGGTATCGATCAGGGAGGTCTGCGCCATTCCGGGGGCGAGGGTGAAGTCTGCCCCGTTGTAGAAGTAGTAGTGAATGTTGCTGGACGAAAGCTGGTTGACGGACTTGTTCGTCGGGAAGCCTGCATTACCGGTCATACCATAGGTGAGGCGCAGTTTGAGGTTACTGAAGATGTTGAGGTCTTTGATGAACTTTTCTTCCGAGGCTCGCCAGGCCAGGGCAGCGGAGGGGAAGGTTCCCCAGCGGTTGCCGGCGCCGAAGTTGGACGATCCGTCGAAGCGGACGGAAGCGGTCAGCAGGTATTTGTCGAAGAGGGAGTAGTTGAACCGTCCGAAATAGGATTGCATGCGCATTTCGAGGCCCAGTCCGCCTTCGCTCACCGAGATACTGGCCGGTCGCTGGGAGAGTTCGATGCGCCGGACGGTCGGTACGGCAAAGACGTTGGCCGACATATTACCGACGATAGAGGACATCTGCGAGATGGAGTGCCCGCCCATAAGGGTGAGCCGGTGTGCGTTGTTGATGTTCAGGTTGTAGGTCAGGTAGGTTTCGAGCGAGAAGTTTTTGTTTTCTCTCAGGTTGACACTGAACTGGTCTTCGGTATTGAACATACGGGTGCGGGTGCGCTGGTTGACGGGCGAATAGTTGTGCGAACTGTTTCCCATGTAGCGATATCCGCCGGTAGTACGCAAAGTGAGGTCTTTGAAGATGGTCAGGTCGGCGTAGACATTACCGATGAAGACGTTGCCGTTGCTGAGGTTTCCGGCTTCCCGGCTCTGGGTTGTAGCAGCGACGGGATTGTCGAAGTCTTTCTGGACGTCGGTCGTATTGAGGGGGAAGTGTCCCCAATCGCCGTTCGGGTAGCGGATGGGCACGTGCTTGAGGTTGCCGTTTTCGTCCAGGTCGTCCATCGTGGGCGGCAAGGAAGCGAAGTAGATCATCCCGTTGGTAGAGAAGAGCGCCGCGGCAGCTCCGGGTGATCCTCCGCCGCTATACGACTCGTTGTACATATAGGTCATGTTCAGGCCTACGTTGAGTACTTTTTTGACCGTATGCTCGATATTGGCCCGCGCGTTGAGGCGGCGGAAGTTGGAGTTGATGATGATACCGTCGTTGTTCATGTAGCCGAGCGATAGGACGCCTTTGGTCGTTTCGCTACCTCCGGAGATGTTCAGGTTGTAATTCTGCTGGAGGGCGGTGCGCGACATTTCGTCCTGCCAGTCGATGTCGGTCAGTTCCGTATCGTAGTTGGCATAGACGGCGTTGATGGTCGTCTTGTCGTTGGCGGCAGCCTGGCGGGCGGCATGAACGTATTCGTAGGCGTTGAGGTTGCGGATCTTCTTGGAGTTGACCTGCGCGCCATAGTTGGCGGTGAAGTTCAGGCGCGTCCGTCCTTGCTCGCCCTTGCGGGTGGTGATCAGGATGACGCCGTTGGCTCCTTCGGATCCGTAGATGGCGGTGGCGGAGGCATCTTTGAGGATTTCGATGTTCATGACGTCGTTCGGGTTGAGGAAGTCGATGTTATCGCCCACCCGGATACCGTCGATGACGAAGAGGGGCTCGGTCGAGTTGTTGATCGTTGCGATCCCGCGGATGCGTATCGTACTGGCGCCGGCAGGGCCTCCCGATCGGATAACTTGTATACCGGCTGCCGCGCCTTGCAAGCCTTGGGCGACGGTGGTGGGATTGCGCCGCATCATTTCTTCGGAATTAACCGAGGCTACCGATCCGGTCACATCGCTTTTACGTACTACGCCGTATCCGATGGCGACTACCTCGTCTAAGGTCAGTTCGTCTTCGCGCAGGGTGACTTGCATCGCCCGGGTCGAGGCGGCGATCTCCTGCGTGGCATAGCCTACGTAAGAGAAAATGAGCGTAATGTTTCCTTGAGGAATAGAGAAACTGAATTTGCCGTCTACATCAGTAACGGCGCCAATTGTGGGTTGTCCTTTAACGGTAACATTGACGCCGATCAAAGACTCGCCGGATTCACTTACCACAGTTCCGCTCACCGTCCTGCTCTGCTGCGCCATTATAGGCAGAGAGAGTAAAAACAGCATAGCCGGAATGGCCAGACACTTCGAGACAATCCATTGTCTCCACGATTTCATAATTGCTGAATTCATACTTTAAGTTAGTTTAAATGAATAACAAGATTAACAAAACAAATACATTGAGAATTATAGTAGATAAGTCTTAATCCAACCAGAAGACCTTGGATAAAACTATCCCCATGTATAATATAAGACGTATGACAAATAGAATTTCCCGTAGTTTTTTTGTATTTCACAGTCTCTTCTGAAAACATTACCTTTGTGTCATATTTTAGCTACTCAATATTATGGCTATACAGTTGGATAAACATATAAGCGACAAAGTAAGCTTTGTCTTCTTCATTGTGCCTGAATTTGCGACGGCATATAAGGGGATGACTATGCGAATCTTTTTATGCTTTATTCTAACTTTTCTGCTGTCAGGGGTATCTTCTTACGGACAACGGGGAGATTGGTATAATGATGAGGGGGGATTTGAGTTTCAAGGCTCCGGAACGAAGGGGGATCCTTATCTGATCTCGTCGGTAACGGCTTTGACGTTCTTTGCTGAACAAATTAATATATGGCCGGGGAAAAGTTTTCAGGGTGAGTATTTCTTGCTGACCGACGATATAGACTTGGGGAAACATTTCTGGATCCCGGTGGGTAGCGAAGGACATCAACCCTTCAGGGGTATATTCGACGGTAACGGGAAAAGTATCCGCAATGTATATATAGGGAGCGTGGAGACGGATAATGTCTTCACCGCCGCCGGATTTTTCGGGCATTTGGGCAATGGAGCGAAGATAGAGAATCTTACTATCGACGGGGGCTCTATTATAGGAGGAGGAAGGGAGATTCTTTCACGTACCGGAGGCTTGGCAGGATACTTGCTGTGCAGCGTATCCGAAGGAGAGGATTCGATTGTTATCCGCAACTGCCATGTGCGCAACATGAGGGTGATCGGAGCAGATACGGAAATAGCTAATACAGGAGGTTTGGCCGGTGAGGGGTATTCCTTTGCAGATGGAGAGGGCCGGGCGCTGATTTTAATAGAGAATTGCAGTTATGATGGCGACGTGATGGCGAAGACATCCAATTTTCCGTGCGTCGGAGGACTCGTCGGCAAAGGACGTGGACACGGATACTGCGACGGAGCGCTTCCGGCCAGCGGATCATTCCTCCTCCGCTCCTGCCGTAACAGCGGAGAGGTGACCGGAGGGAATACGACGGGAAAAGATGCAATCTCGTCTACCGGGGGAATCATCGGATTTGGTTATGCTGCGGGCGATAACTATGGTACGGGCAACGGTACGGGTTTGTTTGTGGTCGAATACTGTTTGAATAGAGGAATTGTCTCCGGTGGAGAGGCCAACAGTCTTCATGCTTTTTCCTATACGGGCGGTCTGTCGGGCTATGGCGATGGTTACGGTTATGGTGATTCCAGTCCGGAGGCTTCTTCCAAAGGTTATGGGAGGGGAGCCTTTGTTGTCCGTTCGTCTGCCAACAGGGGAGAGGTGAGAGGCGGAAATGTGTCCGACACAACGGCTATCTCCTCGACAGGCGGCCTTGTCGGCTATGCTTCCGGCTCATCCTTTGCCGACGGATCGGGCCGTACGAATGCATACGGGTCATTCTTCCTTCGTAATTGTTACAGTTATGCTTCCCTGACGGCTTGCCGCGGATTTCTGGGCGGTTTGTCCGGGTGGTTGGCTACGACGGGCGAGGGAAAGAGCCACTCTGTCGCTTCGGCGATACAAAATAGTTATGTGGCAGGGAATATCAGGCAGGGAGATTCGATTCCGTCGCTTGTTGTGGGGGGAATCACCGGAAGGATGGAGAAATCGAAGGAGACCGGGAAGGCTCCACAGGTCGGCGGATGCTTAGTTGCCTTGTTGCGCCTGGATGGACAGGTCGCCCGCACGTTTCGTATCGTAGGGGATATGCAAGGTATCCTCCAGCCTTATACAAATGTGCTCGGCCGCAATTATGCTTACGTCAAAGAGGGGAATTGGATGAAGGTGCGGAGTATTCGTAACGGGAACGACTGGAGTCGTTCGATGCTTCGCCTGCCTGTTTCGTCGTGGAACGCCGATGAGTATGTCTGGTTGGTCAAGGAAGACGGATATGCGCGTATGCCGGTGTTGAATCATCTTCCCGGTCAGGGCGAAATGCCGACGCCTTGAGACGGGGGGGATCAGGAAGGATAACCATAGAGGGCGAACAGGATGCCGGCCGCAATGAGCAGTACGCCCAGCAGTCCGTAGAAGATACGCGCTCCATTTCTCCCGAACCATTGGACAAATGTAGATGCTTTACGGCTATGGAAAAACCAATCGGCGTCACATATGGATGCCGCAAGCGAAATGATTCCGCACAATACGAAGAGGGCCAGGACAAGGTACTCGGTTGTTCTCATAGATCAGATAATTGAAGTGTACGGGTGCCGTCGGCATTCTCCTCGATGGAGACATGCGCGGTGCCGGGGGGCAAGCAGGCGGTGATCATGTCGGGCCATTCGATCAGGCAGAGGTCTCCACTGTCGAAGTAGCCGGCAAGATCGAGATCTACGGCCTCGGCAGGGTCGTTGAGGCGGTAGAAGTCGAAATGGTAGATGCGTTCACCGGTCGCGGTGCGGTATTCGTTGATGATGGCGAAGGAGGGACTGTTGACGGCCTCGTCGCGTACGCTCAATTCCTGGCAGAGGGCCTTTATGAAGGTGGTTTTACCGGCGCCCATGGCGGCGTGAAAGGCGATAACGCGGTGTTCTTCCGTCATTGGGATGAAAGAACGGGCGGCCTGCCGGATATGTGCGAGATCAAAGGTCATTTAGGGGTCAAGGTGATGAAGGGTATGAGCATTTCTTCCATTGAAATGCCTCCATGCTGGAAGGTGCTTTTGTAGTAGGAGACATAATAGTTGTAGTTGTTCGGATAAGCGAAAAAGTTTTCGTTCAGAGCGAAGATATAGCGGCTGCTGAGGTTGGGCGAGGGCAGGCAGGCCTTTTCGGGGTCACGTATTTCGAATATTTCTTTGGGATTATAGTTGAGGTTCTTTCCTACTTTGTAGCGGAGGTTGGTATTGGTGTTTTTATCGCCGATTACTTTGACGGGGGCGTCTACGCGAATGGCGCCGTGGTCGGTGGTGAGGATGATTTTGTATCCTTTGGCGGCGATCCGGCGGAAAAGATCGAGCGTGAAGGAGTGTTGAAACCAGGACCGGGTGAGGCTCCGGTATGCGGCTTCGGTTTGAGCCAGTTCGCGGATCATTTTCATCTCCGTACGGGCGTGGGAAAGGATGTCGATGAAGTTCAGGACGATCACGTTGAGTTGTGTTTGCATGAGCGAGGCGATGTTATTGAGCAAGCGTTCGCCGTGCAGGGAGTCGTTGGTTTTGGTATAGGAGAAGGTGTATTTTTTACGGAAGCGGTCGATTTGTGTTTGAATCAGGGGGGCTTCATTCAGGTTCTTTCCTTCTTCGCTTTCCTCGTCGACCCAGAGTTCGGGGAAAAGTTGTTCGATTTGAGCGGGCATAAGCCCGGAGAAGATGGAGTTGCGGGCATATTGAGTGGCGGTTGGCAGGATGGAATAGTAGAGGTTTTCGTCGAAGGTGAAGGCATCGGTGAGCAGTTCCTTGACGACGCGCCATTGGTCGAAGCGGAAGTTGTCGATAAGGATGAAAAAGACTTTCTCACCCTTGTCGAGCAGCGGGAAGACACGTTTGGAGAAGAGGTCAGGACTCATCAGGGGCCGTGCGTCGGGCGTTTGCATCCATTCGAGGTAATTGCGGCGGATGAATTTGCCGAAGGCGTTGTTGGCGTCTTTTTTCTGCATCCGGAGCAGGTCGGTCATCTGAGTTCCGCTGTTTTCGAGTTCGAGTTCCCAGTAAACGAGTTTGCGGTACATTTCGATCCAGTCGTCGCAGGTGAAGGAATCGTTGATTTGGGTGTCGATGCGTGCAAATTCCTGTTGATAGTTCTGGGTGGTTACTGCGGAGATGATGGATTTGCGGTGAACGTTCTTCTTGATGGCAAGCAGGAGCTGGTTGGGGTTGACGGGTTTGATCAGGTAGTCGGCAATTTTGTTACCGATGGCTTGATTCATGATACTTTCTTCTTCGCTTTTGGTGACCATCACTACGGGGATGGCCGGGTTCTGTTCTTTGATGATCGAGAGGGTTTCCAGACCGGTGAGGCCCGGCATATTTTCGTCGAGGAAGATAATATCGAAGTCCTGTTCTTTGCTTCGTTCGATGGCATCCTGTCCGCTGACGACGGCTTCTACTTCATAGCCTTTGTCTTCGAGAAAGAGGATATGGGGTTTGAGAAGGTCTATTTCGTCGTCTGCCCAGAGTATTCGGTCTTTATTTGTCATTGTGTACGTTATCGGAAAA
The DNA here is from genome assembly GCA_031271045.1 of Tannerellaceae bacterium. GTDB lineage: Bacteria > Bacteroidota > Bacteroidia > Bacteroidales > Tannerellaceae > DFXE01. Next base: position 15,894 of record JAISWO010000009.1, read on the forward strand.
TCTATGATGGGCAAACGTACGTAAAAATCTTCGATTTATGAGCCGGTTGGGTGGAAAATTTAATTGTTGCGGTGGCAGACTGCGGATCCGTCCGGTAGGCGTCGTTGCGCGTCATTGAGGGGTATTCCTGTTCGGTGCACCGAAGTTGGAGGACGATGCACTGAAGTTGGAAGACGATGCACTGAAGTATTTGCTATTTGGACTGGTAAATTAGCTCACTTGACTGGTAATTCTGCCCACTTGACTGGTAATTCTGCCCACTTGACTGGTAATTCTGCCCACTCGACTGGTAATTTAGCAAACTCGACTGGTAATTTCGCCCACTCGACTGGTAATTTAGCGAACTCGACTGGTAATTTCGCCCACTCGACTGGTAATTTCGCCCACTCGACTGGTAATTTCGCCCACTTGACTGGTAATTTCGCCCACTTGACTGGTAATTTAGCGAACTCGACTGGTAATTTCGCTCACTGGAACGGTAATTTCGCTCACTGGAACGGTAATTTAATCCGATTGTCTATTGATCTAATTCGATTGTTTACTCTTTTGAAGAGATTGATTGTTGTTTTGGAGAGATTGTTTGTTGTTTCAATTCGATTGTTTATCTATTTAATTCGATTGTTTGGCCCTTCGGATTGATTGACTGATCATTGGGATTGATTGATTATTGTTTTAATGCGATTGTTTATTGTTTTAAAACGATTGTTTGTTTATTTAATTCAATTGTTTGAAGAAAAAGGAACAGGGAGGAAGTATTTTCTATTTGAAAAGGAAAAGACTGATGCCCATGATCGTCATACCGCTCACCAGGCCGGCAATTGAAATGTGATGTTCGCCGTATTTCTCGGCCGAAGGCAAAAGTTCGTCCAAGGAAATAAAGACCATGATCCCCGATACGGCAGCCAGCACAAAGCCATTGATCGAAGGCGTCCAGTAAGGCATCAGGAACAAATAAGCAATCAAAGCGCCCAAGGGTTCCGCCAAGCCGGAGAGGAAAGAATAGGCAAAGGCCTTCCTCCGGCTGCCCGTGGCGTGGTAAACAGGCACGGAAACGGCAATGCCTTCCGGAATATTATGGATGGCAATCGCTATCGTGATCGGAATAGCGACGTCAATGCTCCCCAGAGCCGACGTGAAGGTGGCTATTCCCTCCGGAAAATTATGTATCGCAATCGAAAGAGCCACCACAAAGCCTACCCGGTGCAAAGGATCCTTCACCGCCATTTCTTCTACGCCGTGCATCTCGTGCGGATTGCCCGACTCCGGCACCAGAAAGTCAATCAACGTAATCAATGCCATCCCCCCCAGAAAAGCCAGCAACAAATAGAGCGCGCCAAGCTTCTCTCCAAAGACAGCCTCCAACTCCCCCTTAGCCGCAGGCATCATCTCCATAAACGAAACGTAAATCATCACCCCGGCCGACAAACCAAGCGAATAACACAGGAATTTCCTGTTCGTCCTGCTTGCCAGAAAGGCAATCAAACTGCCGATCCCGGTCGAAAGCCCGGCTATCAGCGTAAGTGTAAAAGCAATTACTATATTTGTCGTCTCCATACTCTCGTTTGTCTTTATATGAAGCGCAAATATATCATAATTCCACAGGACGAAAAAATATCATTATATTTGTGCCGTTATAATCAATCACCAAAGAAATGAAGGTACAAATCATAGGGTACGTTGCCGCTTTTCTGCTCTTTGCTTCATGCAGCAGAGAGATCGGCGACCGGATAGATGGAAAATGGCAGATGCAACAAATCGAAGCCGACGGAAAGGTATGGAACGTGGATACGATCTATTACAATTTCCAGACCTCTGTCTTCATGTATCAGATATACCGTCCCTTGAGTGATAGTTTTAGTCATTGTTACGGTTTCAAAACAATGGAAACCGACAAGCAGGCGCTGCTCGAACTGACCGACTACGGCGTCGTCATAAGCAAATTTCTTCCCCAAACCGATTGGGAAACCCCAATTCGTCGCTTTATTGTGGAAGAAATAACCGCAAAACGCCTAATTTTGCAAAGCGATGGAAAGCGTTACATCTTTCGTCGCTTTTGATGCATCATGTTTTTTAAAATTTGTTTTTGATTAGTTAGAAAAGAGCTGCCGGGAGGCAGCTCTTTTTATTCACTCCTCAACGCTATCTCAGCTTTCCGCAGACCGGCGGCAGAGGCTTCCAGTACGATGGATCCCGGCTGCTCGTTTGCCTGCACAATAGCGGTCAGTTGCCCGGCAAAGGCCTTCATCTGAGGTTCGTGAAACAGCTCCAGGCTAATGGGATCGCCATTGGCGGCAGCGCGATAGACGCCTGCTCCCCGGACATTAAACCGGATCTGATTCGTAGCATCGGGACAGAGATTGCCGTCTTTATCGACCACCTTTACGCTGACAAATGCCAGATCCTTACCATCGGAAACCAGACGGCTCCGGTCGGCCGACAGTTCGATATGATGCGGTTTGCCGGCCGTACGTACTTCTTCCTCGGCCACAGCCTTCCCGTCCTTATCGTAAGCCACCACTTTCACCGTGCCGGGAGTATAACGGGTATCCATCCACATCAAACGATAACGCTTCTGCCGTTCCAGGGACGGGAGCGAGTCAGTGGTATTGGCCAGCGTTATACTGGCATCTTTGGTACGTTTACCCTGACTGACACCGTTAATAAAGAGTTCAGCCGACGGATAGTTGGTATAAACGAAGACCGGAGTCACTTCGCCTTCTCTTCCGGGCCAGGTCCAGTGAGGAAGGATGTGAAGTGTTTCCTCTGTTTTGTTCCAATGACTGCGATAAAGGTAATAACGATCCTTAGGGATACCGGCCAGATCAATGATTCCGAAAAGCGAACTGTGGCTTGGCCAATCGGAATAGTAGGGCGTCGGTTCTCCCAGGTAATCAAAGCCTGTCCAGACAAATTCGCCGATACAATAGGGCAAATCTTCCTGATGAATAAAGTCATCTTCCGGAAGATTAGACCAGTCGCAGTGTTCGACGTCGTAGCCGCTGCTCTGGTGATCGTCGTACTTGGCCATTGACCGGCGAACGACCGGAAATTTATACACACCGCGCGAACTGACCGTCGAAGCGGTCTCGGAGCCGAGTAATATTTGCTGCGGCAGTCTTTTATAAGCTTCCTCGTAGACAGGCAAACGGTAATTGAAGCCAACAACATCCATAACGGCGGCGAAATTGTTGTTCACAACCAACATACCGTAATCCAGTCCCTGCGTCACCGGACGGGTTGGATCTTCGCGATGACAAATATCCTGCAGAAAACGCGCCAGTTTCATTCCGTTCTCTGCCCGCTGGTCGGGGACTTCATTACCAATGCACCACATCACGACGCTGGGATTGTTGCGATAATGATGAAGGAGGTTCACCAGGTCTTTCTCGGCCCAGTCGTTAAACAAGAGGTTGTAACCATTCCTGCTCTTGACACTCGCCCATTCGTCGAAAGTTTCGGCCATCACCATCAGTCCCATTTCGTCGCAAGCCTTTACCAACTCAGGAGCCGGCATATTATGCGAAGTACGAATAGCATTGCATCCCATCTCTTTCAGCAAACGCAACTGACGACGGATGGCGGCATCGTTCACAGCAGCTCCCAACGGTCCCAGATCGTGATGATTGCAAACGCCTTTGAACATAATCTTCTCGTCATTGAGAAAGAAGCCTTCGTCCGGCACAATCCGGATGGAACGTATACCGAAAGTGGTCGTATATTCGTCCTTGAGCGTATTCCCATCGTACAAGCGCGAGACGGCAGTGTAAAGTTCCGGCGTATCGGGCGACCAAAGGCGGGGCGTCTGGATAATGACTTCCTGTGTGAAGCAATCCGCATCGAAAGACGAGAGGGTGGTGCGGGTTTCAAGGATCTTTGTCCCGTTGGGATTTTGTATTTCGGTAAGGAGGCTGTATTGAGAGGGATCCTTTCGTTCGGGACGGACAAGGTTGGCCTTCAATACAACTCTGGCAAAGTCCCGGTTCACAACGGGTGTGGTAACGATCGTTCCCCAGATGGGAATATGGGCCTCTTCGGTTACAATCACGTGTACGTTGCGATACAATCCGGCTCCCGGATACCAACGCGAGGATTCGGGGAGATTCTCTAAGCGTACGGCCAAGGCTACCGGCTCGCCGGCCTTGACAAAGTCGGTGATGTCAAGATGAAAGGAGTTATAACCATAAGGCCAGTAGCCTGCTTTACGGCCATTGACATAAACTTCGGCATAACTCATGGCGCCATCGAAGAGGAGGAAGGCCCGTTTCCCTGCCTGGTACTGGGGAAGGTCGAACTGAGTACGATACCACCCGGCACCGATAAAAGGAAGGCCTCCCGTGCGACCTGCCTGCGGAAAGGCTCTGCGCTGTCCATCCTGTGCGATGGCCACATTCTGACGGTCATTGTAAGGATCGAACGGACCGTAGATGGCCCAGTCGTGCGGGACGGATACTGCTTGCCAGCGACTGTCATCAAAACCAGGCAGGATGTGATCCGGATGATCTTCCCGGGTGAATTTCCAATTCTTTTCCAAGAGAAACTCGCTCCGCACCTGCGCCGTGAGGGCGAACAAGGGAACAAGGCAACAAACGGAGATTAACAAAAAGACTTTTTTCATAACGCTACATTTATATTATTACAGTTTCATATCATACGACGCTTTATGGCTGGAAGACCAGCGTATTGAGCGAGTGGGGACGGAGTAAGGGAGAATACGTCTTGCCGTGGATACGGATGCTGATGACACGTTCCTTGTCTTCGTCATTTCCGGCAATGAGGACGATCTGACCGTCGGGATTGACGAAAGCCAGGATATTGTCGAAGTTCCCTCCGGTTTGCAAACGTTTGGCTCCGGGCAGTACGTAGTGGCTGACGTGCTTGATGACGAAGTATTCCGGCGTATAGGCGAACGTTCCATCGTCAGCTACTACTACAAGCGAGTTCTGCGCCCATCCCCAGCGACTGACGCCTCCTTGCCGGAGGGATGTGTTCCAGTAGAGATAACCCGATACGCCGTTATGGAGGTAATGCTTCATCAGGTTCCAGGAATATTCGGCGCCTTTCCAGTCGTTGCGGCCATTGCCACATTCCTGTTCGGTCTGGTAGAGGCGCAGGTCCGGATAGCGTGCATGTATACCCGGAAGCGCTTCCTTGCCGGCCCATTGGAAGCCTACTCCCCGGATATATTGCCTGGCGGTGGGATGAGTAAGGATTGTATCGACTAATTGTTCGTTTGGTCGTTCCATAGTGCCGAACATCACTTCTACACCTGCATCCTGCATGGCGGGGCCTAAGTAATTGCCCACAAAGTCAGCCAGACCGTCGGCCGTCCAGCAACAACTGGGGAATATCTGTGCGGAGTTAAATTCGTTCTGCGGCATGACGGCAAAGATCTCAATTCCTTCGGCGCGGTAGGCTTCGATGAATTTGGAGAAGTAGAGCGCGTAAGCTCGCAGGTAAGCTTCTTCGCGGATGAACATATCCGTTCCTTCGCGTCCTTCGCGGTCTTTGGAGAGACCGTTATCGAGGGCTTGTCCGGCGGTCGAGCGGGAAGCGTAATGTTTATTGTGTTTCATCCACGAAGGCGGCGACCAGGGCGAAGCCCATATCCGGAGGTCAGGGTTATATTGTTGTGCACTACGGATGAAAGGGATGAGCGTTTGGCGATCGTTATCGATCGAGAAATTCTGCATCTCGAAGTCGCCTTCCGTTTCGTTGTACGAATACCAGTCGAGTGCAAAATCATTTGCTGCCACAGGCATACGGCAGAGCGTAAAGTTGGCGCCTGCACCAGGGCTGAACAGTTCTTTCAGTATTGCTTCGCGCGCTTCGGACTCAAGGAGACCGAGCGAGGTCCATCCCAGTTCATTGAAACAGGTTCCGAAGCCTTCAATGGTTTGCCGGGTGTCGGCGGGATCGATGACGACGTCTGGCGTCAGCTCTCCGTCGTCGGGGAGCAACGGCGGTTGGGCTTCCCAATAACTATTTTCCGTCGTAACGACGAACTCAGCGCCGGATGGCGCATCCTTGCACGAGAATCCGATTCCCGCCGCAAGGCATACAAGAAAGAACATCTTATTTTTCATACCATATATTAATTTATTGGATAGGACAAAGATATGATAATTCGAATAATTATTTCGTTATGAGTTACGAGAAGAAGAGTAAAAAGGGGGAGGCTATGCCTCCTCATCGCGCCTTCAGTCTGGGATCGACTACCGGCGGCGGATTGCAGTTCAAGCATTTTTACATCGCGTGGCGTATGATTCCGCCGTATATTCGTTCTAAGGAGAACGGGCAAAGGTATTTCTCCTGCACATCCGGAGGGGATTGGTATGAATGTATTACTTTTGAGGAATGAAAAAACAAGTTTCCTTATTACTGACGCACGGATGGCTGTCTCTGGTCTTCGGGATGAGCGTGTGGGTGTTCTTTGGGTATTTCTACCGCTATCATTTGATTTATCAGGAGCAGTACCAGTTGTTCCTGTTTTCTTCAGATTATATGACCGAGACGGTGGGGCGGATCGGCGGGGCGGCGGATTATGTCTCCCGTTTCCTGACACAGTTCTATCATACACCCTGGGTAGGGGCTTTGCTCATCGCCTTGCTGCTGACGGCGCTGCAACGGCTTGTTGCCGGTATCGCCCGGCATATAGGAGGGAAAGCGACGCTTCATGCGCCGTTGAGTTTCTTGCCTTCGATAGCCTATGGGGCACTGTTGTGCGACGAGCATTATATGCTGACGGGCGTCGTGGCGGTGACGGGCGTCGTGGCGGCTTTCCGGGCAGGATTGTCTATCCGCAGGGCGGAACGGAGAGTCGCTTTTGAGCTGGCGATGATCCCGGCGCTGTATGTGCTGGCGGGCGGCGCGGCGGCAGTCTTCGTACTCCTTTGCTTTCTGCCGGAAGTGAAGGCCGGAGTGCCGGGCAGGAAGGGCCGCCTGTTGGCTGTGGCCGGCGGAGGCTTCTTGTTATTGCTCATGCCCTTGGCGGCTCAGTATGTTTTCACGCAATATCCCCTGGCTAAGTTGTGGACGGGGGGCGACTATTACCGTTTCCCGACGGTCTTCCCTTTTCCCTTGCTGTTGCTTTGGCTGAGTATACCGGCAGTGGCACTCTGCCTGTTGCGTTCGCAGGGAGAGAAGAAAGCGGGGGAAGGTTGGTGGCGTACGGCGCTGTGGGCGGGCGGCCTTGCGCTGGCGGTGACAGGCGGCGTATACCGGATGTCGGACTGGAAGAAGGAAGAAGTCATGCGCTACGATCATTACGCCCGCACCCGGCAGTGGGAGCGCATCATCAGCCGGGCCGACCACCGGACACCGACATCGCCGCTATCCGTCTCGCTGCTCAACCTGGCCTTATGCAAAACGGGAAGGATGCCCGATTGGATGTTCCACTATTTCCAGAACGGGCCGGAGGGATTGCTGCCTTCATTCACGCGCGACTTCAGCGCACCGATGATGGCAGGCGAGATTTATTATCATCTGGGCTTTATCAACACCGCGCAACGGTTTGCCTTCGAAGCCATGGAGGCGATACCCGACTTTCAGCGAAGCGCACGGGCCGTCAAGCGCCTGGCGGAGACGAACCTCCTGAACGGTCACTACGACGTGGCCCGCAAATACCTCCGCCTCTTGCAGCAAACCCTCTACTACCGCTCGTGGGCAACCGAAACACTCGCCTGCCTAAGCGACGAAACGCAGATCGAGGCCAATCCCGAATGGGCCTCGCTCCGGAAATACCGCACCCGCACCGATTTCCTGTTCAGCGAAGAAGAAAAAGACATGATGCTCGGAATCCTGCTGCAACAGGACTTCAGCAACCGCCCGGCCTACGAATACTTGATGGCCTATTGTCTGCTGACCAAAGACCTGGAGCATTTCTACCGCTACTATCCCCTGGGTGAGAGCCTCCGTTACCGGACCATCCCGACGAGTTACCAGGAAGCTTTGATTTATATCTGGGGACAGTTGCACAATACGACAACGAACATCCCCTACCCCATCAGCGACCCTGTCAAACGCCGTGTACTGGAGTACCGCCGCATCTACGTCAATCACCTCCACGCCGAGCCCCTTCTCCGGGGCCCCTTCTCCGACACCTACTGGTACTATCTCCATTTCAGGAAATAAAAAATTCCGTTACCTCTTCCAAGGTTTCGGAGAAAGGCAGGAAATTAGAAGGCAGGAGCCCGTTTAGGTCGGACATCAGTATACGTTTCATGTAAATCTGTTTGGATTAATTTGCAGCAACTCTAAGAATGTAATTCAGTTTTCAAGAAAAATGTATTTAAGTAGCAAAATTCAAGAAAAGCCCTGCGTGCCGCTCCACAACGCACCGTCTCCCCTTTTTCCCTCCAGGCATTTCTAAAACACCCGTATAATTCTCCTCTCTTTTCTTGGTTTTGCCTTTGGCGGCGCATCGTCGGCAGGATAGCCAAGCGTAACATGTATTGTCGCCTCGTAATCATAGCTAATACCCCATTCTTTTTGAAGCCGCTGTCCCAATTCGCTTGCGAAGGTGTCTTCTGCGCGGGCAACTATGCACGAACCAACGCCTAACGAATGTGCCGCCAACACGATATTCTGCGCAGCTATGCTGCAATCGGCAACGGAATAAAGAAAGTTTTTCGGTGCAAACAGGGTTAATACCGTCGGCGCACCATAAAACCCGCTTTTCAACGAAACATCGTCGGCAATGCTTGGTTGTTCCTTTGAAATATAGGATTGCGCCGTAGATATGCTCCCATTGAAGGCTGCTTTGTTGATTTTGCCGAGCCGGTCGTTTATCCCGGCGTCCTGACAGGCGACCATAACCGGCGATTGCCGTCCGCCTGCACTCGGAGCGTAAGTCCCGGCAAGCAGAATGGCGTTGAGTGTGTCTTCCGCGATTTGTTCCGGCTTATATTTCCGTATGCTTCGCCGCCCCAGTATATTCTTTATCACTTCATTCATTTTATGTCTTTTACTTTCGTTTTCTGCTGTTTCCAGCATTGAGGGTCGGCGGCGTAGAAATTTCCCGTATAACCGTAAGCCACTGCCGGACATCCTCTGCAAAATCTTTTAAGTTCACATCCGGCGCACTTTTCAAATTTGTCATAACGACGATATGCATCCATTTTCTCGCCTGCAAAAATATCAAACAGTTTTTCTCTAAATACATTACCGATCAGGCTTTCCATTCGCCGGCAGGCATATACTTCACCTTTGGGCAGTATGGTCAGGTGGTTGTTTGCGCAGTTGCATCCATCGTATATCACATTGTCTTCCAATTCTTCGGGAATCCGGAATAGTTTTTTTTCGTACAGGAACAGTGTCCAAAGGTGGTCTTTCAGATTGAAATTCGTGCCACAATCCCTGTATTGCCCGAACTTCTGCCAACAGACTTCAAGCAAGTTTTTATACTGTTGCGGCGTAAGTTCCGCACTTTTTTCCGTACCTGCCGGACAATAGCGTGCAAATGCGAAAACGTTGGCTTTATGTTTCACAACGAGGTCTATTATTTCGGGAACTTCATCCACATTTGTATTGGAAACGGTTGTCATTACGGCGCAACGAATTTCCGCGCCGCGAAGAACCTTTATTTTATCAATTGTTGCATCAAAAGAACCGGGTTGCCGGATGCTGTCGTGGGTTTCCCGCAAACCATCAATAGAGAGTTGGTAGCGTTCGCAGCCATATTCCTTTAACTTTCGGCATACATCGTCGGTGAGATGAAACGGATTGCCCAATAGGGTAAATCTAATGCCGGCTGTTTTAAGAAGCGTCATCAAATCCCAGAATCGGCTGTGTAGAATGGGGTCGCCGCCTGTGATATAAAAATATGGAATACGATTTACTTTCCGGCACATGTCTAAGCAATTATCAAAAACCGATTCAATTTCAATCCAGAACATTTCCCCGATTCGGACGGGTTTGTTCCCCGAAAAAATGTAGCAGTGCCGGCAACGCTGGTCGCAACTGTCGGTTATATGCCATTGAAAAGCGAAATACTCCATGATGATATTTATTATTACTTCTAATCAAAAAAAATCCCGGTCGCATAATCGTAGTTATAACGACCGGGACAGGTTACATTTACTTGCTGTCGACAGCACCACAACTCGAGCCGCAAGCCGACGGCTGAGGCTGACTGTCGTCGCCCGCGCCGCAAGCAGATGGTTGCGGTTTATCGTCGTCGCCTGCTCCGCAAGCTGACGGTTGAGGATTGTCATCTCCCGAACCGCAGGACGAACCGGCAAATGCCAGCCGGTTAACGCCCATAAAACTTTGGGCGCTACGACGGGTAATATACCTTCCGGTATTTACCCATCCATTCAAAAAATTCAAATTACGCATGATTCAAAAAATTTAATTTATAATTCCATGATATTTGCTCACTTGCAGAAACAAGTGGTATATTGAGTAGCCATTCTATCAGTTCCTTCATGAATATCTTATCGTCTTTGCCACGCCATATTATACTCATGCCATTAGGTAAAATCATTTCGACACCTCCCATAAAAAGACCGGTCATCGTTTCACCGAAAGCTACGATTGTCCCCCCATTCTCAAGTTTCACATACGCCCCATGAACCAGTTTATCGTCACCATTTCTGACACTTAACGACGTTCCTCCTGTTAGGGAACGGCTACCGCTGTAGATAACTCATATTCCTTTTCAATAGCCTCTGTAACCAAACTGGTAGCCCCAATATTCGGTTTCATAGGCAGGTCGGGCCCATATTCCATTCCAAAAGGTTTCACTATATCATTACCACCGAATGATTCCATATCAACACGGTTTTCTTCATCCATGAAAACAATAGCTTTTCCTCCATTTCTGATATAATTAACAATCGCTTCTCTTTCGATATGGGTCAGATTATTTTTAGGAATATCCCTGTCTTTTTTTAGTGGGGAAAGAATAATCAATACATCGATTTCAGCCAGCAGGGATTCGTCTAAGACATTGTCTTTGTTGACGATAATGTTCGCACCAATTTTATTTTCTACCATATCTTCATATTGCTCAAACATCTTTGGGTTAACATATGTGTAAGCCGTATCTATCTCATGTGATACGTCAAGCAATATAGTCTTCTTTTGTGCGTATATAGTATGAGTCAACAGAGCCAGAAGTGTAATAGATAGTATTTTCCTCATCGTATTTATGTTTTTTTATTTATATAAGTTGGTTGCCAAAGAAGTTAAACTCTCTTCACCTACCATATCTTTATATATCATTTGCATTACCAGTATAAACTCATCTCCGGTTCTTATTTCAGAGACAGTTTTCTTCACTTTTTCCAAATACTCTATTTGAAAATCCACAGCGTTTTTATCTCCTGTAGCCGCTCCATGACCACCAATAAAAGTAGTTGCTCCACTTGCTTTAGCATGTTTAAGTTCGGCAAGGGTGGCATCAATTGCCTCACGGTTTGGAAGCTGTAAAGCGTTCATGTGTACGTTTGCTGCAGGAGTGAAGTGCATATAATAGACCTTATCACCAATCAGAATGCTGGAGGCTGGAAAATCACTGGCTGCCCCTTTGCTGAAAGCAAAACTGATACCCGCCCAATTCCGGGTGTCCCCGAAAGGCACTTCTTCCACTTTCCCGTGAGGACGTACATCAATGGTGTCGCCAAAGATTTTTGAAAAATTCTGCATCATCCCGCCATAAATCTCCCCTTTCTCAAAAGCGGGCATCCCTTGCGCCATCACTACGCCGGAGGATTGAAAATCTGCATAACTGCCGCTCAAGTGATAGTCGGCAATGCTTTTTACAACAGGCTTTTTCAACCTATTAATGTAAGCGTTAAATTCAACGATGTTGTCTTTGAAAAGAGGGTGTTCGAGCGTAACAAGCCCATTTTTTCCCTCAATGATATAGCTGGCGTTGCCCAAAGCATCATTCGTGTTATACACATGCAGTTTGAAGTCGCCAAAGTCAAGTATTTCCGTTTTCCCTTTTTCAATCGCAGGTTGTGCCGAGCAGACCAGACTCAACATTATCGCAATACAAAAAATCTTTTTCATTTTCTTTACATTTAATTACTACTCTCATTACTAAAAGTAATCTTGTTACATTTGCGCCGCAAAAGTACGGTGGGTAATCTGTGTTTATTTCTTAGGATAACCCACTGGGTTGTTCAGCAACAACAACTGCGTATCTTTCAGATTGAGTGCTTTTTTCAGAGCCTCTTTATCCATTGTTGTACGGGTAACGGTAGCGAGGCCGAGGCCGGAGCATGCTATGTTGATATTCTGGGCAATAATGCCTGCGTCTAAAGCTCCGAAGAGCCTTGTTTGCTCATCCGGCGCAGTGTTGCCGCGTGTCAGCCGACTCAGGTCGGATACCAGAAGAAGGAAAACGGGCGCCTGGTTGATGTTTCCCTGTCCGCCTCCGGCAGCATCGCGGAAATTACCGGCAGCAACAGGGTTCAGCGCGTGCGCTTTGGCATCGTAAAGGTAAGCCCCTTCAGGCATGACGACGTAAATATCCACGTCCTGGGCGTTCATAGCCGAGGGGGCAGTACGCCGTCCGTCGGCTCGGTTGACGCCGTTGGCCATCCACAATAGTGTGGAGAGGTCCTTGGCTTTGAGCTTGTCTGTTGCAAATTCGCGCACGGACTGGCGGTTGGCGAATACTTTCCCGACGGGCCGGCCGCCGCTCTTGTCGGGCGTTTCCAGCTTAATTACGCCAAGATTCTGTGCGCCGAGCATAAAGGGGTACAGGCATACACTGCAAAGCAGTACGATTTGTCTCATAATTTGTCTCATAATGTGTAAATATTAAAGGGTTGATACTGTTTATTTCTTGCTCAAAAAGTCGAGGGCGAGGCGGTTGAATTCTTCCGGATTGGACTGGTAAAAATTATGAGTTGCGTCTTCAATCACTTCTATCTGCGAACCTTTGATTGTTTCTTTGTACCAGTTGAGAAGAAGCGGGGCGCTGTGATAATATTTCCCGGCAGCTACAACCATCACAGGCACTTTGATTGTGGCAATCACATCGCGCCAATCCCTTGCAAGATGTTCGCTCATGAGCCTTCCCAACATTTTCTGCCTGACGGACGGATTGGGGTTAGGATTCAG
>JAISWO010000022.1 GCA_031271045.1 Tannerellaceae bacterium
TTAAAGAAATCGTTATCGAAATGAAAAAAAGCATTTTGTAACGTCTGGACTTTAGGAAATGATACGGGAGTTTGAACAAAAGGATAAACCGGATATACAGCGCCTGTTCGCCATCCTGACAGGTACAATGATGTCGGAACCGGACTTGGATAACCGGCTTGATTTTATCGGAAACAGCCCGATAGATTCACTGTACGTCTATGATTTCAATAACAAAGTGGTCGGTCTGCTTGGATTCAGGATTCGTGAAAACATAGAAGAAAACAGCCGGTATGGGGAAGTTTCGGCAATAGTTGTAGATCCTGATTACCAAAAACAGGGGATTGGCAAACAGCTAATGGATTTTGCAGAACAATTATCCGAAAGTTTTAATTGCAAAGGGACATGGCTGGTAAGCGGATTCGGCCGGGAAGAAAATGCCCACCCGTTTTATAAATCCCTCGGTTATATTTCTACCGGTTACAGGTTCGTTTCGCTAAAGTATAAATTATGACTGAAATTGAAAATTAACAGCAGGGGACTTGGAAGCCTCAGATAAATCGTGTATTGAAATGAGGAGGAAGAAGAGAAGGAATTAACGCAGTTTTTGAATGTTTTATCCGAATTATGATCATAAAATGTTTTAAAATTTACAAGGGTTATTTTTGTGGCTTTTGGCTACCGGGAATTTTGTTTTTTCTGATTCAGGAACTGCCTTATGTCGTGATGCCATTTCTTTCTCTGTCGACCAATCCGCTTATGAAAATGAAAACTGCCTTTCCCTTGTTGGAAGTATCTGAAAAATTGTTTGGCGTCCTGACCATTTTACTTCTTATTCTACCCGTGCATGGTAAAAGCGCCGGTTTAACATCCGAAACTCTACGCTATAAAATATTTTTCTTTCTTGCCTTGTTCTTTCTTGTATTGTATTTTGCCGGCTGGTATTTTTACTTTAGCGGTTATCAGAGTATTAAATTGATGCTAACTTGTCTTGTCGCAATGCCGCCATTGTACTACATGTCGTTGGGATTGTGGCAGAAAAACCATCTACTCGTCATTAATACGGCGTTTTTTCTTATTTTTCACATAGCCAATGTATGGACAAGTCTTTTACTATTAAATTGTTGACAACTATATTTGTCCTCAAAATAACGTATTCGATTTTTATTTGTACTTTTCCCCTATAAATTTTGCCGGGCATTTTTATTGGTCTGTGTGGAATGTCGAAAATTTCATGTATATCTGCATTCGAGTCATTTGAAACAATGGAAAAATGCAGCAAACAAAAGTAGTTCGCTCACTTCTATATCGTTACCCATTGTTTGTTCTTTTATTGCTATATATCTGTTTTCAAGAAACTTACATTCTGATTTGAATGCGCTTCGCATAACTCAAAAATTTTAATTCGCAAAATTACTTGCTAAATTTCATTTTGAGCTCTATACAACATGGACAATATCAGACAGTTATTGGATAATTTCGGACAAAGTTGTACCCCATTTGTCTGCATTTTCGAAGGGGTACGGTTTGGGTTACAAACTCTGTCTTAAAATGACCTTTTTATGTCTTTTCCCATAGTCGAAAACGAAAGAGAAATTCAATTATTATGCTGTTGTTGAGCGTTTTGTCCCACTTTGTTTGCATAGGCTTTTTGTGGTTACTAATCCTTTGAGGTATAATCGATCGTCTTCATCTGTTTGCAATCAAGTTGTTTTTTTACTCTATTTTTCAAAACAGCCTGCAAATTCCACAAAACATTCTACGCGTAGGCCCTCTTATAGACAGTTGATTACCACCAAAACAGCAAATCCCAGTTGAATTCAATCAACCGGGATAAGAAGAGACAGAGGTTCCTGGCGGATTCGAACCGCCGTCAACGGTTTTGCAGACCGACGCCTAGCCACTCGGCCAAGGAACCATTGATGTAACTCATTTCTTTATTACAAGCGCAAAGTAAATGAATCTTTTTTAATTAGAAGGCTTTTGGGGAAGAAAGTTATACGCAATAAGAGCAGAAATCATGTTTGCGATGAAGTTCACGAAGGATCAATGGCGTGTGTGCTCAATTTGACATATGTTTTGAGTTGATCATTAATGGTTTCTATTAAAGCACGTTCGCATAGTTATATTCTGTCTTTGGTAAGCATAAACGACTTTTTCATATTTTTTCAGTCTTGTTATCAGATGTATACCGTCCACAAAGAGTTTTTCAAACAGGTTCTGAGAAATATATCCCCCTGTTTGCGAATATTTTACCTAATAGTTTATCATGAAATCCTTTGTTTTCAACGATTCACGGTCATCTGCGTTCGCTTGGGTAATGACAAAATCAATAATTTCTCCCCTGTCATTTATGATTAAATGTAGTTTGAAACCGAATAACCACCCTGTACTGCTTTCCCCCTTAGTCGCTGAACCTTTGAATGTCTTATGGTTGTATTCCCGCTTCATATGACAGGCGTGAAGAGAGGTGAAATCAATGAAGGATATGCCGGTACACTTATCTAAACAACATAGTTACAGGAAAAGCGTCATTTTCACGACTGTTTTCTGTTGTAGTTCCATAAATCGGTTGTAAGTGACCCGTAAAGAAGAGCATATTTATCCTTCGGAGACTGATTGGGAAGATAAGACTGTTTGGACGGATTGGAACCGGAAGTAACCGAAGTGCTGGAATACGAACCGGGCAAGCGTTATGTTCGCCGGATCATCCGCCACAAGTATGTTCTGAAAGACAAACAACAGGACGTGGCAAGCCCGGTCGCAACAGCACCACTACCCGCCAGATGGCAACCCCTTTTACGCAGTTATGCCGGTGCTTCCCTTTTAGCGGAACTTCTGATCGGCAAATATGTCAATCATCTGCCTTTTTATCGCCAGATACAAAGGCCTGGTTTTTATTGCGATTTTGCAAATCTTATGCGTTTTCGCATTCCTTTCCTTTTGAGTATAATAATAAAAGATATAGTTCATTTCACTGTTCTGATTTTCGACATAATTTCTATCAGTTTATATTTAAAAGCAGAACCGTCAGCAGGAGGATTAACCAAATGTGTCTTTAAGACTCTCAGCCTGTATTCATATCCAACTTCGTAATTAAAGTCCTCAATATCATTCAATGGAATTTTAATCCAATAACTAATGTTATCCTCTTTAATATGTAAACCATTAGAGGTTGTGCCATTGCCTTCAATTGGGTGGTAGTCTACAAATTCAGAGGCAACTGTTATTAAAACTTCTTCCGTCCAATCTTTGTTCTCGCTATCTTCACATCCAACCATCATCAAAAGAGTAAAAAAACTAATACTCGCAGTCAATAAATTTTTTAATCGTTTCATAATAAACTTATTATTATATGTTTTCTGAGTTCCTGACAAATCCTTTATGAACTTGTTCATTCATTTTACATCGCAAAAATACGACATATATAATATATATATATATAACAAATGCTTTCAGTAGTATGTTATCCAACCCGGACGACAGGGTTTATCTTGCCTGCAATATCTTCCAACCTGAGTTCGGGATAAGATATTGTAAGAAATTGAAACTGGAAGAACAAAAAGTATATCCCAGCCGATTATCTGCCGGCAGAAAGGTTATGATTCGGTAAAGCCAACAAGCAGTAAAAGGGTTCCCTGTTCTTGTCTTGAACAAAAGCGGGACCTTGAATGAGGTTCATTCAAGGTCCCGACAAAAAATCCGGGGCAATATCCGGCCTGTCGCAGGCAGGATGTTGCGGGGGTTATTTATAAAGCATTTATTTTTAGACTGCTGTAATTGTTTCCTTCGAAATGGATGGTCTTATTGCCACCACCATTTATTTGGTAGTAATAATCGACTTTGTCTTCGACGTCGGAGGATGTTATTCTCAGTCCTTTGATTTCTACGTTCCCATACTTCATTGATTCGGCGTTGATCCGAAAGGCTGCCTGTGGAGATACGGAGAGTTTGAGCGTGCTGTAACGGGCTTCGGCGTCGATGCTGCCGAAGTTGGCGTCGAGCTCTTTGATGGTCAGGGAGCTGTAATCGAGTTGCCGCGCAGACAGCCTTTCTTTCAGGACGTCGATATTAGCTGCGCCGTAGCGGATATGGGCGGAGAAGTTGTTTATGGTTTCTGCCGTTATATTCCCGTAGCTGTTGTCGATGTCGAGTTTGGCGGCGTTGCGGAGTTTGAACTGGGAGTATTGGCCGTCGATGCGGATGTCTGTTCCGGAGCCGAGGCTGACATTTCCGCAGTATTTGGCTTCCAGATCGAGTCGCGCGACATCTTCGAGTATGACATTGCTGTATCCGGCGTCGATGGCGAGCGGCTGGGTGAAACTGCCGGCCTTAAGGTTGCCGTATTTCACTTCCAAGGTGTATTTTACTTCGTTGTGTCCGGGCAGGTTGATATTGCCGTATTTTTGCGAGAGCGAGGCGACGAACTTGCGGGGCATCGAGATATAGTAGTCGATAACCAGCTTGTTGTTATTGCCCCATATGGAATTGTTCCCAATACTTGTTTTGATTGAGGTGGTGCCATAGACTGTGTTTGCGACTTTCTTGAGTTCGATTTGCACCATGTCCAATCCTTCTTGCGCCCGTCGTTCGTTACTTCCTTTCGATTCGACGACTACACGTATGTTCACTTCGTTCTTGTCCCAGTATGTGACGGTGATGCTGCCATAACGGTTATCCACGTTCAGCAGATCGTTTGGTTCGACGTTGAAGGACTGGTTTATTTCCTTCTTTTTCGAGACATCCATTTCTCCGGCCCATCCTGCCAGATTCGATACAATCAGCAGTAAGGCGATCAGCCGGAGCTGCTTTTTCAGATACATTGTTTTCATATTGCTTGATGTTTTAATTTATGATACTATTTACTGGCGATCCTTTTCATTTGATTCAGCATGAGGTTTAAGCTGTTCAAGCTATTGCTGTAATGCTGGTTGAGGACAAATACTCCTGCTTCGGAGCAGGGCAGCGAGGGGAGTATGTCGGTTTCAAAGTCGCAGGTAGTGCGGATGACCTGTTCGGTTTCTTTCATCAGTTCGATGCTTCCGGGCATTCCTCCACCGGCATACAGGTCGATGATCTGAGCTTCTACGTCGTAGATCTGCATATTATAATAGAAGCGCAGTTCTTCTATTTCCTCTTCGGCTTCGCAGGTGAATATCACGTTTCCCGGCAGAGCGTCGCTCCTGTCGCCCCCTATTGGCAGGAAGAAGAGAAGCCCTGCGGCGGCGGCCACGGCTACGGCGGCGAGGACGAAAGAGCGGAGGCGTCGCCGTCTGAGTTTTTCCTCAAAGCGTTCGAAGTGGCCTTCCGGCAAGGATATGCCTTCATCAAAGGCCATCCTGTTGTTGCTGATAAAATCTTTTAGTTTGTCCATATCAATTGACTGCTATGATGTCTAATAATTTACGTTTAGCCCGGAGGTACTGTGTCCGTACGCTTGAGGGCTGAATGTGGAGGATGGAAGCGATTTCTTCCATGTCGTATCCTTCGAAAAGGTAGAGCGAGAGGACGATCCGGTAGCCGGCCGGCAGTTTTTGCGTAGCTTCTTTGATGCGGGCGACGGTGTAGTGAATGGCTTCCTCCTGTGCCCGGTCGTCTTCTTCGTCCGGCGCGGCATGATTGGCTGTGAGTTCTTCCCATTCCAGGCTCCGCCGCCTGACGTGGTCGATAGCCGTATGGACGGCTATGCGATGGATCCATGCTTCGAAGTTCAATTCGTTCTTGAACTGGCCCAGGCAGGAGAATATCTTCAGGAAAGCGTCCTGCATGGATTCCTCCGCCTCCATCTTGTTTCCCGTAATGCGCAGGCAAGCCAGGTATAACTTGCGTGCATATCTTTTATAGATGGTTAGTTGCGCCGTTTTGCTTCCGCGGCTGCAAGCTTCAATCAAGTATGTGACAGATTCTTCCATGTGCTTATATAAACGAAAGAAAACGGCCCGACGTTGCGTCTGTGTGACCAAAAAGCGCAAAAAAAGAAAGGCATCGTCGCGACGCCCCTCTCTCTGAACTAAATGATAAAAATAAAAGTTATGTGGGAAGGTGTTATTCCATATGCTTAATACTAATATCATTCCAATTTAGTTCCGGCGCTGTTTCCGTATTCCTTCCTGAATTGTATTTCTTTTCGATTTCTTTCACACCTTCGAAGGTGTTTACTTTCACGGTCAGCGTCACGTCTTTGCCCTGCGTGTCTATGGGCGACAGGTCGAATGCAACGATGCCGTAGCGCAGATAGGAGGAATCATCCCCGAGCGCATTGTGGCGGAACTCCACCCTGTAAGGCGTATCGCTGGCGACTTCGTCGCGGATGAGGTTTACGAAGTGCTTCACGTCTCCGCTGAAGTAGGCTTTGAACAGGATGTTCAGGAATCCGTCGCCTACCCATATGCCGGCTATCTCTACCGGGTCTTTACCATAGATGGAATCATTCTTGGTTCCCATATTCTCGGCGATGGACTTGGTCAGTATCGTGTCGATACGGTTCAGTTTGATGGCGTGATCGTATCCCTGATAGTTGTCGCCCAGGATCGTGTAGTTGATCTGTACGCGCTGGGGCCTGTCCGGTTGATAATAGATGTTCAGGGGAGAAGCCGGCCACAGTGTTGTGCTGTCGTCTAAGGTGAGGTAAAAACTATCGTCGCCCAGCGGTCTTGCCGTAGCAACAGACATCCATATGTCTCCTAACGAATAGCCATTGTCGTCGTTCAGACACGAATTGAATGCAAGGGTAATTAATGTCAACCCCACAGATGCAAATAAGATTTTCAACGTCTTCATAGAATTAAATATCATTACATAATAAATTTTTGTTTACACACATACAGATGCAGGACTTCATAAAAATGCTGCAAAGGTTATTCCGCAAAAAAGGTTAATGGATTCAGAGACGGGTTGAAGAGGCGGAGGCTATCCGGGCGATGTATTGGGCGGCGCGCCGGGATGCGCCGGGATGACCGGAGGCGCTGATGACTTCGTCGTAGCCGTTCAGGATACGGGAGCGGTAGTCGGGTTGGTGGAGGAGGCGTTCCAGCTCTGCGTGGATGGCTTGGAAAGAGAAGCGGTCGGCGAACAGTTCCTGTACGACTTCCTTGCCGGCTATCAGATTGACGAGCGAAATATAGGGCGTGTGGAAGAAGCGGCGGAAGATGAAGCCGGATAGCTTTGCTGCCGGCGTGTAATAACATACTGTCTGGGGGACACGTAGCAGGGCGGCTTCCAGCGTAGCCGTACCCGAAGTAACCAGTGCCGCCTGGCTGTGGTGCAGCAGGGAGTAGGTCTGTCCGAATACGATTTTGACGGGATAGCCTTGCGTAAACAGGTCGTAATAGGCCTTGTCTATCCCCGGCGCGCCGGCAATGACGGGCTGGTAAGCGGGATAGGAGGCGGCTACCTTCAGCATGGTGGGGAGGTTGTCTTTTATTTCCTGACGGCGGCTGCCGGCCAGCAGGGCGATCAGGGGGATGTCCGGTGCAAGCCCTGCGTCGTGGCGGAAGGTGTCGGGCTGGAGGGAGGACTGTTCGCGGTATTGGGCAACGGAGTCGACGGTGGGGTTCCCGACGTAGTTGACCGGATAATGCAGCTTCCGGTAGAAGGCTTCTTCAAAGGGAAGGATGCAGAGCATGTGGTCTACGTAGCGGCGGAAGTCCTTGATACGGTATTGCTTCCAGGCCCATATTTTGGGCGAGATGTAGTAGCAGACGGGGATCTTCAGGGTGGTCTTTACGTACCGGGCGACGCGGAGGTTGAAGCCGGGGTAGTCGATCAGGATGACGACGTCGGGGCGATAACGGCGGATGTCGTCGCGGCAGGTCTGCATATTGCGGAGGATGGCCGGCAGGTGGCGCAATACCGGGCCGAGGCCCATAAAGGCCATTTGGCGGTAATGCTTCACTAAGTGTCCGCCGGCGGCCTGCATCAGGTCGCCTCCCAGGCAACGGAAGTCGGCGGCAGGGTCTTCGCGGCGGAGTTCCGTCATCAGGTTCGAGGCATGCAGGTCGCCGGAGGCTTCACCGGCAATGAGGTAGTATTTCATCAGAGGTATCCCTGGTCAATGGTCTTGATGATCAATTCGCCGAACAGGGTGTTGGCCCATGCAAACCAGGAGCGGGTGAAGCGTGCCGGATCGTCTTTGTGGAAGGATTCGTGCATGAATCCGGTGCCGGCGTCGGTGTCGCGGAGCGTTTGGATGCAGCGGGCGATCTCGTCGCGGTCGGTCGATGTGGCGGCTCGCAGGATGATGCTCATCGGCCAGATATAGTCGAATCCGATATGGGGCCCGCCGATGCCTTCCGCGGCTTTTCCCTTGAAGAAGTAGGGGTTGGAGGGGCTTAGAACGAGGCGGCGGGTGTTCCGGTATACCTCGTCGGTTGCCTCGACGCAGCCCAGGAAGGGGAGGGCCAGCAGGCTGGGCACGTTGGCGTCGTCCATGCAGACGTAGTTGCCGAAGCCGTCTACTTCATAGGCATAGACACGTCCGTAGTCGGGATGTTGGACGATCCCGTAGCGGCGGACGGCGGCTTCTACTTCGTTGGCCAGGGCTTCGCAACGGGCGGCCAGGGCGCTGTCAGCCGTCACCGTACGGGCGATTTCGGCCACTTGCCGGAGCGAGGTGACGGCAAAGAGGTTGGACGGGATCAGGAAGCCGTACAGCGTCGCGTCGTCCGACGGGCGGAAGGACGAGACGATCAGCCCGACGGGTCGCACCGGGCTTCCCCAGCCGTCGTTCAGCAGCGTATCACCCTGGCGGTCGGTGGTGCGCGAGAATTTGTACGGGCCCAGGCCGTCTTTGCGCTGTTGTTCTTTGAAAGTCTTCAGGATGGTTTCCATAGCGGCTGTCCATGCCGGGTCGAAGACGGAGGTGTCGCCGGTTGTTTTCCAGTAATGATACGCCAGGCGGATGGGATAGCAGAGCGAGTCGATCTCCCATTTGCGTTCGTGCAGCTCCTTTTTCATGTCGGTATGGTCTGTTTCCCATTCGCTGCCGGTTGGGCCGTCGTTGAAGGCATTGGCGTAGGGGTCGATCAGGATGCAGGCCGTTTGGCGGTTGATGACACCGGCCAGCATCTGCTGCAATGCCTTTTCCCTGGGGGCCAGCGCTACGTAAGGGTACACCTGGGCCGACGAATCGCGCAGCCACATGGCGTCTATATCGCCGGTGATGACAAAGGTGTCGGGGCGGCCGTTCTTCACGGAGCAGGTACAGGTCGTGTCCAGCGTATTGGGATAGCAGTTGCCGAACATCCAGGCCAGTTTGGGGTCTTTGATGCGCGCCTGGTAGGAGGCAATGGTCTGGTCCACTACGTTTGAGGTGAACTTACGAACCTCCGGGGCGGGGCGTTTACTGAGCCATTCATTGCCGGGGGCAGTCGGACGGCCTGCGGGGACGGTGGCGGCGGCGCGCAGAGGGTCGGCGGTCATCAGGCCGGCCAGCGAGAGGGCTCCTGTCTTGAGGAAATTACGTCTTGTTGTCATATAATTAATGTATCCGGTTTGAAATTAATTCCCGGCAAATGTAGTCAAAAAATACATCCGTCCGCCGTCCTCCCCTTCCCTCCTGCCCAAAAGCCCCCAGCACCCTTGTAGCGAGCCTCGATGCAACGCTACATCGTATCGAGATGCAACGCTGCATCGTGTCGAGATGTAACGCTACATCGTGTCGCGATGCAACGTTACATCGTGTCGAGATGCAAGGTTACATCGTGACGGGATGCAAGGTTGCATCGTGACTCCTTGCCGGGAGGATGGCAGACGGCATCCCGGCGAGAGGCCTTTCGGACAGCCGGCCAGGGGGATGTGAAATAATATCCCGGCCGGTTGTTGGAGTATAAGCGATTTAGTCTACCTTTGTGAGGTTTAAAATAGATTAAACGATAATTTCAATAAGTGAAACTTAAACTATTTATCTTATGTGGTTACTTAATTCTTCTATCGGGAGGAAACTGATAATGAGTATATCGGGCGTCTTCCTTATTTTGTTTCTACTGTTCCACGCGTCGATGAATGTGGCGGCGGTGTTTTCGGAAGAAGCTTACAATGCGATCTGCAGCTTTCTGGGCGCCAACTGGTATGCCGTGGCCGCGACGCTGGTCCTGGCTGCCGGCTTCCTCATCCACATCATCTACGCCATCTGGCTGACGCTCCTGAACCGCAAAGCGCGCGGAAGCGACCGCTACGCCGTGAACGTACGCCCCAAAAACGTGGAATGGGCTTCGCAGAACATGTTCATACTGGGGCTGATCGTGGTCGGATTCCTGGGACTGCACTTCACGCAATTCTGGTACAAGATGATGTTTGCCGAACTGATGGGGCATCACGAAGTAGCGCTGGGCAGCGGTATGGTCTCGCCGCAGGATGGCGCCGCCTTCATCCGCTACTACTTCAGCAACATCATCGTTGTGGCCCTCTACCTGGTATGGTACGTAGCACTGTGGTTCCACCTCACGCACGGCTTCTGGAGCGCCATCCAGACCATCGGCTGGAGCAACGGCATCTGGCTGAAACGCTGGCAGGCGATCTCTAACATCTTCGCCACGCTCATCTGCCTGGCCTTTGCCTTTGTGACGATATTCTTCTACCTGAAGAGCATCCTGTGATTATTCATCATTCACGTAAAATCAGTAAAGAAATGACTCAGATTAATTCTAAAATCCCCGAAGGCCCATTGGCAGAGAAGTGGAAAAACTATAAAGACCACCAGAAACTGGTGAATCCCGCCAACAAACGGCGCTTGGACATCATCGTAGTAGGCACCGGCCTGGCCGGAGCATCAGCCGCCGCCTCGCTATCCGAAATGGGCTTCAATGTCCTCAACTTCTGCATCCAGGACTCCCCCCGCCGCGCACACTCCATTGCCGCACAGGGAGGCATCAACGCAGCCAAGAACTATCAGAACGACGGCGACTCGGTCTACCGCCTCTTCTACGACACCATCAAAGGAGGCGACTACCGCGCCCGCGAAGCCAACGTCTACCGCCTGGCCGAAGTCTCCAACTCCATCATCGACCAATGCGTCGCCCAGGGCGTACCCTTTGCCCGCGAATACGGCGGATTGCTCGACAACCGCTCCTTCGGCGGAGCACAAGTATCACGCACCTTCTATGCCCGCGGACAAACGGGCCAGCAACTCCTGCTGGGAGCCTACTCCGCCCTGAGCCGCCAAATCGGACTGGGCAAAGTGAAGCTTTACAAACGCCACGAGATGGTAGACATCGTAAAGATCGACGGACGCGCACGCGGTATCATCGCCCGCAACCTGGTAACCGGCAAGCTGGAACGCTTTGCCGCCCACGCCGTAGTCGTCGCAACAGGCGGATACGTAAACGCCTTCTTCCTCTCGACCAACGCCATGGGCTCGAACGGCTCCGCCGCCTGGCAATGCTACAAGAAAGGCGCCTACTTCGCCAACCCCTGCTACGTGCAGATCCACCCGACCTGCATCCCCGTGCACGGAGAGTCCCAATCCAAACTCACGCTGATGTCCGAATCCCTCCGCAACGACGGACGCATCTGGGTGCCCAAAAAGAAAGAAGACGCCGAAGCCATCCGCGCCGGCCAACTCAAACCCACCCAGATCCCGGAAGAAGACCGCGACTACTACCTCGAACGCCGCTACCCGGCCTTCGGTAACTTAGTCCCCCGCGACGTCGCCTCGCGCGCCGCCAAAGAACGCTGCGACGCCGGATTCGGCGTAGGCAATACGGGCCTGGCCGTCTACCTCGACTTTGCCGACGCCATCAACCGCTTAGGCAAGAAAGTCGTCGAACAACGCTACGGCAACCTCTTCCAGATGTACGAAAAGATCGTCGACGACAACCCCTACGAAACCCCGATGATGATCTTCCCCGCCCTCCACTATGCCATGGGAGGCCTCTGGGTAGACTATGAACTGATGACCTCCGTCCCCGGCCTCTTCGCCATCGGCGAAGCCAACTTCTCCGACCACGGAGCCAACCGCCTCGGCGCCTCCGCCCTGATGCAAGGCCTGGCCGACGGCTACTTCGTGCTGCCGTATACGATCCAGAACTACCTTGCCGACCAGATACAGGTGCCCCGCTTCAGTACCAACCTGCCGGAATTCGGCGAAGCCGAAAAGAACATACAGGATCGCATCAACCACCTGATGAACATCCGCGGCAAACGTTCCGTCGACAGCATCCACAAAGAACTCGGACATATCATGTGGGAACATATCGGCATGGCGCGCAACGCCGAAGGTCTGAAAAAGGCCATCGAACAGCTCAAAGCGCTCAAGCAGGAGTTCTGGACCAATGTACGCATCCCCGGACAAGGCGACGACCTGAATATTGAACTCGAAAAGGCCCTCCGCTTAGCCGACTTCATCGAAATAGGCGAACTCATGGCACACGACTCGCTCGACCGTGCCGAATCCTGCGGCGGACACTTCCGCGAAGAATACCAGACCCCCGAAGGCGAAGCCCTCCGCCGTGACGACCACTTCCCGTATGTCTCCTGCTGGGAATACCAGGGCGACAACCAGGACCCCGTCATGCTGAAGGAACCGCTCGATTATGAATTTGTAGTCCGTCAACAAAGGAATTATAAGAATTAAGCACAATGGATAAAAATATAAACATCACACTGAAAGTGTGGAGACAGAAAGGGCCGAAAGAAAAGGGCGCTTTCGAAACATACAAACTGAACAATGTTTCACAGGGGAGCTCCTTCCTCGAAATGCTCGACGTACTGAACGAACAGTTAGTAAACGAAGGCAAAGAACCGGTCGCTTTCGACCACGATTGCCGCGAAGGCATCTGCGGCATGTGCTCGCTCTATATCAACGGACATCCTCACGGACCGGATTCGGCCGTGACGACCTGCCAGTTGCACATGCGCAAGTTCGACGACGGCGCCACAATAACAGTTGAACCCTGGCGCTCGGCCGGATTCCCCGTTATCCGCGACCTGATGGTCGACCGTTATGCCTACGATAAGATTATCCAGGCCGGCGGATTCGTATCCGTCAATACCGGCGGCATACCCGATGCCAACGCCATCCCCATCCCCAAAAAGGATGCCGACCTGGCCATGGACGCAGCCGCCTGTATCGGTTGCGGAGCCTGTGCCGCCGCCTGCAAGAACGGCTCGGCCATGCTCTTTGTGTCGGCCAAAGTGAGCCAACTGGCCCTGCTCCCTCAAGGCAAGATCGAGGCCGCCCGCCGCGCCAAGGCCATGGTCGCCAAGATGGATGAACTGGGCTTTGGCAACTGCACCAACACCCGCTCCTGCGAAGCCGAATGTCCGAAGGAAGTCTCCATCTCGAACATTGCCCGCCTCAACCGCGAGTACATCGCCGCCAAATTGCAGGATTAATCAATAGCAAATAGCGCCATGCCGGCGCACACTGCACAACGACGTTGTGCAAAGGCTCTACCGGTCAGGCGGTAGGGATGAAAAAGAAAGAGGCTGCCCGAAAACCGGGCAGCCTCTTGATGTTGTTACAGTTCTGCGGACGAGAGTTCGGCGTAGGCCTTCCGGTAGTCCCGTTCTGCCTCCAGGATCCGGTTGACGGTATCGTAATACAAGCCCATCTCAACCATGTATTCCAGCAGGGAGATCTGACCGGCGTCGAGCGC
Organism: Tannerellaceae bacterium; assembly: GCA_031271045.1. Taxonomy (GTDB): domain Bacteria; phylum Bacteroidota; class Bacteroidia; order Bacteroidales; family Tannerellaceae; genus DFXE01. The sequence goes on from JAISWO010000022.1 coordinate 13,575, forward strand.
CTTGCGGAGCAGATCCGTACTGTTGACGTTCGCGAGCGAGCTGCGATAGTTGCCGGCCGTCGCTTTCAGTCCGGAGACGCGATCGTAGAGGATCCGGAGTCGGCTATACAACTGCTGCCTGCCGTCTGCCTGCCGCGATTGGGCGGCCACGACGGATGCTTTGGCCTGCCTTACCCTGTTTTTGTTCCCCCACAGCGGTATGGATATGCCCAGCGATACGCCTCCGTATCGCTGCCCGACGACGCTCTCGCTCATATAGCCGGTCGAAAGGGAGGGCCATCCCATCGCCTTGCTGAGCGACAACTGCCGTTTGCTTACTTCCACCTCCTGCTTCACGTATGCCAGAGCCGGGTTCTTGTCTTCGGCCTGGAGGAACCATTCGTCAAAGTCTGCCGGCAGGTCCGGCTCGCTGTACTCCGTGTCCGGCAGCGCAAGATCCATTCCCCCGTTCAGCCTTTTCAGTTGCAGCAGCAAGGCGTTCCGTTCCACTTCTACGCGGGATATTTCCCCTTGAACGGTCGACAGGTTCAGATACGCCTTATTGTATTCCAAGATGCCGGCATCTCCTTTGTCCAAGCGTTCTTTGTAGCCTTCGGCAATGGTCTGTGCGTGCTGCAAGCGTATCAGCAGCTCCTTCATCAAGGCGTTATAATAGACCATTTCGATGCAATACTGCTTGGCTTCCAAAAGGATGCTCATCCGGTCGGTCCTGTATTGCCGGTCTTCCAGATGATTCTTCGCCTGGGCAACCCGGCTTCTCATGCCGGTTATGGCGGGGATATCAAACGTTTGGGATACGCTGAAATCCGTACGGTTCCCGATGATGGAAGGATTCCCCCACAAGTAATTGAAGTCCGCTTCAGGCCCCGGCAGATACGTGCCGGCTTTGTTTTCCAGTTTCTGCGCTTCCGCCGTTTCGCGAAGCGCCTTCAGGGTCGCATTGTTTTCCTCTATCGAGGCAAGCGCACTATTGATATTCTCCTGGGCAAAGAGTGCGAGATTCGCTCCCATAATGCACAGGACGATCATGAAAGTCTTCATTTCTGTTCCTCCTTATTTTTATTGCCGGTCAGCAGATACATGACCGGGATGATAAAACCATTCAACAAAGTAGAGGTAAGCAAGCCTCCGAGTATTACTTGGGCCATTGGGCTCTGTATTTCGTTGCCCGGCAAATCTCCCCCCAACGCCAGGGGTATGAGCGCAAGACCGGACGTGAGCGCCGTCATCAGGATCGGGTTCAACCTGTCTGCCGATCCGCGCATAACGGCTTCCGCCACCGGAAATCCTTCGTTTTGCAGATCATTGTAGCGCGAGATAAGCAGCATCCCGTTGCGCGTAGCGATGCCGAACAGGGATATGAAGCCAATAATGGCCGGTATACTGATGATGCCGCCTGTAAGGAAGATCGTAAACACTCCTCCGATCAGCGCCAGCGGCAGATTCAGCAGGACAACCGCCGACTGCGTCACGCTTTTGAACTGATTGAACAGCAACAGGAAGATCACCAGGATAGAGAATATGGATGCGACGAGCAAGATGCGCGATGCTGCCTGCTCGCTTTCAAACTGTCCTCCGTATTCAATATGATAGCCTTCGGGCAGGGTGATGTTCCTGTCGACGGCGGCTTGTATATCGTTCACCACGCCCCGCAGGTCGCGCCCGGCGACATTGGCGGAGATCACGATCTTGCGCGCCACGTTTTCGCGGTTGATCGTATTGGGGCCTGTCGTAGATGTTATTTCGGCAATGTTGCTTAGCGGTGTTTTGCGTCCGTTGGCATCTACCATCAGGTCTTTGATCCGGTCTATTGTTTCGCGGCTGTCGTCGTTTACTTTCAGCGTAAGGTCGAACGAGCGGTTGCCTTCATACACCTGCGATACAACTTCGCCGGCCAGCATCACCCGGATAATCTCCGCAAAGTCAGGCAACGAGATACCATACTTGGCCATCACCTCCCTTTTGGGTTCAATCCTGAGCTGCGGACGTTCGACCTGTTGCTCCACATTGAGGTCGGCTATTCCTTCGATCCCTTCGATAGTGGCCTTGATCTGGTTCCCGATGGAAAACATTTGATTCAGGTCGGTGCCGAACAGCTTGATGGCGATATTGGCCCTTGTACCCGACAGCATGGCGTCGATACGGTGTGAGATAGGTTGCCCGATTTCGACATTCACACCGGGCAAGACTTTCAACTTGTCGCGCATTTCAGCCAGCAATTCATCCTTCGATCGTTTGCCAAGGACAAAAGGAGCTTCTATTTCGGACACATTCACACCCAGAACGTGCTCGTCGAGTTCGGCGCGTCCGGTCTTGCGCCCGACGGTTTGTATCTCGGGGATCGACAGCAATATATTCTCTGCTATGCGCCCCATCCGGTCCGATTCTTCCAGTGAGATTCCCGGGACGGTACTGACATTGACCGTAAAGGAACCTTCGTTGAAGGGCGGAAGGAAGCTACGCCCCAGCATAAAGAAGACAACAAGGGCGGCCACCAGCGCGCCACCGGTCACACCCAACACCCATCTCTTGTGAAGGATCGCATAGCGAAGCGCCTTTTCATAGATGCCTTTCAGTTTCCTGACCACCCAAGGTTCCTTCTCCGGTTCGTCGTCTTTCTTCCGTTTGTTCAGCAGATAACTGCACAGCACGGGAGTAAGCGTAAGCGCCACCACCGTAGAAGCTATCAGCGCAACAATAAAAGCGATACCCAGCGGAGCCAGCATACGTCCTTCCATTCCCGACAGGAAGAATAAAGGGACAAAACTGGCTATGATGATCAGCGTAGAGTTCAGGATCGGCATACGCACCTCGCGGGAAGCCTCAAAAACCACCTCCAGTACGCTCTTCCGCTCTTCTTTGGGTTTGGAGCGGTTTTCACGCAAATGCCTGAAGACATTCTCAACATCCACAATGGCGTCATCCACCAGCGAGCCGATCGCGATAGCCATTCCTCCGAGGCTCATGGTGTTGATTGTTTGCCCCATAAACTTTAGCGCCAGAATGGCCGTCACGAGCGAAAGGGGGATGGTGACGAGCGAAATGACCGTTGTGCGGACGTTCATCAGGAAGATGAACAGCACGATTACGACAAAGATTCCCCCTTCGTAGAGCGACTTCTGCACGTTGCCGATCGAACTGTCGATAAAGCGTGCCTGGCGGAAAATGTCGGTCGATATTTTCACATCGGGCGGAAGCTGTTGTTGCAGTTCGGCCAGGGATTCGTCCAACTTGGCGGTCAATTCCATGGTGCCGGTCGCGGGCTGCTTGGTGATGGTCATCAGGACAGCAGCCTTCCCCTGGTTGGAAGCTAAGCCGAGCTTGGGAGCCTTGTTACCGATCTTCACGTCGGCAATATTTTCAATCAGGACAGGCACATCATTTACCGTTTTGATTACGGCTTTCCCCAGGGCCTGCAACTTGTCGGTAGAAAGGATTCCCCGGACAATAAACTCATTTCCGTATTCATACAATACGCCGCCGGCTGCATTTTGGTTCATTTCGGTCACAGCATCTATCACCTCGTCCAAGGTAATGCCGTAGTGCTTCATTTTTCCGGGATTGAGCAGGATCTGGTATTCCTTGATCTCACCTCCCAGGACTGTGGCCTGCGCCACGCCTCCTGTGGAGAGAAGCCGGGGGCGGATGGTCCAGTCGGCCAGCGTGCGCAACTCCTGCAAGGAGGTAGAATCAGCCGTCAGGCCGACAATCATCAACTCTCCCAGGATAGAGGATTGCGGCCCCAAGGTGGGGTTGCCGACATTGGAAGGAAGGGCATCCTTGACGACAGCTAACTTCTCGGAAACGATCTGCCGCGCCCGGTAAATATCTGTTGTCCATTCAAATTCTACCCATACGATCGAGAATCCGGTGGTAGACGACGAACGGACGCGGCGCACATCCGTAGCGCCATTCAGAGCCGTTTCGACAGGAAAAGTGACTAATCTTTCCACTTCTTCGGGAGCCATGCCTTTGGCTTCGGTCATCACCACGACGGTAGGAGCATTCAGATCCGGGAAGACATCGACCTCCATATTCGTTGCTGTAAATACTCCGGCCAGCATCAGCAGTATGGATCCGACCAAGACAACTAAGCGGTTATTTAGCGAAAATCTTATGATTTTATTCAGCATAACTGATTCGTTTTTAGAGTTAATGCGAATGTGCTTCGGGCATAATGGAGGATGTGGCGGCCAGCTTTACCTGGTAGACGCCGCGCGTCACTACCTGATCTCCGATTTGCAGGCCGGAAAGCACTTCCACGCGTTCGCCGTTATTATGGCCTACCGTGATTTCCTGTTTTTTGTAGCCTTCCTCATCTAATTGCAGATAGACGAAGTTCAAGCCCTGCTCTTCGGTAAGCGAACTTACGGGTACGGAGATCACATTTTCCTGCACGCCCGACAGCAGATACACTTCGGCAAATGAGCCGGGGATGAGGTCTCCCACATTGTCAAACTCGAAGATGACCGGAATATAGAAGGACTGATCGCCGGCAGCCTTGCCGAAGGACAGTAACCGGCCGTTCAGGTCGGACAGTTTGTACATCACGTTATCATACGCGGGCTTGAAATGGGCGCTGCTTATCTTCCGGAGCGCCTTATAATTGTTCTCCGACACTTCGGCCCGGAGTTGCAGGCGTTTGTTTTGCGAAACCGTAGCTATGGGTTGTCCAACAGATACGTATTCACCCTGCGCAACCCAGCGGCTTTTCAAATATCCTGTCATGGGGGAGGAAACGTTCACGCCGCTTGCCGTCATATCGGGCGCCTGCGCTTCATAGGCAGTGCGGGCGGTTTCGAAGCGAAGTTGGGCCTGCTCATACTCTTTGGCGGATATGATTTTATCCTTTACGAGCTCTCCGGCGCGTTGATATTCTTGCCGGGCGGTTTCATACGCTATCTTAGCCTTGACCGAAGGGTCCCCTTCCAACAGTTTACGGGCGGATATGGTTGCAAGGGGTTGCCCGGCACGTATGGCTGTCCCCTCGGAGAGGGAAGGGTTCGTAAATGAAACGATGCCGTTGGCGGTAGCCGCAACAACAGTTTCATCGCCTTGCGAGACCTGTATTTGTCCGCTGGTCTTTATTGAAAGATAAAAACTTCCGGCCGCAACCGTTTCGGTGGTCAGGCCTGCTTGAGCGGCTTGTTCTTGGGTGAAAAGGATCTCGTCCGAATGTTCGTTACCGGGCTCCTCGCCTGAATGATTATGTTCATGTTCGTTATCATGATCGTGTCCGTCGTGTTCGGGACGGGTCGTGTTTCCTCCGCATGCCACAAGCAGGCATGTGCAAAGGATAACAAATATCTTTGTCATACTGGAATAAATTTATGGGTATTAAAAAATGTTTCGAATAAATGCAGGGCGAATGGCGTCGTGCCATTCTCAAATATCAGCTAACAAAACGGCGGGGCGCGAAAGCCGGCTGCGACGGCGACCCAGGTGCAATGGATGGACGCAGCCGGTACATTGCCGGCGAAGTCCGGGACCCCATCATCGGGGAAAGGTAATGAAGGATTGATATAATCGAAAAGGATATGCAGCGGTATGAGCAGCCAGGCGGGGTCGTCGTGGGTTTCGGAGGCGTATTTCTGGAGTGAAGCGGAGTTGAAGACGATCGTATGACCGTTATATTCGCAACTGCGGCAGTGGCCGTCTTCGTCTTCACCGGTTGTGTTTTCGCTATCTGCCCAAAAGATACAAGGCGACCCATCTTCGTGATGATGATGGGGGATAAGGACCGTCAGCAGCAGAACACATCCCGACAGCAGCATAAAGCGATTGATCCAATTCCTGTATCTTGTTTTCATTGCGTGCAAAGGTAAGGTGTTTTTCCGGAAAACGACAGCAAATAGTTTTACATAACCGGAATTTCCTTTGGCGTTTTTCCAAACACATACAGATTGTGGGTTTTTTAGCGCCGCAATTACGTGCGGAATGGTTTCGTTGATTATCTTTGCGGGAAAACAAGCTGTACAGAAATTTATGAAAACACAAAGAAAACACCTTTCTTTTCCCTTATACCTGCAAATACTTGCAGGGATGGTCGTAGGTATTATGATCGGACTGGCGGCCATTTATACCAATGGAGAAACATTTGTCGCCCACTGGGTCACGCCTTGGGGCGAGTTATTTATCCGGATGTTGCGGCTGATTGCAATCCCGCTCATCTTCGTTACCTTAGTCAAGGGCATTGCCGGATTGAAGGACATCAGTAAATTTTCCAAATTAGGCATCAAGACGCTGCTTATCTATCTATGTCTGATTTCCATATCTGCCGCCTTTGGCGTCGGGATGGGCGCAGCGGTCCGGCCCGGCGCTTTGGTCAACCAGGAGATCGCCGCAAACTTGCAGGAGACGTACCAGAGTGTGATTGCCGACAAAGCCCAGGAAGCCGGGCAAGTCAAAGACATGGGGCCGCTGAACTTCCTGAATGACATCGTGCCGGACAATATTGTAAGCGCAGCGTCGAACAATTCGGCTATTTTGCAAGTTATCTTCTTCGCTATCCTGTTCGCTGTCGCCTCGCTGCTGATTCCAAGGGAGAAAGTGCAGCCGGTGATTGTTTTTTTCGACGGGCTGAACGAGATTATACTGAAGATGGTTGGATTTATCATCAGCCTGGCTCCGATCGGAGTAGCGGCGCTGATGGCGGGGCTGGTGACGGACTTTAACGGAGACGCAAGCCTATTCAGCGCCCTGGGCGTCTACGCACTGACGGTTATCGTTGCAATGCTTATTATTATGTATGCCTTTTACCCGTTGGTCATCCGATTATTCAGCCCCAGGGTCCGTGTTGGAAAATTTCTGCGCGCCATGTATCCGGTGCAGCTTTTCGCCTTTACGACCAGCAGCAGCGCCGTGACGTTGCCGGTCACCATGAAAACAGTAGAAGAAGAGTTGAAAGTATCCAACGAAATATCCTCGTTTGTCCTTCCGGTAGGCGTCACGATCAACATGGACGGCACTTCCTGCTACCAAGCGATAGCTATCCTGTTCATTGCACAGGTGCTGGGCGTTGACCTGACGTTTGCGCAGATGCTGACCGTATTATTTATGACGGTACTCTCCTCCATCGGGACGCCGGGCATCCCTGGAGGCACCTACGTCATACTGGCAATGGTACTTACTTCGATCGGGATTCCCGCCGAAGGCCTGGCGCTGATCATCGGCATTGACAGACCTTTGGATATGCTTCGCACGGCCGTCAACGTGACGGGCGACGCTGCCGTAGCCTGTATCATCGAAAAAAATCCGACAAAGAACCCTAATTAATTTATATGCGAAGTTTGTTTTTATTTTTATTGACCGGAGTGGGAGCGATCTTACTCCGGTTTTCTTTTACGGCCATGATATCCTGTCATTCCTTGTCATAGCCAAACAAGCATCCGAATCAAAAAGAATCACATAATATCACAGGGTTTTTTCCGTACATTTGCCCAACAAATTCATACCAGATGTATTTTAGAGACGTTATCGGACAAGCAGACATCAAGCAATGGCTGATTGAATCGGCACGAAAAAATATCGTACCACATGCACAACTGTTTTACGAACAAGGCGGAACGGGTGCCTTCCCTCTGGCGTTGGCCTACTCGCGCTATCTAAACTGTACGCACCGATCGGAGACAGATGCCTGTGGATATTGCCCGTCCTGCCTCAAATACAATGAACTTGCACACCCAGATCTGCATTTCGCCTTCCCTATCATATCCAGGAAAGAGAAAAAGAAAGAAACCTGCGATGATTACCTCCCCCAGTGGCGCGCCTTATTGAAAAAACAACCCTACTTCAGCCTCGACCAATGGCTCGACTGTATGGACACCGGCAATTCGCAAGCCCTTATCTACACCAAAGAAAGCGAAGAGATCATGCGCAAACTCAGCCTCCGCATCTACGAAGCCGATTACCGCACCCTCTTAGTATGGCTACCCGAAAAGCTACAACAGGCCTGCGCCAACAAACTACTCAAGATCATCGAAGAACCCCCGGCCCACACCGTCATCCTGCTCGTCTCCGAAGCGCCCGACATGGTGCTCGGCACTATCCAATCGCGCACCCAACGCTTGAACTTGCGCTCCATACAAACCGGAGATATGGAAAAAGTCCTCGTTGAACACGCACAATTAGAACCCGAAGACGCCCGCCATGTGGCCCGCCTCGCAGGAGGAAATTTCATCAAAGCACAAGAAATAATCAGCATAAGCGAAGAAAACACCTTCTTTCTGGAACGATTCAAGGAGATGATGCGCAATTCGTGGGCGCGCAACGTAAAAGGAATGAAAGCCATGGCCGAAACGATCGCCTCCCTGGGCCGCGAACGCCAGAAAAACTACCTCGCATATTGCCAACATCTGATACGCGAGAACTTCATGTACCGCTTCCAGGCGCCCGAACTAAACTACATGAACAAAATGGAAGCCGACTTCGCCACCAAATTCGCCCCCTACATAAACGAACGCAACGTATTCGAACTAATGGAAGAATTAGCAAAGGCCGAACAACATATCGCTCAGAACACGAACCCCAAAATGGTCTTCTTCGACCTCTCCCTGCGCATCACCGCCTTGATCAGGCGTTGAAATAAGAATCTTTCAACTCCCTCTGCAATACCCTGCGCGCAAAAAAGATACGACTCTTCACCGTACCCAAAGGCAGGCCCATCATTTGGGCTATTTCCGTATATTTATATCCGCTCAGAAAGAGCGACAACGGACGCCGGAGATCCTCATTCAAATGATTGATCGCATGCGAAAGCTCCTGCAACTGTAGAGAATAATCCGTCATCTGGCAAGCCGTCTCGTCGACAAGATACAGAAATTCCAGATCCGGTCGGTTATCAATTGATACCCGCCTATGCCTGACCCTGTAATTGGAATAATTATTAAGGAAAATGTTTCGCATCACGGTCAACACCCAACCCTTAAAATTCACATTTTCTACAAACTTATCCTTGTTATCCAGCACTTTCAATGTCGTGTCCTGCATCAAGTCTTCTGCATCGTCCGTGTTTGAGGTAAGTAAAAGAGCAAAATTTCTCATGTTTTCTTGTATGCTCAGTAATTTTTTCTGAAATTGCAGTGCGTTCATGCTGGTGATCGTTTTTTTGTTAGTATTCGAGTTTTTTTCTTCTTTATAAACCAATATCATTAAATTGATAAGCTAAATGTACTGACAAAAATGTCGAAATAAATTATCAGCGATCGTATTAATACGGGAAACAGCAAACTTTAAGTGTTTATTTTGTTCTTAGATAGCAAAGCACGACTAATACAAGTTTTTTCTTTCCGTCAATTTTTGATTTTACAACAAAATAAATAGTAAACACAACAACAACAAACAAAGATGGCAAACAATCCGAATAGAAAAAGTGTCTCCCGTCTATGGAGACTCCTGTTCGTACTCTTAATCCCCTGCCTGTCCGCAGCGGAAGTACAACGCCCCCTCATTTATAAAATTGACATCAAAAGGGAGATTGATCAAACGACCCAACTCTACCTGAGCCAAGGTTTAGCCGAAGCAAACGCCCTGAACGCCGCCGGAGTATTGATACACATGAATACGTACGGCGGACAGGTAGATATGGCCGACTCCATGCGTACAGCCATTCTCTACAGCCCGATACCGGTTTATGTATTTATCGACAACAATGCCGCCTCGGCCGGAGCGCTCATCTCCATTGCCGCGAAAAAGATTTATATGCGAAAAGGAGCCAATATCGGCGCTGCAACCGTAGTAAACCAAACCGGCGAGGCCATGCCCGACAAATATCAATCCTACATGAGGGCCATGATACGCTCCACGGCCGAAGCTCACGGCAAAGATACGATCATACAAGGGCGGGATACCGTCGTGCGGTGGGTACGCGACCCCGCCATCGCCGAAGCAATGGTCGACGAACGTATCGCAATCCCCAACTTAGTCGATTCGACCAAAGTACTCACTTTTACGGCCGAAGAAGCCATACGTTGGGGATACTGCGAAGGACTTGCCGAGTCGGTTGACGAAGTGATCACCCAATGCCTCGGCTATCCGGATTATGAGCTGAAAAGCTATGCACCGACCTGGCTCGACAACCTGAAAGGATTCCTGATGAACCCGGCCATCCAGTCTCTCCTGATACTGATCATTATCGGGGGCATTTACTTTGAATTGCAAACGCCCGGCATGGGATTTCCCTCCGCAGCGGCGATCCTGGCCGCTATCCTCTATTTCGCACCTTTGTATATCGACGGATTGGCGCAGAACTGGGAGATATTGGTGTTCATTTGCGGCATATTGCTTGTTGCGGTAGAGATCTTCGTCCTTCCTGGCTTCGGAGTAGCCGGTATCGGAGGGATTATATTGATCATACTCGGCTTAACCTTGAGCTTACTGAATAATTTCAACTTCGATTTCAGAAATGTCACGCCTCCCGATTTCGGACGGGCTACGCTGACGGTGTTATTAGGCTTGGGCGCAGGCTTTATCCTTATGCTATGGTTGTCAAACCGTATAGGGAACAAAGGCCTTCTCCGCAAAGTCGCTCTGAACGCCGACCTCGAATCATCCGTATCCGCCCACGTCCCACCCGGCTTAACCGGCAAAGAAGGCATTGCCGAAACTGTATTACGCCCCTCGGGTAAAGTACGGATAGATGATGAATGGTATGACGGCGTATCCGAAGCCGGCTTCATCGACAAAGGAACCAAAGTAAAGGTCGTCCGCTTTGAAAATGCACAAGTATATGTTCAACCCGTCCGCCCCGACACATCCAACGCTTAGTTTACCACCCAGCGCGAATCGTGCACATAGGCATTGGATTGCCTGTAATAAAGATCCTCTTCATCCGGTATCTGAATGAGATAGGTCTTGCCTCCGGCAATAAGCTTGCGATCCCTTAACCAGGGATTGAAACGTCTCAGGTCGGCATACGTGATATTATATTTCCGGGCAAAAGCTACCAGGTCTGCAATGTCGGTGGAGACAGACACAGGGTGCGTCTTAATGGGTTTGTACAAATTACGGGGAGTCAACACAAATCCGTACCGATAGGGATTCTCAAATATCTGCTTGATGGCCATTATCCGGTAAGGATAGCGGGACGTTTCTTCCACAAGCCACAGGTCGAAAGCATTATCTGCTTTTTGTTGACCCAGTTCGCTGCTGATACGTCCCATTCCTGTGTTATAAGAGGCGGCTACGCTTATCCAGTTGTTGTATTTCCCGTATGCTTCCTTCAGATATTTACAAGCGGCGATGGTTGCCTTCTCCACATGACAACGTTCGTCCACCGTAGGTGTGATGGTCAGGCCGTATTGCCTTCCGGTACCTTCCAGAAATTGCCACATGCCAACCGCACGTGCCGGCGAAGAGACGCGAGGATCTAAATGACTTTCAATGACGGCCAGGTATTTGAAATCGTCGGGTATTCCATATTTTTTCAATACCGGCTCTATCACGGGGAAATAGCGGTTGGCCCGCTTGATCAGCAATAAGGTTGTGGCATGAAAATAAGTAAAACTGCTCAATTCCCTGTCGAATGCTTCGCGCATATTATACCGTGTGATGTCAATCGTTTTCCCACAAAACGAAACAGAAGACGGTATTTCGGGCGACATGGTCATGGACGCAACCAACGGACGCTCATTTTTCATTTGCTTCGAGTCGCCGGAACTAATAAGCACATAGGCGGCAAGCCCTACGCATCCACAAATAAAAACACTTGCAATCTGTTTATTCGATACTCTTATCTTGTACATTTTCAGGTCTGATAATATTTATATGTCCTTTTTTTAAATAATTCTTACCGTTAGAGCCTTTCGCTTCTATCACATAAAAGTATACACCGGGCGGCACATATTTCCCACCTTTTTTCCCATCCCATCCTTTCGCCGGGTCTGTCCAATAAAATATTTCTGCGCCCCAACGATTAAATATCCATCCTTTGAAACCGACAAGAGATTTATAGGTGACTCTAAATTCGTCGTTAACTCCGGGAGATGTGCCGGGAGAAAACACATTCGGAGCACTCAGGTATGGTTCGCCTATCTCTATCGACATAGAATCCGTCAGATTGCATTTGCCCGTTCGGTCTCCCACATCCAGCGTGGCAATAAAAACGCCTTCATCCCTGAAGGTATAAGCCATACTCCGGCCAGTGAAACTGAGAATGGTTTCCGATTTTCCATCCCGGTTGTGCACAATAGTCCATTTGTAGAAAGCCGCCACAGGTTCATTGGTTATGGCCTCAAAATGCACCTCAATGGGAGCAGAAACCCCACTGCCGCTCGTATACATATTCAGTCCATCAAAAGACAGACTGGTCGTATCAAGATGCGCTTCGACAGCAACAGCCTGATAAGTATCCGTGCTTATTGTTTTCTCCATATTGAAATGCTGGGCGAAACGATCTCCCTTCAAAGTAATTTCAGTATCGCACAAGGGGGGAGACAGGGGAATATTAAAAGGATTCCCCGTAAGGGTTTGAGTTACGATTTTCGGCAAAAAGCTCTTATTGTCTTCTTCATATTCCAGCGTATTGTAAGTCACTTCAAACGATCGAGGTAACTCTTTCAATAGCCCGTTAGGGGTATGATACGTCAGCGGAGATAACGTTGTCGTACTTTCAAGCCAAAGCTCGTCACAAGGGTTGTCGTTATTGGTTATCTTCAGATCCTGAACAGAAAAAGCATGTTTGGCATAATCAATAATCCAGATATAGCGGGGCAATGCGCCAGGTTCTTCCACAAAGTAGCCATATCCGTCTTTTATATCACGCAACGTAGAAGTAGTTCCCGTCTGTACAGCGTCGACGGTTTCCGCCTCGAGCGCTTTTGTTTCGTATCGACGCCACTGATGGGAAGGTGAAGCAGAAGTATATTGGATTTCAACATTTTCAATATCACAAACCAGGTACACTTGCAGTCGATTAGGAGTATCATCAAGGGCAAGTAAGGGTGTCCCTGTCCCTCCGGTCACAGTATATTGTGCCTGAAGAGCACATACAAAAAGTAACATACTCAAGATTCCCGCAACCCTTTTAAAATCTTTTCTCCGCATAAATATCATACCTAATTCGGTTCCAAAATTAGTGTTTTATACCAACATACATTATCTTTGCCGCAAATATCGATCCAAGAAATGAGTAAAACGATTATTTGCATTCTGGCAACAGTTTTCTGTTTCACTGTCATACCTCTTTATCCACAGGATAATAACAGACAGCAAATTATTACTAATAACGCTCAAGATAACAATATATTTTATCATGTAGTTGAGCGCGGACAAACGATCTATTCTATCGCTGTCACGTATGGCGTGGAGGAAAGTATCCTCTATCGCCTCAATCCGGGAAGCCGTGATATAATTAAGGTAGGAGAGAAGTTGAGGATACCTCAAAAAAATGCAGCCATGAACATCGGCAAAGACAATCAGGGATATTTTTTCCATACCATTCAGCCGAAAGAAACGCTCTATTCGCTGTCGGTGAAATATAATGTGCCGGCCGCTGACATTGTAGAGGCCAACCCGGGATTGTCGGTTGCGACATTCCTCATCGGGAAAAATATCCGCATCCCCTCCACAACAGATACGGAAGTTACACCTCAAGAAAAACAAATCGTTATAACAGACGTCGAATACAAGGTAGAGAGAAGAGAAACGCTATACCGGATTACCCGCAAATTCAACATATCTTCCGATGAACTCCTTGCCCGGAATCCCGACTTAAAGAACGGAGTAAAAGCCGGCATGGTGATACGCATACCTGTAAAAGAAGAAATTATTGTTTCACAACAAACAGCAGCCTCTAATGAAAAAGACGCAAACGCCTTATTGTCAACCCCTGCAAAAATAGACAGACCCGATACGATCAACCTGGTTTTGCTATTGCCCTTTATGACGGAAGAAACAATCCCGACGTCTAATACCCGTTTTGTGGAATATTACGAAGGACTGCTGCTGGCCATTGACAGTTTGCGTAACAAAGGCGTTTCCATTACACTGACAGTGCGTGATTGCGGAAACGGCGTGAGAAAGTTAGAAGGTATACTGAAAGAAAAAGCTCTGAGCGAAGCTCACCTGATTATCGGCGCCGTGGGAGATGAGCAAATTGCCCCCATAGCCGACTTTGCCAAAAAGAATGGTATCAAGTATGTCATACCTTTCACTTCAAAGAACGATGACGTATTATCAAACAGCTATGTATTCCAAGTCAATACCCCTCATTCCTATTTGTATGCCAAAGCAACGCAAGCCGCTTACGAAATGTTTTACGATTACAATATCATCTTTGTTGACACCAACGACCCGGATGATCAGAAGGAATTTATCCGTGTATTCAAACAAGAACTATCGCAACATAATATAACAGCCAAGGATGTTTTATACAAAGGTGAGTCTTTTTACGGAGACATAGAAGCCTTGTTGAGAAGGGATAAACGAAATGTAATTATTCCGACTTCGGGAACTTTGGAGGCGCTGAACAAAATCAGGACTCCGCTTCGTACTCTTGCAGAAGCCAATCCCGATTGCATCATAAACCTGTTCGGATATCCTATATGGCAGACTTATGCACGCGAGTGTATGGAGGACTTTTTTGCCCTGAATACATATATATATACTTATTTTTATGCTGATAACCTGTCGCCCGATGTATTGCGGTTCTATTCCAAATACAAGATATGGTACAGTAAAAACATCCCAAACACCTTCCCCAAATTTGGGATATTGGGCTTCGATACGGGAATGTTTTTCTTAGACGCCATATACCATTATGGTGTGAATTTTGAATCCAACCTGAGCAGAATCAATTACAAAAGTCTCCAAACCGGCTTCAAATTCTACCGGGTGAACAATTGGGGAGGATTTATTAATACGAATTTATTCATTGTTCACTACAACCGGGAGAATTACAGGACAATACGCCACGAACTTAAATAAATGAAAACAAGACGATTTTTCGCAACAATAGCCGGATTGACTTTGGTTATCTATGCCAGCGGACAGAATACCTTCCGCAAAGAACTTTCGATAGGAGGCTCCTTCGGCATGGGTGTTTCTTCTGTTACTTTTGTCCCTAAAGTACAGGAAAATCAACTGATGGGAACTCACGCAGGGCTGACCGTGCGCTGGTTGACGGAATCATACGCCGGACTTGTCTTCGAGGTTAATTATTCGCAGGAAGGTTGGGAAGAACACTTTGACGATCCTGCCTACAATTATACGCGCCGGCTTAATTACATCGACATTCCCTTGCTTTCCCAGCTTTATTATGGCAATAAGCATATCCGGTTTTTCCTGAACGTAGGGCCAAAGGTTGGTTTCTTCATAGGTGAAAGCACAACCAGACAGGGCGACACCTCTTCCCCACCTATAGATCTGGTAACCGGTAAGCCTCATACGTCGGAACAATGGGACATGCCCGTTGAAAACAGATTTGCCTGGGGAATATGCGGTGGCCCAGGTCTTGAAGTTCGTACTCCTATCGGATGTTTCCAATTGGAGGGACGGTATTATTATTCATTGGGAGATATTTTCGGTAGCAGGAAAGCGGATTACTTTTCCAAATCTTCGGGACAGGTTATTTTCGGCAAATTGACGTATCTGATACCCCTGAAGAAATAAAAAAAGGAAATATTGCTATTTCCTTAATCGTTCTACAGAACGCACCAATATTTCGTCGGCGCCAATATTTCGTATGGCAAGGTAATCCAAAATCAGACTTATCAAGGGGAATGAAAGGGCTATCTTGACGCTTACCGACAGATCTTCCACTTGCTGATACATCATGTATATCAAAAAAACAAAGAAGCCATAAAAACCAATCATCAGAATAGCGTTAAACACACATACTCGTATTTGCAATATCCGCTTTTTGTATAGTAAAATGGTTACGATTGCCAGTATAGCTATAAGCGCCGTCAAAACAAACAATCCCCACATCGGGGAAAAATCTGCCTTATCCGACAAATTGCTTATTCCAAAGACTTCAAGCGAATAAAGACCTTCTTTCCGTTGCAGAATAGCCAACGGAAGAAAAGTCATGGCCGTCATCAGGATGGCGATAAGCAATAAATATACAGTCTGTATTCTTTGTAACATCAGAAGCCTCCCTTGTCTTTAGCCGGGTTTTTGAAATACAATTTATTGTCTTCGTATTCCTGAGCGGCAATAAGAGTTGCTTTCGGGAGCTTTTCGTAATAGCGGGAAATTTCAATTTGCTCTCTGTTTTCAAACACCTCTTCCAGGCTATCGTTATACGAAGCAAATTCCTGAAGTTTCTTTTCCAAATCGTGCTTCATTTCCACGGCAACCTGATTAGCCCGTTTGGATATAATCATCGTTGTTTCATAGATGTTACCAGTATTAGCCGATAGTTTCATCATATCGCGCGTTACCGTGTTCAGGGGAGCATTTGTTTTTTTGTAATCCATATTGTTTTAATTGACTAATAATTTAATATCCATCTGTGATCCGTTTGCTGGCATAATCGAAAAAGCGTTGAGCTTGTTTTGCGTATTTGCCTTCCGGATATTCGTTTTTGTAATTGTAATATTCATCCACCACATCCCGATAGCGTCCCTGCAATTTTTCACTTACGCTGGCTAATGCAAGTTCATATTTGGCTTGGAGCATTAAGTAGATAAAATCTTCCCTGTATTTGGAAAAGGGATAATTTTTCAGGGCGTTCTGCACCGTAATGATGCTCGACAGGTAATTATTGGCCAGATAAGTGCCCAGATTGAAATAGAGCCGGGAAGCCATCAGTTCTTTCAGCGCTAACTTTTCCTGCAAGTCGAACATGATGTTCTGGGCGTCTGCCGCACGTTCGGATTGTGGATAATACTCCATGTACAATTGGAGTTCTTCGATAGCCTTATACGTCTGCGCCTGATCTAAGCGGGGATCCGGTGAATCCAGGTATAGTCCGTATCCCGAATAGTAACGCGCAAGTTCCACATATTCGCCTTTGGGATAAGTGGTGTAATAGGTGTTGAAGTACTGTGAAGCCGTCTGATAGTCCTTTTGTCCGTAATAACTCTGTGCCAACAGATATAACGATTCTTCCGCATTGGAAGTACCTTTCAGGATGGGGAGCAATTCTTCCAGAAGCGTAGCGGATTTTGTATATTGCTTCGCATTGAAATACTTCTTGGCATAGGAATACTTCAACTCGTAATCGGTACTTTTCAGCACCTTGTTATATTCTCCGCAAGCGGAGAATATAACCGTCATCACGCATATATATATAATCTTTTTCATTTACATCTATTTAGCGCGCAAAGTTAGTGCAACTTCACTAATAAAGAACACTCAAAACGTTAATAATTACAACTTATACAAATCACTGGCGGCAATGAGTGTTAATTTATTGGCTTGTAGAACCTCCACGCAACGCTCTACATCGTCGGGACGGATAATCACATGAGCCGAATCTCCTTGCGCGAAAGCATACATGTATTCGATAAAGATACCGGCACCCGTAATGATGTCCATGGCGGCGGCCAGGGCGCCGGGCTCATTGGGGCAATGCAGGCAAACCACATCTGTGATACTCACGGCGTACAACTTTTCGCGCAATACGTCGATGGCTTTGCCGGAGTCGGAAACGATCAGGCGAAGTATTCCGAAGTCAGAGCTTTCCGAAACGGTGAAGGCCGACATGTTTATGCCGGCTTCGCCCAATATCTTTGCTACTTCCGTAAAACGTCCTCTCTTGTTTTCAAGAAAGATGGATAATTGTTTGATTAACATAAGTCTGTTTTTTTGAAGGGTTAAACTAATTTGCGATTGTCGATTACGTGTTTGGCTTTCCCCATGCTGCGTTCGATGCTGCGGGGCTCTACGATCTTGATGTCCGGCTGGATGCCGGTCACGCTTTGCATACGCGCTGCGATCCGTTTCCGAAGGGACAGGATTTTGTTTATCTCGTCGGAGTAATATTCCGGGCGTACTTCGACCTGTACCTGGAAGGTGTCCGTGTTGTTCACGCGGTCAACCACGATCAGGTAGTGAGGTTCAAACTCGGGCATTTCCAGAAGGACCGATTCGATCTGCGAGGGGAAGATGTTCACACCCCGTATAATGAGCATATCGTCGCTGCGTCCTAAGATGCGGTCCATTCGTACGGCTGTACGTCCGCAGGGGCAGGGTTCGTAATGAAGGGCCGTCAGGTCGCGTGTACGGTAGCGGATCATCGGCATTCCTTCCTTTGTCAGGGTGGTGAATACCAATTCGCCGCTTGTGCCGGGTTCTGTGGGCTGCAAGGTATGCGGATCCAGTATTTCGGGATAGAAATGGTCTTCCCACAGGTGTGTGCCGTGCTGACATTCACATTCGCAGCCGACGCCCGGTCCGATAATTTCCGTCAGGCCATAGATGTCATAGGCTTTGATGCCGAGCGAGTCTTCTATTTCCTTGCGCATATTTTCGGTCCAGGGTTCGGCTCCGAACATACCGACTTTGAGTTTAAATTCGCTGCGCGGGATGCCTGATTCTTTGATTGTTTCGCCCAGGTAGAGTGCATAGGAGGGGGTACAGGCCAGGGCAGCGGCTCCGAAGTCGTGCATGAGTTGTATTTGTTTCTGGGTATTGCCGCTGCTCATGGGGATGACGGTTCCGCCGATATTTTCTACGCCTCCGTGCAGGCCCAGTCCGCCGGTGAAGAGTCCGTATCCGTAGGAGACTTGCACGGCGTCGTTGCGGGTAACGCCTGCCGCATACAGGCATCGGGCTACGGTTTCACTCCATATTCCGAGGTCTTTCCGCGTATAGCCTACGACGATGGGTTTGCCGGTTGTGCCCGAAGAGGCGTGCAGGCGGACGATTTCCGACATGGGCACGGCCATCAGTCCGAAGGGATAGTTGTCGCGCAGGTCTTGCTTTACGGTAAAGGGTAGCCTGGTGATGTCGTCAAGTGAGCGGATGTCGCTGGGGGTCAGTCCTGTCTCCTGCATTTTACGGCGATAGAAGGGGGTGTTGTGGTAGGCATATTCAACGATCCGTTGCAGGCGGATGGTTTGGAGTTTGCGCATTTCGCCACGCTCCATACATTCGATTGTTTCGTTCCAAATCATGGTTATTCAAAGGGGGGGGGTTAGGGGTTTATATTCCTGTTAATTTCTTCGATATAGTTCAGTATTTCGTCTCGTCCTTCTCTTTTTTCTGCTGAGGAGAGGAAGATGGGGGGGAGTTCTTCCCATGTTTCGAGCAGGTGGGAGTGGTAGGCTTTGAGGTTTTCTTGCAGGCGTCCACGTCCGAGCTTGTCTATTTTGGTGAAGATGATCGCGAAGGGGACGGCGTTCTCACCCAGCCATTCCATAAATTCAAGGTCGATCTGCTGGGGTTCGTGGCGGCAGTCGAGCAGGACGAACAGGCTGGTGAGCTGTTCGCGTTGGAGGATATAGTCTTCGATGATATGCTGTATCCGTTCCCGTCCTTCCATTCCGCGCCGGGCATAGCCATAGCCGGGCAGGTCGACCAGGAACCAGGTGTTGTTGATCAGGAAATGGTTGATCAGTTGGGTTTTTCCCGGTTTCTGGGAGGTCATAGCCAGGCCCTTTTTATGGGTCAGCATATTGATCAGCGACGATTTTCCTACGTTGCTGCGTCCGATGAAGGCGTATTCCATCCGGTTGCCTTCGGGGCATTTCCGCACGTCGGTATTACTGATAACAAATTCAGCGCTCTTTATGTCCATAGTTTTTCTTTTTTGAGGCGATCCATAGTCCGGCAAATGTCAGTCCTCCGTTGATCATCAGCATTTCGTAGCTGAAGACGTAACCGGCGTATTGTTTTACGCCGTAACTGAGTGCAAGGCATATCAGGGGGGAGGCTATGCAGATATAGGGGACACAGGCGTCGCGGGGTTTCTTTTTCGTAAACAGCCCGAAGAGGAATAATCCCAGCAGGGGGCCGTAGGTGTAGGAAGCGATCATATAGATGGCGTCAATCACGCTGCGGTTGTTCAGCGCTTTAAAGGCCAGGATGATCAGGGCGAAGAGGATGGAGATGGCCAGGTGGGTCTTCAGCCGTATACGGCGGGCTTCGGGGGGGGCTTTCTTCTCGACGTCCAGGAGGTCGACGCAGCAGGAGGTGGTCAGGGCCGTCAGGGCCGAGTCGGCGCTGCTGAATGCGGCGGCGATGATGCCGATCGTGAAGAAGACCAGGATGGAGTCTCCCAGGATGCCGGAGGTGCAGAACATGGGGAGGATGTCGTCGCTCAGGGCCGGCAGGGGGATTTGCTCGCGCGAGGCGAGTATCAGCAGCAGGGCGCCCAGGGTGAGGAAGAGGAAGTTCACCGGCGTAAAGGCCAGGCCGTAGGTATACATATTCTTTTGCGCATCCTTGAGGCTTTTGCACGAGAGGTTCTTTTGCATCATATCCTGGTCGAGGCCGGTCATGACGATGGTGATGAAGATGCCGCTGAAGAACTGTTTGGCGAAATGCTGCGTACTGTGCCAGTCGTCAAACTCGAAGATACGGAAGTAGGAGCTGTCCGTCAGTGTCTGTATCATGCCGACCATGTCTTGCCCCATTTTGCTTTTCACTTCCCACAGGATAATGACCAGCATGGCAATGAAGCAGACGCATTGCAGGGTATCGGTCCACACGATGGTCCGGACGCCGCCGCGGAAGGTGTAGAGCCAGACGAGTGCGATGCTGATGACGACCGTCAGTTCGAAGGGCAGGTTCCAGGCATTGAAGACGTAGGTTTGCAGGATAAGCACCACCAAGTAAAGCCGCGCCGCTGCTCCGACGATCTTGGAGAGCAGGAAGAAGGAGGCGCCCGTCCGGTAGGTACGTCTTCCGATCCGATTGTCCAAGTAGGCATAGATGGAGGTCAGTTGCAGCTTATAGTAGAGGGGCAGCAGTACTTTGGCGATCAGGACGTAGCCGAAGAAGAAGCCAAGGACCGTCTGCATATACGTCATGTCGATGCTCCGCACCATACCGGGGACCGACACGAAGGTGACGCCCGATAGCGACGTCCCGACCATAGCTATGGAGACGATATACCACGGAGAGCGGCGGTTGCCCAGGAAGAAGGCCTCATTCCCGCTATGCTTCCGTCCCGTAAGGTAGGAGATCAGCAGCAGCGCGGCAAAATAAGCGGCAATGATAAAGAGTATGACGTAGCTGTTCATTTGCTTTCTTCTTCCGGAGTGTTTGCCATTCTTCTCAGCGTATCGCCGGCCGGTTTCAGCTTCAGGTCGAAGGTGTAAAGGCCCGAATATTTATAGGGGTCGCTCTCGGCTGTCGAGGGCAGGTAGTCGTGCAGCGCCGCCCAGAAGACCACTTCGGCTTCCGAGCGGAGCAGGGCTTCCCGGTAGATGCCGGAGATGTATGCGCCCAGGCTCTCTTCGCCGCTTTTGTAGCCGGGCAGCGACTGGTGCCGGCGGTCCGACGTATAGCTTGCTTCCGTTATCCAGTATGTCTTTTGCAGCTTATGTGCGCTGAGCATCTGTTCCGTCTCGGCTATTTGCCGGTTGATGTCGGCGGCCGTTTTGAAGTTCACGTGAAAGTTATAGACGTCGAAATTATGGTGCACAGGGTATGCTTCATCCCGGAGGGTTTTCGCAAAGAAGGCCGTATCGCATCCCCAGGCGGGTTCGCCTTGCGCCAGTCCGCCGAGCACGACCTTGGCGTCCGGGTTGCCTTTCTTGATCGCATGGTTGAAGTAATGCAACATCTTGCCGTATTCCCCGGCCGAGGAACGGTAGAAGCCGTACATATCCGGTTCGTTCCATAATTCCCAGTGGGATATTTTGTCTTTGTAGCGGCGGCTGACGGTCTCGGCGCATTGGGCCAGGTAGTCGTAGCCTGTCCCCACGGAACCCAGTCCTGCATCATAGTCGCCGATCTTCCCGGCCGACGGTGCGTGGAACATATAGAGGGTGGATTGCGGGACGGAGGCGGCCCATTGCGGAGTCCATGTAAACATCGGCAGGACGGAAAGACCATAACGGCAGGCGCTGTCTATGATCCGGTCTATTTCACCCCATTCGTAGCGGTCTTTCTCCGGATTGATGACGGCCCAGATGAAGCCGATGCGCACCCATTGAATCCCCAGCGCCCGGGCGGCGGCAAAGACGGAGTCGGCGCGGCGGGGGGCGATCCCCGGATCCATATAGACGATCAGGGCGCCCATCCTTTCGCCGTCGGTACGGGTTTGCCCGGACGGTGGTTCCGGATCGTCCACCCGTTCGCAGCACAGGCTGAACGCCAGAAGGAACAGCAGCGCCACCGGAACGTTCGCGCCGGCTGCAATTGCTCTATGTCTTGTTCTGATTTTCATATCCGTTTATCGCGGGGCGATATCGTTGTTCCGTTTTAACTACGCAAAGATAGGTGATATAAACGGATAATCATATACGGCCTTTCTTTTCGCTGCCGCAAGCAGGGGAGGCCGCCACCTGCCGCCTAAGGTGTCCATCGGGATGCAAGCTTGCATCGCAACAAGATGCAACGTTACATCGTGATAAGATGCAACGCTACATCGTGACAAGATGCAAGGCTACATCGCGACACGATGTAACGCTACATCGCGTCAGGTCGTAACGTTACGACCTGACAGTGTGCAAGGCGGCAAGCGGCCTCAAAACTTCATTGTAAGCCGGGTCATGACATGCGTGCCGGCCTGGGTGAAGTAGCCGTCGTCCTTGTAGCGGTGTCCTTCGGAAATGTAGGAGTAGACCCAGGCGTTGGTTTCGTAGCTCTCGTTGAAGAGGTTGTTGATGCTCAGGTCGATGGCGATCTCTTTCAGAAAGGCGGGCCGGAAGGCGTAGCCTATGCGCAGGTTATGGACAAGGTAGGAGTCGATCGAGCGCTCGCGCGACGAGGTATTGTCGACGTACTGCCTTCCAACGTGCTGCGACAGGAAGCTGAGCGTGAAGCCCCGGAGGCGGACCTCGAACGTACTGTTGGCTATGACGGAGGGCGAGAAGGCGATGTCGGTCGTACCTAAGTAGGCGGCGTCCTGGGCTCCGGTGTCCCAGTTGTCGACATATTCGGTAAAGCCCTTGATCCGGTTGCGGCTCAGCGTCAGGTTGCCGTTCCACTTCAGCCAGCGAGTGGGCTCGATGGCGGCGGTCAGTTCGATGCCGGCCCGGTAGCTGTCGCGGATATTGGAAGTAAGCGGTTCGCCTATCTCGCTGATTTTGCCGGAGAGGATCAGTTGGTTGGCGTAATCCATGAAGTAGAGGTTGATGCCGGCCCGGAAGAAGGCGTTGGCGAAGCTGTAACCGGCCTCGTAATCGTAGAGGGTTTCGTGCAGGGGGCGTTCGCCGGGGGCGGCTTCGGTGAAGTTGTCGCGGTTCGGCTCGCGGTTGGCAACCGAGAAGGAGAGGAAGGCATTGTGCCGGTCGTGGTGGTAGTGGAGCCCCGCCTTGGGATTGAAGAAGCTCCAGCGTTTATCCACCGCCACGTGGTCGCCGGCCTTGTCGTCGCTGCCCTGTATGGTGTAGGCTATTCCCCGGTACTGGAGGTCGGCGTAGGCATTCAGGCGGGAGGAGAGGGCGTAGTTGGCCTTTGCGTAGGCGCTATAATCCAGCTTCTTCCCCGTATTGGAATAATACTCATAATCGGGCTTGGGGAGGGCGTTGGCGGCTTTGGCCCAGATCACCCGCCCGAAGTGGTCGCCCACGTAGCGGTTTGCGGCAGCGCCCAGCGTCAGTTGCATACGCTCGCTCCGGTAGTTGGCGCTGTATACGGCGCCGTAGAAGTCATTGTCCAACCATTTGCGGCGCACCAGGTCGGTACGGCTCACGGCGACGCCGTCGGGGTCAACGTAAGCGGGGAGCTTGTAGGCGGCGTATTTGGCCCCGGCCTTGTAGTCCTCGTAATAGCCTTCCCCCCGGGTGTAGTGGAGCGTCAGGTTCATGCTCCAAAGGTTTGCCGGGCGATGGACGGCGGTGAGGTGGTAATGCCGCTGGCGGTAGTTGTCGGTCTGGTTGTCGTAGTACTTCGTCACGCCATCCTCCGTATATTCACCGCAGGAGTTATACGTCCGGTCCGGCTTTTGGGGCGCTGGGGGATTCAGCCGTTCGGAAGGGACGCCGTTCCAGGCCTGGTAGGTCTTTTCGGCGCTGCCGAAAGTCTGGAACTTCAGGAGCGTCTGTTCGCCGTACCAGGCTGCCGAGGCGTGGTAGGACGACATATCGGCCCGGGCGCGGTCGATAAAGCCATCACTGCGGATGTCGGAATAACGGGCATCCACCACCCAGTGGTCGTACAGCAGTCCCGTCCCTGCCCTTGCGGTATGCCGCACCGTCCCGAACGAGCCGGCCGACAGCGAGTATTCAGCGCCGGGCAGCATCTCCTGCTTGCGTGTTTGCAGGGCGACGGTTGCTCCGAAGGCGGCCGGCCCGTTCGTCGACGTCCCTGCCCCCCGCTGGATCTGTATATTCTCGACCGAGGAGGCAAAGTCGGGCATATTGACCCAGAAGACGCCATGCGATTCCGAGTCATTCACCGGCACGCCATTGACGGTGATATTGATACGGTTCGCATCCGTTCCCCGTATGCGGAAGCCGGCATAGCCGATCCCCGTACCGGCATCGGAAGTCATAATAACAGAGGGAGAGGCGGAGATGAGCGACGGTATACCCTGTCCGTCATTCCGCCCCTCAAGGAGGTCTTTCGAGAGGTCCGTATAGGCTACGGGCGTCTCTTTCACAGCTTGGGTAGCGATCACTACCACTTCGTCCAACGATACATTGTTTGAGATTCTGAGCGTATCGACCGGTTCGTCGGCATACGCCGCCATCGCCGTGAGCGAGGCTAAAAACAAAACTACACTTTTCATCCTTAATCGGTTTATTAATTAGACTTATAAAACTGAATAGGACAGGAGTGTCTGAAGAAGATACAGTTTCCTACGCCGGTATTATCCGGATCAGGTTCACGGGTATAATCTCAGCCTGCCATCTGTTCTCCTGCGGAGACAGGGGGCAAGCACCCCTTAGTATTCGGCTGCAAAGAAACGGAAAATTACGGTATGGACCAAGCCTCCCCTACTCTTCCCCGGCAAAGGTCATAAGGTAGGCTTTGATGAAGCCATCGATCTTGCCGTCCATCACACCTCCGACGTCGGAGGTCTGGTGGTTGGTGCGATGGTCTTTTACGCGGCGGTCGTCGAACACGTAACTGCGGATCTGGGAGCCCCATTCGATTTTCTTTTTGCCGGCTTCTATCTTTTGCTGTTCGGCCATCCGTCGTTGCAGGGCGAAGTCATAGAGCATGGAGCGGAGCAGGCGCATGGCGTTCTCGCGGTTGTCCAGCTGCGAGCGGCTTTCGGTGTTCTCGATCAGTATCTCGCGTGTTTCGCCCGTATCGGGGTCTTTGTAGTTGTAACGGAGGCGGACGCCGGTTTCTACCTTGTTGACGTTCTGCCCCCCGGCTCCTCCGGAACGGAACGTATCCCAGGTGTAATCGGCCGGATTGATGTCTATCTCGATGGTATCGTCCACCAGCGGGGTCACAAAAACGGAGGCGAAGGAGGTCATCCGCTTGCCTTGTGCGTTATAGGGCGAGACGCGCACCAAGCGGTGCACGCCGTTCTCTCCCTTGAGGTAGCCGTAGGCGTAATCGCCTTCGATCTGCATGGTGACGGACTTGATGCCTGCCTCGTCGCCTTCTTGCAGGTTATTGATCGTGATCTTATACTTATTGGCCTCCGCCCAGCGCATATACATACGCATCAGCATCGAGGCCCAGTCCTGGCTTTCCGTACCGCCGGCTCCGGAATTAATCTTCAGGACGCAACCCATCTGGTCGGCTTCCTGGCGGAGCATATTGCGAAACTCCAGGTTCTCCAGCAGTGTCAGGGCTTTGGCATAGGCCTCATCCACTTCTTCTTCACTGATAACGCCTTCCTTCATGTAATCATAGGCTAAGGAGAGCTCTTCGGCGGCGGCATGAACCTCGCTATGCAGTTCGATCCACTTTTTCAGCTCCTTTACGATTTTCATTTGAGCTTCCGCTCGTTTGGCGTCTTCCCAGAAAACGGGATCTTGCGTACGCAGTTCTTCTTCTTCCAACTGGATGGTCTTCCCATCGATGTCAAAGGAACCCCCTCAGCGCCTGATCGCGCTCCAACACATGCTGTAGTTGGTCTGATGTAATCATATAATTTTGCTTTTAATTTTTGAACTTGTCTGTTTATCGCCGCAAATGTAGTTGAAATCAGCGAGATTTCACACACGCGACCACTTCCTCTTCTATGCGTCCTATAACAAAAAAACCCTCTCCGGAGTGCGGAGGGGGTTTTTATGAGAGGATTCCTCCTCTCCTCGCCCCGGGGGGAGAGGAGGGGGGAGGAAACTTTTGCTTACTTATTTCACGATAGCTTTGATGGCGGGTTCGCCTTCAACGGCTACGATCACGATGCCCTTCGGAAGGACGATGCGAGCGTTGTCGGATGTCAGAGCTGCGTTAGCTACTGTCTGACCCAGGATGTTGCTGATGGCAACTGTCTTGCCGGCAGCGTTCAGGATCGTAACAGCGCCTGTTTCGGAAATAACTTTCACTTCGCTAACAGCCGGAGCCGCTTCGTTAGAGGTAGCGCCATCTACTACGCCTTCAAGTACGTTGAAGACTTCAGAGCCGTTCTGAGTACCGGTAGAAGCATCGTAGAAGGATACTGTATTACTGATAACAGGAACACCATTCTGATTCTTCACCCACTGAGCTTTGTCCGGACCCATCTGTAGATCACCCGTTGTTGTTTCAATCAAGAACCTGCGATCTTTATTTACAATACTGGTGATCAGACGGAACTGGAATACCATACTCTTACCGTTATACTTATACTCAGTATTATTAGTATTAGCCTTGTAGGCAGGTTTCCCGCCTGCTTCAACAAATCTCGGTGCAAAGTGATCGTTGTCGCCCAGATAGTGTTTGAAGTACGGATCTAATGTCCACAACAGTTCTCTGTATTTTTCCTGCAGACGAGCCGTAGTGTAATTGCGGAGATGACCCGGTAATACATAGAATGTGTCAGCCAAGTGAATACCATCAACAAATGCCAGACGAACATCATTTTGACCTCCGTATCCAGCTCTACCTTTGTAATCATTATTACCAACATTGACAGAGTCTTGTGCATTGAACAGGTAGAAACCTCTTACCAAAGCAGGACGAATAATATCGGCCGTATCGGTATATGATTCTTCGGGATAGATAGGATTGCCATTGGCATCTTCATACCAGCCTTCATCTATTTTGTAAAGCGTATCGGCTTGTCTGATGGAGGGACGGAGGGCCAGCATATACTGCGGTTTGGCAGTGAAGCTTGTGCCACCAGCGGCAGCCGGACGTTGTACATAAGCGGTATCTACATAGAATGTGTACGCGAGAGAATCAGATTCTTTATACTGATTCTGGTTGTATATGCCAAGGAAGCTGATCTGCTTGTTGGTGAGATTTTCACGATAGTCGTTTTCCGTTCCGGTAGTATTGCCCTTGCCTAAGGGTGAGTTTTCAAACAGAAGTTCGTTTCCGAAGTTGTTTTCTTTGGTGAACCTCAACCATACAGGAGCGTTAGCGGTTTCGCCGTAGGGTTCCTGAACTGTCTTTTGACCGTCGCCATAGGTGTAGTAGTCGTTATCAAATCTTCTGTACAGCGGGCTGCTGTATTCGCTCGGATGGAAAGCAGACGTTCTGGTTTCTTTCTGAACCTGAGCAAATGCCCACAGGTTGTCGTCGGAAATACCTACTTTTTCGTAAATGGTCGGAGTTCCTCCCGCTACCTTAGAATACTTGCCGTCTGCCAATGTATCAAGCAGTGCATAATATTGTACGTCTTTGCCGTCAATCTTTATCGTGTTGTTCGTCTTCAGCAGGAAGACAGCTTTGTGTTTCGCCGTACCCTTAGTCAATGCAAACCGTTCGTTTTCATTGATGGTCAAATATTTCGATCCACTTTCCAGTTCATAGGCTACACGTACCAATTGTACCAGATCTTTGATGGTTTCACCCGTGGCAACAGTATAACCATAGTTAATTTCTTTGCCAGTCCCTTTGTATTCGACGGGCGTAAACTTGTACTGAGTCTTCGTTTTCTTCACAACCATGGTAGAGTCGCCGGCTGTTTCGCTTTGACCCAGGTAATATTCCAGGCTCAGATTGTGCAGATAATTCAGGTCGTACGTGTTGAGTTTCGCTTCGTCATTAGAGATCCAGTAGTATCCCAGATGTTTGTCTTTCTTCTGAGCTGTCGGCACCGGAACGAAACTGTCCTTATTAACCTTTCCGCCGTACAGGTCTGTAGTAGCGTCGGTGTAAAGCTGGATAGTTGTCGTTATGTCGGGGAACTCACGGTTAATGAGCCTTATCTGAGAATAAGGCGCAAGAGACGGGCTCTTTAGCTTAACTACCCACTGGTAAGCCGGGATATACTTCGGAGCTACATTGTCTGCAGAATAAGTGATCCACTGTACTCCGTCCGGCGCATAGTTGAGCGAGTCGGTAAAGATGGGCACACCCAGAACTTTTCCTGCTGCATTATGTATAATGTATACATCTTCGCCGATAGACGTCAGTGTCGTAGTCGGAGCTTCCGCACAACCCTTCAGACCCAATTCAATCTTGGTGTGGGTCGGCACGTCACCAATTGTAACGATACGTACGCTATGATCTGTGAAAAGGTCTTGCAATCTCACTGCTTTATTGTTCTCCACAAGATAAGTTGCATCCCAATTTCCAGCATTATGAATCGCCCACCATGTCGGATGATTTGCACCACCTGATGCTACACTGTAGCCTACCGTATCACGAACGGTATGTACAAAGATAGTAGCACTGTCATTTGAAACGTCATACTTCACTTTGAATAAGTATTGCTCTGTAAAATCAAAATACTTTGTCGTGTTGTTGTGACGAATCGAGTCATAGGCAAAGTCTAAGAACTTGATACCTTCCCTATTGACATAGTTCGTATCCACGCGTACGGCTTTTCCATAGTCATAAGCCCCATTCTGCGGCAAGGAGAAAGTAAGCCAGGGGTTAGAGCCTATATCCGTCGTGTCTTTCGCAATCAAAGCCTGGTCTGTCCACGGGTTCTTTTCGCGTGTCTTATCCAGGTTGAAGGTCAACTTCTTCGGTCCATACGCCTGCGTACCCAGAATCGTGTTGTATTCGTCAGCCGTCAAGAACAATTCTTTCGGAGTTTCAATGGTGAAAAGCAGAGTTCTCAAGGTAGCAGAGTGATTAGGGCCAGTAAGAGTAAAACCTGGTTCGTATCCCCAGTCGTCAGTCTCATTTAACTTACTTGCAAGCGCTTTGTACACAACCAAACTATCTTCAAGATAGCCTGAACTGTTAATGTCGATCTGCTCTACACCAAGCACCAACACAGAGTCGTGGGTGAAATACGTGTAAAGAGGCTGCTGTTCTTGTACGACATTTTTGTAGGTTGCAGAAAAATTCCAACCGCCACGCAGGCCGAACGATAAGTTCACAGGGCCTTGTTCGGTCACGTCGCTTTCGCTGACTTTCAACTGAAAGCCGGTAGATTTGTTCGAAAAGTCAATCTTCGGGCGTTGTCCTTCGTTTTCTTCAGAAAAGCTTACACACCAAAGAGATTCGCCATAGATACCACTGTAGTCTGCGCCAATTCCAACAGTGTCAAGGTCAAGCTTTCCGCCGTCTTTTGCGACTAATACGTAGTCGCCTAAGCCGAGGGCACCTGCAGACAGGTCGTAATCAACAGCCCTCAGTTGGTAAAGTCCACCCGGCGCATTAGGGAACGTCGAGAACTTTACAACAGGAGAACCGGCTTCGATCTCCGTCCTCTGCGCGTTAGCCGTTCCAAACGATGCTGCCAGCACGAGTGCGCCGGCCATCAAAGTAAAAAACTTTTTGTTCATAATTTAAACATTT
This sequence comes from Tannerellaceae bacterium, assembly GCA_031271045.1. GTDB lineage: Bacteria > Bacteroidota > Bacteroidia > Bacteroidales > Tannerellaceae > DFXE01. The sequence goes on from JAISWO010000022.1 coordinate 43,440, forward strand.
AATATTAATACTAATAAGTAAGAAATTGAATTTATTATTTTGTTCTTCAGCTTCTACCCGGAGGCAAAACCTTTTTCACTCAGCAAAGGTAAATATTAGTTTGAGGTGCGCAACTGTTCCCCCTATTTTTTTTCCCACTCCCCCCCTTTTCTTATCAACAGAACCCCCAACCCGGTACAAACCTCCCCCTTTCCCCTCACCAACCGCCCCCCCCGGCCCCATCTCCCCCGGCAGGACTCCCTTGACGCCGGGTGTAAGCCCGAAGGGATACCCCTTAGCAGTAATAACACTTCTGCCGAATATGCGACACAAAATAATTGCTAAACAGTTGTTGATGACAAAAATGTTATCCATCTTTACGGTTGAATTATGAAGATACAAAAATTATGGTTTGCGGATGAGAAGATTTTCATCCTTACCGATGATGGCCGGGAGCTCTGGCAATCGCTGCTTTGGTATCCAAGATTGAGGCGAGCGACCAAAGAGCAGCGGATGCAGTACGTATACGGCGAGATAGGTATCCGATGGGAGGAGATAGATGAGGACATGTCGTTGGAAAGTTTTCTTTACGACAATCCGGAGCCCGAAGGGATACCCCGTTTTTTTCTATTGCATCCCGAGCTGAACGCATCAGCGGTTGCTCGCCGTATGGGGATGGAACGAAGTCTGATGGTTTCCTACATCAACGGCAGCAAAAAGCCCTCCCGCGAATGTGAAGATAAGATTATGAATACAATCAGGCAGATCGGCGAAGAACTGTCATCCGTGAGGCTCTGATTTGGTATGGTTACACCAGCCGCTGGAAGGGTTGGAGGGCGCACATTTCGGTGGGGACAGAGGCCCGGATGCTGTGGGTCAGCAATTCGGAGATGGAGTGGCGGATGAAATCTTTGCGGGTCACTAAGACGATTTCGCGCGTGGGTTTCGGAATGGCAAAGGGGCGCACCAGTTCTTTTTGTTCCTGACTCATCTGGTGGATTGCCAACTCGGGGATGAAGGTAATCCCGTTGCCGTTCTCTACCATGCGCATGAAGGTTTCCAGGCTTCCCAGGCGGTATGCGCCCTGGCGGAGTTTGACCTGCTCCATTTGGCAAAAGCGCATCAACTGGTCGCGGAAACAATGCCCTTCGTCCAAGAGCCAGAGGCGTTCACCGTTTACGTCCGAGGTACGGAGCAGTTCGTTTTTGAATGTCGGCTCGTTCCGGGAGACATATCCGAAGAATTGTTCGTAGTAGAGGGTTTCTCCCTGCAGGTCGGATTCGATCGGTTGTGAGGCGATGATGGCGGCGTCGACTTCGCCGTGGAGCAAAGCCGCCAGGGTTGGCGTCGTTTTCATTTCCAGGATATGTATGTCCAGGTCTTTGTGTTTTGCCGTCAGTTTGAGGAAGAAGCGCGGCACCAGATAGGGAGCTATGGTTGGCAGGACGGCCAGCCGGAAGGTTCCTTTGACCGACTGTTCTTCTTCGGTTACGATGTCTTTTATCAGCGAGGCCTGGTAGATGACCTTGCGCGCCTGTTCCACTATCTTTTTCCCGGCGGCGGTAGGTTTGACCGGCTGCACATTGCGGTCGAACAGTTTAATGCCCAGTTCCTCTTCCAGTTTTTGTATCATCATGCTGAGCGTCGGCTGGGTCACGCGGCAATGTTCGGCGGCCCGGGCAAAGTGGCGGAACGTATCCACTGCTAAAACATATTCCAATTGGTGTATTGTCATAGAATCCGAAGGTATTTCTATGGCAAACATACGAAAAGATATTGATTATATCCGTATATTTGGCATCAAATTAATCTTATAAGTAAAAAAAGACTATGTTTTCAGGTATTGTAGAAGAGGCGGCCCGGGTGGTTGCCGTACAGCAGGAAAAGGGGAATATTCACCTGAGGGTGCAGTGTTCTTTTGTGGATGAATTAAGGATTGACCAGAGCATATCGCACAACGGCGTATGCCTGACGGTGGTTCGCAAGGAAGGAGATACGTATACGGTCACGGCGATCAGGGAGACACTGGAGCGTTCCAACCTGGGCTTGCTGAAAGTGGGCGACAGGGTGAACCTGGAGCGCAGCATGCTTATGAACGGACGTTTGGACGGGCACATTGTGCAGGGTCATGTGGACCAGACGGCTGTTTGCACCGGGGTAAGAGAAGCCGACGGCAGCTGGTATTATACGTTCGAATACGTATTGGACGCCGGCATGGCAAGTCAGGGGTACGTGACGGTGGAAAAAGGTTCGGTTTGCGTGAACGGCGTAAGCCTTACGGTCTGCCATTCGCAGGACAACAGCTTTGAGGTTGCCATCATTCCCTATACGCACGATTATACGAATTTCGGGCAGATTGTTTGCGGCACGGTTGTCAACATCGAGTTCGACATCATCGGCAAATACCTCAGCAAGATGATGCGTTTCCGCTGATCAGAGATCTTTCAGCAGTATTTCGTCGTTGGGCAGCAGCAGGTCGTCGCGGGTTTTGAGGATAGCCTTCCATTCGTTGCCGAACCGGCAGGCGGTATCTATTTTAAAGTTTTCCGAGCCATTCATATCCAGTTTCGCCAGCAGGTATCCCACGCTGATGCGGTTGATGTCGATGGCCGGCTGGTAGTGCGTTATGCGGTCGTTGTTGCCGTAATTCACCTCAATAATTATATTCAGTTCGGTGAGCAGGAGCAGGATTTGCGTTGTCAGGCGCAGCGGTATGCGGTATAATTCCGACAGTTCGTCGGCCGTATACGGTTTCTCGCCACCGGCAAAACGTTTGACGATCAGCGAGGCGATCAGCAGGGTCAGGAAATCTTTGTAGCGCCGGCTGATGTTGCGGCTGTCGCGTTCGAAGCTAAACTTTTTCACATTCTGCGAAGCATACGAAAGTTCGGCCCCGAAAAGGCAGATAAGCCACGAGAGTTGCAGCCAGAGCAACAGGAGCGGCAGGGCGGCAAAGCTACCGTAGATGGCATTGTATTTACTGACCCATATTTGCCCGTTGATGTACAACACCTGGAAGAGCTGGAAAGCGCATCCGGCAAGGATTCCGGGAATAAGACCGTTCATGAAACTGACTTTGGTGTTGGGCAGCAGAAGATAGACGGACGTGAACGTGATGCTTGCAATCAGGAAGGGAGCTACTTTCAGCAAATTGTTTATCATCGGCGTAAAGAACATATAGTCGCTCAGGAACGTATTTTGAAGCGTTGTGATCAGGATGGAGAATCCGCTGGAGGTTGTTATCAGGACGGGCAGGATGAGGAAGAGCGCCATATAATCCAGCACCTTGCGTTTCCAGGGGCGCGATTTGGATATTTGCCAGATGCTGTTGAAGGCATCTTCGATGGAAGAGATCAGCGAGATGACCGTGTAAAAGAGCAACAGCAAGCCGATGCCAATGAAAAGACCTCCCTGCGCCTGGGAGAGATAACTTTCGACAAACTCCAGCGCTTTGCTCATTTCGGCTTCATGCCCCGGGAAATAATCCAATAATTCCTGATGCACCACATTCTGGAATCCGAAGCCTTTGGCGATTCCGATCAGGACGGCCAGCAGGGGGACGATGGCCAGCAGGCTGCTGAAGGTAAGCGCCGAGGCCTTGGTCAGGAGGTCTTCGTTCACGAATCCCCGCACGGCAAGGATGGTTGTTTTAATTATATTAATGTATAGCCTCTTCATGCCGCTTATTTCGTTACCTGTGATGCGCCAGATCTCGTAAGTGACAAAGTAGATGCTCTTTTTAATAAAAGCGCTGATTCGATCGCCGAATGTCTTTTTGTTTTTGTTGTCCATGCCTGTAAAAAGAATAAAAGCAGTCTGCCTGTAAGCCGGGTTCTGTTCTTTCCCTTTTGGGGAAAGCGTCTGTCATTTATCTTGTTTTACCGTCGCCGGTAAACTTGAGCGATCTACCCCCCGGCATCGGGCGGACAACCCTACATGCGCCGGTATACATGATCTTACAACCCATAAGACGTACGGCATACTGTATTGCTACAATACCCGGTGAGCTCTTACCTCACCTTTTCACCCTTGTTCCGCCTTTTGTGCGGGACGGTTTTTTTCTGTTACGTTACTCTGCCCTCGCGAACAGCTTCCCGTTAGGAAGTATGGCGTCCTGTGTTGCCCGGACTTTCCTCCCAATCCAACGAATTGAGCGACAGACCGGCAGACTGCTGCCCGCAAAGATAGGAAATAAAAAAAATAAGACGAATTTCCTCTGAAAAAAAGTTTTTATACGATTTTTCTATGAAATATGTATATGATAAAGATTATTTCCATACATTTGTCGTCATATAATCATAATAGCTAACATTAAATTCAAATCGCATGAAAGTCTTAAAAATAAATCTCTCCAACCTCCACAACGAAGAATGGTTCGGAATCCATACCGATTGGAAAGATCAGGTATCTCATTTCGGCGAAGTGGTGCTCGACATCAAGGAACTGTTCTACCTCTACCTCCCCCTGCTGGACAAGGCCGACAAGGTGTTGCTCGTATTGCGCAAAAGCGTCTTTACGGAAGATATGAAACGGTCCGACAAAGAGCGGAAGAAGATATTCAAAAGCTTTCTGCGAGTGGCCAAAGACTCGATCAACCTTTCCGACGCGGCCAAAAAGGAAGCCGCCCGGCGTTTGTTCAACCTCCTGGAGCAGTACGAACAGTACGGCGTGAAGGGCAGCTACTCCGAAGAATCGTCGGGTATCTACAACCTGCTTCAGGATCTGAGCGGGAAATACAGCGCCGACGTCACCCTTTTGGGCCTTACGGAATGGGTTAAATCCCTTCGCCAGGCAGAAGACAAGTTCCTCGCCTTCCGCGCCCAACGCATTCAGGAAACCATCGACAAGCCCAAGGCTTCGTTGATAGAGCTCCGCATACAGATTGACCGCCTCTACCTGGCGATGGTCAGTATTCTCGACGCCAAGCTCCTGGCCGACGGCCTGGGCGGCGACATCGTGGTCGATCCCGGCGACCTGGACACCGGCACGTGGGAAGACAACGACCCGACTCCCCCCGAATTTCGCGGGAATATCGTCTACAACTTTGTGGTTGCCTGGAACGTCTTCGTTCAGAAGTATCACAACCTGCTGGCTGCCCGCGCCGGCCGGCTGGCCCGGAAGAAACAACCCGACGTTCCCTCTCCCGAACCTCCCGTTGAGGAAGATCCATCCCCGGACTTCCCTCCCGAAGATCCCGGCACGGAAGATTTCTTTTAAATTCCCTTTCACAGGATTTTTGGAGAAGTGATTTCAAAATGAAATGGCTTTTCCAAGAAATTTGGAGAAGCAGTTTCAAAATGGATTTGCTTTTCCAAGAAATTTGGAGAAGCAGTTTCAAAATGGATTTGCTTTTCCAAAAAATTTGGAGAAGCAATTCAAAAGTGAATTTGCCTTTCCAAAAAATTTGGAGAAGCAGTTCAAAAGTGAATTTGCCTTTCCAAAAAATTTGGAGAAGCAGTTCGGAAGTGAATTTGCCTTTCCAAAAAATTTGGAGAAGCAGTTCGAAAGTGGATTTGCCTTTCCAAAAAATTTGGAGAAGCAGTTCAAAAGTGAAATGGCTCCTCCAAGAGAACCGGAGAAGCAGTTTCAAAGTGAAATGGCTCCTCCAAAAGCCCGGCAGCAGCCTTTCGAAGAGGAACTTTAGCCTGTAAATTAGCTCCATGAAGCAATATAAAGCCATTTTCACCCAAGAGGCCGGCAGAATAGACCGATACTGTTTATTTTTTCCTACCTTTGCCGCTCAATATTAATCTCACAATAATTTTTATATGAAGAACTATTTGAATGGCTTATGGATCGTCTTCCTGCTTACACTGTCGCTGCCGACAGCCTGCTCGCAGACCTCGCGGACGAGCGAAAACGCGGAAAGCGCCGCCGGCAAAGGCGACGTAGTTGTGCTGAATAAAGCGGACTTCCTGACAAAGGTTTTCAATTACGAGAAAAACGCCGACCAATGGGTATATGAAGGCGATCGCCCCTGCATCGTAGACTTCTATGCCGACTGGTGCGGACCGTGCAAGAAAGTATCCCCTATCCTGAAAGAGCTGGCGGCGCTGTACAAAGACGATATTGTCATCTACAAAGTCGACGTAGACATTGAAAGCGAACTGGCCGAGACGTTCGGCATCCGGAGCATCCCCACCCTCCTGTTCATTCCCAAAGACGGAGAGCCTCAGATCGCCCAGGGCGCCCTTCCCCGCGAAGAACTTGTCAAACAAATAGACAACTACCTGCTGGGCAGATAAGCCCCCTTGCCATTCGCCTTACAGTTATTCTATGACAAAAAAAGATTTACTTGACTTTTATCGCACCACGTCGCAGGAAAGAGAAAGGTGGAACAAACGGAACTCGTTTTACCACCGTCTGCTCGAAAGATATTACTCGTTTATCATTCCCAAGGGGAAAAAAGTACTGGAAATCGGATGCGGCAGCGGCAACCTGCTGAATGCCGTGCAACCGGCATACGGCCTGGGCATCGACTTCGCCCCGGAAGTGATCGCCCTGGCCCGGAATAAATACCCTCACCTCCATTTCCGCGTAGACGACATAGAAGAACTGCAAACAAACGAGACCTTTGACTACATCATCCTCAGCGATCTGATAAGCTGCCTGTGGGATGTGCAGAAAGCCATCCATAACATCAGACACTTATGCCATGCGCAAACGCGCGTCGTCATATCGCAATACAATTTCCTTTGGGAGCCGGTCATCAAGCTGCTCGAAACCATCAAGCTGCGACAAAAAGCCCCCACCTCCAACTGGCTTTCCATCAAAGACACGGAAGCGCTGCTGCAATTAGAATCTTTTCAGACCATACGGATAGAGAAGAAAATCCTGCTCCCGGTTTATCTGCCCATACTGCATAGCCTGTTCAACGGCCTGCTGGCGAATATGCCGGGACTCTGCCGCCTCGGGCTCGTCAACCTCCACGTCTCCCGTCTGATCCTGGACGAAGAGCGCCCCTCGTCCGTATCCATCATCATCCCCGCCCGCAACGAACGAGGGAATATAGAAAACGCCATCAAACGGATCCCCCCCTTCGGCACTCACCAGGAAATCATCTTCATCGAAGGCCATTCCTCCGACCACACCTACGAAGAGATCCTCCGAGTACGCGATGCCTGGCCCGACAAAGACATCCAAGTAATGCAACAAACCGGAAAAGGAAAAGGCAACGCCGTGCGCGAAGCATTCGACGCCGCAACCGGCGACATCCTGATGATCCTGGACGCCGACCTGACGATGCCCCCGGAAGAATTGCCCAAATTCTACAACGCCCTGTGCAGCAACAAAGGCGAATTCATAAACGGCTGCCGCCTGGTTTATCCGATGGAAAAGAACGCCATGCGTTTCCTGAATTTACTGGGGAACAAATTCTTCGGCTGGTTCTTCTCCTACCTGCTGGGGCAACGCCTGAAAGACACCCTGTGCGGCACGAAAGTATTATTCAGGAAAGACTATGAAACCATCAAACTCAATCGCTCCTACTTCGGCGATTTCGACCCTTTCGGCGACTTCGACCTCCTGTTCGGAGCCGCCAAACAAAACCTCAAAATCATAGAAGTCATCATCCGCTACAAAGACCGCGCCTATGGATCCACGCAGATCAGCCGCTTCCGGCACGGCATATTGCTGTTAAAAATGAGTTTCTTTGCAGCAAAGAAGATAAAATTTACCGAGTTCCTGCCGTTTGCTCGCAAAAATCACTAAAACAGACACACTTATTTTAAAGAATAACGATCCAAACACAAGCATAGTCAAATTAAATGCCTACCTTTGCGGCATTGAAATCTTTCTTAGCAATGTTTTGCTCCGCCATTATTCCGCGGATCTTCCCATCGTCAAAAAAAGAATTAATAAAACATTTTCACGATTAAAAAAGTATGGCGAAACCTACATCATTTAATAAAAGAGAGTTAGAAAAGAAACGGGAACAAAAAAGACAGGAAAAGCAGAAGCGCAAAGAAGTGCGGAAAGCAAATGTCAGCGGATCGTTCGACGACATGATTGCCTATGTGGATGAAAACGGCGTTATTAGCAATACCCCGCCGGATCCCATGAAGAAACAGGAAATCGAAATCGAGAACATCGCCGTATCAACACCCAAAAAAGAAGATGTGGAAGAAGTCCTGCAAAAAGGCCGCGTAGAATATTTTAATCCCGACAAAGGATACGGCTTCATCAAAGACGCTATAGGAGTGAATAAATATTTCTTTCACATCAGCAGCGCCCCAGAAACCATAAGAGAAGGAAACAACGTTACATTTGAATTGGAAAGAGGCCCGAAAGGGATGAATGCCGTCCGGGTCCTCATCACAAATTGAATGTGACAAATATCAATAATTAACAACAAAAAAAAATGAACATTTATGTTTCAAATCTAAGCTTTAGCACAAGCAGTGAAAGCTTACAGGAGTTATTTTCAGCGTATGGAGAAGTCACATCTTCAAAAATTATCACAGACCGGGAAACCGGGCGATCTCGCGGATTTGGATTTGTAGAAATGCCCAACGACACAGAAGGGCAAAACGCTATTTCCGAACTGAACGAAACCGACTTGGAAGGAAAGACAATCAGTGTAACGATTGCCCGCCCCAGAACGGAAAGAAGTAACGGCGGTAACTACCGTGGCGGTAATAGTGGTGGGTATAACCGTAACAGATGGTAATAAACAACTCCACAACATAAGCTTAAGAAAGGAAAATACCCATTATTTTCCTTTCTTTGTTTATCTCTCCTAAACCAATTCGGCAGAACCATTTGTTTATTGCAAAAAAGGATTTATCTTTGCAACCCCAATAGCATAAGAAAATAATAGAATAAACAACAATACATAATAAAAAGATGAAACGGACATTCCAACCTTCCAACAGGAAAAGAAAGAACAAACACGGCTTTCGCACAAGAATGGCTACGGCCAACGGACGCAGAGTGTTAGCATCCCGTCGCGCGAAAGGGAGAGCCAAATTGACTGTCTCCGACGAATATAACGGATAAACAGACCCGGCTCTGAGTTTATCGTAGAAGGTAAAGGTTCGATAGAGCGCCTTTACTTTCTGCGTTTTATAGCTTTGTGATACCACCTAAAAACACATTGGCAGATGAAGAACTTTTTAATTAAATGGGGAAAGCACCCGTTCGTTGTGAACGGATTATTGGCTGTGTTTGTTTCATGTGTCGTTATATACGCAACACTGAAAGGACTTGATGCATATACGCTTCACAATAAAGCCGTGATAGTGCCCGACGTTAAAGGACTTCTGATCGAAGAAGCCGCCCCGCATCTGAATCGCAGCGGGCTGCGTTATAGCGTGGTCGATTCTGTATTTTCAAAAAACGTAAAACCCGGCGCCATCGTTGAACTCCTTCCCTCGGTAGGCTCGAAAGTGAAAGAAGGACGGATCGTTTATATCACCGTCAATGCGCTCTCTTCTCAAATGGCGCCCATCCCCAATGTCAAAGATGTATCCTTCCGTCAAGCCTATGCCCTGCTGAAAGCCCGTGGATTCGAATCCATCGAAATAGAATACGTTCCGGGAATGTATAGAGACCTGGCCGTTGGCGTTATATCCCGCGGACGCCTTTTGGAAGAAGGTGAACGAACACCGCTAACGCTCCCCCTCATCTTGCAGGTGACTAACGGGATGCGAGCCGAAGACGACACCTTATTCCTTGACTCCGGTATCACCCCGGAAATACCTATAAACAGCGATGCTGAAACATGGTTTTAACTTATGGGCAATAGCTATTCGGACGATTGGGACGACGAACAGGCGGATGATGAACTTTACGAACATTTCCGCTTTACGGCTGATAAAGGCCAGTCCTTGTTGCGTGTGGATAAATTCTTAGCAGACCGCCTGCCTGGAGGAGCAACCCGCAACCGTATTCAATTGGCGGCTGAAGCCGGCTGTGTCCTGGTGAACAACCTGCCGGTAAAAAGTAATTACCGCGTAAAACCGCTGGATATCGTCTCCCTTGTAATGGCGCGCCCTCGCCGGGAGATGGAGATCATTCCCGAAGAAATTCCCCTGCAAATAGTCTATGAAGACGCTGATCTGTTGGTCGTAAATAAACCGGCAGGATTGGTGGTACATCCCGGACACGGAAATTACACAGGCACTTTGGTCAATGCCCTGGCTTATTACCTGAAAGACGATCCCTCCTACGACCCTTCCGATCCCCGGCTGGGATTGGTGCACCGGATAGATAAAGACACCTCCGGACTGTTAGTCATAGCCAAAAAACCCGAAACAAAAACTCATCTCGGCATGCAATTCTTCAACAAGACCAGCAAACGAGAATATTGGGCATTGGTGTGGGGAATCATTCGGGAAGACGAAGGACGTATCGAAGGAAACATCGGGCGGGATCCGCGCGACCGTATGCTGATGAAGGTTTTCCCCGAAGGAGACCAGGGCAAAGCTGCCGTAACTCACTACGAGGTATTGGAACGCCTGGGATATGTCACCCTGACAAAATGCCGGCTGGAAACCGGACGTACCCACCAGATACGGGCACACATGAAATACCTCGGACATCCCCTGTTTAACGACGAACGCTACGGAGGACATGAAATACTGAGAGGACGCACGTTCACAAAGTATAAACAGTTTGTGCAGAATTGTTTCTCCGTATGCCCCCGGCAAGCATTACATGCCAAGACGCTGGGCTTTATCCATCCCACAAGCGGCCGGGAAATGTTTTTCGACTCCGAATGTCCTCCCGATATGACGCAATTGATAGACAAATGGTGTACTTATTCAAACACAAATGAATGAAAAAATGAAGAAGAATATAGCCATCGTAGCCGGAGGAGATTCCTCCGAAATAGTCGTTTCCTTAAAAAGCGCGGAAGGTATTTATTCCTTTCTTGATAAGGAGAAATATATTCCCTACACTGCCATCGTTAAGCAGAAAGAATGGTATGTGATCCTGCCCGGCGGGGAACGGGCGGCGATAAATAAAAATGATTTCAGCTTTTACGAAGAAGGAACCGTGAAACATTTCGATTTCGCATACATTACCATTCATGGAACACCGGGCGAAAACGGACTGCTGCAAGGATATTTCGAATTGATAGGAATACCTTATTCATCCTGTAATCCATTAGTGAGCGCATTAACCTTTAACAAGTTTGCCTGTAATACCTATCTGCGTAATTTTGGCGTGCGTGTGGCAGATGCTATCCGCTTGCGGAAAGGAGAAATCTACGTTGAGGAAGAAGTAATCTCCCGTCTGGGCCTTCCAGCCTTTGTGAAGCCGAACGACGGAGGTAGCAGTTTCGGCGTCACGAAAGTAAAGAAGCCCGGGCAATTGCAACCTGCTATTGAAAAAGCCTTTGAAGAAGGAGAAGAAGTGATAATAGAGCGTTGCATAACGGGTACGGAACTGACTTGCGGATGCTATAAGGTGGAGAGAAAAGAAGTCGTGTTCCCCTTGACGGAAGTAGTAACGAAAAATGAGTTTTTCGATTTCGATGCGAAATACAACGGACAATCCGACGAAATTACCCCCGCCCGGATACCGGCCGAATGGAGAGAAAAGGTACAAAGCATAACATTGAGAATCTATGATATATTAGGAGCTAAAGGAATCATCCGGGTCGATTACATCCTGCCGGCAGGAGAAGAACCGGTACTGCTTGAGATCAATACGGTTCCCGGCATGACACGCGCCAGCTTTATTCCGCAACAAGTACGCGCTGCCGGACTGGACATAAAAGAAGTGATGACTGATATTATTGAGAATGAACTAAAAAAGTTATGAAAGAAGAAAGTGTTACTAAATTTGACGAGATCCGTCCGTTAACGAATGACGAAGTAGGAGAGGCGATCGAAGGGCTTATAGCCAGTGAAGATTTTGAACGTGCTTTCCGTTATATTAAACCGGACTTGGAATGGAAGGATTTTTCGAAACTTATGTGTACGTTTCGTACCAAAGAGGAGTTTAAAGCTGTTCTGGCTTACGACGTAGTAATGATGGTGGCCAGGAATACCACCTTTTCGCTTACGGTCTCCGGAAGAAGTCGCCTGCCGGAAGGACACGTCCCGTGTACATTCATTTCGAATCACCGCGACATTGTGCTGGATGCAGCATTTCTGAACGTTATGTTGTACGATGTGGGATATGGAATGACTCAGGTCGCTATCGGAGACAATCTGCTTATCAGTCCCTGGATAGAGAAATTAGTAAGACTCAACAACAGTTTTATCGTCAAACGAGGCGTATCCGGAAGGCAACAACTGGAAGCCAGCGCCCTCTTGTCAGCCTATATTCATCATACAATTAAAGAGACCAAAGAATCGGTCTGGATAGCTCAACGGGAAGGACGAGCCAAAGATTCGGACGACAAAACACAAAACAGCATCCTGAAAATGCTGAATATGGGAGGAGATAAGGATATTGTATCCAATTTAATGGAACTCAATATCGTACCGGTGGCTATTTCGTATGAATTTGATCCCTGCGACTTCCTCAAAGCCCAGGAATTTCAGCAGAAACGTGACAATCCCGACTTCATAAAAAGTAAACGGGACGATCTGCTGAATATGGAAACCGGGATTTTGAACAACAAAGGACGGGTGCACATCACCATCGGTTCACCTGTCAATTCCCATCTGAGTCAATTAGATAAAGATATGGATAAAAACGAGCTATATTCTCTTATTGCCACCATCATAGACAAAGAGATATATAAACACTATCGCTTCTATCCCTGTAATTATGTGGCGTATGATATGCTGACAAATACCGGACGTTTCAGCAGCAATTACGGATTGAAAGACAAAAAACAATTCGAATCCTATTTGCAGGGGCAGCTTGATAAAATCGTATGCCCCCATAAAGACGAAGCCTATCTGCGCACCAAGATACTGGAAATGTACACCAATCCATTGAAGAATCATTTACTGCATGGCGCCGGATCATAACGAACCGGCGCTTATCAACCGGGTCATACAACGGACGGCAGATGGTAGCCATACTTTATTCATCCCTGAAATAAACGAACATTACCACTCGGTAAACGGAGCTATACAGGAGGCCAGACATGTCTTTATTGATGCCGGATTGCGCCTTTTACCGAAAGAGAAGATACGCATACTGGAGATAGGGTTCGGAACAGGTCTGAATGCCTTGCTTACCTTGCTGGAAACTGAGAAAATGGGGAAATCTCTGATAGAGTATTATGCAGTAGAACGGCATCCATTGCCGGCGGAAGTGACAGATGCGCTGAATTACGAAGAACTGATTTGCCCCGCGAGGAAAGGGCTGCTGGCCTCCTTACACACAGCGCCCTGGGATATGACAGTCAGGATAACAAAGCGTTTCATCCTTCATAAAATCAAGGGTGATAGCAATTGCTGCGAATTACCGGCTTCCCTTGATTTAGTTTATTTCGATGCCTTTGCTCCGGATAAGCAACCGGAAATGTGGAATCAAAAGATATTCGATACCCTGTATAGTTGTATGGCGGAAGGAGGCCTTCTGACAACATATTGTGCCAAAGGAGTGGTGCGGCGTATGATGGAAAAGGCCGGGTATTCCGTTGAAAGAATACCCGGCCCTCCGGGAAAACGTGAAATGATTCGCGCAAGCGGTCACTCAAGTAACGTCTCTATTTTTTCAACAAAAGCCGAACGCTGAGCGGCTCCGACTACTTTATCTACTATTTCGCCATCCTTAAAGAAAAGAATCGTAGGGATGTTGCGTACACCAAATCGTGATACGAGATCACTATTTGCATCAACATTCAATTTGCCAACGGTTACACGACCTTCATAGGTTTTTGCGAGTTCGTCAATTACAGGACTTACCATTCGGCAAGGACCACACCACTCCGCCCAAAAATCCAGTACCATGGGCTTTTTTGATTTAAGTAATTCCTCGAAATTACTGTCTGTTACTTCTAATGCCATAATTCTAACTATAAATTAACTAATTGATTTTAAATTCGATGTTTTCATTCTCCTGCAGGAAATTTATCAGATCCTGCGTGACATTCAGCCGTATATTTTGGGAGAAAAGACTGAGTGCTACGTTACGTTCTCCGTCCGTTATCTTGAAATATAACAAGCTTTGCCCCGGATTGTTTTTGATAAGAGCGGAAAGTTCGTTAATTATCGCTTCATCCAGTTCATTGATAGGGGCGGTGATATTGATTTTCTCAATCATTTTGTCTTTTTCTTCTTGCAACAGGCGTATCGAACTGATGCGCAAGTCTACTTCTCCTTCTCTCCAGCGGTGCGATTCTACGCGCGCCCGGATGAGCAGATACCGTCCGGCTTTAAAATATTTGCTGTAATCCACATATTCGTTCCCGAAGAGCTTTATCTCAGCACTTCCGGTATAATCCTCTATTTTCATTACGCCATAAGGGTATCCTTTTTTGGTCATTCCCTCGCGCACTTCAGTTACGATGCCGCCCAACAGCAATTCACGTCCTTGTAAAGCATCGAGTTCGTTCAGTTCGACTACACCGGTATTACATACATGAGTCAGTATGATACGGTATTCATCCAAAGGGTGGGCGGATAAATAAATGCCAACCAGGTCTTTTTCCTTGTTCAGGCGTTCTAAGTCGCTCCATTGTTCACACGAAGGGATTTCCGGTTTAGCAATTACGGCAAAGCTGTCGTCGCCAAATAAAGAATTAGCGGAATTAACTTTGTCGATCTGGTATTTACTGCCGTAGCGTGTCAGGATTTCCAGAAAGATTTCTCCTTTTCCTCCATCCGAAAAGAATTGTTCCCTCCGGATGTCGAAATTGTCGAAGGCGCCCGCTAAGGCCAGGGCTTCTATGCTTTTCTTATTGCAAGCGGTCAGGCTGATACGTTCTACGAAATCAAAGATATCTTTGAACGTGCCGTTCTTCCGGCGTTCCTCTATGATATTGATCACGGCTGATTCTCCCACTCCTTTCACCGCTCCCAAGCCGAAACGGATATCTCCGGCTTTGTTTACGCTGAATTTCAAGGTCGATTCGTTCACATCCGGCCCCAGCACTTGAATACCCATCATCTTACATTCGTCCATAAACTTGGTAATTTCCGTGATATTGGAAAGACTCCGACTGAGTACGGCGGCCATGTATTCCGATGGGTAGTTTGCTTTCAGATAGGCTGTTTGGTAAGCCACCCACGAGTAGCAGGTCGCATGGCTTTTATTGAAGGCGTAGGAGGCGAATTTTTCCCAGTCTGCCCATATTTTGTTTAGAGTTGCTTCATTGTGCCCGTTTGCTTTGCCGCCTGTCAGGAATTTCTCCTTCATTTCCATCATCTTGTCGATGAGTTTTTTTCCCATGGCTTTGCGCAGGGCGTCGCTTTCTCCTCGAGTGAATCCTGCCAGTAAGCGGGAAAGTAACATCACCTGTTCCTGATATACGGTAATGCCGTAGGTTTCTTTCAGGTAGCGTTCCATATTCGGGATATCGTAGCAAATTTCTTCCCTTCCGTGTTTGCGGGCGATGAAGGATGGGATGTAATCCATCGGGCCGGGGCGGTAGAGGGCGTTCATCGCAGTCAGGTCTTCGAGTTTGCAGGGTTGGAGTTCTTTCAGGTATTTCTGCATACCGGCCGATTCGAATTGGAAAGTGCCGGTTGTTTTCCCCTGGCAGTATAGTTCGAAGGTTTTGGGATCTTCCAGGTCTAAGTGATCGATATTGATCGTTTTCCCGGTTGTCAGGAAGACATTCTCTACGGCTTCTTTTATGATGGAAAGTGTTTTCAGTCCGAGGAAGTCCATTTTGATTAATCCGGTTTCTTCTATGACTGAGCCGTCATATTGCGTAACCAACATTTCTTCGTTGGTTTCTTTATCTTTGGCTGTACTCACGGGTACGACATCCGATATATCATCTTTCCCGATGATGATTCCGCAGGCATGTACGCCGATATTCCGGACGTTTCCTTCCAGTATCTGGGCATATTTGAGCGTTTCGCGCACTAATGGATCTTGGGAAGAGGCGGCTTCTCGCAATTCGCTTACCTGTTCGATGGCTGTTTTCAGGGTTATTTTCTTTCCGTCGGAATTTTTATCGGGGATCAGTTTGGCCAGGCGGTTTGATTCTGCCAGGGGGAGTTTTTGTACACGGGCGACATCTTTGATGGCCGATTTGGTGGCCATTGTGCCGTATGTAATAATATGTGCGACCTTTTCTTTGCCGTATTTTTCGGTTACGTATTCCAGTACGCGGCTTCTTCCGTCGTCGTCAAAGTCTACGTCTATATCGGGCATGGAGATGCGGTCGGGGTTGAGGAAGCGTTCGAACAGCAGGTCGTATTTGATTGGGTCTATATCTGTAATGCCCAAACAGTAGGCTACGGCTGAACCGGCGGCCGAGCCACGTCCGGGTCCTACGGAAACGTTTATCTTTCGTGCTTCGGCGATGAAGTCTTGGACGATCAGGAAATAGCCGGGGAATCCCATTCGTTTGATTGTATTTAATTCAAAGTCGATTCGTTCCGTCAGTTCTTCCGAGAGCGGTTCGCCGTATTTGACTTGGGCTCCTTTGTAGGTGAGGTGATGCAGGTATTCGTCGGCGTCTTTGTATTCGGACGGTATCGGGAAGTCTGGCATCAGGGGTTTATTGTCGATTGAGTAGTATTCTACTTTCGCGGCTATTTCGAGTGTATTGCGCAGGGCTTCGGGGATATCCTCGAAGAGGGAGTTCATTTCTTCCTGGGTTTTCATCCATTCCTGTTTGCTGTAACGCATCCGGGAGGGGTCGTCCAGGTCTTTGCCGGTGCTGAGGCAGATGAGGCGGTCGTGTGCTTCGGCGTCTTCTTCGTTGACGAAGTGGACGTCGTTGGTGGCGATTAGTTTGATGTCGTGTTTGCGTGCCAGGAGGATGAGTTCCCGGTTTACTTCTTCTTGTTTGGGGAAGACGTCCTGGTCGGCGTTGGGGTTGTTGGTTGGGTGTCGTTGAAGTTCCAGGTAATAATCTTTGCCGAAAAGTTTTTTGAACCAGAGGATTGATTCTTCTGCTTTTTTCAGTTGGCCATTAAGGATGTACTGGGGTACTTCTCCTCCGATGCAGGCGGAGCATACGATGAGTCCTTCGTGATATTTTTCCAGCAATTCTTTGTCGATGCGTGGGCGTCCGTAGAAGCCTTCCGTCCATCCTTTGGAAACGAGTTTGATGAGGTTTTTATATCCTTTGTGCGTTTTGGCCAGGAGGATCAGGTGCCATCCGCTCAGGTCTTCTTTGGTTTCTTTGTTGTGTCGTCCGTTGCGGGCGCAGTAACATTCGCATCCGAGGATGGGTTTGAAGAGGGCTGATTTGTTTTCTTCGATTTTGTCGGAGAGTTTTTTCATGCGTTCCAGCTCTTCGTCCGAGGGATGGGTTTTGTCGTTCAGTTTGTTCAGTTCTGCTTCGCAGTCGTTGATGACGGCGAGGTGTTTGCTGTTTTTCTTTTGTGTTTTGTTGTAAAATTCTTTTATGCCGAACATATTACCATGGTCGGTAACTGCTATGGCGTGCATTCCGTTCTTTTGTGCTTTTCCGATCAGGGCGTCAACAGAGGCTTGTCCGTCCAGCAGGGAATATTGTGTATGAACATGTAAATGTACGAAGGGTTCCATTGATTTTAATCTTATATTTTCCGGCATAAAGTTACGCAACAAACGCCTAACTGATGTACTCTCACGAAGTTTTTTTATCAACGCCTCCGTTTTCTTTTTCGGGGGAGAAGCCGGAGGCGTTGTGTTTGTTCCTGTGTGGGAGCGTCAGGGGGAGGCGTTCAATACCGGTAATGTTCGGCTTTGTAGGGGCCTTCGATGGGGACTCCGAGGTAGTCGGCTTGCGAGGGGGTGAGCTGGGTGAGTGTCACGCCGATGCGTTCCAGGTGCAGGCGGGCTACTTCTTCGTCCAGGTATTTGGGGAGGCGGTAGACGCCGGTGTCGTAGTTTTTTTGCCAGAGGTCGATCTGCGCCAGGACTTGGTTGGTGAAGGAGTTGCTCATGACAAAGGAGGGGTGTCCGGTGGCGCATCCGAGGTTGACTAAGCGTCCTTCGGCGAGGAGGAAGATGCTGTGTCCGTCGTCGGGGAAGGTGTATTTGTCGACCTGCGGTTTGATGTTGGTGTGCCGGATGCCGGGGTAGTTGACGAGGTTGTCGACTTGTATTTCGTTGTCGAAGTGTCCGATGTTGCAGATGATGGCCTGGTCTTTCATTTGGGCGATATGGTCGATGGTGATGATATCGCGGTTGCCGGTGGTGGTGACGAAGATGTTGCCTTCTTTTACGGCTTCTTCCATGGTGGTGACTTCGAAGCCTTCCATGGCGGCTTGCAGGGCGCAGATGGGGTCAATTTCGGTGACGAGTACGCGGGCGCCGTAGGTTCGCATGGAGTGGGAGCATCCTTTACCGACGTCGCCATATCCGGCTACGACGACGACTTTGCCGGCGATCATGACGTCGGTGGCTCGTTTGATGCCGTCGGCCAGGGATTCGCGGCAGCCGTAGAGGTTGTCGAATTTTGATTTGGTGACTGAGTCGTTCACGTTGATGGCCGGCGTGAGCAGTTCGCCTTTTTCCATCATTTGATAGAGTCGGTGTACGCCGGTGGTTGTTTCTTCGGATACGCCTTTCATTTCTTCTATGGTGCGATGCCAGCGGCGGTTGTCTTCGGCCAGGATACGGTGCAGGGTGTCGAGGATGACTTGTTCTTCATGGTTGGCGCCTGGGCGGTTGATGGTGGCGGCGTCGTTTTCGGCCTTATAGCCCCAGTGCACCAGCAGGGAGGCGTCGCCTCCGTCGTCGACGATGGTGTGGGGGCCTTTCCCGCCGGGGAAGCGGAGGGCCATATCGGTGCACCACCAGTATTCTTCGAGCGATTCGCCCTTCCAGGCGAAGACCGGGATGCCGGCGGCGGCGATGGCAGCGGCGGCATGGTCTTGTGTGGAGAAGATGTTACAGCTTGCCCAGCGCACATCGGCTCCGAGAGCAACTAATGTTTCGATCAACACTGCGGTCTGAATCGTCATGTGCAGCGAGCCGGTGATACGCGCTCCTTTCAGAGGCTTTGCGTCGGCGTACTTCCTGCGAAGCGCCATCAGTCCGGGCATTTCGTGTTCGGCGATTTCGATCTCTTTCCGTCCGAAATCCGCCAAAAGCAGATCTGCCACTTTATAGGGCAGATTAGTTGAAAATAATTCTGACATTGGAATATATTATTTTATCATTTGAGGCTACAAAGGTACGAATAGACTGGGGTTGTTTTATCTTTTGTGCATAAAAAAAGTGTGGCAACGTTTTGATTCGTGGAATAAAGTAACGACGACGGCGGGCAGCGGCTCCACAGGGGGAAAAGAGGCTAAAACTTTTCCGGCGCTCTTCTCCACAGGGGGAAAGGTGTCCCGGAAAACCAAAGTATATGTTTTCCCTCAGGAAATGATCTCCCGGAGTTTTCCGGCGCTTCTTTCCCCAGGGGAAAAGATGTCCCGGAAAATCAAAGTGTATATTTTCCCGAAGGAAATGTCGACAAAAATTTTCCGGCGCTTCTTCCCCCAGGTGGAGAAGGGGTCCGGAAAAGTTTTTGCCTCCTTCCCCCAGATGGAAAAGGGGGCCGGGAAAGTTTTTGCCTCCTTCCCCCAGGTGGAGAAGAGGACCGGGAAAGTTTCTGCCCCGTTCCCCCAGGTGGAGGAGAGAACCGGAAAAGTTCCGGCTTCCTTTCCTCCGCAGGAAGAGAGATGTTGGGGTTTTCCTGTCGCGATAACAGTCGGCAGGGGGATGAAATGTCAAAGTTTTTTCTCCTTTACCTTTTTCCAGTATTCGAAAATGGAGCTTTTTACTTCTTTATGCAGCAGGAGGATGCCGATTAAGTTCGGCAGGGCCATCAGGGCAATGGTGACGCCGGATAGCGTCCAGATAATGGTCGTGTCCGTAAAGGAGGCGATGAAGAAAGCTGCTACATATATTATATGGTAACTGCGTACATATTTGCTTCCCCACAGATAAGTCACCGCCCTGTCGCCGTAATAGGACCAGGCGATCGACGTGGTAAAGGCAAACAGCAGCAGGGCGAGCGGGATGACATACTTTCCCCAGTCTCCCAGCAGGCCTTTCTTGAAGGCTTCGGTCGAGAGGGGCGCCGAATGGAGGAGCGACTTGCCGCTGATGGAGATTTTTTCGCTCATCGACGAGAAGGCGATGCGGCCATTTGTCACCGTAAGCTCGCCATCGAAAAGTTTGTCTCCATCCTTGATCACGACGTCTTCGGCAAAAGAACGGGCGTGGAGGAAAGTGACCGTCCCCGGCTCCGGCTGTCCGGAGTGAACCGGCAACGAGCCGGTAAAGAGTGGCAGCGAGGATTTACGGAGGATATGATCAGACACCCTGGCTCTATCGGAGGGGTCCTGCTCGTCGTATGCGCCGGCCAGCGCCACCAGGTCGGCTTGCTGGAACTGGTTGTTGTGTTTCTCCGCCCAAGCGCCGGAAGAGAGCAGCGTGAGTCCGGTGAAGAAACAGATAACGATCGTGTCGATAAAAGGTTCCAGCAATGCCACCATCCCTTCGGAAACGGGTTCTTCCGTCCGGGCGGCTGCATGGGCAATAGGTGCAGAGCCTTGTCCGGCTTCGTTGGAGAACAATCCCCGGTTGACACCCCGGTTGAAGGCAAAAGCGACGGTTGCTCCCAGGAATCCTCCCGTCGCCGCCGTCCCGCTGAAGACATCTCCGAAGATAGCAACCACCGACGGAAGTATATTGTCGTAGTTATACACCAGTACGCTGAGCGCGCCTATGACATAAACGACCGACATAAACGGGACCAGCCGCTCCGACACTTTGGCGATTCGCTTGATTCCCCCGATAATGATCAAAGCCAGCAGCACAGCCAGCACAGCGCCTGTGATATAATGCTGTATGCCAAAAGAGGAGAAGATGGCATTCGAGATGCTGTTGATCTGCGGCAGGCTACCCGTACCGAACGACGACAGGATCGTGGCCACGGCAAACAGGGCCGCCAGCCAACGCATGTGCAGCCTGTTTTTCATATAATACATCGGGCCTCCGGCCACGGTGCCGTCTTCTGCCAACTCCCGGTACTTGTGTGAAAGGGTGACCTCGACCAGTTTCGTCGTCATTCCCACAAAGGCCGTGACCAGCATCCAGAAGACAGCCGACGGCCCTCCCAGATGTATCGCCAGGGCTACGCCGGCGATATTCCCGGTCCCGATTGTCCCCGACAAGGCGGTCGACAGCGCCTGGAAATGCGACGTATCACCTATGTGTTTCTCATTATCATACCTGCCGCTCAGCACCCTTATGGCATGGCGAAAGAACCGTATCTGAGGAAACTTCAAATAAACGGTAAAAAAGATTCCTGTGCCTATCAACAGGAAAACAAACCACTGCGAGCCGCCGAAATACGAATCGATAAGGTTGAGTACATCATTCAATTTTTGCATCTTGTTATGGGATAGTTTAAATTAAAAAAAACGGTCGAAAGATAGCAATTTAATCTTTGCATCAGCCATTCGGAGAGAGAAAAACAACCAACCGGCCCTTTGGCTTTCACAATGACAGTCCCTAAAATCTTCCCCGCAGGACTGATCCCGCAGGAGTTTTTGAGACCCAATTGCCGAATTATAAACTTTGTTTCGCGGAGTATCCTTCCTGATCACCTGCGCACTGTATGGATATTCGGTAAACAACAGCTTTGTATACATGTCGCGAGTATTCGGACTGACACCCGAAATGCTGGAAGGATACAGATATCAATTCTTCGGTGGGGCTTTGCTGATGGGAATGACTTTCAGTCCTGTCGGCGAGGAGTTGCTGTACCGGGGCATTATTAACAGATGCTTTGCAGGTAGATACGGAGAGAACAAAGCCTCTGTCATCGACAGCCTGATGTTTATGATCGTACACCTGCCGCACTTTGGGATCATTTACAATGCAGGCCAATGGAGTTTTCCCCTCTTTCCCGCCTTACTGTGGATGCTCCTTATGTTTCTGGCAGGCCGCTTGTTCTTCAGATGCAAAGTCTACAGCCGCTCCATCTGGGGCGCCATATCCGCCCATGCAGGGTATAACGCCGCGATGATGTACATTACTTATTTCCATATACTTTAAAAAAAGACCAATTGTCGTATTTTTTGCCTCCTGATTTTGGGAATAAGCGCATAATCCTTTTATCTTTGCGCCATGATAGAGAAGAACCCTTTTCTTGACGAATGATTACCAATTTGTTTTTATAAAATGATTCTATTTTTTACATCTCCTGCGCAAGCAGTAAGGGCCGTAGAAACGCGGCAACCCCTGTCTCCCGAAGACATTCAGAAGTTAGTCTGGCTCTTTGACGGCGCCCTCCCCCAGGAAACAGACCGCTTGAAAGGCTGGTACGTCGGCCCACGACGCGAAATGATTACCCCCTGGAGCACAAATGCCGTCGAAATCACCCAAAATATGGGAATCGACAGCATCACACGCATTGAAGAATATTTGCCCGCCCCTTCGGAACAAGCCCCATACGATCCGATGCTTCAGCGACTCTACCAAGACCTCGATCAGGACCTCTTCACCAATCGGCAACAGCCCGCCCCCATCCTCTTCATCGAAGACATAACCGCTTATAACAAACAAGAAGGCCTCGCCCTGAGCGACGACGAAATAAACTATCTCAACCAACTGAGCCGCCGGCTCGAACGCCGGCTCACCGACAGTGAAGTCTACGGCTTTGCGCAAGTCAACTCCGAACACTGCCGCCACAAGATCTTCAACGGCCGCTTCATCATCGACGGACAAGAAAAGGAACTCTCCCTCTTCCAACTCATAAAGAAAACCTCGGAAGAAAACCCGAACAGACTCGTATCAGCCTATAAAGACAACGTCGCCTTTACGGAAGGCCCAACGGCCGAACAATTTGCCCCCCCCAGCGGCGAAGGACCGGACTATTTCACCCCGAAAGACATCCAAACCGTACTCTCGCTAAAGGCCGAAACACATAATTTCCCCACCACCGTAGAACCCTTCAACGGCGCCGCCACCGGTACCGGCGGAGAAATACGCGACCGCCTCGGAGGCGGCAAAGCCTCCCTACCCCTGGCCGGAACCGCCGTCTACATGACCTCCTACCCCCGAACCGAAGGAACGCGCTCTTGGGAACGCATCCTCGACCCGCGCACGTGGCTCTACCAAACCCCCGAACAAATACTGATCAAAGCCTCAAACGGCGCCTCGGACTTCGGCAATAAATACGGACAACCACTTATCTGCGGATCCGTACTTACATTTGAGCACAAAGAAAACGAAAAGAAATACGGCTACGACAAGGTCATCATGCTCGCCGGAGGCATCGGCTATGCCAACCGCCGGGACGCCCTGAAAGGCGAAACCCCGGCCGGCGGACAAGTCATCGTCATGGGAGGCGACAACTACCGCATCGGAATGGGCGGCGGAGCCGTCTCGTCCGTCAATACAGGACAATATGCCGGCGCCATCGAACTCAACGCCGTACAACGGGCCAATCCCGAGATGCAAAAACGCGTAGCCAACGTCATCCGCAGCATCGCCGAATCAGACGACAACCCCATCCTGTCTATCCACGATCATGGCGCCGGCGGACATCTGAACTGCCTGTCGGAATTAGTAGAAGCAACCGGCGGACATATCGACATGACGAAACTACCCATCGGCGACCCCACCCTCTCGGCAAAGGAAATCATCGGCAATGAAAGCCAGGAACGCATGGGCTTGCTAATGGCAGAAAAAGATGTCGCACGGATCCGGCGCATTGCAGAACGTGAACGGGCACCTATCTATGTCGTCGGCACAACAACAGGCGATCAGAGATTAGTCTTCGAGCAAGCCGGCGGCAACCGACCGGTCGACCTCCGGCTGGAAGATATGTTCGGCAAAGCTCCCCGCACAGTCATGGAAGACATCACCGTAAAAGAAACCTTCCGCCCCATCGTCAGCAAAGCATCAGACCTGCACCGATACATCGAAGATGTCTTGCAATTAGAGGCCGTAGCCTGCAAAGATTGGCTGACCAACAAAGTAGACCGTTCCGTAACCGGCCTGGTAGCCCGCCAGCAATGCCAGGGCGAACTGCAACTCCCGCTGAGCGACCTGGGCGCCGTGGCGCTGGACTATCGAGGAAAAGCCGGCATGGCAACCTCCATCGGCCACGCTCCGCAAGCCGCCATCGTCGATCCGGCAGCCGGAAGTGTCCTGGCCATTGCCGAAGCGCTGACCAACATCGTCTTTGCCCCGCTTACCGATAGGCTGTCCGGCGTCTCGCTAAGTGCCAACTGGATGTGGCCTTGCCGCAATGAAGGCGAAGACGCCCGTCTATATACAGCCGTCGAGGCCGCCTCCGACTTCGCCTGCGCTTTGGGAATCAATATCCCGACCGGCAAAGACTCCCTGTCAATGACGCAGAAATATGAAAATGAAAAGATCCTCTCACCCGGCACGGTCATTATCTCCGCCGGAGCGGAAGTCCGGGACATCCGCCGGATCGTCTCGCCCGTCCTGCGCAATGAGAGAGCATCCTACTTATATTATATTGATTTCTCCTTCGACCGCCTGAAGCTGGGCGGCTCTGCCCTGGCACAGACGATGAATAAGTTGGGCGAAGAAGTCCCGACAGTGCAGGATGCAGAATATTTTGCCGACGCCTTCGATGCCGTACAGGACGCGATCGAGAAAAACATCGTTCTTGCCGGCCATGACATATCCGCCGGCGGAATGATAACGGCTTTGCTGGAGATGTGCTTTGCCAACACCGCCGGCGGCTTGGAAGTGACCTTAGACGCCATTGCCGAAGAAGACGTCGTCCGGATCCTGTTTGCCGAGAACCCCGGCATCCTTCTCCAGGTAAAAGAAAAGAAAACATTCGAACACATAATGCAGGAAGCAGGCGTAGGCTTCGCACTCATCGCGCAGCCGGTAGACGAACGCCATCTGCTGGTATCCAAAGACGGTGCACAATACCATTTCGAGATAGACCCTCTGCGCGACGTATGGTACGCGTCGTCCTACAAACTGGACATCCGCCAGAGCGGCAGTGCCTGCGCCGGCAAGCGGTTCGAAAATTACAAGAAGCAACCACTAACCTATACCTTTGCCAAAGGATTTACAGGCCACCTTTCTGCTTACGGCCTATCTGCCGAGCGCCGCCAACCGAGCGGTATCCGGGCTGCTATCCTCCGCGACAAAGGCACCAACGGCGAGCGCGAGATGGCCTATAGTCTCTACCTGGCAGGCTTTGACGTGAAAGATGTCCACCTGACCGACCTGGCCAACGGACGCGAAACGCTGGAAGACGTACATTTCATTGTGTTCTGCGGAGGCTTCTCCAACTCCGACGTGCTGGGGTCGGCCAAAGGCTGGGCTGCCGGTATCCTGTACAATGAAAAAGCGCGGAAAACAATTGATAACTTCTATGCCCGTAAGGATACCCTAAGCTTAGGCATCTGTAACGGTTGCCAACTGATGGCAGAATTAGACCTGCTCTATCCCGGATATGAACAAAAGCACAAAATGCTTCATAACGAATCCCATAAATTTGAGTCCGGATTTGTTACGCTCGACATACCTGAAAACAATTCCGTGATGCTGGCATCGCTGAGCGGAACCCAAATAGGCGTATGGGTAGCCCACGGAGAAGGACGCTTCTCGCTCCCTTATGAAGAAAAAGCATACCACATCATCGCACGATATGCCTATGACGGCTATCCTGCCAACCCGAACGGATCGCCCGGAGCCATAGCCGGCATCT
This sequence comes from Tannerellaceae bacterium, assembly GCA_031271045.1. Lineage (GTDB taxonomy): Bacteria > Bacteroidota > Bacteroidia > Bacteroidales > Tannerellaceae > DFXE01. Next base: position 69,148 of record JAISWO010000022.1, read on the forward strand.
GCTCTGCTGACGGGCGACATCTGGCAATGATGCCCCATCCCGAACGGGCGCTGTTCCCCTGGCAATGCGGGTTCTACCCTGGCGAACGCCGGCATGACGAGGTAACGCCCTGGATAGAAGCCTTTGTAAATGCACGTAAATGGATTGAAAATTATATTATGTTATAAACGCAAATATTTTTACGAATGAAAAACTTGATTTGTACACTATTTTTATCGTGTATGTGGGTATTGCCCATAAGCGCCCAGTCAATCTTTCTAACCCCGCGTGCGGGGTTGAATTTATCCACCATCACACAGACAGGTGGCAGTTTAAAATCCGGGTTGAATTTCGGACTATCGGGAGAGTATCTGCATAGCTCCCGCATAGGCATCGAAGTCGGCATGAATTATTCCATGCAAGGCTCGCGTTTTAAGTTTGCCGATGTCAGTCCGGAGCATAATTACCTGAACATGCCCGTCCTTTTCAAATACTATGTGAAGGAATTGGAAACCGTAGAAGGGGGAGGATCTAAGGGTTTAAGTGTCTTTGCGGGGCCGCAATTAGATTTGAAGGTACTCGTCAACAAGGTGGGTTATACAGCCGGGAAGTTCAACACTCTTCTCACTGACGATATGACCCAACCTTTGGGAACTTCTTTTGTGATAGGTAGCGAATATTTGTTTGACAACGGGCTTGCCGTTTCGATTAATCTGAATTTCGGACTGACCAACAAAGTGAAAAAGAGCTATGCCGACAATACGGCCGGTTCTTACAGAGACTTTGTCGCTCAGTTCAAATTCGGCTATCGCTTTTCCATTAACTGAAGTAAACTCTGCTGCTAAAAAGGCATATCGTCTTTTTCGTTGGGCGGCGGGAAATCGGGAGCGGACACAGCCGGGGCATATCGTTCTGGCGTGTCCGTTACCGGCGTTGCGGCAGAGCTGCGTTCTATTTTCCATGCATTGATGTTGGTAAACCAACGTCCTTGGTATTCGCGACTGTCGATGTCGAAATGTACTGTCAACTCTTCGCCTGTTTGGATAGCTGCCTGGGCAATTTTGTCGGCTCCGAAAAGTTGGAAGCATACTTTTTTAGGGTATTGTTCCTGTGTTTCCAGAACGTATTCCTGTTTTTTCCACTCGTTACCGCTTTTGCTGGTTCCTCCCTGTTCGGGCAATACGACAATAATTTTTCCTGAGATTTCCATTATTTTATTATGATTATGCTTGATTTGAATGCAAATATACGGGATAAAAACGGATTATCATTCGGATAGATAAAAATGTGAATGCAGGACTATATTGCGAAAAGCCGGCCTTGATTCAAAAACATTTCTCAGCGTTTGAAAAGACTATGATTGGTGGTGAATCGTTGGGTTGGATTGTTCCGTAGTGTCAAGGGCATCGAAAGCGTCTTTCAAGGAAAGGAGTTCTTCTTTGATTAGCTTCAGCTTGTTTACGATTTGTTCTTGCCGGGTGGTAGCGTCTTTATTGATTTTCAGTTTTTGCCGCGCGCCGGACAAAGTAAGTCCTTGTTCTTTTACTAAATAGTGAATCAAGCGTATGGCATCGACGTCTTCTTTTTTATAGAAGCGAACCCCTTTGGCGTTTGTCCTGGGGCGTATGGTATCAAATTCTTTTTCCCAGAAACGGAGGGTGGATTCTCTCAGGTTAAACATTTTAGCTACTTCGCCGATGGAGAAGTAGAGCTTGGGGTCTTTGTCTTTCTTTAATGTCATGATGCAGACCGGCGATTGCGCGAATTAATCCATCACCTGCCCATGATTTTTGGCAAGCTGAATCATTTGTTCGTATTCTTCGGGAGATAGATCCATGAAATAATACTTGGAGGGGTCATCATGTTTTCCTCTGACAATGACTTCATAATGCAGGTGAGGGCCTGTTGAAAGTCCGGTATCTCCTACAAGGCCGATGATTTCTCCACGGGCGACTTTCTGTCCTACCCGCACGTTTGATTTACTCAAGTGTCCGTACAGGGTCCGGTATCCGAATCCATGATCGATGGTGATACAGTTCCCATAGTTTTGCTTCCATCCGGAGAAAACAACCACGCCGTTCCCTGTCGAATAGATATCCGTACCCGTCGGGGCGGAGAAGTCCATGCCGGCATGGAATTTAGGGATGCGATAGATGGGGTGTATGCGCATGCCATATCCGGAGGCCATGCGTTTGAGGTCTTTGTTGGCTATGGGCTGGATGGCGGGGATACATTTCAGGCGTTCTTCCTGGGTTTTCCCGATGTTTACTAATTCTTCCAGCGAATTGGATTGTACGTAGAGTTGCCGTTTCAGCATATCCATTTTCTGCGTAGTGGCTACGACCAGGTCGGGATTGGAGAGCGTCATCAGGTGTTCATACCGGTTAGCGCCTCCAATTCCTGCTTTGCGAATGGCTTCGGGTATGGATTCTACCTGGAAAATAGCGCGATATAGATTTTCGTCACGTTGTTGAAGGTCATTTAATATGGCAAACGATTCGTTCAGTTGCAAGGAAAGCACTTCATACTGTGTCTGGAGTAAACGGTTTTCCTTTCGTAATTGCGCTTCCAGGGGGGAGTCGAAGAAACGCGTGAATGCAAAATAAATGATGACGGCAAGTATAAGGCCCGTGCTCAGATGGCGTACAGCAGCAAAGACTCTGTCTCTGAAAGATAGGTAAACACGTTCGTAACTGAGTGTGTTCGGGTCGTATAAATAATATGATTTCCGTGATTTAAGTAGTCCCATTAGAATGTTTTGTTAGTCAAACCGTCGCAAAAATAATAATTAATTGTATTTTTGCAAACTGTTTTTCAGATTATTAACGAGTACTATACAATTAAACATGTTGACAGCTAAAGAAACCCGCGAGTCGTTTAAGGCCTTTTTTGCCTCCAGACAGCACCAGGTTGTACCTTCCGCCCCGATGGTGATCAAAGGGGATCCCACCTTGATGTTCACCAATGCGGGAATGAATCAGTTTAAAGACATTATATTAGGCAACGTCCCCGTCAGGTATCCACGCGTGGTCGACTCGCAGAAATGTTTGCGGGTGAGCGGTAAGCACAACGACCTGGAGGAAGTGGGGCATGACACCTATCATCACACCATGTTCGAGATGCTTGGCAACTGGTCGTTTGGCGATTATTTCAAATGTGAAGCTATCGACTGGGCGTGGGAATACCTGACCGGCGTCCTGCAGTTGAATCCCGGACGTCTGTATGCTACGGTGTTTGAAGGAAGCGAAGCCGAAGGGCTCGAACGCGATACGGAGGCTGCCGGTTATTGGGGGAAACACCTTCCGGAAAGCCATATCCTGAACGGGAATAAAAAAGATAACTTCTGGGAAATGGGAGATACTGGTCCCTGCGGCCCCTGTTCCGAAATACATATCGACCTCCGCCCGGAAGGAGACTGCCTGCGCATCAGCGGAGCCGAAATGGTGAATAAAGACCATCCCCAGGTGATTGAAATATGGAACTTAGTATTTATGCAGTACAATCGGAAAGCCGACGGCTCGCTCGACCCCCTTCCGGCCAAGGTAATAGATACCGGCATGGGATTCGAACGCCTGTGCATGGCTATCCAGGGGAAAACGTCGAACTATGATACCGATGTATTCCAGCCCATCATCCAGCGCATCGCCGCGCTGACCGGCTTCGCGTATGGGGAAAACAAACAAAAGGATGTGGCGATGCGCGTCATAGCCGACCATATCCGTACGATTGCTTTCTCAATCACTGACGGGCAACTTCCCTCGAATGCCAAGGCCGGGTACGTCATCCGCCGCATCCTGCGCCGGGCTGTTCGCTATGGATACACCTTCCTCGACCGTCGCGAAGCTTTTATGTATCGCCTCCTTCCCGTACTGATAGATACGATGGGCGATGCTTATCCCGAATTGATCGAACAAAAAACATTGATAGAAAAGGTAATGAAAGAGGAAGAAGAATCCTTCCTCCGCACCTTGGAAACAGGCATCCGCCTGCTTGATAAAAAGATTGAAGAGGCGAAAGCCGCCGGCAAGCAAATCATAAGCGGGGTAGATGCCTTTACGCTGTATGACACCTTTGGCTTCCCCTTAGACCTGACCGAACTCATCCTCCGCGAACATAGCATGAAAGCCGGTATCGATGAGTTTAACGCAGAAATGCTCAAACAGAAAGAACGGGCACGCAACGCTGCCGCTATCGAAACAGGCGACTGGGTGATACTGAAAGAAGGAGAAAGCAGATTTACCGGATACGACTTTTTCGAGACGGAATCAGAAATACTTCGCTACCGGAAAGTAAAGCAAAAAAACAAAGAGCTGTATCAGATCGTACTCGACCAAACCCCCTTCTATGCCGAAAAAGGCGGGCAGGTAGGCGATACAGGATGGCTGATCTCGGAGCAGGAAACGATCACCGTCATAGATACCAAAAGCGAGAACAACCTCTCCGTCCACCTGACAGACAAACTGCCTGCCGGTCTGACGGCCACGTTCATCGCACGGATAGACGCGAAAAAGCGCATACAGTGCGAATGTAACCACTCCGGCACCCACCTGCTGCATGAAGCGCTCCGCGAAATACTGGGCGCACATGTGGAACAACGTGGTTCGTATGTGTCGCCGGAATCCCTCCGCTTTGACTTCTCTCACTTCCAGAAAGTGACCGACCAAGAACTGCGCAAAATAGAACAGTGGGTCGGCAAAAAGATACGCGCCGATTTCAAGCTGGAAGAACATCGCGCCCTGCCGATAGCCAAAGCAAAGGAAATGGGAGCCATGGCCCTGTTCGGCGAGAAATACGGAGAAGAAGTGAGGGTCGTGAAATACGGCGACTCCATTGAATTATGCGGAGGCACGCATATCCCTTCCACCGGGATGATCGGTACGCTTCGTATCATAGCCGAAAGCTCCATTGCCGCAGGCGTACGCCGCATTGAAGCCATTACGGCAGAGGCGGCAGAAGACTATTTCTTCGTTCAGCAGGATGTCGTCCGCGAACTACGCTCGCTGGTTAATAATGTCCCCAACCTGATACAGACTATCCGGAAATCCATCGACGAAAATGCGGATATGAAAAAGCAGTTGGATGCCTACACCAAAGAGCGGGCCGTACAACTGAAAAAGGAAATCCTGGCGCGAGCCGTCGAGCGGAATGGAATCAAAGTGGTCCAATATACCGGCAAAGGACATGCAGACTTCATGAAAGATATAGCTTTCCAGATCAAGAGCGAATTCAAAGAACGCTTCGCTTTTATAGCCGGGCTGGTAGAAGAATCCAAATGCACGTTGATTGTGATGCTTAGCGACGCCTTGGTGGCCGAGGGATACAATGCCGCCCAGTTAGTCAAAAACGCTGCCCGCCATATACAAGGCGGAGGAGGGGGGCAACCTCATTTTGCCACCGCCGGAGGGAAACACATCGACGGCCTTCCGGCTGCAACCGAAGCAGTGGCCGAATCTTTAGGATTGAAATGAATGAGATGGATGCACAAAAAGTAATCATAACGGATGATTTGAAAACAGACCTGGCACATTTCCTGGTTACCACGAAGTACGACAAGCTGTTTATCCTTACGGATACAAATACCAAAGAAAAGTGCTATCCGCTCATACAGGACATACCCCAGTTACAGGTCGCGCGCCTGATCCATATCCCGCCGGGCGATAGACACAAAAACCTGGAGCAACTTTCGGCCATCTGGCAGATCCTTTCCAGCGAGGGCGCTTCGCGTAATTCTCTGCTGATTAACCTCGGAGGGGGGATGATAACCGACATAGGAGGCTTTGCAGGCGCCACATTCAAACGCGGACTGCAAACGCTGAATATCCCGACCACCCTAATGGCCTCCGTCGACGCTGCCGTGGGCGGGAAAACAGGCATCAACTTCAACGGACTCAAGAACGAGATAGGCTCGTTCTACCCTCCCGCCGGCGTATTTATCGACTGCACCTTCCTCCATACGCTCGACCACAACAACCTCCTCTCCGGATACGCCGAGATGATCAAACATGCGCTGATCAGTTCGGCAGAAACGTATGCACCGGTACTCTCGTTCGACTGGGACAAGCCGGTAGACTACGCTCGCCTGAATCAAATGGTTGCCCAATCCGTAGCCGTGAAAGAACGCATCGTAGCAGAAGACCCCCAAGAGAAGGGTATCCGCAAGGCCTTAAACTTAGGACATACCATAGGACACTCAACAGAAAGCCTCTCTTTCAAAAACGATTATCCCATCCTGCATGGTCATGCCGTAGCGGTTGGCATCGTCTGCGAATTATACCTTTCATATAAGCTCTGCGGCTTTCCTGCGGATATACTGACCCGGGTGACACATTATATAAAGGAATATTATCCTCCTTTTTTCTTCGATTGCAAGGCATACGACAGCCTCTATGAACGGATGACCCACGACAAGAAGAATGCGAACGGCGTCATCAACTTCACGTTGCTGTCCGGCATTGGGGAAATACGCATCAATCAGTCGGCAAACAAAGATCTTATATTCGAATCCCTGGATTTTTACCGTGAATCATTTGGAATATAAATCTAAACACATATCTTTGCAGCGCAAAAAAAATCGGGGTGTAGCTCAGCCAGGTTTAGAGTACGCGTCTGGGGGGCGTGTGGTCGCTAGTTCGAATCTAGTCACCCCGACATGGAGAGCAAGAGGTTAGCAGTTCGTTCTGCTGACCTCTTTTTTTGTGCGCCGGGCA
>JAISWO010000030.1 GCA_031271045.1 Tannerellaceae bacterium
TTTGGAACAAATAGAGCGAACGGTTTACATTCCGTATGGAGTATTTCAGATTCTGAACCTTTCCGCTACCATCAGCCAGATTCTGAACCGAGGCAGATTCGAGGCCTACCGTTACTTTCGCCACCAGTCGCCGGAGCGTAATCGCATAATAGTTGTCACTTGAAGGATGTTGCGATTCTGCCGCACCAATACCCGGACGAGCATCAATATTAGATTCTTTCGTACTGCTGCTGTACACCATGGATCTGCTACTGCTGCTTGTCTTTACCAGTTCACTGAAGTCAAGAGCCGTAGGAGGAGTCCCGCTTCCAATGTCGTAAAGACTCTGAACATTGCTATAGGAAAGGCCCTCCGGCAGCAGATTCGTAATATGGGTTTTCCCTGCGCTATTGGCAATGACAAATATCCGTTTAGTGCCGGAGTACATCGGAACCGTAACCGGTGAAGCCGGATCACTTCCAAAAGTAAACATCGTATCCAGCATCGGCGCATTGTCGCTGCCCCGAAAGAAGAGGAGGCGGATGTCATTGATGACGGGAGGATCCGGTTCGTATTCGTCGGATAGCATGAGGGCGCGCGTAGCGCTGTCGTCGTCGTCGTTGAAGTTGAAAGTAAACGTGGCATAGGTTGTTTCCTCTGCCTGATCTCCGGAGGGTGTTGTGGATGCGAAAGATTCCGGATCTACCGGATTCTCATTGCCGGCACAGGCCGTAAGGCCGGCTACGACTATCGTTGCAGCGGCAAAGAACTTCATTGCATTTTTCGTTTTCATTGTCATTTGTTTTAATTGTATATAGTGATTACCTTATTCAAAGATGGAGCGGTTGATAGAGACACAAAAAAAGCCGTGCCTGCAAAAGACAGGCTACGGCGACGATATTTTTCCACAAAAAAGAGCGCGCTATATACTATGGTATATATATATATATGCGCGTTCAGGTGTAAATTTTTCGATTTACTTCCTCTTGATTTATATGTAGGTTGTTTCAGGGACATAAAAATGAACTTTTCGCCTACAAATTTATTCACTAATTTTTGTATCAACAAAAGAATCATGAAAAAAAATCAGGAACATATACGTTTTTGCAGGCAAGGGACTCGGGAAAGCCGGCGTGCGTCCTGACTTTATGTATCAAAGCGCTATTTCCTTGATGATGGCTTCGAAACAGCTCTGGATGTCGTTTCGCCATAAAGAGGGGGAATGGTAGGTGCGGAAGGCGGCGTTTATGCCCGGAATGGAGAGGCGGGCCAGTTGCCTTCCGGTATAGGGCGGGATGGCGGTATAGTTTACCCGGCCGAAATTATCGTCAATGGCGCCATCATAGTTGGGGCCTGTCAGAAAGAGGGCGACATGAGGTTTGAGGATAGCCACTTCCTCGGGTATGACGTGAAAATGGACGTACTCCTCGTTATAGATGTAGCCCGGCGGGAATCCGGCTTTGCCGATTTTTCCTATTTTCACGATATTGTTCCACATGTAGCGGATCTGCGTCGTGGGATGCGCGGCGTCGAGAAGGTGTTGAAAGCGGGCGACGGCGTTCCAGAACTGTCCGCCGTAGCCCCAGCAGGCGCCTTTGTTGAAGAAGTCGTCGTAGACTCCCAGCAGGTGGTCGATGGATTTACCGGGATAGGCTTCCCAGTCGTTGGATTCCTGTCCGAAGATCATGACGCGGAGGCCGGCGTGCAGCCATTCTTCCTCCTTATCGACATACAGCAGCAGGGGGTTGGTGGGATGTGGTTTGTCGTTATTGTTCACAATTTCCTGCAAGCTGCGGCTCGTGTTTTCCCAGCGGGAAGCATAGAGCGCGCGAAGTTGTTCGTTCATTTTTGTCATAATAAGATTCTCATCTTTGATATATGAATAAAAGATAGTTTCCGGGATAGACACAAAAAAAGCCGCGCCTGCAAAAGACAGGTTACGGCGATGATATTTTTCCGCAAACAGGGCTTGTTATATATAATGGTATATATATATATATATCTGTTCGGGCCATATTTTCCGGGTTGTTCCCTTTTGATTTATATGTTGGTTGTCGCTGAGACATAAAGGTGTTTTTCGCCACAAATTTGTGTGTTCTTTTTGTATCTACCAAATATTAGCGAAAAAAACCAAGACCATAGAATCAAAAAAATCGCGAACAATTCACTTCCTTCCCGCGGCGTAAGAACAATTTTCTCATCTTTGTAGCTCCAAAAACGAAGCAAACAGAAATGGACGATAACGAGGAACTGATCGTGACGCTTTCCGAACACCGGATGTTCGGGTGGCTGTTTCATGTGTATTCCGCCCAACAGGTCGAGGGCGAAGGCTTGCTCCTGATGGGCGTTCCCCGCGTGAAGCAGGAAATCGTCACCCTGGCCGGTACGATAACCGACCAGGCGCTGATGAAAGACTTTTCGAAGGAAAAAACCACGCGCGCCTTCCTGCAAAACGTCAAACCGGAGATCATCGACCGTTTCATACGCCCTCGGATCGAACTGACCAACCGGCGGATCGTCGAAGCGGCGCAAAAGGGAGGCATACCCATTTTCCTGAGGCCGGACATTTCCTTCAAGGTATTGTACGAGAAGCTGCGCCTTGAGGTTGTTCCCTCGCCGGCGGAATGTCTGTTCAACTTTGTAAAAGACGAAAACGGCCTGCGGTATTTCATTTCCCTCATCTGCGAAGGGAAAGAGATCTCGTTGCGACAAAAACCGGGTGTCATCCTCTCGGAAAAACCCTGCCTCATCCTGACGGGAAAAGAAATACGCTACGTCGAACAGATCGAAGCCAAAAAGCTGACGCCCTTCTTCGACAAAAGCCATATCGCCGTCCCGGCGCAGTCGGAAGAGACGTACCTGAAGAATTTCGTATGCAAAACCATGCTATCCTACCAGGTGAAGATAGAAGGCATACCGGTGCGGGAAATCCAACCCGAGAAAAAGGCCTTCCTTACGCTGGAAAGAGATTTCCACCGGAAAGCGGTATGTATCCTCAGTTTCCAGTACGGCGACGCTCCCCGGATTTATCCCGACAACCCGAAGAAGAAGACCGTGGAGATCGAAGAATCCGACGGCTGCCCGTCTATCCGCCTTTACAAGCGGGATACCGACTGGGAAGGCCGCCTGATACGCCATCTCGAAGCCGAAGGACTCTGCTACAACGGCAGCAATCACTTCCACGCAGCAGAGACAGACGGGGAATACCAACTGATCGAATGGCTCAACCGGCAGACAAACGACTCGCTGAGCGCATTTACGATTGAAAACAAACTGGAACGCGCCTTTTTCATCCGGTCCGTTTCGGTGCAGACCGGCCTGGAGGCAAAACCGGACTGGTTCGAACTCCATATCGAAGTCCGCATCGGAGCCTATACCCTACCCTTCCACTGCTTCCGCAATCATATCCTGGAGAAGAACAACGAATATATCCTGCCCGACGGGACGGTCTTTATCCTGCCCGGTGAATGGTTTGAAAAATATTACGACATCCTTTACTACGCCCGCGAAAAGGAAGGCTCCCTCCTGGTACGAAAGGCCCACGCCTCTTTGCTGGAACACAGCATAGGCAAAGACCTGCCGGACGAAAAGCTGGAGGCCGTCTCCCATATCCTCGAAATACCGGTCGAGCGTCCTCCGCTGCCTCCTTTGAAAGAAACAACGCTACGGACGTATCAGATGGAAGGATTCTATTGGCTGGAGCATCTCTACAAAAACGGCTTCGGCGGATGCTTAGCCGACGATATGGGCTTGGGGAAAACCTTACAAGCTATCACCTTGTTGCAACATATCTATGCCGGCGACACATCGCAGGCCGCCTTAGTCGTCGCCCCCACCTCCCTGTTGCATAACTGGCAGAATGAACTGGCCCGCTTCGCTCCCCGCCTCCGGACGCTCATCTATGCCAAAGACAAACGGCTGCGAAGCGGCAAGGCCGATGAGATTGAGCAGACCTTTTCCCCCTATCAGGTCATCATTACCTCCTACGGCCTGCTGCGCAACGACATCGAATACCTCCGCGAATATACCTTCCGGATGATCATCTTAGACGAAAGCCAGTACATCAAGAATCCCGCTTCGCAAGTATACCGGGCCGTCGAACAACTCGATTCGCCCCACCGCCTGGCACTGACAGGGACGCCGCTCGAAAATTCGCTCGAAGACCTCTGGGCGCAGTTCAACTTCCTCAACGAAGGACTGCTGGGCGACTTGCCTTCCTTCAAAAGGAATTTTGCCCAACCCATTGCCCGCGAAAAAGATCAGGGACAGGAAGAATTGCTCAAACGCCTCATCAGCCCCTTCCTGCTCAGGCGCACCAAAGAAGAAGTGGCCCCCGAACTGCCCCCGCTGATTCAGGAAACTATCTTCTGCGACATGACGGAAGCCCAGCAAAAGCAATACGATACAGAGAAAAACCGTATCCGCAATATGCTGCTGGAAGCAATGGAAAACCCCGAACTGCCGCACAACAATTTCATCGCCCTGGAAGGACTGAACAAACTGCGCCAATTGGCCAATCATCCGAAATTAGTCGACGCAGCTTATGCGGAAGATTCCGGCAAATTCGATCAGGTTATACTCTCGTTCGAGAATCTGAAAGCACGCCGCCACAAGGCGCTCATCTTTTCCTCCTACGTCAAATACCTCAAGCTGCTGGCCGCCCGCTTCGACGAAGAGGGCTGGCAATACGCCCTGCTGACGGGCGAAACCCTCCGCCGGGAAGAAGAAATCCGGCGGTTTACTGAGAACAACGACGTCGGCGCCTTCTTCATCTCGCTCAAAGCCGGATCAACGGGGCTCAATCTCACCGCCGCCGACTATGTCTTCATCCTCGACCCCTGGTGGAATCCGGCAACAGAAATGCAAGCCCTAAGCCGGGCGCACCGCATCGGGCAAAAAAAGAATGTCATCGCCTATCGCTTCATCTCGACAGAGACGGTCGAAGAAAAAATACTGCGGCTACAGGAATCCAAGACTGCGCTGTACGAGACCTTCATAGGCAACAACAACCCGCTGTCGCAATTCTCCTGGGCAGACATCAAAGAATTACTAAACTGACAATATAACAATAATAAATACTTCAGATGAGAAAGCAAATTTTACGCTGTTTTATAGTATCGGCGTTGGCCGTTTGCGCCATCCCGTCGCTGGCCCGCGCTCAGGCCGATTCGCTGCATACGGCAGAGATCTCCGGCGTCCCTGTCGTCATAGAAGACGATACGCTGCTCTATATCTACTCCGGACAAGGAGGACTGACGGCTGAACGCCGGGCGGAAAACCTCCGGCAATCTATCCTCCAGGCAGGGAAAAAGCTGACTTTCGGAGGCGACACCATCCATATAGAAGAAGGTCTTTACCTGACCGACATCATGTATGGCGAAGATGTCCTGTTCAGCATTACCGACCGGGACGCGGAAGCAACCGGTCTCTCCCGCCAGGAATTAGCCCGGCAGTATTTCACTCCCATCTCGACGAAAATCGAAACGTTGAGGAAGGCCTACGGCGTCGTGCAGACGTTCAAACAAGCGGGATTATTTATCTTAGTCCTCGCCGTACAAGTGGCATTGATATGGCTGACCAATTACGCCTTCCGCAAGTTACGGCGCAAAATTATACGTCTGAAACAAACGAAACTGAAGCCTATCGTCGTCCGCGATTACGAGTTTCTGAACACCCGGCAGCAGAGTATCGTCCTCATCTTCCTGTCCAAGATCCTGAAATGGATCATTATCCTGGTTCAACTCACCTTCAGCGTCCCGATGCTATTCTCCATCTTTCCGCAAACCAAATCCATCGCCATCACGCTGTTCTCCTACGTTTCGGAGCCGGTCATCATGATCTTCCGGTCGATCGTAAGTTATATACCCAACCTCTTTATCATCGCCATCATTTATCTCTGCGTTCGCTACACCATCAAGGGCATCCGCTACATCTCCCAGGAGATAGAGAATGAGAAACTGAAGATCAACGGCTTCTACCCCGACTGGGCAAAGCCTACGTTCAACATCATACGCTTCCTCCTGTATGCGTTTATGATCGCGATGATCTACCAATACCTGCCCGGTTCGCAGTCGGACATCTTCAAAGGAATCTCCGTCTTCGTCGGATTGATCGTTTCGCTCGGATCAACGACGGTGATCGGGAATATCATTGCCGGGTTCATCATCACCTATATGCGCCCCTTCAGGATAGGCGACCGCATCAAACTGAACGACACCGAGGGGCATGTCATCGAGAAAACCCCTTTCGTCACCCGCCTGCGCACGCCCAAGAACGAGATCGTCACCATCCCCAACGCCTTCATCATGTCCTCTCATACGACAAATTTCAGCGCCTCGGCCAGGGAGTACGGACTGATCATCCACACCGACGTAGGCGCCGGCTACGAGGTCCCGTGGCAGCAAGTACATCAGCTTCTGATCAAAGCCGCCCTTGAAACTCCCGGCGTACAAGCCACTCCCAAGCCCTTTGTTCTGGAAACGAATCTGGCAGAGTCGTACTCCATCTACCAGATCAATGCCTATATAAAGAACGCCGACCATCTGTCGAAAACCTATTCCGATCTGAATCAACGCATCCACGACGCCTTCCAGGATGCCGGTCTCGAACTTTTGCTACCGCATTACTACGCGCAACGCGACGGTAATCCGTTGGCCATACCTCCGGAATACCAGAAGAACAAGTAAATTTTCCATTTCTATCCACATCGAACCTTATTTGCGGCTTACTCAGGACTGGGTAAGCCGCAAATTCGTTAATTGGCTCTTACTCAGGTCGGGGTAAGTCTTAGAACGCCTCTGTGAGGCTTACCCCGAACGGGGTAAGTCTCAACTACTACTCCTTGGAGGTTACCCCGACCGGGGTAAGTCTCAACCACTACTCCTTGGAGGTTACCCCGACCGGGGTAAGTCTCAACCACTACTCCTTGGAGGTTACCCCGACCGGGG
>JAISWO010000034.1 GCA_031271045.1 Tannerellaceae bacterium
CTTGGTTGTTTTAAAACATGGAAATGCCTGTCCAACAGTTGCGAATGTCATACCGATGTCCGTTCTTTTTTTGTTGTGTCTAATAAACTTGAATATCAACAAGATGCTGACTTTAAGCGCTTTCTCATACTAATTATTTACGAATGAAAGGTAACGGTATTACACAAATTTCGCCGGATGGGTTCCTTTTGACGGAAATAGAAGATTGTATCTTTATGCGCTTTTTATAATATGGTGCACTGACACAAATGTAAAAGGCTGATTTTCAGTCATAGAAAAGGTTTTATACCGAAGCAATCCTTTGACAATCGGCAATCCGGATTGCTTCGCTTCGCTACCAATGGCACAGTCCGGATCGATTCACCCTGCGAATTCACAATGACGAAGTGCACGCCGCCGTCATTGCGAATCCGAAGGATGAAGTAATCCGGGCTTTTCCCCCTTAACTTGATGACATTGGGCAGAGCCTGCGCCGAGCGGAGAAACCGTTATCTCCTGTTTATTTTGCACCACTTAGAACTTTTGAGACAGCCTTTGTTTTATCCGGACTGAGAAAATTACATCCACATATATCCTTCCGCCTCATTCTTTTGAAGGAATCTTCAACTCTACAATCCTGCCACCGTAACTCCTTCAGCATTTTCATCCCAGGTGATACGTTCATCCCAGGTGGCTTTCTTCCGTTTGCTGCGGCGGTCGAAGATGAGCAGATAGAGCGGCGCTCCGGGAGCTTTCCTGTCCTGATAGCGTTCTATCTGTTGCAGGCCTTCCGAAAGAACACGGTCATAGCTTTTCCTATCCCGCAACACTTTTAAATGTTCCAATACATGTGCCGGTACAAGCATGCTGCTTACCGTCGAAAACAAACTGTCCGTACTCGGCCGTTCCAATCTCTTGCGTCCCATAATGTGTCCGTTTTAACAGCAGACAAAGCTACAAAAAAAATCAATAGCACCTCAAAAAAAGATTTAGCCATTTTTATCCATTTCTGGTTTCTGTTTCGCAAAAATGGTATAATGGAAGCCCACGTCTTACCTGCTCCCGTTGGAACCGATAAAATAACATTCTTTCCTCCCAATAGAGACTCCTTAACTTTGATTTGATAATCATAAGGTGCAAAACCTGTAAGATTTCCAAAAAAATGATTTAAAGTCCATTAACTCATTATTTTATACATCTATATACTCATACTTTAACAGACATATTTACTCTTGTTGAGAGCTTTAGTCACGGCAAATATATGACTTATTTTGCGTTGCAGAAATTATTTTATCGTTATTTTCTATTATCTATGAACAAAACAGCATAAAAGCATACAACAAATCCCGTATGCTGCTTCTTCATTTTTCCTCCCATCTTTAAAGAAAAATGCTATCCTTTGTTTGTCAGGCAAAAAAAACGTCCTCTCCGCAACAAGGGAGAGGACGTTTTTTATCTATTGTATACCGTGCGTTTTCTTTATTTTGCAAAGAAATCTTTTACGCTATCGTTAGGAACCATTTCTTCCTGAAAGACGTATGCTCCTGTCTTAGATGATTTTACCATCTTTATTACTTTGGAATATGTGCGACCTTCGCCTTTCTTAAATGATGCAACTGCTTTTTTTGCCATTATTTAATCTCCTATTACTTTATTTCTTTATGAACTGTCATCCGTTTCAGTATGGGATTGTATTTCTTCAATTCCATGCGCTGCGTCGTGTTTTTCCTGTTCTTGGTGGTAATATATCTTGAGGTACCGGGCTGACCGCTTTCTTTATGCTCCGTACACTCTAAAATAACCTGAATCCTATTGCCTTTTGCTTTTTTTGCCATTGTTTTTATTCCCTCCAATAATTAAGCGTTTAAAAAACCTTTATCTGCTGCTCTTTTGATAGCGGCATCTAAACCTATTTTATTGATTGTTCGCAAACCCGCAGCCGAAATATTCAGGCTGACCCAGGCATCCTGTTCTACCCAGTAGAACTTCTTTGTAAACAGGTTGACATTAAACTTACGTTTCGTCCGCTTGTTTGAGTGGGAAACGTTATTGCCTACCATTGCTTTTTTTCCGGTAATCTGACAAATCTTAGACATCTCTGTATCTTATTTTTATTTTTATGCTATAAAACTTAATGCTATTTCACAATCAAGGCGCAAAGTAAAGAAAAAAAAATAATCTGCGCAACTATTTCATATAAAAAAAGATTGACATATTAAATTTCTCGCCATCAGCACACTTACTTCGTCCATTCGAGGTATTGTTCAAACGTGATACGACGGAAATCGGGGATGACCCGGTACACCTTATCTTTCAATGTCTCTGTCGGATTCGTTGTGCTGAGACCGATTACTCTCATCCCTGCCGATGAGGCGGCCTGGATGCCGTTAAAGGAATCTTCAAACGCAATGCAGTCAGTCGGCGAGACTCTCAAGTCGGCTGCTGCCAGCAAATAACACATCGGATCGGGTTTGCCGCGGGTGATACGGTCAGCTGTGACGATTGTATCAAACATTTCTTCCAATTTATGCAGGGTAATGGCTCGTTCGATTTTTGTCATGTCCGAGCTGGTAACTAATCCCATCCTGACGCCATTTGCTTTCAGCAAATGCAAAAACTCAAGAGAGCCGGGCATGGCGGGAAGCGGCATGTCTGACTCGTATGCGGCAGATTCTTCGATTAACCTTCGTATTTCTTCTCCGGAACGACCGGCAAAGTACTTTTCGATAATATCGGGAAGGGTAGTCCCTTTGATTACACCGGCAAAGTCTTTTATGTCAATATGGTAACGCACGCTCGCTTCATTCCAGAAAATATCGTAGATCGGCTCTGTATCTACTATCACTCCATCAAAATCAAATAATACTGTTTTTGCCTGTTTCATTGGACGCTTACTCTATTTTTGGGCGCAAAGATAATCAAAATCCCTTCCGGGAAGCTCACCTTGCCGAATAGCTGGCAACGTAGTTTTCTTGATCTTGATCACATGAACGCGAGGCCCTTTTTCCTCACAAAATGATATAGACCTCATATTTTTTATGTTGATGTGAAAAAACGTTCGTTTATTTGATACAAGAACGAATGGATTTTGCCGGTCGATTGTGCATTTCAAACAATCCCGGATTCGGCAGCGCTCCGGAAGGTATATGGCTAAAGTAAACGGATTTACGGGAAATAATAGAATAATCCGGTTTCTCTTGGCTGGACTTGTTTTATGCACTATATTTGTGTCTAAAATAAACGAACCTTTAATTTAGACACACCTGATTCAAGCTTAAAGACATAAAATATGAAGCTCTTATATATACTCGCATTGATAACTTTATCTCTACGTCCGGCAAGTGCAAACAGTACAGACTCCTTACTGACCGAATTAGACAAGACGCTCTCCGAAGGTAAATTTTATATGGAACAGAAGGAACACCGCATCGAACGGCTCAAAATGCGATTAAGACAGGAAATATCTCCCGAAAAACAATACGAACTATGCTACAATATCATCGAAGAATACAAAAGCTACATCAGCGACTCTGCCCTGGTCTACATTAATGAAAACACTCGGAGAGCAATCGAAAACAAACAAATCCTCTGGGAAATACAAGCCAACCTGCAATATTCATTCGTCCTGTCCTCCTCCGGACTGTTTATCGAATCGAAAGAAACAATGGACCGTATTCCACGACAGGCGCTTACCGAGAAACTGTGGCTCGAATACTATAAATGTATGGAAATGTTGTACGTAAACATCCAAGTCTATCAGGCGAAAAAGGGAGTATCGGCCGATTTGCCTCAGAAAATACGCAGTTTCCGCGATTCCATCCTCTATTACATGCCCGGCAACTCGCCCGAAAGGTTCTTCTACCAATTTCTCATCGCACAATCAGACGGCGATCTCAACCAAGCTCTCATGCACCTGGAAACTTACCTCGCAACGCTCGAGCCCGGAACGCACGAACATGCAAAAAAAAGCTACAGCCTCGCCATCCTCTACAAACAGTTGAACAACGAAGATATGCACGTCCACCACCTGATACGGGCCGTTATCTCTGACGTAAAAGACGCCATAAAAGAAAACCGAGCCCTGCTGGACCTCTCCATCTGGCTGTATGAACACAACAATATCGAGCGGGCTTTTGATTACATCCAATACGCACTCAACGATGCCAATTTCTATAACGCACGCTTCCGCTTCTTCGAAATTTCCAAAGCCCTCCCCATTATCACCGATGCCTACCGGCAACTGAACGCCCGGCAAAATCACATGATGAAGATCTTTCTCTCCGCCCTCAGTATCCTGTCTGTCACCCTCCTGATCCTGCTCGTCTTCCTGCAAAAACAAATGGCCGCCCTCCGGCAGGCGCGTGAAGGACTCAAACATACCAACCTCTCGCTCGAAGAAATGAACCAACGCCTGGGTGACCTCAACCGACAACTTTCCAAAGCCAACCGGATCAAAGAAGAATATGTCGGATACTTCCTGGACCTTTGCTCGGAATACATCAGTAACCTCGAAAACTACCGGAAAATGGTCAATAACAAAATCGCCGCCAAACGTTTCGACGAACTCCTGCGCACCACCTCCCTCTCCAACGGCAAAGGAAACGAAATCAAAGAACTGTACGCCAACTTCGACAAAGCCTTCCTGAAAATATACCCCGGATTCGTCGCCTCACTCAACGAATTGCTCAAACCCGATGACCGCTTCGACATCCGCCGCAACGACCTGCTCAATACCGAACTCCGCATCTTCGCCCTCATACGCTTAGGCATCACCGATTCGCTACGGATAGCCTCCTTCCTGCGTTGTTCCGTCCAAACCGTTTACAACTACCGGAGCAAAATCAAACGGAGCAGCCTGAACGAATCCGCCGACATCGAAGAACAAATCAAAGGAATCGGACTCCCCAATCAGGATACGGATGAACCCTGTTGAATTTTGAACGTCACACATGCTGCGACATCTTCAAAAAGGAATTTTACTAATAATTTTGATGTGGTTGCCCTGGCTTTTTACCCACGCTATCGTTGTAGAACCTTTTTTTCATACCTTTGTCACTTATCAAACAGGCAAACATGAAACAATACTTAGATCTGGTCGAACGCATCCTCGCCCAAGGCGCCGGAAAAGAAGACCGGACAAAAACAGGTACGCTGAGCATCTTTGGACACCAGATGAGATTCAATCTGGAAGAAGGATTCCCCTTGCTGACAACAAAAGAACTCCATCTGAAATCCATCATACACGAACTCCTGTGGTTCCTCCAAGGAGACACCAACGTAAAATACCTCCAGGAAAACAACGTCCGCATCTGGAACGAATGGGCCGATGAGAACGGCGACCTGGGCCATATCTACGGCTACCAATGGCGATCGTGGCCGGACTACAAAGGCGGTTCGATTGACCAGATCAGCCAGGTTGTAGAACAAATCAGGCAGACCCCCGATTCGCGACGCATGATCGTCAGCGCATGGAACGTAGGCGATATGGAAAATATGAACCTCCCACCCTGCCATGCCTTCTTCCAGTTTTACGTATCCAACGGACGACTCAGCCTGCAAATGTACCAGCGCAGCGCCGACGTATTCCTGGGCGTACCGTTCAATATCGCATCCTACGCACTGCTGCTCCAAATGACCGCGCAGGTAACCGGACTTATCCCCGGCGATTTTATTCACACCCTGGGGGATGCCCACATATATAACAACCACCTGCAACAAGCGAATATCCAACTTGCCCGCAAACCCCGGAAACTGCCCGTCATGGAAATCAATCCGGAGGTGAAAAGCCTGTATGACTTCCGCTACGGCGACTTTCACCTGACCGGCTACGAGCCGCACCCGCATATAAAAGGCAGCGTGGCCGTATAACCTCTTACTTGCTATGTTTGTTTAATCTTTAAATGATAAGAATATGAGTATTATTTCAATTATTACGGCCGTTGACGAAAAAAATGCAATCGGAAAGAAACAGCAGTTATTATGGAACCTGCCCTTCGATATGCAACGCTTCAAAGGAGCGACAACAGGCCACGCCGTCGTCATGGGACGGCGGACATTCGAATCTTTGCCCAAGGGCGCATTGCCCAACCGCAAAAATGTAGTATTAACGACTCTGCCACCCGAAAGCTTCATCGACGTCTTCGTCTGCAACTCCATGCAAGACGCACTCGAACTATGCGAAAAAGAAGAAGAAATCTTCATGATCGGCGGAGCTATGGTCTACAAAAGCGCGCTCGAACTCGCCGACAAACTCTACCTCACACGCGTGCACCATGTGTTTGACGATGCCGACATCTTCTTCCCCGAAATAAATTTCGACCAATGGGAAGAAATCGAACACGACCACCACCCCGCGGATGAAAAACATGCTTATTCCTATACCTTCCACACCTACATACGGAAAAAGGAATAAGATACAAACCGCCCCTACCCTGCCGGCAAAAGTCCGGCTACGGGAATGAACCATATACCCTTCTATTGTGTTACATCAATGAAGGGTATATCTGTTTACTTAAACACGCAAAGCTATGAATCTGAAAAATACAAAGAGCATATTCTTCAGCATACTCAGTTTATCCGCTATCTGCCTGCCGGCTTGCCTGCCGGACGAGCCTTTGCCGGAAATAAAACCCAATGAAGAGGTGCAAAATACGTTTGATTCACGATACCCCGGAGCGCAATCTGTCGCCTGGAGTATAGAAAAGGATTATTACGTAGCCACGTTTACGCTGGCCTCAGGCTCGGCCAATGCCTGGTTCAACCAGGAAGGCGAATGGCTCCTGTCCGTAAAAGAACAGTCCGGCGAACATCTCTCCCACAAAATAACGGAAGCGTTCTACAACAGCAACTACGCCGCCTGGAGCGTAGAAGAAATAAACATACTGGAACGCCTCAACATGGGTGTTCTTTACGTAATCAATGTATCGGAAGGAAACCGGCGTGCGGATATATATTATTCCAAGCTGGGAAATCTGGTAAAAGTAAACAACCAGGACTGCCACAACACCGTTCATTATCCCGTCCTGATCCCTCCGGAGATACATCATGTGATAGACAGCCTCTTTAGCAGACCGGAAATCATTGATCTGTGGCAAGGCGAAATGAGCGTGAATATCGGCCTGCTGAACGATTCGTCGTATTATTTCGTAGTCTTCTCGGCCACTTACGACTGGATCTGTTTCTTTCAAGACCTGACGAAAGAGGAAATTCCCCGGAAAGTATGGGACAGCTTCTCTTTATCCGACTATGGATCCTGCCGTGTAAACCGCATCCAACTGTTGCGCAATGCGGATAGATTACTCTATTTGTTCCATTTTGTAGATGAAAAAAGCAAAAGACACATTCTATGTATCACATACAATGGTCTTTTGTTCAGCATGATTACGTTTTAGAGTCCACTCGCCGCCTTTACGGTCGCATACAAGAGAAGCGAGATTCGCCGGTTTCCCTTACCGGGTGATCGTCAGGTTACGGAACTCAATGTCTTTGCCTTCGCTTTGCAGGCCGATGTGTCCGCTTTTCACTTTATTGGAGCCTGTGTTTTGATATACGCCGTTGATGAAGACGGTGATGAGGCCGTCCTTGACAAATATATTGGCTTCGTTCCATTCGCCAACGGGCTTCTCACTCGAAGGATTCGCCTTCTTCACCACAGGGAAGCCTGGACGGGGTTGGCCGGGGCGCGCCTGAAATTCGGCCAGGTCGGAGCCTCCCAGCAGCACAAAGTCGCCTGCATTACCGGCCGCCAACTGACATTCAATTCCGTTGGGGAACGGATTCTTCGGATCTTCTATCAGGAGGAAGATGCCGCTATTGGTTGCTTCGGCGGGCCATCGCCACTCGACATGCAACCTGTAATCGTCGTATTTCTCCTTCGTGTACATATATCCAAGGGGCGTTCCCTTGATATGGATCACTCCGTTTTGCACGGCATAGACCTGATCGGCCGGTACGGTCGGATCGGCCACGACAAAGTTCCAGTTGGAGAGATCTTTTCCGTTAAACAGTTTTTCTGTCTTCTGGGCGTCGGCTCCCTGGCTTACGCAGAAAAGGGCAATGATCATTGCCGGTAAAAACATTTTAGCTTTCATGGGTTTTAAATATTAAGTGATGAATCAATCCGGTGAATTTATCAGATGCAGCAAACGATCCGCTTTCTCCTGATGATGCTGTATGAGGTAGCTTATGCCGAAGGTGAGCGCTATACCTACGATAACACCCAGCACATTGGACAGGAAGTTCGATAGCCATCCCTGGGGGAAGAAGCATTTGCGGGGTTTGTTCGCTTTTGCTTTCATCTGATTATGCAATGACGTTGCGGAGGCGGCGGATGGTTTCCTCGGCTTCGGCTTCGCTCAGGCAGAGGGGCGGAAGCAATCGGATGGTATGGGCGCCGGCTACTCCGGTAAAGACTCTTTGTTCGAACAACAGGCGGCGACGGATGTCCTTGACGGGTTCTTCCATCTCGATGCCGATCATCAGCCCCCGGCCGCGTACTTCCTTGACGCCCGGCAGGGTGGCGAGTTCCTGCATCAGGTAGCCACCCACCCTTCCGGCGTTCTCGACCAGGCGTTCTTCTGCAATGATGTCTAATACGGCGATGGCGGCGGCGCAGGCTAAGTGGTTGCCTCCGAACGTAGTACCCAACATACCATGAACGGGTTTGAACATCGGGCTGATCAGGACGGCGCCCATCGGGAATCCATTAGCTATTCCTTTGGCTACGGTGATAATGTCGGGGCGGAGGCCGGCCCACTGGTGGGCAAAGAAGCGGCCGCTACGCCCGTAGCCGGACTGTATCTCGTCGACGATCAGGCAGACGTCGTAGCGGGTACAGAGTTCGCGCAGGGAGCGCAGGAAGTCGTCCGACGGCAAACGTATGCCGCCTACACCCTGGATGCCTTCGATGATGAGCGAGGAGACGTCGCCTTTGCGGAACTCGTCTTCTACGAGGGCGGGATCGTCGAAGGAGAGGAAAGTAACGGGCATGCCTTCGTTGACGGGCGCGATGATGGCGGGATTATCGGTGACGCGTACGGCGGCCGTGGTGCGGCCGTGGAAGGAGCAACGGAAGGAGACGACGCGCCGCTTGCCGTTGTGGAAGGAAGCCAGCTTGATGGCATTCTCGTTGGCTTCGGCGCCGGTATTGATCAGGAAGAGGGCGTAGTCGTCGTAGCCGGAGACACGTCCCAGCCGGTCGGCTAATTGTTGCTGGAGGCTGTTGAAGACGGAGTTCGAGTAGAAGCCTAATTTCCTGAGCTGGTCGGTGATGGCGGCCACGTAGCGGGGATGCGCGTGTCCGACGCTGATGACGGCATGTCCGCCGTAGAGGTCGAGGTATTCATTGCCTGCTGCGTCCCAGACGCAGCATCCTTGTCCGCGGACGATCTCAATGTCGAAAAGGGGGTAAACGTCGAATAGGTTCATTGTATTGTTTGTTGTATGTTCAAAATCCGGAGGGCTTCAGGTGGAGTCCTACGGTTTCTTCGAGGCCGAAGAGGAGGTTCATATTGTGCACCGCCTGTCCGGAGGCGCCTTTGAGGAGATTGTCGATCATGGAGATGATCAGGAGCTTGTCGCCGTGCTTCTGGAGGTGGAGGAGGCATTTGTTGGTGTTGACCACCTGTTTGAGGTCGGGATTACGGTCGGTCAGGAAGGTGAACGAATGGTCGTCGTAGTAGGTGTCGTAGATACGCCGTATTTCGTCCAGGCTGATCCGGGTGTCGATATAGGTGGTGGCGAATATGCCGCGGGTGAAATTACCGCGCACGGGGATGAAGTTGATGGGGCTGCGGAAGCTGTGCTGAAGCTGAAGGAGACTCTGGCGTATCTCGGCCAGGTGTTGGTGTTCGAAGGGTTTGTAGATGGAGATATTATCGCTCCGCCAACTGAAGTGGGAGGTTGCGCTCGGCCGGACGCCTGCGCCGGTGCTGCCGGTGATGGCGTGTACGTGCAATTCGCTGCCGAGCATCAGGTGCTTGGCTAAGGGGAGGACGGCGAGCTGGATGCAGGTGGCGAAGCATCCGGGGTTGGCTACGTACTTCGACTTGCAGATCTGCCGGCGGTTGAGCTCCGGCAGGCCGTAGATGAACGCATGTTCTTCGCTCCGGATGCGGTAGTCGGCCGAGAGGTCGATGACTTTCAGCTTCTCGGGCAGGGGGTGGGCGTCGATGAACTTCTTCGTATCACCATGGGCGGTGCAGAAGAAGAGGAGGTCGACGTCGTCGAGCGGCAGGTCGCCGGTGAACGAGAGGTTTGTTTCGCCGAACAAGTCTCCGTGCACGTCGGCTACTTTATCTCCGGCATGGCTCGTGCTGTGTATGAATACAATTTCCGCGTCGGGATGGCGGATCAGCAGGCGTATCAGTTCGCCTGCCGTGTATCCGGCTCCTCCGATTATTCCGATCCGTATCATTTTTTGTTTACATTATAATATATCTTCATATGGTTGCCCAGGATGCGGGTGAATCCTTTGACGTCGTCGGCTGTCCAGGCTTTTTGTTCTTCGCCGTAGACACCGAAGTCGCTTTTCATCAGGTCGTGCGGGCTTTCTATGCCGACCAGGGTGTAGGCGTAGGGGCGGAGAGTGAGGATGACGCGTCCGGTGACGTTCTGCTGGCTGCTTTCGAGGAAGGCTTCCATGTCTCGCATGACGGGTTCGAGGTATTGGGCTTCGTGCAGGAACATACCGTACCAGGCGCCGATCTGGTCTTTCCAGTATTGCTGCCATTTGGTGAGGGTATGTTTTTCCAGCATCTTGTGGGCGTTGATGATGAGCAGGGCTCCGGCGGCTTCGAAGCCGACGCGTCCTTTGATGCCGATGATGGTATCGCCAACGTGCATATCGCGGCCAATGGCGTAGCGTGCTCCGGCGGCTTCGACGCAGCGGATGGCGTCAGCCGGGCGGGAGTACGGAGTGCCGTTGACGGCCGATATTTCTCCGCGGACGAAGTCGATGGTCAACGTTTCTTCCGTCTCCGTGGCGGCGAGCTGCGAGGGATAGGCTTCGCCGGGGAGGGTCTGGTTGGAGCGGAGGGTTTCTTTGCCGCCTATGCTGGTTCCCCAGAGGCCTTTGTTGATGGAGTATTCCATCTTTTGAAAGTCGGCTTCGTAGCCATGCTGTTTGAGGTAACTGATTTCATATTCGCGACTGAGGTTCATGTCGCGCGTGGGGGTGATGATTTCGATTCCGGGGGCGAGGACGTCGAAGGTGAGGTCGAAGCGTACCTGGTCGTTGCCGGCGCCGGTGCTTCCGTGGGCCACGGCGTCGGCACCGATTTCCTTGGCGTAGCGGATGATGGCGAGGGCCTGGAAGATGCGTTCGGAGCTTACGGAGATGGGATAGACGCCGCCCCGCAGAACATTACCGAAGATCATATAGCGGATGCTGGCCGCGTAATATTCGTCTTCGATGTCGAGCGTCACGTGCCCGGCGGCGCCCAATTGACAGGCTTTTGCTTCGATGGCTTTACATTCTTCGGCGGTAAAGCCTCCGGTGTTGGCCAGCGCCGTGTATACTTCGTATCCTTTTTCGCGGGCGAGGTACATGGCGCAGAAGGAGGTGTCGAGGCCTCCGCTGAATGCTAATACTACTTTCTTTTTCATTCTGTATGTTTTTTTGTGTTGCGGGTTGTTTGCGGGTCGTACAGCATGGCGGTGCATATACAGTAGCGGCGGCCGGTGCGTTGGAGGACGTCGTGGTTGATGCAGCCTTCGCAGCCGCGCCAGAAGGCTTCGTCGTCGGTCAGGTCCGAGAAGGTGACGGGGACGTAGCCCAGTTCGGTGTTCATCTTCATCACGGCGGCGCCGGAGGTGAGGCTGAAGAGCTTGGCTCGCGGCCAGCGGAGGCGGGCCAGGGCGAAAGACGCTTCTTTGATGCGCCGGGCCAGGCCTGCGCCGCGGAATTTCTCAACCACGATCAGGCCGGAGGTGGCGACGTATTGCTTGTTGCCCCAGGACTCGATGTAGGTGAAGCCGGCAAATTCGTCGCCCGAAAGGGCGATGATGGCTTTTCCTTCTTTCATCTTCTGGGCCACGTAGGCGTGCGAACGTTTGGCGATGCCGGTTCCGCGCACCCGGGCAGCGGCCTCGATGGTGTCGAGGATGATATCGACATAGGTTTCGTGCGAGGCGTCGGCGACCATGACGTCTATCTCTGTCTCTTCTGTTTGCGTAACTATTTCTTGTGTCATTTTACGGATCGGGCGTTGGTGGTTTTATGCATGAAGCGGGCGATGGCGCCGGCGACGCTGTCGCGGCTGTATCCTTCGCGGGGGATGACGAGGATGGTATCGTCGCCGGCTACGGTGGCGAGGATTTCCTCCGGCGCGCTCCGGTCGATGTCGGAGGCGATGCCCATAGCGTAGCCGGGGCGCGTTTTGATGACGGCCAGGTTGCCCGAAAATTCGAGCGTATGGCGCTGTTTTTCTGCGGCGGGCGGTGTTGCGCCGGCGAGTTGGTAGACGTAGGTATTGTTCCCGTCGTGCACGCGGGCTATCTTCAACTGCCGGATGTCCCGCGACAGGGTAGCTTGGGTGACGGAGAAGCCTTTTGCTTGCAGTTGCCTGAGCAGTTCCTCCTGATTCCGTATCTTTTCAGTGCGGATGATGTGGGAGATGGTTTCGAGCCGTTCTTTTTTTACTGTCATATCGTATATTTATGCAAACCGGCGGCAAATATACGGTGTTTTATTGAATAATTATTTATTCCGTCGTTTTTTTGGAGGGAATTTGAGAGCCGCAATCAGACAGAATGAAATTAACGTATCGTTACCATCGTGGCGCCAAAGCCGTATTCGCGGAAGGAAGCATCCTGATATGTGTATTGTTTGTAACGGGCTTTCAGTTCCCTTTCGATGGCCTTGCGCAGGATGCCGTCGCCCTTGCCGTGGATAAAGACGATGCGCTGTCCTTTCTGTTTGGCGCAGGAGGCGATGGTCTGATGGAACTTTTCTAACTGGCAGTTCAGTATATCGGCCGGGGTTAAGCCGTTGGTGTTGTCTAATAACTGGCCGATGTGGAGGTCTATTTCGATGATCCCGTCCAGAGGTTTCTTTCCGGGCGGCGGGGGCGAGGGTCTATCGATCCGGACTTTCTGCTGCATCATCTTCTCCTGCAGATCGGCGGCCGAGACGAGCAGTTCGCGTTCGGGCAGATCGGCGCGCACGATGGGGAAGAGCAGGGCCTCTTCGTCGAAGTAGTCGTTCTCGACGAAGCAATGCGCTTTGTAGAACTTTGTCGTATCTATGCGCAGTTCCACCGACAGGGCGTTCTTGAGCAGATAAGGCTTGTCTTTCTTGAAGGCGATCAGTTGTATGCAGATGCGTTCCATTTGGCTCAGATCCTCTTTGCCGAACTCTTCGATGAAGATCTTGGTATTCGGTTCTACCTGGCCATTGTAACGGCTTGTCCAGCTATTATTCCGGCGGGAGGCATAGTTGACGAAGAGGTAGTAGTTGCTCTCGTTGACGAAGTAAGTCTCATAGCGGCTTTGCTGCAAAGCTTTGGGATCGATGGGCAGGCAGGCTAAGCAAATATTGAGCCGTTCGCCGCCGGGTGTTTCTTCTATCTTTACTTCTTCCGGTTGGGGTTGAGGCCGGGGCGTTTCGACCGGCAAGGGTGTTTTTAGTTTGGAGGTATAGGTCTGCTTGTCCAGATTCTCGACTACGACCAGCTCGCGGGCCAGGACCGGTATCTCGAAGCCGTCGTCCGTTTCCACCCACACTTGGTCTTTCCCCTGGAAACGACGCACTATGCCGCCTCCCACACTATTCAAAAAGCGTACTTTATCTCCTGTTTGTATGTTCATAACTTTGTTACAGATTGTTATCCGGGCAAAGTTCACTATTTTTGCGCAGATTATAAAGAGATGACTATAAAAACTCAACAGCTACGCATCGAGGCATACGACTATCCGCTGCCGGACGAACGAATCGCCAAACATCCCCTTTCGCCAAGGGACGAGTCCAAACTCCTCATCTACCGCACAGGAGAGATCGCCGAAAGCCGCTTCAACCAGATTGCCCGCCACCTGCCTGCGGGAGCCTTATTAGTATTCAATAATACCCGCGTCATACAGGCGAGGCTGCTCTTCCGTAAGGAGACGGGAGCGTGCATCGAGATATTCTGCCTCGAGCCCGACGAGCCGCGCGACTATGCACTTGCCTTTGAGCAGACAGCTCATGGCTGCTGGACTTGCCTCATCGGTAACCGGAAGAAATGGAAAGAGGGGCCCCTCTATAAGGAAATAACGATCGACGGGCAACGCATCAGGCTGAAAGCCGAAAGGCTGTCGTCCGCCGGCGAGGTGCACCGGGTGGCCTTTTCCTGGGATCCTCCCGGCTGCACCTTTGCCGACGTGCTGGAGGGGGCCGGCGTATTGCCCATTCCTCCTTACCTGCACCGGGAGACGGAGGCGGCCGACCTGGAGACGTATCAAACGGTCTATTCCCGCATCAAAGGCTCGGTTGCGGCGCCGACTGCCGGCTTGCATTTTACACCCGGCATCCTGGAGGCCTTGGACGCCGGCGGATTCGGACGCGAGGAAGTGACGCTGCACGTGGGCGCCGGGACGTTCCGGCCCGTCCATCGCGGTGCTACCCTGGAGGAGCACCGGATGCATACGGAATATATCTCCGTCGACCGCTCTTCGATCGACCGCATCCGCCGCTCGGCAGGCCCTATCGTCGCCGTAGGAACCACCTCTGTCCGTACGCTGGAGAGTCTCTACTATATGGGCGTCATCCTTGCCGGAGATCCGGAGGCTACGCCCGATCGCCTGACCGTCTCCCAATGGGCGCCCTACGACGAAGCGTGCAACCGTATTCCCACAAAAGAAGCTCTTCAACATGTACTGGATTACTTAGACAGGCATCACTTGGACAGGCTGGTCGGCGCTACTCAGATTATGATAGCCCCCGGATATATGTTCAAGGTGGTCGGAGGTATCGTCACGAATTTCCACCAGCCCCGGAGTACGCTCCTGCTGCTTATCTCCGCTTTCGTACAGGGGGACTGGGAACGTATCTATGGCTATGCCCTTGCGCACGATTTCCGCTTCCTGAGCTATGGCGACAGCTCGTTGCTGCTACCGCGTTAATCGAAGTAGAATTGCAGTCCGATGGAGACGGGGTAAATCGTCGGACCTTTGTCTTTTTCAAACAATCCCAGCGGGGAGTAACGGGCATATACGCCGATCTGATCGATGCCGGCCTGGACAAGGATGTCGGCCGAGACGGGGCGGAGGTTCATGCCGGTATCCATCTTAGCCTTTTGTTTGTGCCCGGTAATGTCCTTATAGTGGATCCTGGAGGAGGATGCCGTCTTGACGATGCCGACGACGCCGGCCGAGAGGAAGAACGGGATACCGCTCTTGCGGCGGTTCTGCCATTCCAGCAACAGGGGTATTTTAATGCTCGTGATATTGAGCTTGGATGCGGTGACGGTGCTGCCCGGGGGCGGAGGCTGGAGCGAGGTAAGTCCGTCCATTTCGGCCAGGTAGTGGTCGCTGTCAATCCGGTAACGGCTCCAGCGCATGCCGAAGCCCGTCACGAGCGCCCAGCCTGATTCGGGCGAGAGCGGGAAGGCCTTACCAAGGGTATTTACGTCGTATTCCAGCGAATTTCCACTGCGGAGCGATATACCGTCGATATCGTTGATCTGCGTCAGGCGCGCGTCGGAGATATTGGTGAAGCTCACCCCTATGCCGTCCCAATGCGGACGGTAGCCTTTCTTGTTCCACGATGGTATCGGGATATTGACCGAACGGAAGCTGCGTCGGCTTTCGTGGCTGCGGCCGTCGCGGTAATGACCTTCGAAGATGAGCTCATCTTCGATCTCGTCGTCATCGGCGTCGGTATCAAACACTTTTATTTTCATCCGGTCGTCGGCTTCGGTCACTTCGATACGTTTACCGTTTACGACGATCGTTGTGTCGGTCGGCATGGCATACCCTGCGGCGCTGCACAGGGCAAGCGCCATGATTGGCAATACTTTTTTCATCTTTATTCTTTGTTTTAGTGATTATGTGCGTACTTATAAGTCTTTGTTACCGGCAAAGAGGATTGTGATCAGGTCTTCGCTGTCGAGGTCGCCTTCGATATAGACCAACGTGACGATTCCCCGGCGGCTCAGCTTGAAGAGGATGAAGCGGTTCCGTTCGCCGCTACCCGACAGTTGGTAATAAGCCGATACGATGCCGCCGTCGTCGACCACTTCCTTGATCTTGCGCGCGCCCTGCTGGTCGGTTTCCAGGCATCGCCGGACGAAGCGCAGCGCTTCGGGATCGTCTTTGATGGTGATGCTTTTGTAATGCGTCATATCGTAGGTCTCGAGCATCTCGTTCGAGAGTTCGACCATTGTGACGTTCCGTTTCTTCCCATAGCGTTGGAACACTTCCTGAATCTTCAGGCCGGCTTGCGTCTCTTCTGCACTCGCAGGCGCCGCAAGCGTCAGGCAGCCGATGAGTATAGCGGTTAGGTATCTTATCTGTTTCATGATCGTTCCGATAAAGATTAGTATCTATCCATGAGTGAGCCGATCCCCGGGAAGGGCTCCTCGTCGGGAGTCGCTACTTCGCGCAAGGCTTCGAAAGCCAGTGAACGCGCTTTCTGCATGTCCGTATAGCAGCGGCCGTTGATCACGACGTAATTGGCCGAGCACAGGCAAGGGTCTTCGAGCAGGCCGTCGAGGGCCGGCCTCGCCAGTACCAGCATCAGGGCCGCAGCAGCCGCTACGCCGGCGCTCCAGTAAAGCCTTCGCTTCGTGACGAAGGCTTTGCCGGCGGACGTTGTCCGGGCCGGCTGCCGGGCTGCGATCTCCTGGTCGAAATAGGCAAACAGCGGCTTATACATGTCCAAGCGCTTGGGCGCCCGGCCGGAGGCGAAGAAGTCGCGCAGCTCCTGTTCCTGACGGGCGGTTGTTTCGCCGTCGAAGTATTTCGTTAGTAAATCATCTATATCCATCTTCATATATGTTTTTATTTAATGCGATAAACTGTTCTTTTATTTTCTTCCTGGCCCTTGAGAGGTTGACCCTGACAGCCGCCGGCTGGCAGCCGGTGATGGCGGCTATTTCTTCCACCTCATAGCCTTCGATGTCTTTCATCCGGATGATGGTCTGTTGCAACGAGGGCAGGCGGCCGATCAGCAGGCGGACGCATTGCACGGCATCTTGCTGTTCGAGGAGCTCTTCCGGATTGCCGTCCGGTGTGTCGAGCATCCGGAAGTCTTCTTCGTTGCCTCCGGGCTTCCGGGCTTTCAGCTTGTCCAGGGCCAGGTTGTGCGTCATTGTGACGGCCAACGCTTCCACGCTCCGGTAGGCGTCGAGCCTGTCCCGCATATACCAGAGTTTCAGAAGAACTTCCTGCACGATATCTTCTGCCTCAGCCTCCTCCCGGACGATTCCGGAGGAGATGTTCTGCAATTTATCCCTTAGGGGGATCACTTCCGTTGTAAAGGCCTCAAGTTCCATTTCTATTTATAAGACGAACAAAGGAACGAAATATAACATGCAACCTTTCTTTCTTCGTACTCGTAAGTAAGAATATTGAACAACTTTAATCCAATTGCACCATGAAACCCTTGTACAACATGATTTTCTTCGTCACCGTCTTTCTTCTATTTCCTGTCTTTTCCGCCCATGCGCAGCCTGAGGCCGACAGTATCCCCCAGCGCACATACCGGGCTGCCCGCACGGAGGTGCCGCCCCTGATCGACGGCTCCCCGGTCGACGATTGCTGGGAGCATACCGGGAACTGGTCGGATACTTTCGTACAGCGGCAGCCCGTCGAAGGTGCACCGGAGACGGAAGAGACCCATTTGAAGATTCTTTATGACAATCATTATATATATGTAGCCTTCCGGGCCCTGGATTCCGAGCCGGAGAAGATCAACCGCTGGCTCGCCCCGCGCGACCAGCTCCTGGGGGATGCCGTAGCGATCGCTTTCGATAGCTACGACGACCAGCGTACGGGCTTTGTCTTTGTTCTGACGGCGGCCGGTACGCGCGTTGACTTCTTAGTGCTGAATGATGGCGATGATGATTATACGTGGAATGCTGTGTGGGAAGGAAAGACGTCGATCGACGACCGGGGCTGGTACGCTGAGTTCCGCATCCCGCTTTCGCAGCTGCGTTATTCCGGCCATACGGTGCAGCAGTGGGGCATGCACGCCATACGCAAGATCGACCGCAAGCAGGAAGACGACCATCTGCATCTGATTCCGCGCAATAACAAAGGCGCCGTCTTCTCCTTCGGACGCCTTGAGGGCATCGAGGGGCTTCCGCAATCCCGGCGGATCGAGCTGACGCCTTATACGTCGGTCGAGTACCAACATTCGGAGGAGGAAAGCCTCTGGCGCTTCGGCGCCGGTGCGGACGGCAAGGTCGGACTGTCGAGCGACTTTACGCTCGACTTCACCGTCAACCCCGACTTCGGGCAGGTTGAGGCCGATCCCTCGACCATCAACCTGACAGCCTACGAGACGTATTACGACGAGAAGCGCCCTTTCTTCCTCGAAGGCAAAAATATCTTCGGCAACCGGGGCGAGAACATGTTCTACTCCCGACGCATCGGCGCTTCGCCACAGACGCGCATCATCTCGGCCGTCAAGGTGTCGGGCAAGAGCCGCCGGGGCTTGTCGCTGGGATTACTCAACAGTCTTACGACAAGGCCTTTCACCAGCTACTCCGTTGCCCGCTTGCAGCAGGACGTCAATAAGGGAAACACCGTGGTGGGAGGTATGCTGACGGCCGTCAACCGTTCGCTCACCGGAGAGCAGTCCTCCACCCTGGCCCGCAACGCTTATACCGGAGAAGTGGACTTCGAACAGTATTTCCGCGACCGGGAGTTCTACGCCCGTGGGAGCTTGCAGTACAGCCTCGTCGAAGGGTCGAGCCAGGCCATCGCCACCCTCCAGCGTTCGCCCGTTCATTATTTCCAGCGCGAAGGGACGCCGCACGTCCGGGTCGACAGTTCGCTGACGCGCCTGACCGGTTCGGCAGGCCTCATCGACGTCGGACGCGCAGGGGGGAAGAAGTGGACCGGCCAACTGAGATACCAGTGGGCCAGCCCCGGCTTCGACGTCAATGACATCGGCTACCTCGAAGGGGCGGATCAACATTACCTCAAAGGCGCTGCCGGGTACACCGAGTCCTCGCCCACGTCCGGCCTCCTCTACTACTACAACGTCTTTGCCTTCTACCACCACCAATGGAACTACGGGGGCGTCAATACCTTCAGCCGGGCGGGGATGGAGACGACGATGAACTTCACCAACAAGGGATACCTCTACTTCTGCGCCTTCTACGACCTGCGAACCGTCGAGACTCGCATGCTCCGCGGCGGCCCTCCGGTCCTTATCAATCCGAGATGGGGCACCGACCTCTCCACCGGCACCGACCCGTCGCGCACGTTCTGGGCCAAGCTCTACCACGGCACCGTGCTGGGCGACCAGCGCTATGCCCAGTTCGCCTGGATCGAAGGCAACTACCGGCCTGTCCCCAACCTGGGCCTCGCCCTGCACCTTAATTACACCTATTGGGACAAGGGGCTCGAATACGCCGGCCAGCAAGATCTGCCATCCGGCGGCAAAGCCTACCTCATGGCCGGCATCCGGCAGCATATCGCCGGCCTCACCCTGCGGGCCGATTACAGCATCACTCCCGACCTGAGCATACAGTTCTACGGCAATCCCTTCATCTCCTACGGAAAATACAAGCGCTTCAAACGCGCAACGAACACGATGGACGAGGACTACAACCGGCGCTTCCACCTGCTTGCCGGTGAGGAGCTGACCTACCGCGCGGCCGACAATACGTACGTCGCCAACGAAGCGAACGGCGACCGGTACGAGTTCACGAACCCCGATTTCAGTTTCCGCGAATTTCGTTTCAACCTCGTCTTCCGCTGGGAATACCGTCCGAACTCTGTCCTCTACCTCGTCTGGGGGCAAAACCGTTCGGGAACGGCTCCGCAGTACATCTCCTCGTTCGGTCAGAACACCCAGGCGCTCTTCGACTACGTCCCGGCGAACGCCTTTATGCTTAAATTCAACTACTGGTTTGCCCTTTAAGCCCCGAAGATCCGTTCGGAAAATGCGGCGAAGCTGATAAAGTTTCATTATCTTTGCGCAATTTATAGATGAAACAAAGACGAAACATTTTATGGTTAATCCAATTAACAGAACGATCGAATTAGGTGATGGACGCGTTATCACCATTGAAACAGGGAAGTTGGCCAAACAAGCCGATGGATCTGTTACCGTACGCATGGGCAATACGATGCTGCTTGCTACAGTTACAGCAGCCAAAGACGCCACCCCGGGCGTCGACTTTATGCCACTCCAGGTGGAATACAAAGAGAAATTCTCCGCCTACGGACGTTTTCCGGGCGGCTTCACCCGCAGGGAAGGCAAAGCCTCCGATTACGAGATTCTGACCTCCCGCTTGGTAGACCGCGCGCTGCGTCCGCTCTTTCCGGACAACTACCACGCCGAGGTATACGTAAATATTATACTCTTCTCTGCCGACGGCACGGATATGCCCGACGCGCTGGCCGGTCTGGCTGCCTCCTCCGCCCTGGCAGTGTCCGATATACCGTTCAACGGCCCCATCTCCGAAGTGCGCGTAGCGAGGGTCGACGGACGCTTCATCGTCTATCCCACCTTTGACGAACTGGAAAAGGCCGACATCGACATCATGGTAGGCGCCACACTCGATAACATCATGATGGTGGAAGGAGAAATGGACGAAGTACAGGAAGCCGACATGCTCGAAGCCATCAAGGTGGCCCACGAAGCCATCAAGGAACAGTGCCGCGTGCAGCTCGAACTGTCCGAAGCCTGCGGTAAACTGGAAAAACGAACCTACGAACACGAAGTAAACGACGACGAACTGCGCAAAGACGTCCGCGACAAATGCTACGACAAGGTCTATGCCATCGCCGTATCCGGCTCCGCCAAACACGAAAGAGCCGAAGCCTTCGAAAAGATCGTCGAAGAATACAAAGCCGGATTCACCGAAGAAGAACTCGGAGAAAAAGCCGGCATGATCGGACGCTATTACCACGACGTGGAAAAAGAAGCCATGCGGCGCGCCATCCTGGACGAAGGCAAACGCCTGGACGGACGGACAACCACCGAAATACGCCCCATCTGGTGCGAAACGGACTACGTGCCGGGGCCTCACGGAGCCGCCGTCTTCACGCGGGGAGAAACACAATCGCTTACCACCGTCACGCTCGGAACCAAAGCCGACGAGAAAATCGTTGACGACGTCCTGGTACACGGCAAAGAACGCTTCCTGCTCCATTACAACTTCCCCCCCTTCTCGACCGGCGAAGCCAAAGCCTCGCGCGGTGTAGGACGGCGCGAAGTAGGACACGGCAACCTCGCGCACCGCGCCCTCAAACGTATGATTCCGCAAGGATACCCCTACGTCATCCGCATCATATCGGACATCCTTGAGTCCAACGGCTCCTCGTCGATGGCCACCGTATGCGCCGGAACCCTCGCACTGATGGACGCCGGAGTGCAGATACGCAAACCCGTCTCCGGTATCGCCATGGGACTTATCTCCGAAAACAAAGGGCAGAACTTTGCCATCCTCTCCGACATCCTCGGCGACGAAGATCACCTCGGTGACATGGACTTCAAAGTAACCGGCACGCGCGACGGCATCACCGCCACGCAGATGGACATCAAAGTCGACGGGCTCTCGTACGAGATACTCGAAAAAGCCCTCGCACAAGCCCGCGACGGACGCTTGCACATCCTCGGCAAGCTCACCGACACCATGCCGGAACCCCGGCCCGACCTCAAGCCTCACGCCCCGCGCATCGAAACCATCATCATCGGCAAAGAATACATCGGCGCCGTCATCGGACCGGGCGGGAAAATCATCCAGGGCATACAGGAAAAGACCGGAGCCATCATATCCATAGAAGAAATAGACGGAGTAGGACGGGTCGAAGTATCGGGCACCAATAAAGCCGCCATCGACGCCGCCATGAAGTCAATCAAAGCCATTGTCGCCGTGCCCGAAGCAGGCGAAATATACGAAGGAAAGATCTCCTCCATCATGCCCTACGGCGCCTTCGTCGAATTTATGCCGGGTAAAGACGGACTGCTGCACATTTCGGAAATAGACTGGCAACGACTCGAAACTGTCGAACAGGCCGGACTGAAAGAAGGCGACGTTGTGCGCGTCAAATTGGTCGAGATCGACCCCAAAACCGGCAAGTTCAAACTCTCCCGCCGGGCGCTGATGCCCAAGCCCGAAGGATACGAAGAACGCGCACCGCGCACCGAACGGCCGCGCGAGGAACGGGGAGGCCGCGACGACCGCAGGGGCGACGACCGCGGAGGACGGGACCGTGACCGCGATCGGGACCGTGATCGCGACCACCGCTCTCGCCGCTGAAATCCAGCCAAAAAGTAAATAAGTACTAAGCGGTTTCATCTCCGGATGAAGCCGCTTTTTTTGCGCCCGGCGGAAGGATTCTTCGCTTTTTCTTTTTTTTCTTCCGTAAATGCGTTTTTTTTCTAACTAAATGTTGGAATAATCAAAAAAACCATACCTTTGGGGGCAGAATCAAAAAAATGATGACTAATCATTACATACACTCGTCTCGTTTTGACCGGCAGAAAGGCCATACGTCACATATCGACCCTCAAAACGTCGCCCTGAACCGCTATACGTCGCATATCGACCCTCAAAACGAAAAATCCGTCCGCTATACGTCGCATATCGACCTTCAAAACGAAAAATTCCCCCGCTATACGTCGCATATCGCCTCTCAAAACGAAAAATCCCCCCGCTATACGTCGCATATCGCCCTCCAAAACGAAAAATCCCCCCGATATACGTCGCATATCGACCTCCAAAACGAAAAAATTCACCCATATACATCACATATCGACCTCCCAAACGAGATTTGGAAAATATCGCAGAACGTATCACCCATTAAATGAATAAAGAATATGAAACAGATCGGAAAATTTATCTCCCTGATAACCCACGTAAGGAATGCGGAACATTATGAGTTCTACCGGGACATAGTCACGGACGTGGATAAGCCCGGACGGACCTTCGGAAATGCGCAGAAGCTATGGATCAACGTGAAACTAACCTTCGGCAAAGAAGAAGAGATCTATAAGCGACACCTCAAAGCGGCCGAAACCATCGTCATCAACACCGCCGACGAAATACGCCTCGACATCTGCCGCATGATACGGCTGCGTATCGAATCGGGCTCCTTCAGCTTCGACCCGGCCGAAAAAGCCGCCGCCACCAAACTCCGGTACGTGCTCGACAACTACAAAAATATCCTCAATCTTCCGATGGTCGACACAACCGCCTACATATATAATATGATAGAAGAGTTTGAACTGCCCATCTACGCCGCTTCCCTCACCGCCCTCGACCTGACCGATGCCATCGCCAAGCTCAAGGAAGCAAATGACGACTTCAACACCGCCTTCAAAGAACGCAACTACAGCATCGGCGATGCCGAACGCTTAGGATCCATGAAGGATATACGCGCACAGATGGACAAAGTCTTCTCCGACTTCGTCGATGCCCTGAACGCATCCTATACCATCGCCAAGCTCTCCGCCAATGCCGCCGATATGGAAGCCTTCGGCGCCATCATCGACATCATCAACGATACAATCCGCCGCTATCACACCATCTATTCACGCCGTAGCCACACCTCCTCCCCGTCCAAAGGCGGAAGCGGAGGCGACAATGGCGACGACACGATCCCCGAACCCGTCATTCCGACCCTCGTCGTCGACGCCCAGACCGTCCCCCTCGAAGGACAGGGCAAAGGTGCGGTGATGAAAGTCATCATCAGCAACATCGACGACATGGAATCCTTCGCTACCCTCGTCGACGACGAAGGCGCCGAACTCCTGCTCAAGACAGAAAGCCAGACCGACTTCGTCTCCTTCCCCGTCGAAGGCCTTGCTAAGGAAAGCATCGGAGGCGGCGAACACCGCGTCATCGGCCTGAACGTTGGCCCGCGCGAAGGCGTCTACTACTACAAAAGCCCCTTCAGCGGAACCGACGCCGCCGAAGCCCGCCTCGAAAAAGACGGCATCCTCTTAGCCACCCTCAGCGGCATCTTCTACCCCGAAACCGTCCTCGTCGAATAACCCATCCCCCCATCCCCGACGCGCATATCCCCGTCACCGACGCGCGTATCCCCGTCACCGACACAAAAGGGCGCACACGCAGGTGCGCCCCTACGTTTTTTCGCATCCCGTAGGGGCGCACCTGCGTGTGCGCCCCCCCATATCCCGTGCGCCCCAAACCCATATACCCCCCCCAATGCCCCCCCTTAAAAATTTTTAACCCCTATTTTTTTAAAAAAAAAAT
>JAISWO010000027.1 GCA_031271045.1 Tannerellaceae bacterium
TTCCTGATATTACTTATCAAAAATCCGCCTTTGTACTTCCTACTCTTTCTGTACTACTTTGTTGATGTATGTAAATCTTTCAAAGAACTCTCTTTTGCGCTTTCCTTTTTCCTAACGGACCGCTTTCGATCTCGATCGCTCGAATCCGGACAACGGGCGGCAAAGATAATGCCTTCCGCTTAACCGTCCAAATATAATCGTAACTTTTTTCTCACTGCCGGACGCTCTCGCCCTGGCTGCGCTCTCGCTATCGGATTGCGGGTGCAAAAGTAGTGGCTTTTTCTTTCCCTCCAAAACTTTTGTGATGTTTTTTTTGAAACTGTCATTGGGAAAGAAATCAAATACTTTGTAAACAAGGAATTACACAGAGAAAAAATAATGACTCGCTGACAAAGGATAATGTGATATCGCTTATTTTACCCCTCTTCCAGGGGGAATCTACTTCATTCCTACCGGATACATACGGCACAAGCTACGCCTGCTATTCAAGCTGAGTATAGACAGTGAACATTCCTTTGAACTATATATTTAAGCTTGATGACTCCCTCTATTGTTTGAACCGGAAGTATATTTTATGCCGGATTCGTCATACAATCATTCCATCACAGGTTCTATCCGCTATCATATCTATAATACTTGTTGATCTATAATACTTCTTGATCTAACCATTCATAGGTAAATTGTGCAAAAAATATACCTATATGTAGGAATTGCATGGCCTCGTGGTAATGGTGAATTTTGCCCCCTCGATTATTAAGTTGATGAACAAATGAGTATGATAAGGCAAAGTGAGTGGCTAAGCGCCGCTGTGATAGGTATTTTCTTTTTATGTCCTTCTTTTCTTTTTGCCCAACGGGCTACTGTGCAGTTGTCGGGAAAGGTTACTTCTGCGGAGAATGAACTGCTGGAATTTGCTACCGTTATGTTCAAAGGTACGAACGTTGGCACTACAGTGAACGGGAAAGGTGAATACCGTCTGGAGGCTACTCCGGGTGAGTATACCTTGATCGTCCGGTCGCTGGGGTACAGGACGGTGGAAAAAAGGCTGTCGCTGACAAGAAGGCAAACCTTGAATATCGTAATGGAAACGGAAGCCAATGCTTTGGAGGAAGTCTTTGTCGTGGGAAAGTCGACGGCGCAGCAAGTGAACGAATCGGCCTTCAATGTGGTTGCTATTAATGCCAAGGCTTTTCATAACAGTACGCTCGACCTGGCTCACGCGCTTGACAGGATCTCCGGTGCACGGATTCGCGAAGCGGGAGGGGTTGGTTCGAATGCTGAGTTTTCACTCAACGGCTTCAGCGGACGTCATGTGAAATTCTTCCTCGACGGCGTGCCGATGGAAGGTTTCGGATCTTCGTTCCAGATTAATAATATACCCGTCAATATGGCGGAACGGATTGAGGTGTACAAAGGGGTGGTGCCGGTCAGTTTCGGAGCGGATGCGCTGGGCGGGGCGGTTAATATTGTGACCGGGAGCGGGCAGCAGCGGCGTACGTTTGTGGACGCTTCTTATTCGTACGGTTCCTTCAACACGCATAAGTCGTACGTCAATGCCGGCTATACGGCGAAGAATGGTTTCACGATGCAACTGAATGTTTTCCAGAATTATTCCGACAACGACTACTGGATCTATACGCCGGTGCTCGACTTGAATACCTTGGTCTTCAGTCCCGACGAGAAGAAAGTCCGCCGCTTCCATGATACGTACCACAACGAGACGCTCATCGCCAAGGTGGGCGTCGTCGGCAAACGCTTTGCCGACCGGCTTTTGCTCGGTATTACGCTGGGGAAGGACCGGGCGGATATCCAGAACTCCAACATACAGAAGATCGTCTTCGGCCAGCGCTACCGCAAAGGCGAAACGCTCATGCCCTCGATACAGTATGCGAAGAAGAACCTTTTCACCCCTGGCTTAGACGTCAACCTGACGGGCAACATCAACCTGGGATACAGCCAGAACGTGGATACCGCCTCCCGGCAATACAACTGGTACGGCGAATACCGGGAAATCAGCCGCAAAGGCGAAGTGAACTACTCTTTCGCCAAGTATTACAACAACAACGGCTCCCTCAGCGCCAACATCGGTTACAAGCTGAACGAACGGCACAGCTTCTCGCTCAATAACGTAACAACCACCTTCGACCGCACCAGCAAGAACACCGTAGCCCTGACAGGAAGCATCAATGCGACGGATACGTTCCCCAAGATAACGGTCAAGAACGTATCCGGACTCGCCTACAAGTTCGACTATGCCGGACGTTGGAACGTCTCCCTCTTCGGCAAACATTACATCCAATACACCAAAGGCCCTAAAAACGTATCAACAGCAACCAACAGCTACAAATACGAGCTTTTCTCCAACACCTTCTCGACAACCGGCTACGGAGCGGCAACGACCTGGTTCCTCCGGGACCTCCAACTCAAGCTCTCGTACGAGAAAACCTTCCGCCTGCCGACCGCCAACGAGCTCTTCGGCAACGAAGACCTGGAAAAGAGCAACTCCGTCCTGAAACCCGAAAACAGCGACAATGCCAACCTCAACGTCAGCTACAACAAACGCTTCGGACGACATCACTTCCTCTACCTCGACGCAGGATTCATGTACCGCGACATAAAGGATTACATCCGCCGCGTGGTCGAAAGCATGCACAATACGGCAGCCTACGAAAACCACGGACATGTGCGCAACACCGGCTATACGGCCGAAATACGCTATTCGTACGACAGACTGCTGACCGCCGGCGGAAACGTCACCTACCAGAACCTGCGCAACAAAGAGAAGTACCGCTCCCCCGGCTCGCCCGTCATAAGCACCAGTTACAACTCTCGTGTGCCGAACGTACCCTACCTCTACGGTAATGCCGACTTCAGCCTCTTCTTCGCCAACGTAGGACGCAAGTCAAACACCCTCAACCTCGGATACAACGCCCTGTACGTCTACCAATTCCCCCTCCGCTGGGGAACCAACGGCGCATACGACTCCAAGGACATGATACCAACGCAGTTCTCGCACGACGTGAACCTCACCTATACGCTGCAAAACGGACGTTACAGCATATCGCTCGAATGTCGCAACCTGACCGACGCACGCCTGTACGACAATTTCAGCCTCCAAAAGCCCGGAAGAAGCTTCTCGGCCAAAATACGCTACTTCTTCAGCACGTAGCGTTCATTGCAAAGAGCCGCGATGCAACATTACATTGCAACACGATGCAACGCTACATCGAGACACGATGCAACGTTACATTGCGACACGATGTAACGCTACATTGCGACACGATGCAACGTTACATTGCGATACGATGCAATGCTACATCGAGACACTGTACAACGGGACAAAGAGACGCAATCAAATAATGTATCACATATATATAATGTAAGACAATGACAAAAAAGAACATCTATTCAGCACTCGTGGCTGCCGCTCTGTTGCCGGCCACCTTTTCCTGTGACAAAGAAGATAAGGGCGGGCCGGAACCGCCCACAGTCACACAACCCTACCAGTACGTAGTAGTCGCCACCAGCCAGGACGGCACCTACATCCTGCAAACCGACAGCATCACGTCGGGACAAATATCCATCGTCGGCAACGGTATCGAAACCGAAGCCGCCACCGCCTGGATCTTCTACAACGAAAAGTACGCCTACGACCTCGTCTACAAACAAGGCGACCCCGCCGAAGTCGCCGCCTACGAACTCGACCCCGACGGACTCCTCCGGCGACGCCTGAACACCTACCAGATGCCTTCGCGCTATACAACCTACGGCTACTTCGACAAATACGTCGTAACGGCCGTATCCGTCACACGCGCCGACAATACGCCCGGCCTGTCGTTCAACCTGCTCGACGTCGAAACACAGCAGATAACCGAAAAAGTCATACCCGGCGGTAACTTCACCGGCAACGGCGAAACGGCCAACCTCTCCGGCATCCTCGAAGTAGGCGACAAATTCTTCACCGGCATCTGCACCACGCCGGCCGTCAACGCCGGAGGATCAACCGGTACGGCAACCGCCTTCCCCGACAGCGTATGGGTAGGTATCTTCGA
This sequence comes from Tannerellaceae bacterium, assembly GCA_031271045.1. Lineage (GTDB taxonomy): Bacteria > Bacteroidota > Bacteroidia > Bacteroidales > Tannerellaceae > DFXE01. Next base: position 4,053 of record JAISWO010000027.1, read on the forward strand.
CAAAGACCTCAACTGCACCATCCTGCGCGACAACCGCCTCAGCTATGCCACCGGCCGCTACCGCTCAGGCTACCACACCAACCTGGCCAAAGACGATAACGACAACGTCTACGTCTTCTCCTCCGCCTACGACAGCCGCACCACCCGCCCCTCCGGCGCTCTGCGCATCCGCAAAGGTGAAACAACCTTCGACCCCAACTACTTCTTCGACATTCAGTCGCTCGCCGGCGGACGCCACCTCTTCAAGGTCTGGCACATCACCGGCAATTACTTCCTCCTGCAGATGTACAACACACCGAACCAAACCAGCGAAGCCATCTGGAGCATCCTGGCCGTAGTTGACGTAGAGAAAAAGACCTACAAAGAAGTAACCGGCCTGCCGGCCGTCGATAAAATCACCAGCATCGGGAACGCCCCCTATGCCGGCGACGGTAAAATAGCCGTCCCCATCGTCTCGAAAGACGAATACCCGCACATTTACGTCATCGACCCCGCCACAGCCGTTGCCTCCAAAGGCCTGGAAATCGTAGCCGAAGGCGTCGCCGCCGTAGGCCGCCTCACCTACGACAAACAATAACATCCACAGAGACCGTTTCCTTCACCCCCCCGCAGCAGGAAGGGGTGAAGGAAAACACTCTTCGCCTCCGGGTAGTTAAAGAAATTCTTGTACCTTTGATCCCACATTAATTATTATGAATCATTCACCATGAATACCATGCAACGAAGAAACTTTATGAAAATGGCAAGCCTGCTGGCCGTAGCGCCGGTATGCAAAGGCATAGCCTCCCCTGCCCAGACATCATCCAAAGAGATCTATGAATGGCGTATCTACTCCCTGACGGAAGGAAACACCTCCCTGGACGCTTTCTACCAACAGACCCTCATCCCGGCATATAACCGGCAGAACATCACCGTAGGAGCTTTCGCCCCCCACACGAAAACGGATCAGGAACAACGCTTCTACCTCTTTGTTTATCCCAACCTCGCCGCCTTCCACAAGGCCAAACAAACCCTCTGGCAAGACGAAACCTTCCGCAAAGAAGCCCAACCCTTCTACAACGCAAGCGCCTCGCAACCGGCCTACTCCAGCTTTGAAACCTTCCTGTGCGAAGCCTTCGACCGCGTACCCCGACTCATCCGTCCGGATCAAAGCCGCACACTGTTCGAATTCCGCAACTACAAAAGCCCCAACGAAGAAGCCAACCAACGGAAAGTAAAGATGTTCAACGCCGACGAAATAGCCATCTTCGACCAGGTAGGCATACACTCCGTATGCTATGGCGAAGTCTTGGCCGGCCCCCGGATGCCGTCGCTCATCTACCTCACCTGGTACGCCGACGAACCCGCACGCAACGAAGCCTGGCGCAAGTTTGCCGCACATCCCGACTGGGCGCGCATCAGGGTATTGCCCGAATATGCCCATACGGCAACCGACAACCGGAACCTCCTCCTCTCTCCCCTACCCTGTTCACAGATATAAGCCGCCTGTGTTTTATTGATTCAATCACACTTGGAGAAAAGAAAAAAAGTCTATATTTGCACCCTGTGAAAAACAAAATAAAACATAATACATAAAATAAAGATTCAAATGCAAAACAAAGGATTTGTAAAGGTCTTTTCAGTACTGCTCACGTGCGTGTGCTTGTTCTACCTGTCGTTCTCGTTTGTGACGGCACATTACAACAAGAAAGCCACCGAGTATGCCGGAGGAGACCCTGAAAAAGAGAGCGCTTATATAGACTCTTTAGCTACGAAAAAAGTTTGGCCCGGCTTGTCCTTCTGGCCCGGCTATTCACTGAAAGAATGTCGTGAAATGGAAGTCACCCTGGGGCTTGACCTGAAAGGGGGCATGAACGTCATCCTCGAACTGAATGTGGCCGATGTGATTCGTTCGCTTTCAAACAACAACCGGGACGAGAACTTCAACCAGGCACTGGAACTGGCCTACGCACGCCAGGCAAGCAGCCAGAGCAACTATATCGACCTCTTCGCCGAAGAGTACCTGAAGCTCGACCCCGGAGCGCGCCTGTCGGCCATCTTCAGCACATTCGAGCTAAGGGAAAAAATAACGCCCCAGAGTTCGGATGCACAAGTGATTACTATCCTGAAAGAAGAACTGAAAAGCGCCATCGATAACTCATTCAATGTTTTGCGTACACGTATCGACCGCTTCGGCGTAGTATCCCCCAATATCCAGCGCCTGGAAACAACCGGGCGTATCCTGGTGGAACTCCCCGGCGTGAAAGAACCCGAACGTGTGCGTAAGCTGTTGCAAGGAAGCGCCAACCTGGAATTTTGGGAAACATTCAACCTCACCGAGATCTACCAACCGCTCGTAGCGGCCGACAACCTGCTGGCTGCACTCCTGAAAACAGACACAACCACCATCGTTGCGGAAGAAAATCCGGCCGTAGCCGAACCAACCACCGATCAGTCGGACGTAGCCGCGCCGGTCAACGAGACCGATTCGCTCCTGGCCCAACTCACACCGGAAACAACCGACACGCAACAAGCCCAGACATTGGAAGAATATGCAAAAGAACATCCCCTGTTTGCCATCCTGCACATCAATAATTATAACGGCCAACTAGTGCCGGGCCCTGAAGTAGGATATGCACACATATCGGATATGGCCAAGATAGAAGAATACCTCAACATGAAGCAGGTGAAAGACCTTCTGCCACGCTTCCTCCTGTTCAAATGGAGCGTGAAGGCCATGAGCGACGACGAACAATACTACCAATTATATGCCATCAAGTCGAACCGCGACGGTACGCCGGCTCTGGGAGGCGATGTCGTCACCGACGCCTCGGCCGACTTCGCCCAACAACAAGTAGGCCGGCGGCAAGGCGAACAGGAAGTATCCATGACCATGAATGCCGAAGGCGCAAAAGACTGGGCACGCCTGACAAAAGACAATATCGGCAGTCATATCGCCATCATACTGGACGATTTAGTCTATTCAGCGCCCCGCGTGAACGACGAAATCACCGGCGGACGTTCGCAGATCACCGGACAATTTACCCCCGAAGAAGCAAAAGACTTGGCCAATGTGCTGAAGTCGGGCAAGATGGCCGCTTCCATCAATATTGTGCAGGAAGACGTCGTCGGTCCTTCATTAGGGCAGGAAGCTATCAATTCAGGAGTAATCTCCTTCATCATCGCCCTGTTGGTATTGATGGCGTATATGTGCTTGTACTATGGATTCATTCCGGGTATGATCGCCAACAGCGCGCTAATCATCAACATCTTCTTTACAATGGGAGTGCTGGCCTCGTTCCAGGCCGTACTGACCTTGCCGGGTATCGCCGGTATGGTGCTGACCCTGGCCATGGCGATAGACGCCAACGTGCTGATCTATGAACGTACAAAAGAAGAATTGAGGGCCGGGAAAGGATTGGCCAAAGCCATCTCCGACGGTTATAGCAACGCCTTCTCCGCTATCTTCGACGCCAACCTGACTTCGATCATTACCGGTGTCGTCTTGTTCTACTTCGGAACAGGGCCCATTCGCGGCTTTGCTACCACCATGATTATCGGATTGCTGGCATCCTTCCTGACCGCAGTGTTCCTGACCCGTATCGTGTACGAAGCCTTGCTGGCAAAAGACAAAATAAAGGGATTGACATTCACCACTTCTATCACCAAGAACTTCCTGCTGGATCCGAAGATCAACTTTTTGGGTGTCCGGAAAGTCGGTTACCTGATACCGGTCGGCATCATTGTCTTAGGCGCTATCTCCCTGTCGACAATCGGACTAAATAATGGTATCGACTTTACCGGCGGGCGTAATTATGTGGTACGTTTCGACCAGAGCGTAAATACGGAAGAAGTCCGCGGACTGCTGGACGAGCATCTGGATGGCGCCGTGAGCGTAATCACGATCGGACGTCCGGAGCAGGTACGTATCTCGACCAACTATAAGATTGAAGATACAGACCCCAACGTCGACGGCGAAATAACCACCAAACTGTATGAAGGACTGAAACCTTTGTTGCCCGAAGGAGCAACCCTGGAGCAATTCACAAGCCAGAACATACAAAGTTCACAGAAAGTAGGCCCCAGCATGGCCGACGATATTAAGAACAGCGCCTATCTGGCCGTATTTTTTGCCATGATCTGCATGGCGCTGTATATCCTGTTGCGATTCAGGGATGTCGCTTTCTCGATAGGGACGTTCGTCTCGGTAGCTATGGTGACGGTATGTATTATCGCCTTCTACTCGCTGCTGTGGAAACTGATGCCTTTCTCAATGGAGATCGACCAGACGTTTATTGCAGCCGTACTGACGATTATCGGATACTCGATTAACGACACAGTGGTCGTATTCGACCGTATCCGCGAGACCATCGGGCTGTATCCAAAGCGCGACCGCTACCAGGTTATCAACGACGCCCTGAACTCTACGCTCTCGCGTACGTTCAGCACCTCGTTCTCTACCTTGCTGGTCGTTGTGTGTATCTTCCTTTTGGGGGGCAGTACGATCCGCAGTTTCACGTTTGCTATCCTGATTGGGGTTGTGTTAGGCTCCTACTCTACCCTGTTTGTGGCGACTCCGATTGCTTACGAAATACAAAAGCGCAAACTGGCAAAAAAAGCCGCACAGTCGGCGACCAGGTAATTCTTTCTGTAAATATATTATATCAATAAACTTTAAGAACGGGGGTGTTTTTCCAAGAAAAGACACCCCCGTTTTTCGAACCTTAGATAGACATGGAACGTCTGCTGCATTATGTCTGGAAACATAGACTTTTTCCGCCGGGAAGCTTGGTTACCACCGATGGACTTCCCGTATCCGTCATTGATACGGGTATTCAGAATACCAATGCCGGTCCTGATTTCTTTAACGCCCAAGTAAAGATCGGCGAAATCATGTGGGCGGGATGTGTGGAAATACATGATAAATCGTCCGACTGGATACGGCATCATCACGACAAAGACAAGGCCTACGACGCAGTCGTCCTCCATCTGACAGGCAAATGCGACATCCCCGTTTACCGCACAACCGGCGACCTCATCCCCCAAGCCATACTTACCGTGCCCGAAACCGTACAGCGGAACATCGACTGGCTTATTCACCGGGAAGAGGCCCTTCCCTGCCTCTCCGGTATAAAAAACATTGACCCCATCCATTTGTCGGCGTGGACAAACGCCTTGCTTTGCGAACGGCTGGAGCGAAAGACAAACGATATACTCCGATTGCTGGAACAGTATAACGACGACTGGAACGAGGTCTTCTACATCATCCTCACCCGCACGTTCGGTTTCGGCGTGAATAACGACGCCTTCGAACGTTTGGCCAAAAGTATCCCTTTCCGGTATATTCAGAAACATCGGGGCAGCAGTTTGCAAATAGAAGCTTTGCTGTTCGGACAGGCCGGCATGCTGCAAGAAGAGGACGACGGATTGGATACGTATTTCCAGGCGCTTCAGAAGGAATACAGGTTCCTTCGTCACAAGTTCGAACTCACTCCCCTGGATGATTACTTGTTTAAGAGCCTCCGCATGCGACCGGGCAGCTTCCCTCACATCCGGCTGGCTCAATTAGCGGCCTTGTGGATGCGTTACGACTCGCTCTTCTCCGTCATACGGGATGAAGAAAACCTCGAACTGATAAAGAAATTGTTCAAAGTACACCCGTCCGCCTTTTGGCAAACGCATAATCACTTCCGCAACAATTCGCCCAAGGCTGAGAAATATATCGGCGAAGGCTCCCTTTCTGTGCTGCTTATCAATGTGGCCGTCCCGATGCTTTTCGCTTTTGGACAGAAAAACAAACTGCCGGAGCATTGCGAGCGCGCCATCTGTTTCCTCGAAAGTATACCGGCAGAGAGCAACAGCATCGTCTCGACTTTCTGCCGCGCAGGCATCAAGGCGCACCATGCAGGAGATAGCCAGGCGCTTATACAATTGAAAAGAGAGTACTGCGAAAAAAAGCAATGCCTCCACTGCCGGATTGGTTTCCGGTTATTGAAACGGGAACGTCAATGAAATTTATCTACTTTTGTTTTATGAAAAAGATACGGACATACATCGTTATACTTTTGCCGGCACTCTTATCGGCCTGTGCAAACGTCGGATCGCCGAACGGCGGACCGTATGATGAAACGCCGCCCAGGTTCGTTAGCAGCTCCCCGGTGAGGAATCAGACTCATTACGCCGGAAAGAGCGTTGAAATCCTGTTCGACGAACTCATACAGATAGAGAAACCCTCCGAGAATGTAATCATTACACCGCCGCAGATGCAACTGCCTACGATACGAACCGCGGGACGGAAAATTATGGTTGAATTGCACGATAGCTTGCAGGAAAATACAACGTATACCATTGATTTTACCAGCTCCATCGCCGATAATAACGAAAAGAACGTGCTGGAGAACTTCTCTTTTGCGTTCTCGACCGGCGACGTGATTGACTCGCTCGAAGTGTCGGGCTTTTTGCTCAACGCTGCCAACCTGGAGCCTATGCCGGGCATCACGGTGGGGCTGCACCGCAATACCGACGACACGGCTTTTGTAAAGGAGGCCTTTGTGCGCACATCGAGGACAAATGACCGGGGATGGTTCGCCATACGTAATATCGCGCCGGGCGCTTATCGCATCTATGCGCTCAATGACAAGAACCGCGACTATAAGTTTGACCAACCGGGCGAGGATATTGCCTTCCTCGACTCGCTGATTATCCCCGCCTTTGAGTTTACTGCGCGTCAGGACACTCTGTGGAAAGATTCACTGACCATTGATACGATCCGGACGGTCGAGTATACGCGCTTTACGCCCGACAATATCGAACTGAGGCTCTTCCTCGAAAAGTTTGAACGACAATACATCCTGCGACCCGAAAGACCGCAGGAGAACCGCTTCTCATTGCGTTTTAACGCTCCCTTGGATACGTTGCCGGTTCCCCAAGCTCTCAATTTCGAGCCCGCGGACAGTAGCTGGTACGTCGCCCAATGGACGGAAGGCAAGAAGGCCATCAATTACTGGCTGACCGATTCGCTGGCCTGGAAACAGGACACATTGCGGATTTCGATCCAATACCCGGCCAGCGATTCGCTGAACGTCCTCCATCCGCGCACCGATACGGTCGACCTTTTTCTGCGCAACCGCCCCCAGGAAACCAGGAAGCGAACGGACAAGGACACGATCGAAGTGATTGACTTCCTGGGGATACAGACGAATGCGTCGGGTGTGAGGGAGATATACGACAGCATCTCAATCGTCTTCGACGAGCCGGTGTTGGGCTTCGGCAAGGACGCAATCGCCGGCAAGGACTTGTTTTACCTCGACAGGAAGGTCGATACGCTATGGACGCCCGTCGAGTTTGACTTCCTGGAGGATACGACAAATATCCTGGGCTTCTTTATCCACCGGAAATGGAGGTACGGCGAAGAATATCGTCTGGAAGCCGACTCGGCAGCCATCCACAGCGTGTATGGACGGTGGATCAATCATATAAGCCAGACGTTCAAGATCAAAGAGGAGGACGAGTATGGGCATTTGTTTATCAATATCGCAGGATTGGACTCCGCAACGGCCTTCGTGGAGCTGCTGAACACCGCAGATGAGCCCATTCGCAAGGCGGCAACGGCCGACGGCGGCGCGCTCTTCATGAATCTGGCGCCGGGCAAGTACTACGCGCGTCTCGTCGTTGACGAGAATAATAATGGCCTCTGGGACACGGGGAATTATGCCGACAAACGGCAGCCGGAGGTGGTATATTATTATCCGAAAACTATTGAGATCATGAAAAACTGGCAGATCGAGATTCAGGATCCTCCCTGGAATATACATGCGATGCCCTTCAACCGTCAGAAACCGATGGAAATAACTAAAAATAAGCCCAATGAGGTGACAAAACCCAAAAGAGACTACAAAAATGAAGGAAAACAGACAACATCCTCTCCACAAGCTGGTATGGGAGGCTTGCGTTTCTAAATTCTGCGTCCTTTTGCCGGCGCTTTTGCTGCTCTGCGGCAGTGGCAAGGCTAATGGACAGCCCTGCGAATGGAACAACTTCCTGCACATCGGGGAAGAAACTACATACGACATCTACTTCAAATGGGGCTTCCTCATGCCCAAGGCCGGTCTGGCCCGCTTCTCGGTGCAAAATGCCCGTTATAATGATAGCGACGCCCGGGAATACAAAATGCTGTTCAACACAACCGGTATGTTCGACCGGATCTTTAAGATGAGGGATACGATTACGACTTATTTCTCGCCAAACAATCATCTGCTGTTCAGTGACAAGCGAACGGACGAAGGGGGGTATTACCTGATCGACAAGTTGACCTTCGCGCCCGTCGGGAATAAAGTCGCGATCCGCACCGAGCGCTACGGACGGTCGGGACTGCGGTTTGACACGACGCTCGTGGCCGATGGATGCATATTCGATATGATGGCCGTCACGATGTACCTGCGCGGGATCGACTGGGAAAATCTGAGGATTAATGATGAGCTGCCTTTCCGCGTCGTAGTCGGTCGCGATATTATCAACGTCCGTTTTCGCTATACCGGCCAGGAGATTGTGGCTCCTGATAGCCACATTAAATACCGCACACATCATTTTTATATCGACGTTTACGATCCGGCCTTCACGCAAAATAAAGCGGCGGCCGAGGTATGGGTTGGCGACGACGAGAATCATGTTGCGATCCGCGTACGTGCCAAGTTGAAGATCGGATCGGCAGAAGTATACCTCGCCAACGCCTCGCAGCTTGAACATCCTTTTTCTTGCCGCATCCTGAGCCATTAACAACAATCCATATTTTTGTGACGACCCTCGTTCATTGATGAACGGGGGTCGCGCATTTTGTAGCGATGCCATTTGGTGCACTAAATGAGGTCGCGCATTTTGTAGCGATGCCATTTGATGCAATAAATGAGGTCGCGCATTTTGTAGCGATGCCATTTGATGCACTAAATGAGGTCGCGCATTTTGTAGCGATGCCATTTGATGTACCAAATGAGGTCGCGCATTTTGTAGCGATGCCATTTGATGCACCAAATGAGGTCGCGCATTTTGTAGCGATGCCATTTGATGCACCAAATGAGGTCGCGCATTTTGTAGCGATGCCATTTGATGCACTAAATGAGGTCGCGCATTTTGTAGCGATGTGAACGATGTGGTTTGTGACAGAAAAGAGAAAATTCGCTATACCGTAGAATGACCCTGCAAGAATCACTACTTCATAATTTTTATACATAATGATTTTTTTTTGAAAAATGTTTGGCGTATTGAAAATCATTATATCTTTGCGGAAGAATAAATAATTATAGAGAATTAAATAAGTAACCTAATAAAATAACAGTATATGATGCAGATTAATCTTTCTCTTTCTTTCCCTTCCAGATTGCGTAATGCGGAACATTTCGATCTTTACAGTACGATAAAGATCCGGCTCATTGCAAAGATAACGAAGCCCTTGGGTGTCGTGACGGCCTGGAATAACTTCATCCTTTACTTTAATAAGGAAGATGAACTCTACAAGCGAAGTATGAAACAGGAATCGACGACCTATGTTCTCGGATTGCATGACAAGCGGAGGATCTCCTACCAATCAGTGAAACGATTGTTTGAGTTTTCGATTTACAGTGAAGACGCACAAATAAAAGCGGCTGCCGAAGTAATTATGGGCGTTCTCGATAATTATGCCATGATTGGGTATGTGCCAATGAATGAAGCCTCAGCTATTATCACGAACCTCATCCAGGACCTTAAAAAGGAAAAATATGCTGCCAGCATAGCCCTTATCAGTGGAGCCAGTGCCGAGATTGATCGTCTGGAACGTGATAATGATACCTTTATCATAGCCTATTCCGATCGCTCGATTGCCGAAGAAGAAAAGAAGAATGAAGGCAGACTGATTGAAGCGCGCGCAGCGACAGACAGCAAATTTGCTATCCTCGTGAATGTCATCAATGCCTTTTATCTTGCCAACGAAATGTCGTCGCCCAAAGACCAGGAGATAAGTGATATTCTTTCGGAAGTAATCCTCATTATCAATTCCAATCTGCATAAATACGAAGAGATCTATGCCCGCCGTAATCCTGCGTTCCGCTCTTCCGGAAGTGATAATAACAAACCATCCATTCCGGATAGCGAAATTCCCGGCACGGATGTTCCCGGTGATACAACGCCTGTCCTGACAATTGCTTCGCAGTCGATTGTTGGTACCCGCATGTTGTTGCAGGCAAGTGATACGGCTGCCTTTGCTTCTATCCTCAGCCCGGCTGCAGAAAATGGTTCCGTATATATCCAAAGCCCGGAAACAAATAATTTCGATGCCTTCCCGATTATCAGCTTCAAGATGGATACGGATAATGTAACACCCATTGGCCTTTTGGTTGATCCCCCGGCTACAAACGAGACCTTCGATAAACCCTTTGGCAACTTCGGATTTGTTTCCGAATCCTATGTTGCTAAAGAAGGCGTGACACTTGCTAAGTTGCAAAATGTTCTATATCCCTATATGACACGTGAGGATTAAAATCGCGATCCTCCTGTGTCTCATCTCGCTGCAAGCGCTATGCGCTGTGCCGTCCGGACTGTATAAGTTTAACTATATAGACGCGGCGAAAGGACTTTCCAATAGCGAGGTTAAGTGTATCTATAAAGATTTGACAGGCTTTATATGGTTCGGTACACCTTCGGGTCTGAATCGCTATGACGGTTATGAGATTTTAAGCTTCAAACAGAATCTCGCGGCTGATCCGCAATCGTCTGCCAATAACGATATACTGAGTATACAGGAAGATAGTGATGGAAATCTATGGATAAAAACCCGTTCGGGTTATTGTATCTTCGATACGGAGATGGAACAGTTTGTCGGGAACCCCGGTGAACTGTTCCGCAACTACGCGCAGTCGGAAGATGAATGGTGGAACTCACCCGACGCCTTCGTGTATATTGATCTTCTCCACAACTTCTGGTTCGTTACCTCCGAAGGCGTCTGCAAGTATGATCCGGTCAATAAACAACATCTTCTCTTCCGGCAGGGAGAGAAGGACGGCCTTGGGCGGGGTATCATACGCGATATTCGCCAGGGACAAAACCGGTATTGGTTCCTCTACGACAATGGTGTGGTCGAGTGTATGGAAGCGCAATCCAATAAAATTATCTGGCGTGATTCGACCCTCCATAAGGAAGCTCAAATTAAAAGCGTGCGTGATCTGCGCCTATTCATCGATACTATGGGTGATCTCTGGGTCTATGGTATTGGCATCCACTATGGCCTGGCACACTATCATATAGCTCGCAATGAATGGATGAACTACTCGACTTCTGCTTCGGAGCCTTATCGTATCTCTAACAATCTCGTGACGGCCGTCGAGGAGGACGCTAAAGGGATTATCTGGATCGGTACCGACCACGGGGGCGTCAATCTGATCAATAAAACTACCGGCGAAATATCGCTCCTTACACACAATGAATATGACCCTCGCAGCTTAGCGCAGAATACAATAAAAAGTCTGTACAGGGATGACGACGATATTATCTGGCTCGGAACATATAAAAAGGGCGTCTGCTACTATCATGAGAGCATCTACAAATTCAATATGATTACCGGGAAGGACATCATGCCCTTCAAAGATATCAACTGCTTTTACGAACCGGCCGGCGGGAATCTCTGGCTGGGCACAAACGGGGGCGGTTTACTTTATTATGATCGCACTACAGGGCGTTATACATCCTATATACATAAACAGGGTGTTCATTCGCCGGCAGGCGACATTATTGTCAGTCTGGCCGGTGATGACAAAGGGCGACTCTGGATCGGATACTATCTGTCCGGGCTTGACTGCTTCGATGGCCGAACGTTCACACATTATAGCGTTGGTCAGGAGGAGGGGCTTACGGATAATAACGTCTGGGCGCTTCGTTATGTACATAATAACCGGCTCTGGATCGGAACGCTGAATGGCGGTGTGATCGTAATGGATACCCGCACGGGTAAAAGGCTTAAACATTTTGAGACGAATGGTTCTGTTTACAGTATTATCGAGACCAAAGCGGGTAATATGCTCATCGGCGCACAAACGGGATTGTTTATTTATAATGCAGAAAGCGACAGCCTCGAACTGTACGAGAAAGAAATCTTCGACAGCATCCAACTGAGCCGAAATGATATTAATAATCTCTATGAGGATAGTCGCGGATTATTGTGGATTGGTACACGCAATGGTTTGTTTGTCTTCAATCCATATTCGAAAAGCATACAGGTCTTTATGCCTGGTGGCGAACTTTCGTCGGACCTCGTACAAAGTATTCTTGAAGATTCCGAACATAATATGTGGATCGCCACGAACCGTGGCATCACCTGTATTCGTGTCTCGACCTCCAACCGTGAGCCCGGCTACTTCTATCATTTCATCAGCTATGACAGTGCTGATGGATTACAGGGCGAAATGTTTAACTATAATGCCGCTTACCTCTCATCGCGCTCCGAACTTATTTTCGGAGGTTCGCATGGGTATAATATCATCCTCCCTTCGGACATCAGCTTCAACACGAATATCCCCCGTATCATCTTTACGGATTTCAGGATCTACAATAAAAGCATTAAACCGCAGGAAACATATAACGGATATGTCATTCTGGAGAAAAGCATCACGCAGACAAAAGAAATTAATCTCCATTATACCGATAACTACTTCAGTCTTTCGTTCGCGGCCCTCGATTATTGTATGCCCAAGAAATCGCGCTATTACTATAAGCTCGAGGGCTTCAACAATCAATGGCTGGAAACCGGCAGCGATAACCGGAGCGTTACGTATACCAATCTCAATCCTGGGAGCTATACACTTTACCTGAAAGCTCTCAACAATGATGGTATCGAAACTCCCGAACCGGCTATTCTCCGCATCAACATTCTTCCGCCCTTCTGGAAAACATTATGGGCCTGGACGATCTATGTCGTAGCCTTCATTATTGCCATCATCTACCTCATTCATCGCCTCACGAAGCGTTCGGAAAGGAAATTGGCCTACGCCCGTGAAAACATGCGCATCACGCAACAGTTGGAAATGGACGAGATGAAAATACGCTTCTTCACCAACATCAGCCATGACTTCCGTACGCCGCTCACGCTCATCCTTTCACCTTTGGAAGACCTCTTCATGAAAGCGAAGACAAGCGAAGAGAAAGAACTCCTTTCCATCATTCGTCGCAATGCCAATCACCTGCTCGCCTTAGTCACACAATTGCTCGACTTCCGCAAATTGGATACCCAGGCGCCCGCGCTTCAAAATTCCATCGGCGATATTGTCCTCTTCATCCGCCAACAGGTAGAATTTTTCGCCGCAGGTATGGCCGGCAAAGGCATTTCTTTTGACTTTCACTCCACCATAGAGCAATTATACATCTCGTTCGACGTCGATAAACTGTCGAAGGTATTCATCAACATCCTGTCGAACGCTTATAAGTTCACGCCTCCCAACGGCGCCATCCAGATTAGCCTCGCGCGTCTCGATGATGATCATATACGCATCGACATTACCGACACCGGTATTGGTATACCGGCCGGTGAGCTGGAAAAAATCTTTGAACGCTTCTACCAGGTTAAGAACGAAGGCTTCGACACCAGTCGGGGAAGCGGCATAGGGCTCCACATTGCCAAAGAATTTGTTACCTTGCACGGCGGTCGGATCTGGGCCGAACAAATGCCCGAAGGGAAGCCCGGAAGTCGCTTCGTTGTCATCCTGCCTTGCAAAGAAGAAAGCGCAGGCGCCCCTGCCGACGAAGATGCTGCCTTCGAAGCCGAACTGAAGCATAACACATCACCCAAACTACTCATCGTCGAAGACAACAAAGAGCTCCGTTCACTCATTGCCTCGCGTTTCAGAGACCATTATACCATCCTTCAGGCCGGCGACGGCGAGGCCGGTCTCGAAATAGCCCTGCGCGAGGTCCCCGACCTGATACTCTCCGACGTTATGATGCCCCGCATGGACGGTATCGAAATGAGCCGGCGCATCAAAAGCGACATACGCACCTCGCATATCCCCTTGATCCTCCTGACGGCCCGAACCGGCGAAGAGAGCAAACTCGAAGGCCTCACCGCAGGCGCCGACGACTACATATCCAAACCCTTTAACCAGGAAATACTGCAAATCAAGATCCATAACCTGATCGAAAAGAACAAACGACAGCAAGACCTCTTCGATCAGCAAATACGGATCGAACCGTCGAAGATCGCCGTCAATTCGCTCGACGAACAGCTCATCCGCAAAGCCATCGAATACACCGAAGCGAACATCTCGAACCCCGACTTCTCCGTCGGCGAGCTCAGCCGCGAATTAGGCATGAGCCGCGTACATCTCTACAAGAAACTGTCGTCGCTCGCAGGCAAAACACCCATCGAATTTATCCGCATTCTCCGCCTCAAAAGAGCCGCACAACTCCTCGAGGAAAGCAACCTGACCATTTCGGAGATCGCCTACGAAGTGGGATTCAATAACCCCAGATATTTCCGCAAATACTTCAAAGAAGAGTTCGGCATACTCCCCTCGCAATACGGATCACGCAACGAATAAGTTTACATCTTATACTCTCTTTGATAACAAAATCGCCCCGTTCGCTAACAAATTCCCCCTCAGGTCATATCATTTCACCCCCTTCACCTTGCCGGAAGTTTCGTATGTTTACACTCGAAATAAATAAGTAATTCTTTAAACCGATTAAACGAAAGTATACAACAGAAAAGAAAAATGGGTTAGAAATAATGACTATTGCCCACTAATGGAAAAATAAATCGCGGACTATGTGAATAGCCCGCGATTTCTGTTTACATATATCAAATACGGAGACCTGGAGAATCAATCCGTTAGGCCCCTGTTCTTTAACAATGGCCCGGTGCCGGGTTCCTTCCCCCGGAAGTTTTTATACATCACCATCGCATCGTCAATACCTCCCGGCGTGAGAACGTACTTGCGGAACTTGGCGGCTACGTCGGCATTAAAAATGTCGCCCGTTTCCTTGAAGGCCTCAAAAGCATCCGCATCGAGCACTTCCGACCAGATGTAGCTGTAATAACCGGCCGTATATCCGCCTCCCATGGTGTGATTGAAATAGGTCGAACGGTAACGGGGCGGTATCTGCGAAGGCAATTTGCGCTTGTTGAGCGTCTCTGCTTCAAAAGCAACGACGTCTAAGTTCAGATTTTCCTTATTGGCCGGCAGATCCTGCAACACATGATAGTCCATATCCAAAAGCGATGCTGCAACGTATTCCGTCGTGGCAAAACCTTGCCCGTACTTGCTGCTTTTGTCTAATTTATCGATCAGGTCGGCAGGGATTTCTTCGCCTGTCTGGTAATGCTTGGCATAAACCTTCAGGACTTCCGGTTCGAGCACCCAATGTTCCATAATCTGGGAGGGCAGCTCTACGAAGTCGCGCGGAACGCCGGCTATGCCTTTGTAATGCACGTCGCGGAAGAGGCTATGCAGGCCGTGACCGAACTCGTGAAACAAGGTTTCAGCTTCGTCCACGCTCAGGAGTGCCGGTTCGCCTGCAGCGGGAGGCGTGAAGTTACATACAATTGTCACAATCGGAGCCACTCGCTTGCCGTCTTCGTAGGTTTGCGAGCGATAACCGCCACACCAGGCTCCTCCGCGCTTGCTGGCCCTCGGGAAGAAGTCCATATAGAGCACTCCCAGGTGCGTTCCGTCGGCATCTTTACATTCGAAGGCCTGTGCTTCGGGATGCGGCAGGGGAATGTCCTGTATCGGGGTGAAGGTAATGCCATAGAGTTTGTTAGCTACGTAGAAAGCGCCTTCGCGAACGTTATCAAGTTTGAGGTACGGGCGTATCTGGCTTTCGTCTAAGTTGAACTTCGCCTTCTTCGCCTTTTCGAAGTAGTAACGCCAGTCCCATCCTTCGGCTGTGAAGGTGTTGCCTTCTTTCCGTATCTCGCTCTGAATGTCGGTCAGTTCGCTGGCGGTCACTTTCAGGGCGGGCGTCCATATTTCGTCGAGCAGGGCGTAGACATTGGCGGCGTTTTTGGCCATCCGTTCTTCGAGTACGAAGGAAGCATAGTCGGGATAGCCCATCAGCTTGGCTTTTTCGAGGCGCAGGGTGACGAGTTGCTTCACGACCTCCTTGTTGTCGTTCGCATTGTCGTTATTTCCCCTCATGATGTAGCCCTTGAAGATCTTTTCACGCAATTCGCGCTTGTCGGAATTTTGCAGGAAGGGCATGATGCTGGGATTCTGCAACGTGAAGAGCCACTTGCCGTCTTCCAGGCCGGCGCGTTTGGCGGCTTCGGCGGCATTGGCGATCTGTCCTTCAGTAAGTCCTGCCAGATCGGCTTCGGCGTCGATAATGAGTTGGAAGGCGTTCGTCTCTTTCAGCATATTCTGCCCGAACGTGAGTTGCAGTAGGGCAAGCTGGCTGTTCAGTTCGCGCAGTTTGGCCTGATCGTCGGCGTTCAGGTTTGCGCCTCCTCTGACGAAGTCTTTGTACGTTTCTTCCAGCAGTTTGGCTTGTTCTTTATCCAATCCGAGACTTTCTTTCTTTTCGTACAGCGTCTTGACACGGGCGAACAGGGTTGGGTTCAGCGAGATATTGTCCCGGTGTTGCGAAAGCAGGGGCGAGAGTTCTCGACTGATCGTTTCCATTTCATCGTTCGTATTCGCGCTGTTCTGGGCCGAGAATACGGTAGAGGCTTTGGAGAGCAGTTCCCCGCTCTGATCCAGGGCCACAATTGTATTCTCGAACGTGGGTTCTTCCGATTGGTTCACAATCGCATCAATTTCCTTCGCCTGTTCTTCGATGCCCTTTACAATAGCCGGTTTGTAATGAGCGATCTCAATCTTGTCGAAAGGCGGAACGCCAAAAGGCGTAGAGTACTCCGTAAAGAACGGATTGTTCGTTTCATCATTGCCCGATTTTTTATCCGACAATGTACATGCACTCAAGAGTGCGGCCGCTACTGCGGCGGTAACAGTTACATTCTTCTTCATCTTGCTGTTGATCTTTATTTTTAGTAGGAAGCAAAGGTATGTTTTTCGATGCACAATTTTTCTTGTTGCAGGCGAATTTTTTTACTGAAATTTACTGTTCAAAGGAAGTTCACAAGGGCGTCTGCGCCCGCAAGGAACGGACGCTGTCGGCATAGGCTTTGAAACGGGTGCGTATCTCGGGCGAGCGGAGGCTTCCGATGGTAAAGATGGCGACGCCCTGTGCCCCGTTGTTGAGGGCGGCATCCATACATTCAAACATAGCGGAACCGTTGGTCGCCATCATGCCGCAATAAAGGGTCGTCATCGGGTTCTTGGTCTTCACATTCTCGATGGTGCAGTCGGAGATGAAGCTCACGTCGCCGGTGTAAAAATTATGATAGACCATGGGGAAAACGATGTCTAAGTTCCATTTGCCCCAATCCTGGCGAACCATCCGGCGCGACATGGCGGGCGTAGGAAAGGGCGATGCGGCCATCGTCTTGCCGTAGCTATGCACTATTTCGGCTATCTCGTTGGCCACTTCGGTGATCTGGTCGCAGCGGTATTGCAGCCAAAGCTCGTCGGCCGAGGGATCTTCCTGCTCGCGGGGGTCGTATCCGTGCAGCCGTTGGAAGCCGGCGATCATGGCCGGGTGGTATCCATAGTCCCATTCGGGATATTCTTTGTCCTGGACGATGCCGTACCGAGGCCAGAGAGTGGTGGGAAGAATGACATCGACAAAACGATGGTAGTCGATCGCTATGCCGTTGAGTCCTTCCACTTCGCAATAGGCTCTGACCTTGTCTTTGACGTATGTTCTGACATCCGGCAGCGCGGGGCAAAGGAATTTATAGTAATCGACATAAGCGCGATGGTCGGCTAAGCTCTCACCCTTGCGATTGACGCTGAGCCATTCGGGATGCGCCTTGACGATCGAGTCGCGGTCGTGCTCAAGATTCATTGTCCAGAGCCAGGCATAGACTTCGATGCCGTATTTATGGGCGATGGGGATGGCCCGACGGTAATCGTCGGGCGTGGGAGCGTTGAGCATGACGCCGTCGATGCCCGTCTCGCTCATGACGGCGCAGATGGAGTCAAAGTTCATCGCGGGACGGTAATCGAGCCAAGTCCAGAACATCGGGTAGCGAGCGTCTTGGGACGGCATTCCTGTGCAAGCGACGAGCGCGGCCAGGAGGGAAGCAAGGAAAAGTAGTCGGAGAGGTTTCATGCGTATGCGGGATATATCGGATTAATGCATTTGTTTGTAAGCATCCATCAGTTTCCGGAGGGTGGCGGCGTCGGAGACATCCTGATTGTAAGTTTCCGGATTGTAGTAATTCCGGAGGAAGCCGTCGGCGCCCGACCATACGGTCTCGATGATGCCCTGGAAGCGCGGCTGCATTTGCGCGGTTGCACTTTGGCGGAAGCGTATCATGTCAGTCAATTGCGTAAGGGCTATTTCGGGTTTCCTCCAAGGGCAGGTAGCTACGTCGAAGCCTTTCATAGCGAAATAGACGGCCGTTTGATCCGGCCTTTCGTAATGCCAGTCGCAGATGAAGACGTCTTTGGGGATGAGATCCACGGCGCGATGGGTATTATTCATGCTGGCTTCCCAGGCGCCAATGCCGGTTGTTTTACCGTCGATAAGGCGATCTCCCCAGATCATGAGTCTTTTGCCCGTGAGAGCGAGATGATTGCGGATGGTTGTCACTTCGCCGGCGAAGAGTTCAGCCTTGTCGCGTCCGCTGCATCGTGGGCATTTATCTTCTCCGAGATAAAAGACCTCGTCCATTCCGGCATGAAAGAGATCTGTTTCAAAAGCGTCGGTCAGTTCGTCAACGAGTTCGAAGACCACCTTGTGAACTTCCGGATGAAGCGGACAGTAGCTTTTGCAGTACAGTCCGTCGGGGTTGGGCCATCCGGTATAGTCCTCGGTATGGACGTGCGGCGTCTCGTCAAATTCGGGATATTCGCGCAGGAGGGCGTGGGTTGTTTTCGCCCAGGACTGATGTCCGAGCAGGTTGATCTGCGGCGCGACACGTATATCATGCTTGCGGCACAGGTCGGCTATCTTCCGCACGTCTTCACGCGTGAGGGGGTTGGGATCTTTCAATTCCGGATGGCTGGCATAATCATAGTTCCAGTCTACGCGGAGGATGAGAAGGTTGAAATGAGCCGGAGCGAGTTCTTCTTCGATAAATTTGAGGAAGAGGGGCATCCCCTTGACCGAAGGCGCCGCGATGGCCAGCCCGCGTACGGGGATGATTGAGTCGAGTTTGCTCTGGGCTTGCGCAAAAGTCGGTAGCAGTGTCAGGCAAAGGACAAAAGTTGCAAAAAAGGTTGTTTTCATGATTACAAAAGATTTAATAAAGCCCGGACGACCGCCGTCCGGACTCCAAAGATATGTAATATCTTGTAATCTGAGTTATCTGTGCACCAAAAGGGCTCCAATTGTACAAAATTTCCAGAGCGTCACCCCTTGTCTGTTCTAAAATAGTTTTACAAAACAGCGTGTCTTTCACTAGAAAAAGTTGATTCTCCAAAAAGTTAAAGATGCGTTTACACACAAAAAAACAACATCAGTATTCTTCAGGATGCTCGGAAGGATTATCTTTCAAAAACTCCAGAAATAGTGCATTGTCAAGTTTGTTATCAGCAAAATGATTTGTTGTTTCTTTTCCATAATCTATTTTTTAGTTTAGTAGTGATGCGTTAACATTTTAGTTTTACACATAAATATTTAATATATAGTCATATACAGTCGTTCTTTGATTTTTTGATTTGAATTGGTAGTAGCTTTGCCTTTTTACAAATTGCAAGGTTATGAATTCAGGTAAGTACGTTTTCTCACAACTGTTAGAGTTTGTGGACA
>JAISWO010000050.1 GCA_031271045.1 Tannerellaceae bacterium
AAACAAAACAATTTCCCAGCCGCCGAAACCTACTACACCCGCTGCTTACCTCTGGCCAAGACCCCGGCAGAAAAAGCAAATGTTCTGAATAATGTAGCCGCTTTGCATTGGAAAATGAATGACTACCCCAAAGCAGCAGAAGCCTACGAAGAAGCATTGCAGATCCGGCGCGTATTAGCTGCCATCAATCCACAAGCAAACCTGCCGGATGTAGCCACAACGCTGAATAATTTAGGCGTTTTGCATAGGAATATGAATGAATACCCCAAAGCAGTAAAAGCCTTCGAAGAAGCCGAAGATATATACCGCGAATTAGCCGACGCAAATCCACAAGCATACCGGCCGGATGTAGCCATGACGCTGAATAATGTAGGAAATTTGCATTGGAAAATGAAAGACTACCCCAAAGCAGCAAAAGCCTTCGAAGAAGCCGAAGACATATACCGCGAATTAGCCGCCGACAATCCACAAGCATACCGGCCGTATGTAGCCATGACGCTGAATAATGTAGGAAATTTGCATTGGAAAATGAAAGACTACCCCAAAGCAGCAAAAGCCTACGAAGAAGCCGAAGATATATACCGCGAATTAGCCGCCGACAATCCACAAGCATACCTGCCGTATGTAGCAGGAACGCTGAATAATTTAGGCGTTTTGCATAGGAATATGAATGACTACCCCAAAGCAGCAAAAGCCTTCGAAGAAGCCTTACAGATCCGGCGCGAATTAGCCGACGAAAATCCACAAGCATACCGGCCGGATGTAGCCCAGACGCTGAATAATGTAGGCGTTTTGCATTGGAAAATGAAAGACTACCCCAAAGCAGAAAAAGCCTTCGAAGATGCCTTGCAGATCCGGCGTGAGTTAGCCGCCGTCAATCCACAAGCATATCGGCCTGACTTAGCCGATACGCTGAATAATGTAGGCAATTTACAGTGCGATCTGAAGGACTACCCCAAAGCAAAGGATGCCTACGAGGAAGCCTTACAGATCCGGCGCGAATTAGCCGACGAAAATCCACAAGCATAC
Source organism: Tannerellaceae bacterium (assembly GCA_031271045.1). GTDB lineage: Bacteria > Bacteroidota > Bacteroidia > Bacteroidales > Tannerellaceae > DFXE01. The sequence continues at coordinate 1,030 of JAISWO010000050.1, forward strand.
CGGCCGTATCTGGTCGAGACTTTAATCAACCTGGCTATCTTTTATCTGAAAGATCTCCCGGACAGGGAGCAATCTATCCAATATGCCAAAGAAGCTCTCTCCTACCGCTCATCCCTGGAACATCTCCCCAATGCCCATAAGGATATAGAGAAAGCGGAAATAATCCTGCGCTATTGGGAAAAAATTCCTCCCCTCTCCGGAAGACCAATATAATAATGTAGAAAAGCCGGTTGTATGAGAAAAAAAATACTATATTGCGCTCGCTTTACTCATAAACAATAAATAAATACTACATCGCTAATACATCGTATCATGAAAAAGTTCTTCAAACATACTATTACATTGGTCTCCGAGATAATCCTCTTAGCAATAGCCATTGGCTGGTGTTCTGCCGGGACTGGGGATAGATACGAGCCGCTGGCTCTCGGCGTTGGCGCACTTGCCGGAATTATTATTTCAATCTTCTGCATTTTCTCGAAGGACGACGGGAAAGGAGGAGGAGGTACGAACATTTTCAAAACTTGGTTCAATTTCAATAGCACGGTCATACAAAACAATGTCTCCTTCGACGTAAACAAACTCATCGAAGAGCAAACGGCCGAAGACAAAGAGCGAATCAAAGAGCTAAAGGAGTTGCTTGCAAACAACAATCAGTTGCATGGTATAAAACTTTCAAAGCTGATCGAACAAATAGCGGATCTGGAACAACAACTCAAGGAAAAAGAAGCCAAGATACAAGAGATCGTCAAATATCGCGAAACAGTCGGCGTCAACGCATCCCCTCTCTTCATAGAAGCGTACGACTTATTTAGCAAAGGAAAGATAGACGAAGCCCTCAATCTGTTGGACGAGAAAAAACTGAACGAAGCGGAAAACAAGCGGAAGGAAGATTCTGCCAAAGAACGCATCCTCAAAGCCCAACTCCAGGAACTAACCTACGATTTCCAAGCCGCCGAAACCAACTACCTCAAAGCCGCCGACATCTTCCCCTCTTATGAGAATAACTTCCAGGTCGCAAGGTTCTATTACAAACAAAACAATTTCCCTGCCGCCGAAACCTACTACACCCGTTGCTTACCTCTGGCCAAGACCCCGGAAGAAAAAGCAAACATTCTGCATAATGTAGGCGTTTTGCATCACAATATGAAGGACTACCCCAAAGCAGCAAAAGACTACGAAGAAGCATTACAGATCCGGCGCAAATTAGCCGCCACCAATCCAAAAGCATACCGGCCGAAATTAGCCGATACGCTGAATAATGTAGGTGTTTTGCTTTGGAATATGAAAGACTACCCCAAAGCAGCAAAAGCCTACGAAGAACCATTGAAGATCCGGCGCGAATTAGCCGACGAAAATCCACAAGCATACCGGCCGGATCTGGCCAAAACGCTGAATAATTTAGCCGTTTTGCATGAGGTTATGAAGGACTACCCCAAAGCAGCAGAAGCCTACGAGGAAGCCTTGAAGATCCAGCGCCAATTGGCCGACGAAAATCCACAAGCAGACTTGCCTTACTTAGCTCTGACGCTGAATAATTTAGGCATTTTGCATAAGGATATGAAGGACTACCCCAAAGCAAAGGATGCCTACGAGGAAGCCTTGAAAATCCGGCGCGAATTAGCCGCCACCAATCCACAAGCATACCTGCCGGATCTGGCCATGACTTTAGCCAACCTGGCTATCTTTTATCGGAAATGTGTCCCTGACAAGGAGCAATCTATCCAATATGCCAACGAAATTTTCTCCTACCGCTCATCCCTGGAACATATCCCCAATGCCCATCAGTATATAGAGGCAGCGCTATCTGTCCTGATCTATTGGGGACAAGTTGGTATACCGGCAGGCCGGATTTATTTCGTACACTAAATCTGTCCTGCACCATTGGGGAATAAGATCCTCCCCTAACATACTTTTCTTCGAGAACCAAAGAAAAAAACCGAATAATACCGTATAAGTAAGATAGTATCGTGTTTTGCGGCACTATTCATGCAAATACACGTACATGCACGACGCCTGAAAGAAAGGATTATCTTTGTGTCCAAATATTTTAAATGGATATGGAATGGATATGAATAGATTAATAGCTGAAGATCGTATGAAAAAACTGTTGTCGTTGCCGGCTAATCTGGTTCCTTGTTTTCATGCTATTGAAAATGCGTCCGAACAGGAGTGGTTCTGCGCGTCCGACCCGGTGGGGAAACAACTCGGATCGGGCGGAGGAAGCGCCTGGTTGTTACAGGCTTGCCGGATGCACGAGGCGCCCGATATGCCGGCCTCACAATGGCTGGCCAAAGAAAAACGGATCCTCCTGCATGCCGGAGGACAGAGTCGACGACTGCCGGCCTATGCTCCTTCGGGAAAGATTCTGACGCCTATCCCCGTCTTCCGTTGGGCCAGGGGACAACGGCTGGGGCAAAACCTGCTCTCGCTCCAATGCCCCCTCTACGAAGAAATCATGCGCCGGGCGCCCGACTCGTTCCATACGCTCATCGCCAGCGGCGACGTCTTTATCCGGCATACGCAACCCCTGACCACGCCGCCACAGGCCGACGTCGTATGCTACGGACTCTGGACCGATCCGGCGCTGGCAACCCGACATGGCGTATTCCTCGCCGAACGCGAACGACCGGACGAACTTGATTTTATGTTGCAAAAGCCTTCTATGGCCGAACTGAGTAAACTGGCGCGTACGCACCTCTTCCTGATGGACATCGGTATCTGGCTCCTGAGCGACCGGGCCGTTGAGGCTTTGATGAAACGCTCCGGAGCCAAGGACGGAAAGGAACCGGAAAACTACGACCTCTATGCCGGATTCGGGCGTGCACTGGGCAAGCGTCCGCCGGTCGAAGACGCAGAAGTCAACGCCCTCACCGTCGCCATACTCCCCCTGGCCGGAGGCGAATTTTATCACTACGGAACCGGACGGGAACTGATCTCCTCCACCTTATCCATACAAAACCTCGTGCACGATCAGCGCACCATCATGCAACGCGCCCTGAAGCCACACCCCGCCATGTTTGTGCAGAACGCCCGCGTAGACGTCACGCTGACAACGGACAATGCCGATCTGTGGATCGAAAACAGTCATATCGGCCCCCGCTGGAGGCTCGCCAACCGCCATATCCTGACCGGCATCCCCGCCAACGACTGGGAGTTGAATCTCCCTCCGGGAACGTGCATCGACATAGCGCCCTGCGGTGCGGCAGACTGGGTCGTCCGCCCTTATGGCTTCGACGATGTGTTCAAAGGAGCGCCCGACAGCGAAGAGACGCTCTTCATCGGACAGCCTCTCAAACAATGGGCTGCGGAAAGGGACCTCTGCCTCCCCCCGACCGCCGACATACAGGATACGCCCCTCTTCCCGCGCTGCCAAACGATGGAAGATATCGGCGACGCACTCCGCTGGATGATTGCCGAACCGCATTATGCTAAGGGAAAAGCCTTGTGGGAAGCGGCGCCGAAACTGTCCGCCGCCGATCTGCTGAATCAGACCAACCTCGTGCGCCTCGCCGCCCAGCGCAAGGACTTCCGCGCTCACAACTGGCCTGCCCTGGCTGCCAATCACGAAAAAAGCGTCTTCTATCAGTTGGACCTCGCCGATGCTGCCGACGAATTTGCCGGCGAACGTATCCCCCTGCCCGCAATCCTCCCGCCCGATGCTCCCTTGATGAAGCAGATACACAACCGTATGTTTCGCGCCCGGACGCTCCGGATGGAAGGAATGGCTTACGAAGACGAACAGCAAGAGGCTTTCGCCCTGCTCCGCGACGGTCTGGTTGAAGGCACGAAGGATCGGAATGTCGTTCCGCAACTGAATGTCTGCCGGGATCAGATTGTTTGGGGACGCAGCCCGGTACGTATCGACCTGGCCGGCGGATGGACCGATACGCCGCCCTACTGCCTCTACGCCGGGGGGAACGTTGTCAATGTGGCCATCGAACTGAACGGACAGCCTCCCTTGCAGGTCTACATCAAACCTTCTACTGCCCGGGACGATGCCATTACTTTGCGCTCCATCGACCTGGGGGCTGTCGAAGTTATCACCTCCTGGGAGGAGCTGGCACATTATAATAAAGTAGGTTCCCCCTTCTCCATTCCCAAAGCCGCCCTCTCGCTGGCCGGTTTCCTTCCCGCTTTCGGCGCCGGTGCATACGCCTCGCTCCAGCATCAGCTCAAAGCCTTCGGCGCCGGTATCGAAATCACCCTCCTTTCGGCCGTACCGGCCGGATCGGGATTGGGAACCAGCTCCATCCTGGCGGCTACCGTCCTGGGAGCCCTTTCCGACTTCTGCGGATTGGGATGGGATAAAAACGAAATCGCCGGCCGCAGCCTCATCCTCGAACAACTGCTCACCACCGGCGGCGGATGGCAAGATCCCTTCGGAGGCGTCCTGCACGGACTGAAACTGCTCCAAACCAACAAAGGCTTCAACCAAAGCCCTTTCGTGCGCTGGCTGCCCGAATACCTCTTTACCGAATACCGGCCTTGCCACCTGCTCTATTATACCGGCATCACGCGAACGGCCAAAGACATCCTGGCCGAGATTGTCGCCTCCATGTTCCTCAATAGCGGCAAACACCTCCAATTGTTGGCCGACATGAAAGCTCATGCCCTGGATATGTACGACGCCATCCAGTACGGCGACTTTCCGGCCTACGGACGCTTAGTGAAGAAAACCTGGGAACAGAACAAAGCCATCGACGCCGGCACCAATCCCCCCGCCATCGAAGCCCTGATTGCACAAATCAAAGACTATACGCTGGGATACAAACTCCCCGGAGCCGGAGGGGGAGGATATCTTTATATGGTGGCCAAAGATCCCGAAGCCGCCGCCTGCATCCGCCGGACGCTCGCCCAGCATCCTCTCAACTCCAACGCCCGCTTTGTCGAGATGCAACTTTCCCCCCACGGCCTCCAGATCAGCCGCTCGTAAACAACAAATCTTAGCGGAGCAGCCCTCAGGGGATATGGACGCTCATAGGCACACTGAAAGGGCCGCGCTCGCCCTTTTTATTCTGCCAGCAAAGCGCCACGTGCACCATTTTGCCGCTTTCTTCGAGAGGAAATTCAAGGACATGCGGCGTACGTGTTGCCAGCACACTGCGGGTAAGGGCGGCAAAGCTCCTGACAGGCGCATCGAGCACATCGTAGACGATCAGCGCCCCACTCATGCCGTAAGGCTTCGCCAAGCTGCTACTCTCCTGATCGTGAAAATGAATCTTCAAATGGCGAAAAGACACCGGATCAATACTGAATGTCGGGATTGTCTTCGGCGCCGGAATCGGCGCCGGCTTTGTATCCTTCACGTGAAGCCCCAGGCTGATACGCTGATCGCTGCCGATAGCGGGGTTCTTCAGCCGGTATGTCGCCAAGGTGCGAATGATCCCCACCAGTCTGCGCCGGGCTATATTCTTCTGCTCCGTAATCAGGGGCGTTCGCTCTGAGGTACCGGACTTATTCTGAAGCGTTGCAAAGTCATCGTTTGCCTCCCTCAGTTCCGACACTTCGTTGGCAGGGATTCCCCATGCCGTCGCATGGGTCTCAATTTGCAACGTGAAGTTCTTGCTCCACCACAGCAGGTCCACATTTTTGCGCGGGACATAGTCCCAATAAGGTGTATTCATCGTCTTTAGGTTTTTAATAACGATACAAAGGTACATATTCCTTTCATATACCCTAATATTTCGTCTGTTGAACTCAGCGGATGATGCGCTGATCTCAGCGGATGATGCGCTGAACTCAGCGGATAATGTGCTGAACTCAGCGGATGATGCGCTGAACTCAGCGGATAATGCGCTGATCTCAGCGAGAGATGCGCTGATCTCAGCGAGAGATGCGCTGAACTCAGCGGATGATGTGCTGAACTCAGCGGATAATGCGCTGATCTCAGCGGATAATGCGCTGAACTCAGCGGATAATGCGCTGAACTCAGCGAGAGATATATTTACCCAAATAAGGGAAGCATTTATCTAAATAAGCTTTCTATTAATTGTATTTTCCATTAAGCTAAGTGAACGATCCATTTAATCAGAACAAGAGATGCAATAATTTTCCCTTTTGTAGCCTTCGTTTGTGGAAAGGGCGAGAAAGAGATCGTCCGGAAGTACAGGAATACTCCAACCGGGGGAAAAACAAAATGATAGACGTTGATGCTATGGATCCTTTTTTTGCAAACAAAATAGGGCGCAACGTAAACTATTACCTATATTTGTCGCTGTTTGTAGCAAAATGACGAACAACTGGTTTTCTATTCATCAATCTTCTAATATTTCTTTTATGCGTATCAAATTTTTGTCTGTATTCTGTTTTTATATCGGATGGATGGGGCTTTTCGGCCTGACGGCACAGGCGGCAGGGAAGGTGCCCATTGCGTTCGATAAGTTCCACGGATATACCGGAACGGTTGACTACCTCAAGGCCGTCAGCAAGGCGTATCCGGACATTACGGAACTGGTCGAGATCGGAAAAAGTTTCCAGCAACGACCCATCTACGTCCTGGTTATTACTAATAAAAAGACCGGGACAACGCTCGACAGGGAGAAATCCCTCGTCCACGAACGGAAGCTCGAAGTGACTGAGCCTCCCATCACCGCCTTGCACGCCGGCAAAGCGGGAATGATGCTCACAGGCGCTACTCATGGTAATGAACAGACCGGAACGGAGGTTTGCCTCTACTTCATCAACCAACTGCTGTCGGGTTACGGCTCCGTGCCGGAAATTACGAACCTGGTCGACACGAAGGTATTCTACATCTCGCCGGCCAATAATCCCGACGGACTCTACAATACCGTAGAGCTTGGCGCCGCCCAGCGTTCCAACTCCATGAACCAAACCGACACCGCCGCCCTCCCCATAAGGCAAGACCTTGACGGCGACAAAGTCTTCGCACAGATCCGTTATAAGGATCCGAAAGGACGCTTCGTCAAAGACAAAGAAGACCCGCGCCTGATGGTTGCCTACCGCGAAGATGCCGGATACACCGACGACGAGCGCTACAACGTCGCCTCCGAAGCGGAACCGGACAAGGGAATCGACATCAACCGCAATTTCCCCGAACATTGGTGGCGCTCCAATACGCTACCGGGCGGAACGGGCGAATTTGCCACCTCGGCGCCCGAAGTCCAGGCCTTATGCGAATTTATTATCAACCATCCGAACATACTTGTGGTCAACGAATATCATACCATGGGAGGGCACGTTTACCGCCCCATGGGATCGACCGGCGACACCGGGATGCAAAACCGCGACATCGCTGTCTACGACCTGGTCATGGGCAAAAAATACGTCGAACTGATGGGTACCGAAATGCCCCAGGCCTGGGGAAATCCCAAAGAGCTGCCCGCCCTCAAAGACGGACTGCGGAACGACAAGAACGCCTTCGCCGCCCAGCGGGGATACGAACTGCCCTACGAATGGCGCACGCCGTATAATGAAAAGGAAAACAGCTCGAATTACTACGGCCTCTTCCTGGACTGGCTCTATAAGCAGTGCGGCATCTACTCGCTCGTCACCGAGCTGTGGAACCCCGCCCACGATGTGCCCGAGCTGAAAGGCCTCAAAGAAGATACCCTGCAACGCGCCCTGCTGGCTTACCTCGACAAACGCGAAGGCGCGAAGATCTTCCTCGACTGGAAACCGGCCCGGCATCCGAAACACGGCAACGTGGAAGTTGGCGGATGGGTGGGACACATTGGGCGCAACAATGCCTTCCCGGGCGCCGTGCTGGAAAGTATCTGCCAGCGGCAATGGCAGTTCGACCTTTATTGCGCCGGCCTCCTGCCGCAATTGGCCATCAAGGATATCAGCGTAAAGAAACAATCCCAGGGGGCAACTTCGGTACTCGAAATCAGTGTCGAGGTAGAAAACCAGGGGGCTTTGCCTACCGGCTTGGTCAATACCGAGTGGATGGCCTTCAACCGGGGCGACGTGGTCTGGCTCATCGGCGAAAACAACCGGGCAACCTTCCTCTCCGGCAAATCGTACGAAAAGCTGGGCAACCTCTACGGGACGCTTCAGATCCCCGGCTATGAAGACAAGACCGGCAACCGGAAAACCATCAAATGGGTCGTAGCCGTCGAAGGTAACGAGAAACTCAAAATCGTAGCCTCTTCCCTGAAGGGGGGCACGGTGGTAAAAGAAGTAAAGTATTAATCCTGATTAACATTTTCCATCATGAAACGATCTATTATCTTATGCTGCATCGCCCTTCTTCTGCCGCTCGCCGCATCGGCGCAGAGCAAACGTCAGGACAAGCTGGGAAGACCCCACGGCGAAACAGACTTTGTCATCAACTGGAAACAATATTATACCTACGACGAATGGGTCAAGATCCTCTTCGACCTTGAAAAGAAATATCCCAACCTCTGCACCGTCGAAAGTATCGGCAAAAGCCGTATGGGACGCAATATGTATGTAATGACCCTGACGGCCGAAAAGACCGGACCGGATACCGCCAAGCCCGCCGTATGGGTGGACGGCGCTATCCACGGCAACGAGGTGAACGGCATCACCTGCTCGCTCTACCTTGCCTGGTACCTGCTGACGCGCTATGACTACGATCCGCGCGTCTATGAGGCGCTCAACCGCTCGACCGTCTACATACTGCCCGGCTTCCATGTCGACGGCAACGAATCCTACGTCAGCTTCCCCAATACAGAAAACAATCCGCGCGAGCCTTTCCGACCCGTCGACGACGATAAAGACGGCCTCTACGACGAAGATATGACCGAAGATGTCGACGGCGACGGCGAACTCTCCATCATGTACGCCGAAGATCCTTCAGGCGACTACCGCCTGAGCAAAGACAAAATGCGCTTCGTACGCATCGCCGACGGCGACTGGTGGGAGGGCGCCCGCTTCCGGCGCATCGGCAACGAAGGCTACGACAATGACGGCGACTTCGCCCTGGCAGAAGATGACCTGGGAGGCATTGATCCCAACCGTAACTTCCCCTGGGATTTCACCAAACAGGATGGCAAAATCTATCCCCTGAGCGAACCGGAAACGCGCAACGTCCTCACCTGGCAGTTGAAGAAAAAGAATATCCTGGTGTCGTTCAACTATCACAACATCGGACGACTGATCATGTATATGATGCCCCCCGAAGCCAAAGGCCCCGCCCCGGTCCGCCGCTCCGTCGCCCCGGCAACAACAGTCAAGGACAAATATGCCTTCACCGCCCCCCGCCGGGTGGATGCCACGTACAGCCACGATGCGGACGTGATCAGCCAAACCGTCAGCTCGGGTTTGTATATCCTCAAAAACTATGAACCCGAAATCGGTAACGAATACGGCGAACACCTGGCAACGACCTACTACCTGATGGGCGCTTATTCTTTCCTGATCGAGCTTTGGGGATCGCCTGCGCCCTTTGCCGATACCGACGGCGACGGCAACGTCTCCGACGATGAAATGAAGAAATGGACCGAACTTGACCTCGGAGGCAACGTCTGGGTCGCACCCCACCAGGTAAAGCATCCCCAGTTGGGCAACATCTGGATCGGAGGAACGCCCAAAAAGCACATCGGACGTACGCCCCCTCCCCGCTACATCGAACAGGAAGCCGAGAAACAGGCCCTCTACGTCATGTACTGCATCGACCAGCTCCCCCAACTGAAATTCGGGAACTACGCCGTGAAGAAACTGGCCGCCAACCTCTACGAGGTGGAGGTCGAAGTGGTGAACGACAAAATCTTCCCCACCGCCTCCGACCGCTCGGTCGTCCTCAAGCGTTATACGCCGGACCGGATACAGGCGTCCATCTCTTCGGGCTCCCTCATCAATCCCGTCGCCCAGGAAGCCGCCGACAGCGATACGCCGGTCAATATCTTCGGACGTTCCCTCTACCGCAAAGAAGCCACGCCGGCCGGCGACAAGGTTGAGTTCCGCGCCAAAGGCAATTCCACGCAGGTATTCCGCTACACGGCGCTTACGTCCGGGACCAATGCCGTATTAGACCTCTCGCTCGCCTCCGCCAACGGGGGCAAGGACGCAATCCGGATCAAACTGTCGGACAAACCGTAATTCAAATTCAATCCCATTCAATGAAAAACCTTTTATTAACATCCATCGTCCTGCTGCAATCCTTCGTTGCGGCAGGACAGATGGTCTCCCCCGGAACCCCTTCGTTCCCGGAGTCAGACACCTCGAAGATCTATACCCTGTCGGGCTACCGTCACGGCATCAGTTTCTTCCCCAAAGTAAGGAACGCGCATGTGCAGTATGAAGCTGCGCCGCAACTGACGTTCGACAAGTTCCACTCGGCCGACGTGATCTATACCTGGATGAAGCGCTTCGCCGAAGCCCATCCCGACCAGGTCGACCTCTACGAAATAGGCCGCAGCTACGAAGGGCGCCCCATCCTGCAAATGACGGTGACCAATAAAAAGACCGGCAAAGCGACCGACAAGCCGGCCGCCTTCTTCGAAGGTAATCGCCATAGCGGCGAGGTAACCAGCGCCGAGTCGGTCCTCTGGCTGATGCAACACCTCCTCGAAGGCTACGGGAAAGACGACGACATCACGCAGATCGTCGACCGGAACGCGATCTACCTCCGCCCTATCAACAACCCCGACGGGCATAATATGTATATCCATACGGCCCAGGCAAACCGCAGCACCGTGCGCCCCTACGACCAGGACGGCGACGGATTGCTGGACGAAGACAGCCCGCTCGACCTCAACGGCGACGGGAATATCGTCCGGATGCGTTATAAAGATCCCAAAGGTGATTACAACATCGACCCGCGCGACGCCTCCGGACGCATCATGAAATACGCAGGCGAAGGAAAGGGCGAATACAAGGTCGTGTCCGAAGGTATTGATCAGGACAACGACGGACGCATCGGCGAAGACGGCATCGGCGGACTGGACCTGCACCGCAACTATCCCGAAAACTGGCGCCCCATGACCGAGGCTACCGGAAGGGGATGGACCCAGGGCGGCGCCGGCGAATACCCGCTCAGCGAAGTGGAAACGCGCGCCGTCGTATCTTTCCTGCTGGCCAACCCGCATATTTACATCGTCAATTCGATGGATACCCGCGTCCCCATGCACCTGAGGCCGCCGAGCACCTCCAAATCGGAAGACCGCATGTATCCGGAAGACCTCGAATGGTACCGCCATTTCGACGAAACGGGTAAAAGCATCACCGGATACGAACGCGCCGGCGACGTGTACAACGATTACAGCAACGGAGCCCTCACTCCCCTCTTCGGACACGGCCCCGACTTCGGCTACTTCTACTACGGCGCCATCTGGTACGGCGATGAACTATGGGACAACGCCCGCCCGAAAGAAGACCTCAACGGCGACGGCGAAAAGGATGAATTAGACCAACTCATCTGGGACGAAAAGGAAAACGGCGGCGCCGGCTTCATCCCCTGGACAGCCTTCAACCATCCCACGCTCGGCCCGGTCGAAATCGGCGGCTGGGATCCGAAATTCTTCAACCAGAACGCACCCTCCCTGCACCTCGAACCCTGGATCCGGAACGAAGCTCTCTTCAACCTGGAAATGGTACGGCATCTGCCGTCTTTGGCCTGGGGCGACGTGGAAGTGAAAAAGCTGAAAAACTACAAGACCGACTCAACCGACTACCGCGTGCGTATCTCCTACCGGAACACCGGCAAGCTGCCCACCGCCCTCAGACAAGCCGACTTAGTCAAGATCGTCCGCCCCGACCGCCTCAACATCGAGTTCTCCGGCGATCTGGCCAAGCCCTCCGAAGAAAACCGTCTCCGCTACCAGGTACTGGACAATACCCTCAGCCGCCCACGCTCCGGAAGGCCGATACCCGGCGCCACGCCTCTCCCGTCCAATAAATATTTCAAGGAGACAGGCTATGCCGCCGGCGGCGCCATCCAAACGGCCGAATTCAGAATACGCACCTACGGCAACGAATCGCTCCGCCTGAAGGCCTCGCTCGCCACCACCCGCGCCGGCCTGCTCGAAGAACAGGAAATCGTCGTACAATAAATAATGCACGCGCCATGAAGAAGGTATTTTTCTCACTCTGCACAGTCTTGGGTATAGGATTGTTTCATAATCTGCATACCCATGAGGATGGGAAATACCGGATAAAGAAGACCTTCTCCACCTGGCGCGACTATCAGCCGGGAGCAGAAATAGTCGAAAGCAAATCGTACGACCTTTCTGCCGAATTTATACTGGAATAAAGTACATTCACATCAGACTCTCACTTAGCCCCAACAATCGGGCTAAGTGAGAGTCGTGCGAATATGTTTCATTCTGATGCCCATTTTTAACTCCCGTTCGGCTATCTCTATCATCTCATTTTCCAACCATTCCGAGCACATCTTTTCCATCATAGCGAACGCTCCAATTCCTTGATATGCAAATCTTTTTCCTCTACCGGCAAATCTTTTTCCTTCATCTGAACTGTTTTTAAGGCGGCTAATTTAACCCACGTGGGAGCAATGCGTTGAAATAATCTTTAATTGCGTTCTTATCCAAGACTGTATGATTTAAATTTTGCGCAAAAAAACATAACGGCGCTGTTTTTTTTCGGACTATTTTTTTACTTGGAAAAAATGTATTTTTACCCACATTATTATATAATAGTTATAGTCAAAAAAATATAGCTTATGATTTTTCTCTTAACAACAAGCGTTGCCACGAATTTTAATATAAGCCTTCCGTCTAAAATAACATAAATTAGTGCATTCGTGGTATTTCAAAAAAAACAGTATCTTTGCGACGTAAATAATTCATACAAAGATGAATAAAAATATTGAAAACAAAAGGATAACAGCAACCGATATCCTGAAAAATGAGCTTGCAGGTAAGGTGTCGATGACGGAGGTTCGGCGCAGAGTGGCAACAAATAGACAGTATATTAAATTGCATAAAAGTTTAATGGAACATTTTTGAAAGCCGGAGGGTAAAATTATGGAAAAGAAAGATAATTTAGTTAAATATTTTTGGCAAATAACTTATTCGCACACAATCGCATATTTTATCGCGGGGATTTTTGCGCTTGTCGTTGTAAATTACAGGGATTTATTTGCAACGGAAATAATATCATCATTT
>JAISWO010000055.1 GCA_031271045.1 Tannerellaceae bacterium
TACAAAATGCGGAAGCTCATTTGATGCACTAAATGGCATCGCTACAAAATGCGGAAGCTCATTTGATGCACTAAATAGCATCGCTACAAAATGCGGAAGCTCATTTGATGCACTAAATAGCATCGCTACAAAATGCGGAAGCTCATTACATGCACTAAATGGCATCGCGCATTTTGTATTTTTCATTTTACATGCACTAAATAGCATCGCTACAAAAAGATATATAAAAACTATTGACAAAATATATAAATCGACAAAAATCTTGAGTTCTTTTATCTCTTATATAGTCCACCAATATAATGCAGGTGAGTATTTACTTCTCAATTATACACTCCCTATTTTTGTAGTAAGCTAATTTTATCTATGAATTTATATCGCTATAAAATGAGCGATCCTGTTTCATTCTTGAAACAGGATCGCAATAAAAAGTTTGGACCCAATAATATGGATCACTAACTACTATTCATCAATAGCGATTCCCAACTATAAACCGGATCATCTTTCGAAGGCCATCTTTTTCTGCACTCAGCAGATAGACGCCACGCGGCAAGATGATGGGATGTGATTCATCTTGCATCCGAATCGAATATATTTGTATCTTCTGTCCCGTTGAGGAATAGAGGCTACAATCGTATCCGCTGAGATTCAACAGATGGATCATGCCACCGGCATACCAAACGTTGGCATTAGATAGGTCACCATATAAGCCATTTTCAACACCTGTCGGGCTGGATCCTAAGGTAAGGAAGCTCGCATCTTCCGTATGGATGGTCTCGACGTTTCCTTTGCTTTCGCGCAGCGATTCGATTACTATATTATAATGTGTACCGGAGGTAAGATCGCCGATGGGTACAATCAGATGATTACCCATAAGTCCGCGCAATAATGAGATTGCACCGTCACTCATCACCTTATAGGTGCGCACCGGAGTGCGACCATCGTTAGTTTCGCGGTAGATGTGCACCAGATAGTAGGAGGCTCCTTCAATCTGAGGGAAGAGCAAGCGGACATTCTGCTCCGTAATCTGATCAATCATTACCTTATCGGGCCAGCCTCCGACGCTGACAAAGCACGCTGCCGAATAATCACCGATCGTAGCGCGCACTTCACAGGTACCATTAGTAATTGCGATGATACTTCCTGATGGCGTTACATCGGCAACAGATGGATTGCTGGCCGTCCAGGTGACCGTACGATTCGCAAGAGAGGAAGATGTTGTAATCTGCAAAGTCGTTCTTTCACCCTGCGCCATCCAGATATACGTCTTGTTCAATCTGATAAACGCAGTAGCCTCTCCTGCTTGTTGCGTGACAGTGACAGTACAGGTATCGGACTGTCCTTGTTCAATATCGTCAACGATGATGAGCGTCGTACCGGCAGCGAAGGCCGTCACGAGGCCGCTATGACTGTCAACTGAGGCAATCGAAGGATCGGTTGACCGCCAATTTACACGAAAGTGCTGCGGCGCCGTGAGCGAGAGTTGCCCAGTCTGTCCTGCGATGAGCGACAAACTGTGTTGCGTCAGTTCAAACGGATTGATTGTCACGGACGGCGTACCGCCTTCGATGATCACAGGAATGGAGCGCGTTACAAGCTTACCGTTCGAGTTGAAGCGGATTGTCAGCGTCGTTTCTTCCGCAGGAGCACCCGCTGGGACCGGTTTCAAGGCCACAACAATCAGCGAATCCCTCCAGATCTGTGCCTTGATCAGCGTGCGGTCATAATTGTCGTCAATAGTCTTAATAATGCCAATATTTGCATTATCCATGTCGCTCGCCAGGTCACCCAGGTAGAGACTGTCTGTCGGATGCTTCTCCCATAGCGTAATGCGGGAAGGAAAATGCGCTGCAAGCTCCGGACTTTCATTATCGGGGAATACAGGCATGGAGGGGAACCATAACCATTCGCTCATCGGATAGAGCACAATATCGCGTGTCTTAGGATTGAGGATCCCTAAGTTGTACGATCCATATACCGAGCTTGCTCCCGTATGTCCGAGCAGCACGTACAAATTCCCGGAGACGGGATCAACGCGAAAACCGCCGCTATAAATTGTCCACTTACCGTCATCATACGTTTTGCCATCAAAAATAACTTCGCCCTCCATACGATCTATTTCATAGCGAATGATCGTAGCCGTTGTCAGGAAAGCGCCACCCTGACGGGGCGCCCAATACAAAACATTCTCATCAATACCGGCACAATACGGATCGGGCGTCCAGGCGGCCCAGCTACTGGCCACTCCCCAGCCTGAAGGAAGGGCGACATGCATCGTATCCAATGTCCAGGGATCTACGCGCACCAGGAAATCCTGCGAAACGACACCCAGCCAGAGATCGCCATCTTTCGATTGGGCAATAGAAGCATAGCTGCAAGCTTTGCTATTTACTGTCGGAGCTGCAATAGTGGTCTGAAGAACGTCGCTATTGGCGTCGATCACCAAAAGTCCCTTCAACTGATGCACTGCAAAAACGCGATTCCCTACCCGTTGCATATTTCCAACCTGCGCACTATAAAGATTTGTCGGCGACGTACTTTCCGAGCCAGCGATAGCCGTAGCGGACAACGTCATCCGGTCTATATCCAGCACGTGGATCCCATTGCTTGTACTTACATACCCCTTCTGCTCATCTACGCCCAGAAAGGAACGCCCATCGCCCGTCGACGTACCATTTGCAGCCGTCGAGATCGTCTTAAACTCCTTTTCGAGCTTCAAGGTTTTTGCATTGAGAACCGCTAAGCGGCTTGCGGTCCCTCCGGCGTCCTGCTTGGAGGTGATGTAGAACTTATCGCCATAGATTACACCGAAAGGAGATGTAATACCCAATGTGTGGCCCGGATTCTCATTTTTTACAACGTTATAGACCCATTCATTCTGCTTTGTAAAAAAGTTTAGACTGCCGGGTGCATGCCCAAACCAGTCTTCATTCACAACAAAGACACCCTTGGAATAGTCCGCGGACGTCACGACGACACGACAGACAGCCGTATGATTGCCATCAGGAGAAATAGCCGTAACAACTGCCTCACCAACCTCCAGCGCGCGAATCTCTACCGTTCTTCCATCCGGCGCAAGCTGAACGATCCCTTCGGGCGCAGCAGACCAGATGATAGAGCTATCATTGATATTCGCGGGAGAAAGCGTGGCTGTCAACTGAGTCGCATAGTTGCGGTAGATCGAAAGCTCGGTCGTATCCAAGCTTACATTTTCGACATGTACGTAGGGTTTTACCGTAATCGTAATGGTTTGGCTCAACGACTGACTGTTGACATTCAATGCAAGGCTGACGGCCGTAATGTCGACTGTCCGATCCTCCGTTCCATTCGTTGCCTTTGCCGATACAATCCCCTGGGCATCCACGGTGGCAATCGTCTCATCGCTGCTGCTCCACACGACCGCCTGGTTTACCGTTGTGGGCAAGATGGTAGCCGACAGAGGCAGGGTGGTCTCACTAAACATCTCCAAACTTCCGGAAGCGATATACATTGATGACGCAAGGCTTTCATACGGCAAATCTTGCCCGTCAATCACCTGCCAGGCGCCACTATGCGCCGGTGCGTTATAGTCGATCAGGTTTCCGGCAAGGTCTCTCTTTGGGAAGGACATCCCGGCAAAGTCCTGTAAGCCTTCCGGCTGGGCGGGCAGTCTCCGATACGCCGTACCGGGCGTTCCGACAGTCCCCACGTGTACCTTCCAGATCCCATCTGCCTGCACGAGCGGCTTCTCGTCCGTCAGGCTAAGTACCGTATCCATCGCATGCCACTGCGGGGCATTGCCTTGGATATATCCCTGGATCACGTTGGCCCCCTTGGAGGTCAAGATACTACTTGCCGTCTGCAAATAGATTGACGGACTGTTCTCAGTAGGATTACTCTGATCCATGATTACGCAATTGGCCATCGTTACCTTTGCGCTGATGACGTGCAGATGGCTGGTACTTCCACTCGACATTCCGCGGACAAAGGAACAGGAAACAAAAGCTATGTTAGCCCTTGTAGAGATATAGCACGCCGCATTGGTACCTAAGAAAGCACATCCTTCGATCGTATGTTCGATGTTTGGATTTGTCCGGTTTTCATCAAACGTCAAACAATACGCTTTGCTGCTCGTATTATCAAATATACAGTTCTTCAGATGTAATGTTTCGGCGCTTGTTTTAAAGTTTTCACTCATCTGCAAGCGCAGATTCTCCAACGTAAGCTTCCGGATGATTCCGGACGAAAGAGTCCACTGAAAACTCGGCAGTGTGACGCCATTGCCGATAATCGTGAAGCTCATGTTTTGCTGCGCGGGCAGGAAAGCATACGACGTACTCCAGTAATCCAGCTTAATGGGGATCGTACTTTTCGTCAGGGAAGCGTCGAAGGTCAACGTATCACCATCGGCCATCTGATGAAGCTCGAAGAGGAACGATCCTTCCGTCTTGTCGTCCGTCAGGGCATTAGTGACGACATGCGTCGTCCGCTTGAAGACGTCCACGATGCAAGTAGCTACCTTATTCCCATCTACAGAAGAAACCGTGACAGTCGCCTGCCCTTCAGCCAAGCCCTTGAGCGTCGCCTTTTGCCCGGCAACGGTCATTGTCGCAATCCCTTCCGGAAGAATGGTCCATGTCAAAGCCGGATTATTTACCGCGAGCGGAAGATAGGAAGCCGTCAGTTGCACCGAATGATTCAGGGAAACCGACAACTGATCGGCATCCAAATGCACTTCCTCTATGTGAGTATACGGTTTAACCGTCAGCTCGATACTTTGACTCAAAACAGCATGTGCGACACTCGTAGCGGTAATCCTCACTGTCCTGTTTTCTGTCGAGGCCGTCGCTTGGGCCGTTACCAGACCGTCAGCATCTACCGTGGCAATCGACTCATCACTACTGCTCCACGCAATGCGCTGATCGAATCGCACCGGAGATACAATGGCTCCCAGCCGGAGCGTCGTTTCGCTGAATAAAGTAGCGCTGTCGGACAAAATTAACAGATCGGTCGGCATTGTTTCAAGGGAAACATCGCTACCATCTGTCCGCTGCCAGGCACCGCTATGCGTAAGGCCGGAATAATCAATGAGCGCTCCGTCCAAGTCTCTTTCAGGAAAGCGCACCGCTTCCAGACCCTGAATAGCTTCCGGATGAGCCGGCAGATGGCGATATGCCAGTCCGTTTCCTCCGGATACGGCGACAAGCTGCGCGCTTGCCTGCTCCGTCAGTATATGGGTCGCCCCGCTTGCTTTCACATAGATGTCTGTAAGCTGCTTCCAATCCGGAACAATCTGCCAGACATCATTAACCTGCCCGCTGATGACATTGTATCCGCGAGAGAGGAAGTTTGTCTCCGGTATGCGTACAAGGGGGACAGTCGCAGCTACAGCCTTATCCATCAGCACACAGTTGACAAAACTCTTTGTATTGGCAGCATCCATATTGGCCCAATAAACCAGCGGATACCGCCCCGCATACTGACGAACGAACGTACAGGAAACAAAATCGACCTTCTTAGCCTGCGTTACGGCTGTCGCTGCGCCGGCAGAGGTAACGCTCAGCGTATTGGTCAGATGATTGTTTTCAGAAGAAAATGCACATCCTTCAAACGACGTCTGCTCGCAACCGTCCAGACGTACCATCATCTGCCTTGTCGCCTGCGCTGTCGACGTAAAGCAACAGTTTACGATACGATTCACCTGTCCGGCGAAATGTACGATATAGTAGTCCTTAAAAACGACATTCTCTACTGTAATCTTTGCCGGCGCAGTAGTCCGCGCACCGAGATTGAGCGTATACGTGCCTGCCCCGGAGGTCAGCGTGACACCATTACCAATGATCGTAAAAGACTTACCTGTTGTAGGCAGACTGGCATTTCCAATCGTAAGATTACTTCCGATCGTAATGGTTTCCGTGGCTAAAGCATCGTCGAAGACAAGCGTATCCCCATCAGCCATGTGTTCCAGCTCGTAGCGGAAAGAGCCCGGATTATTCGCCGTGTCATTACCATCGACACGAGTCACCTTCAGTACGGCGCCCGCACATAAATTTCCGACTGCCAGGAAGCAGTACAGAAAAAGCATGAAAAGGTTTTTGTTCATATTCATTTACGGTTTTGTATTTGAGACAATAAATTTGTAGGTTATGCGACGATTTCCCTTCTGCGCACGGAGGATATACGTCCCCTTAGGCAGATCAACCGTCCTTATTTCTTCCGTAGAGGCAACGCGGAAAGACTGTTCGAGCTGTCCGCTGAAAGAAACGATCGTACAGTCGAAGCCTTCCAGATGCAAGAGATACAACTGTCCTCCCGCATAGCGTACGGAAGCTTCCTGAATCCTTTCGCTACCCGTAGTAACCGGATCATAACTAACCGTCACCGTGCAGGAAGCCTTGTAACTGCCCTCTCTGGTCGTCGCCGTAATGATAGCTGTCCCTGGCCTTCCGGCGACAATCAATCCGTTAACCGTGACATCCGCCACTGCCATATTGGACGACTCCCATCGAATCTCTCTGTTCGTAGCATCCCATGGCGTCACCTTTGCTTTCAGCGAGACCATCTCGCCGGGCATCAGCGACAGCGTGTAATGCTCCAGCTCAACGCCATCGACCCTTACGTCCCCCGGTTGCGGAATCGGATCCGGGTCAGGCTCCGGAATGGGATCCGGATCATCCGTACCGGGCGTCGTTCCGGGATCCGGATCCGGCGCGGAGAAATCCGGCACTAACACATCGTGTCCGGTGAGGTGCAGATCTTCCGCTCCGGCTATCTCGGTCGATGTCTCGCCCAGCCATCCGCAATTCTGGTTGACGCCGGTGTATACCTTCACGAAGTCGATAGACTGCAAGCTGACTGCGTTACCATTCGCATCCACTGCCCATTCAATATTGAACCCGGAGCGGTCATTGTCGTTAGGCTGATTATCTGCGTACCCCCAACGATAAGCGTACTGCACGAAATACGTCCCGTTGCCACTTTCATCCACGAAATTATCCGCCAATTTTGTTCCCTCGAAGCTGATACTCTCCTCCGTGAGCCATTGGGGATAATAAGACTGCATGTGGTAGACATTCCGGTTGATATATCCTTCGCCATGTCCATTGGTTGTCCAATGAATGTACGTCATGTCGTTTAGCGCGGGGTTGTTTGGATCCGGTTCGGGTATCTTATTTTCATCAGGCTTGTGATAAGTAATACGGTATCCTTTCAGCGTTTGAGTTTTGTGGTATTCACTACCTGCAAGTTCATACCACGGATCGTCGGGCAATCCGTTCGCATTAACGTCGACGGCAACCATTACGATGCCCGGTTCGCAGCTACCTCCTTCACTCGAGGCGCCGGCGTTGGGATTGGCGTTCGCATAGAAAGCATTACCCAGAATCTTGAAGTCATACCGGCCAGGGAGGTTCTGAACCGGATGATCAAAGCCGAAGACGACGTAGCCGCCGTATCCTCCGAGTGAAATCATACTTTCATTATGGTGCGCCCCGGCGATGGACGCTTCCACTTTGCAGATCATATCTTCCTTCGTATCGCCTGGCGTGTAAGCGGGAAGATCATTGACAAATTGTCCGGGGGCCGGCATGAAGTCATACACTTTGTTAATGTAAGGCGATTGCGCTGCGATGTGAACAGTTGCTGCCATCGCAAGCAAAGCTGTCCGGCCCATGTGGCCGGACAGCTTGTTGGTTAATTGTTTTTCTTCTTTCATTCAAATTTGAATTATTTATACTCGTTATCTTGTGATCTACCGGATAATAATCTTGAATACCGACCGCCTCTGAGCGTTCGTTGCATTCAGGATATACATACCGGAGGATAGGGAAAGAGATCGCTGTGCGACTGTATCGTCTATGCGGAAGTGTCCAACGACCTGTCCGCTGAGAGCAGTGAGGGTGCAATCGTATCCATTGAGGTTCCTGAGGTGCAGCGAGCCATCGGCATACCATGCATTGGGCTCAGCAATTTCAGGCGCGAGGATACCGGTGGGCCCCGCCGTCGTAAAGGCGATCACTTCGGTTTTGATTACCTCCGCCTTGCCACCCGTTTCGTGGATCGTTTCCAAGTGAACGACGTACGAAGTGGCCGATTTTAGATACTGGATGGGCACGAGGATGTTATTACCGGCTGCTGCGCGAAGCGTGACCTGTCCGTCGGGCGTAATCTTGAGCGAGAGGAAAGGTGTGATCCCGCCGGAGGTCAGCTCGTAGACGTGGGCTAAGTAATAGGAGGCCTTGTCTGCCTGCGGGAAGGCCACGTTCGCTTCATTGCGACTCACGCCGCTGACGGTGAGTTGCGTGACAGGGGCTGTGATGGTGACGGCGCATACAGCCGTTGCCGTGCCGAGCTTGGCTGTGATCAAGGCCGTACCCGGAGAGATGCCGATGACCGTACCGGCTGCCGTAACGTCTGCTATGGAGGCATTGGATGACGACCATTGCGGTGTCAGGCCCGTTTGCTGCGGACTGACAACGAGCTGGAGCGTCGAGCGTCCGCCCTGCATCAGTGTGAGCGTCGAGGTGTTCAGCGTGAGGGTATAGGCGGCTGTCAGGACGGTAACGGTGCAGGTGTCGGCCTTCCCTTTGGAGGCGTCGCCGGCAATGATGAGCGCCGTGCCGGGGGCGATGGCGGTCACGAGGCCGGTCGATGTCACGGTGGCTACGGTTGCGGCTGTCGAGCGCCAGGCCGTTGTGAAGTGTTGCGGTGCCGTGAGGGCCAGTTGGGCCGTTTGTCCCGTACTGAGAGCAAGGCTCTGGTGCGTCAACTCGAAGGGGTTCTCGACGACGCCGGGCGTCGAAGGTGCTATCGTCGTCACGGTGCAGGTATCGGTATAGGCGCCTTCCAGGGTGGTGACAATGATGTCGACGGAGCCTGGGGCGAGGTGCGCGGTGACTAATCCGTTGTCGTCGACCGAGGCAATGAGCGGCTGTACCGACTGCCATGTCACCGACTTGTTCGTCGCATTCGGCGGCGCAATGGTGGCGGTGAGTTGAAGCGTCTCGCCGACGGCGAGGTCGGCCGTCGTGCGGTTGAGCGTGACGCCCGTCACCGGGTATGCGATGGCGCCTGCGCCGACAGTGACGGTCAGTTCCTTGTATATCACGTGTCCGTTGGAATTGAACTTCAGCGTGATCTGCGTCGATTCCGAAGGCTGCCCGGCGGGGATGTTCTTGCGCGGGGTGATGATCAGGCTGTCGCGCCAGATGACGGGGTTGATGAGCGCCCGGTTGTAGCCTTCTTCCACGCTGATGATGATGGCTGCGTCCATGTTGTCGCGGTCGGTCACCTTGTCGCCCAGCCGGAGCGTGTCGGCGGGATGAGCGTCGTTCAGCGTGATGGTCGACGGGAAGGGCGCAGAGGAGATGAACTCCGGCGAATACTTGTCGGTGAAGACGGGCATGGCGATGAACCAGTAATGGTCGGTCAGCGGATAAGTTCCGGTGATTTGCTTCGTATGCGGGTCTACCTTCAGCACTTGCCATACGGCCCTTTGCTCGTTGGGTGCGCTCATGTTGAAGAGGGAGACGGAGACGTAGAGTTCGTCCGTTTCGGGATGTATGCCGAAGCTGGTGCCGTACATGGCCCATCCGCCGCTGGTGTTCGCGGGGCCTCGTCCGTCGGGCGAGATGTAGTCCGTAAGGTCGAGTACTGTCTCTGCTGTATTGGCGTCGATGTCGTAGCGGCAGATCTTCTTGCTGCCGTTTGCCCAGTAAAGGACGTTCTCCTTCGTGCTGCCCCAGATGGGGTCGAACTGCCATGCGCCCCATGTGGCCGGCGGCCCGGTGTAGCCTTCCGGCAGCAGGATTTCGGTCTGCTCCAGCGTCCAGGGGTCGATGCGCACGATGATGTTGTGCGTCGTTTCCTCGCCGAGCTGTCCCTGCGACGCCTGCTTGGTGGTGCCTGTCCAGAGGTAGCCGTCCTTCGACTGCGTGAGGGTGGCGTAGTTATAGTCCGTCAGCGTGCGGTAGAGCGTATGGTTGTGAGCGTCGATGACGAGCAGGCCGACGTTTTGCTGCACAACGAAGATGAAGTCACCCACGCGCCGCATGGTACCGGCCTGTCCGGTGTACAGCCCCCCGCCCGTAGTCGTGCCGGAGAGCGAGGTTACCTCCAGGCGGCTGTAGTCATATTTGAGGATGCCGTTGGAGGTGCTTTCGTATCCGATGCTGTCGTTGAGCTGCAGGTAGGCGCGTCCGTCGCTTGCCGGCAGCTGGTCTATTCCCGTCCAGGGAGCGTCGTAGCGTATCACCTGCATGGTTCGGGCATCGGAGGCAAATGCGTGCCGCTTGCCGGGCTGCTTCTGTACGGTGTAGATTTTGTCGCCGTAGATGGTTCCGTACTGCGCCGTTGTCCCCAGCGTGAGAGGTTGCCCCACGCCATCTCCGTTTTCGGGGTTGGCGGCCTGAAAGACGCGGTAAGACCAGTGGCCGTCGGCATGGAGGAAGTTGATTGTGCTGAAGCTATGCCCGAACCAGTCTTCGTTGACGAAGAAAACGCCGTCGGAGTAGTCGGCATGGCTGACGGTAACATTGCAGGTGGCGGCGATGCTGCCGTCGGCGGCGATGGCGGTAACGACAGCCGTACACGGCTCCATGCCCTGGAGGGTGACGGTGTCGTTGGCCACTTTCGTGAGCTTGACCGCGGGATTATCGACCGTCCACGCGAGCGCCGGGTTGTTGACGTTCGCCGGGGCAATCACCGCCCGCAGCCCGTGCTTAATCCCGACGGCGAGGTCAAGGGTAGGCTGTAGTGTGACAGCGGATACGTGCACGTAGGGCTTGACGGTGAGCGTGACGGTGGCCGTCAGGAACTGGTTGCCGGCATCCTTCGCTTCGGTCGTGGTGCAGGTGAGGGTTACGGTCTGCGGTTCCGTGTAGGTGGCGGCAGGTGCGGTAACCAGCCCGTTCTGGTCGATGGAGGCAATCAGCGGCTTGTCGCTTGCCCACTGGACGGCCTGCGCGACGTTGTTGGGCGTCACGGAGGCATTGAGCTGGAGCGTTTCCTCGCTGAACATTTCCGAGGTCGTGATATCCGTCGTCGTTCCCGAACTGATGATGATGCCCGTGGCGGCTTCCACGATGGCCAAATCCGGGCCGTCAATAGCCTGCCATGCACCGCTGTGGGTGGGCTTGGTGTAGTCGATCAGCGTGCTGTCCAGGTCATATTTGGGGAAGGCCACGTCCGGCACCAGGTTGTTGGGATTGGGTGGCAGGCGCCGATAGGCCGGCCCCTGGTCGGCCACCGTGCCGACATGCACCCGATAGCCCCCGGTTGCCGCATCGGGCGTCAGGATGGCGACTGCCGTATCGGGACGGAAGTAGGCGTCTGTCGGCTGTTTCCATGACGGGTTTGGGTCATAGGCGCCTGCGTTCACCAGTCCGTGGATGACGTTGTAGCCGTTGGAAACGGGCGCCGAGTTATTAACGTAAATGGCGCAGTTGGTGTCGTCCGTATGCTCGTCTATCAGTACGCAGTTGGTGAGTGTTGTGACTATGTTGCTTGATGTTGTTACCGATATGATGCTACCATAGTTTTGGCTGGCGTAGGTTGTTGAGGCATTGGTATAGAATGTACAGGATACAAACTGCGTAGAGGCATTGTTGACATTAACGTGTACTTTTAATATCCCTGTCCCGCCTCCCGTTGCAAAGAAGGCGCAACCTTCAAAAACAGTTTCCCCGGTAACCTTTATGGCCCTACCGTCGGTTTCACTGTTCCGGAAGATGCAGTTCTTGAAATGCGTTTCTATACAATTGGTAATACTGACATTTCCGATATAACGCATGTTTTCCACTGTCAGCTTCTTCAATGGCCTTGACACACTTATAGCGGTGGAAAGGCTGGTTGCATGGCCTTTCATCGTTACCCCATTCCCGATGATGGTGAATATCATGCTGTCCTGCGATTTATTTGTATTGAACGGATTGTACCCAGCGTAAATGGTGTCGTTTGCAAACTTCGCGTCAAACATCAGGGTGTCGCCGTCCTGCATTTGCTGTATTTCGTAGATGTATGTTCCCGGTGTAGTCTTGTCGGTAGCAGCGACGTTTACTCCCCGCTCGGTTACCGTACGGATTGTGGCCTGCATGGCGGTGGTTATGCAGAGGCCGCAGAGGATGAGGAGTGTTGTTTTGATGATGTTAATTGTCTTTTTCATACGATGAATGTGTAATTGGGTTGATAACTGGTGCGGGTGTCCCTGCACATGGATAATGAGGTGTTTTTTTGTTTCATTGTTTCTTTATATATGTTTCTTTCATCTTGCTGAACTTTCTCAGCCGAGCGGCTGAACTTTTGCAGCCGCCCGACTGAACTTTTGCAGCCGAGCGGCTGAACTTTTACAGCCGGACGGCTGAGGTGTTCACATCATTCGGTTTCCGGCTGAGTGTTTTTCACCTGGGTGCGGATCAAGCTGTCGGCGACAACGTTGAGTGGCTTGGGATAGTCGAGGGTGCGTGCTTCCTTGAGGAGTGTTTTCCCGTTACTGTATCGGGTGACGATCCGGAGGTTGTACTTGCCTTCTTTCATGCCGGCGGGCAGTAGTGCGACGACTTTGGCGGCGCGGTTCTCGACTAAGCGCGAGGTGATGTGCACGGTGGGGTCGGTCGTCTTTTCGGGGATGAGGAAGATGCCGAGGGTTTCGTCTTTGCCGTCGTCGGGTTCGATTTTTACTTTGATGCCTTCGATGGCGAAGTTGGTTCCGCGGACGATTGTTCCGTCGGCCAGTCCGGTGGAGAGGTCGGTGACGAGTCCGATGTAGGCTCCGCTGTCGCGTATGCCGAGCACTTCGATTTCGACTTCTTCGGCGAGTGCTTTGCTCAGTTCGGCGACCGGTGTGATGCTCAGCGTGATGCGGTGGTTGGCGGGGTCGAAATGCTGGATTCCGCCGGGCCAGTTGCCGGTCACTCGGGGCATGAAGTGTGCGATGCCATCTTGCACGCTGGTTCCGGACAGGAGGGCTTCACGTTTGATGAGGTCAACCTGGTTGATGATGGAGAAGAGCGTGTTGTACTTGATTTCCGATCCTTCGTCGACGATGCGCCGGGCGATGTCTTCGTTGCGCAGGGTGTGACCGGCAGTGGATACTTCGGCATAGTAGTCGTCGTCGACTTCCAGCGTCATGAGATTGAGTCGAAGCCAGAGCTTCCATAAAAACTTTCTGATCATGTTGATTAGGGTTTTAAATTAGACAATAATGTATTAGTTGTATCTGAATACGAAATGAGCGGGTATGTCGCCGGTGCGTACGGTCCACTGCATGCGTCCGTTGGGCGAGAAGCAGTAGAGTGTGCCCGGTGAGACGTAGTTGCCGGCATCGGTGAGGTAGATGTCCTTGGTGTCGGGATGGACGAGGATGCCGTAGGGGATGCGTATGAGGGCGTCGGAGCCGTCGGTGATGAAGTTGCGTGCGACGATTTCGCGCCGTGCGACGTCGACGATGCCGTAGGTGGTGACGCTCGACATGGTGACGTAGCTCCATTCGACGCTGTAGAGGTAGAGCGAGTCGCCGTCGAGGTAGAAGTTGGAGACGGCGATGTCGAGCGAGTCGACCGCCTCGCCGTGCTCGAGGTCGATGCGGTAGAGGCGGGATGGCTGTGCGTAGTAATCGCCGCGTGAGGTGACCCAGAGGTTGCCGTGGCGGTCGGCGCGCAGGCGGTGCAGGTTGCGTGCCACTTCGATGCGGCGCGTCTCGGTGAAGGTCTGGAGGTCGATGACGGAGACCGTACTTTCGTAGTTAGGCATCATATATCCCCCGGAATTGGCCACGAAGATTTTGCCCTGGGTTATTTCGAGCTCGTCGGGCTGGAAGCCGACCAGGCAGCGGTCGACGACTTCGAGGGTGGCGGTATCGACCTTGGCCACGTATCCTTGCTGCTTGTAATTGGGGTTGATCTCGACCGGTCCGGCGTAGGAAGAGACGTAGGCGTATCCTTGGTGGAAGCGTATGTACCGGCAGTTGGGGATGTCGATCTGGCCGATGCGCCGGGCGGTGGCGGCGTCCATGACTTCGACCTTGTTGGAGCAGTTGATGACGGCGTAGAGGCGGGAGCCGTAGATACGGATGTCGTTGCCCACGTCGCCCAGTTCTTTGGGCACGGAGGGATTGGCATCGGCATAGATATTTCGGCGGTAGGCACCGGTCGCGAAGTCGTAATAATCGAGGGTTGCCTTATTGCTCCCCATATTCCCTTCGTTCAGGAGGTAGAACCCGACGATAGAGTCGGGTGGTGTTGGCGGCGCCGGTATTTCGATTTCAGGCTCGAAGACTTCGGCCTCCTTGCGGCATCCCCCCAGGAGTACTCCCAGAAGGATGAGTATTTGTACTGTTTTTCTTATATCATTCATACTTCTATCTTTAGCGTGAGTTTATAGTTGCGGCCCGGCATGGGGTAGTTGAGGACTACGTCGTAGTACTGGTTCAGGAGGTTGTTGACCTCGGCCGAGAGTTTGCCCTGAAAGTGGCGGAGACGGAAGGTCTTGCCGAGCGTCAGGTCGTGGGTATACCAGGGCTGTTCGTAGTTCTCGCGGATGTTGGAGGAATTATGGTATCGTTCGCCGACGTAGATGAAGCTGTAATTCAAGTCCCAGGAGCGGCGGACGGCGTTCAGGATGGCCGATCCGCTGTGGCGTGGGATGTAGGCGATCTGTCGCTTGTAAGTACCGGCACGGGGATCGTTGTCGGCGGGGTCGCTGTAGTCGCGAGCCTGTTGCCAGGTGTAGCTCAAGTGGGTGAGTAACTGTATCTGGTGAGGCAGCTCCCAGTTGGCCTGTAAGGAAAGGTCTATGCCGTGGATGCGGACGTAGCCGATGTTCATCATCATCCAGCGATATTGGCCGTTGCCTTTGGGGACGGCGATGATCTTGTCGGTCACATCGTTGTAGTAGGCGTCGGCGTGGAAGTCGAGGCTTCGGACGAGTCCGCTATTGTATCGGGTTTGCCGCTGGAAGCCGAGGTTGTATTGCGTCGTATATTCGGGGCGGAGGGCTATGTTGCCGATGTCGGTATAATAGAGGTCGTTGAAGGTTGGCATCCGGAAGATACGTTTGTAGAAGGCGCGCAGGCTGAGGGGGTCTGCGGGGAGGGGTTGGTAGGAGAGGAAGAAAGCCGGCGTCAGTTCCTGCTTGTGCCCGGGGCGGGCGGCGTTGCGGGCGACGTGTTCGAAGACGAAAGTTGCCAGGAGGCTGGCCTGTGCTTTGAGTCGGTTTCGTTCGAAGGCGGTAGCCAGAGCTAAGAGGGCGGTATGCCGTTGGGGATAGACGAAGTCCTGGAGCGAGGCGTCTAAACGGTTCCATTGATAGTCGGCCGAGAGGTTGACATCCCATTGCGGGCGGAGGGCGTATTTGTTGGCCACGGAAGCGTAGAGTTCCTGTTGGAGGAAGGTATTGTCGATGTACATCAGGGTGGTGTCGGGATTGAGGTAACGCATCCGGTCGGCGGCATATTTGGCGTTGAGGAGGAGGCTGTGGCGGTGGCTCATTTGTTTCCGGAAGCTGGCCTGGGCGAAGAAGTTGCGGTCCCATTGGCGTTGCGAGCGTTTCCACACATTATTGACGATGGCTCCGGGGATGCCTTTTTCAGAGTCGTAGAAGTAGACTTTGGCTTGCCATTTGGCGTCGTCGGTCAGTCCGTACAATCCGCCTTCGAGGCGGAGGGAATGGATGTCGCCGTTCCGGCGGACGGCCGTCGTATCCCAGGCGATGGTTCCGTCGTGCAGGACTTTGCGGTAGCGGAAGGGATATCGGCCGGAGGCAAGGATGTATTCGGCATTGAAAGAGGAGGCGATGCTGGTTGCGATCTGTTGTTCCCAGAGGACGGAAGGATTGACGAGTCCGAACGATCCGGTGCGCAGGAGTGAGAGGATGCGGGAGGTTTTTCCGCCGGCAAACCGGGGACGTCGCGAGCGGAGGTAGATTGTCCCGGCGGATCCGAAGTCTTTGGCCGGTTGGAAGATTTCGCTTTTCTGTCCGTTGTAGAGGGATATTTCTTCGATATTGTCTAAGGAGAATTTGCCGAGGTCGATTTGTCCGTTCTGTGCGTTGCCGAGCTGTATGCCGTCGTAGAAAACGCCCATGTGGTTTGTACCCATGCTGCGGATGTCGACGGTTTTGAGTCCGCCGACGCCACCGTAGTCTTTGATCTGTACGCCGGAGAAATAGCGTATGGCATCGGCGACGGAGAAGCTGTTCAGGGCTTCCAGTTTCTTGCCCGACAGTCGCTGTGACGGTATGACCTCGCGGTAGCGGTCGGCAATGACCACCACTTCGCGTATTTGCCGGATACTGTCCGGCGCTTCCTGAGCCCGGCAGAAGGCCGGGAACGTAAGGCAGATGCTTACGCAAAACGCTTTGCTTAAAAACATAAAGCCGTTTTAATTTGACATTAAACAGCTTTCGTGCGGGAAATCAGTCGCCTTGCATCCGGCAACATTGGGATAAACTTGCAGGGGGAAACGGGGTGCGCCCTACCTTGTTTGTCTCAAGCTTTATTCCTCGAAAGCTTTAAACTAACTTCTTTTGGCAGGTCTTCTGACTTGCTCCGTCTTTGAAACGCCCTTCCCATTCCTTGCGGAACAGTGGATATGAGTATTGTTCAACGACGTTGATGGAGCTTACAGCAGCGGGTCTGTTCAGGATTTTCACCTGATTCCCTTTTCAATGCAATCCCCGACCGGGGATCAGCATCACCAAAATCGCCCCAAAGGTAAGGATAATATGCAAATAACCGAATACCATTCCGAACAATAATTCCCAACGGGAAAAAAGGCTTAGCCTTCGTTTGCGTCCGCTTAGCCTTCGTTTGCGTCCGCTTAGCCTTCGTTTGCGACCGCTTAGCCTTCGTTTGCGCCCGCTTAGCCTTCGTTTGCGTCCGCTTAGCCTTCGTTTGCGCCCGCTTAGCCTTCGTTTGCGCCCGCTTAGCCTTCGTTTGCGCCCGCATTATCATTATGTAGCACACACAGGTGCGCCCCTGCATTAAAATGCCGGTACGGATAGGACGGCTTTGGGATAATTGCCTACCTTTGCCGCATGATTATCAAAAGAATCAAAAGATGAAGAAAAAATACGTATATGTAATGATCCTGTTATCCGCCGGCTTGTTGTCGCTGCCGGCTCAGACGCCCGAAGAAGGATGCAGGCTCAGGATAATGAGTTATAATGTGCATAACTTCGTGGGAATGGATGGGGTGAGGGATTATCAGCGAATAGCCGGCCTTGTCAATGAGGTGGCCCCGGATGTGGTCGCCATACAGGAGGCCGACAGCGCAACCCTGCGCAGCGAAGGCGTCTATACCCTCGGCGAATTGTCCGCCAGGACGCAGATGCACCCCACCTACGCGCCGGCTATCGACTATCAGGGCGGGAAATACGGCGTAGGCGTTCTCTCGAAAGAAAAACCCCAGGCGGTACGGATGATACCCCTTCCGGGAAGGGAAGAAAAGCGGATGCTGCTCGTTGTCGAATTTGAACGCTATGCGTTTGCCTGCACGCATTTCTCACTGACGGAAGACGACCGCCTGGCCTCCGTCGCCCTGATCCGGGAAGCCGTCAGAGGAACCACCAAACCGCTCTTCCTTGCCGGCGACATGAACGCAACGCCCGGCTCACCTGCGCAGCTTGCCCTCGGGGAGGCGTTCGACCTCCTGAGCGACCCCGCAGTGAACACCATACCGCCCGGGCAGCCGGAAGAATGTCTGGATTACATTTATATATATAAGAACAATCACCCCTTCCGCATCGTGCAGCAAAAAGTAATCGACGAACCCCTTGCGTCCGATCATTTGCCGCTATTTGTGGACGTCTGCCTGCCTGAGCTCGCAGAATAATAACCCGGATTTCCCCATGCACGAACTGTCTATCGCCCAAAGTATCGTAGCGCTTGCCGAAGCGCAGGCCCATGCACGCCAGGCTTCGATCGTCGAGGAATTGGAGATAGAAATCGGTCGCCTGGCAGGAGTTGAAGTACAAACCCTCGCCTTCGCCCTTGAAAGCGCGGTGAAGAATACGATGCTCGAAAAAGCGCGCATCGTCCGGCACGACATAGAAGGCGAAGGGCGCTGTGGCGACTGTGGCGCCGTCTTTGCCACAGAGACGCTGTTTACCCCCTGTCCCCGGTGCGGCTCGTACGCCGTAAAGCTGATAAAAGGGGCGGAACTTCGCGTTAAATCAATCGTTATCGACAAATAAATTATGTGTAATACGCACGACCATTCCCATACTGCACGGACGGTCCTGACAGTGGAACAGGATATACTCCAACGCAACAACCTCCTTGCCGAGCGCAACCGGGGCTATTTCGAAGCCAAACGCATACAGGTGATCAACCTGATGAGTTCCCCGGGATCGGGCAAGACCACGCTCCTGGAGGTAACCATCCGCCGTTTGCAAGACCGTTTCCCTATCTATGTGATCGAAGGCGACCAGCAAACCTCGATCGACGCCGACCGCATCGCCCTCCTCTCCGTTCCGGTCTTTCAGGTCAATACCGGGGCCGGCTGCCACCTGGAAGCCGGGATGGTGAATCATGCCGTCAAACACCTGGAACCTTCCGAAGGCTCGCTGCTCTTTATCGAGAATGTGGGGAACCTGATCTGTCCGGCCTTGTTCGACCTGGGCGAAACCCATAAGGTTGTCATTGTCAATACGACGGAAGGTGAGGACAAGCCGCTGAAATATCCCCATATTTTCCGTGAAGCAGATGTCTGTATTATCAACAAAATAGATCTGCTTCCCTTTCTGGCGATAAACCTGCAAACACTGCGGGAGAACGTCTTGCGCGTCAATCCCCGCTTGCAGATCTTTGAACTGTCGGCCACCCGGGGCGACGGCATGGGAGAATGGTGCAACTGGCTCAAATTAAAATTAAGAACATGATAAACAGAGAATTAATCAATCCGCAGAGCATCGTTGTTGTCGGTGGTTCCAACAACGTACACAAGCCGGGCGGACGGACGGTGAGAAACCTGTTGGATGGCAAATACAAGGGTGACCTCTACGTCGTGAACGCCAAAGAAACAGAAGTGCAGGGCCTGAAATCCTACCGGGACGTACGCGACGTGCCGGAAACGGAACTGGCCATTATCTCCATCCCCGGCCCTTCCTGCCCGGAAGTGATCGACATACTGGCAAAAGAAAAGAAAGTGAAAGCCTTCATCGTCGTCTCGGCCGGCTTCGGCGAAGAGACCAAAGAAGGCGGCCTGCTGGAAGACCAAATCCTCCGGAGCGTAAACGAAGCCGGAGCGACAATGATAGGCCCCAACTGTATCGGGGTGATGAACATGAACTATCACGGCGTGTTCACCCAACCAATCCCCGACTTCCATCCCGATGGCGTTGACTTCGTATCAAGCTCCGGCGGGACAGCGCTGTTCATTATCGAGTCGGCGCTGACCAAAGGCTTACGCTTCTCGTCGGTATGGACAGTCGGCAACTCCAAGCAAATCGGAGTAGAAGAAGTACTCGAATACATGGATCACCATTTCGATCCCCTGCTCGATTCGAAGATCAAGATGCTCTACGTTGAGAGCATCAAGAACCCCGACAAGCTATTGTTCCACGCTTCGTCTCTCATCCGCAAGGGATGCCGGATAGCCGCCATCAAGGCCGGGAGTACGGAATCGGGCAAGCGGGCCGCATCGTCGCATACGGGTGCTATCGCCAGCTCCGACTCGGCCGTGGAAGCCCTGTTCCGTAAAGCCGGCATTGTACGCTGTTTCAGTCGCGAAGAGCTGACGACGGTAGCCTGCATCTTTACGCTGAAAGAAATAAAAGGGAAGAACTGCGCCATCGTAACCCATGCCGGAGGCCCTGCCGTGATGCTGGCGGACGCCCTGTCGAAAGGCCGGGTCAACGTACCCAACCTCGAAGGCGAGCTGGCCGATGAGCTGAAGTCGAAACTCTATCCCGGCTCCGCAGTAGGCAACCCCATCGACATCATCGGGACCGGTACGCCGGAACATCTGGCCACGGCCATCGACTACTGCGAGCAGAAGTTCGACGAGATAGACCTGATGATGGTCATCTTCGGAAGCCCCGGTTTAGTCAAACTCTACGACACCTACGAAGTGCTTCACAAGAAAATGGAAGAATGTAAGAAACCCATCTTCCCCGTCCTGCCGTCGATTGTCACAGCCGGTCCCGAAGTGAGGAGCTTCATCAAGAAAGGACACGTAAACTTCTCCGACGAAGTGACGCTCGGCGCTGCCCTCTCGCGCGTGATCAATACCCCCAAGCCGGCCGGGCTGGACATCCAGTTGTACGGTGTGAACATACCGGAGATCCGCCGGATGCTGGAATCGCTCCCCGACGGCTACCAATCCCCCGAAGACGTGCGCAGGATATTAAAGACCGCCCAGATCCCGCTCGTCGAGGAACTGGTAACGACTCAGTGGGAAGAAGCGGTTACCTTTGCCCGGAAAGTAAAATACCCGGTGGTGGCAAAAGTCGTAGGCCCGGTGCATAAAAGCGACATAGGCGGCGTAGCGCTCAACATCCGCAGCGAAGAACATCTGATGTTTGAATACGAACGCATGATGAAACTGCCCGGCGTGACGGCCGTCATGATACAGCCCATGCTGAAAGGCCGGGAATTATTCCTGGGTGCCAAGTACGAAGACCGTTTCGGGCATATCGTCCTCTGCGGCCTGGGAGGCATCTTCGTGGAAGTGCTACAAGATGTATCCTATGGATTGGCGCCGCTTTCGTACGACGAGACGTTCTCAATGATCCGTTCCCTGCGCGGTTATCCGATCATCAAAGGAACGCGGGGGCAGAAAGGCATCGACGAACAGCAATACGCCGACATCATCGTCCGCCTCTCGACCCTGCTCCGGATCTCGCCGGAGATCAAAGAAATCGACATAAACCCGCTGCTGGCAACCGATAGAGGCTTATTTGCCGTAGATGCACGTATCCGGATAGAAAAGTAATCGTATATTTGCGACAAATTAATTAAATAAGAAATCATGGCTAAAAAAGAAGAATTACAGTACGATGAGGAAGAATCCGTAAAATTTATACAAAACTATCTTCCCCAAGACTTAAAAGGAAAATTCACCGATGACGATATTCTCTATTTATTGGATCTGGCAGAAGAATTTTATGAATCCAAAGGAGATACGGACTCATTCGACGAAGACGACGAAGAAGCACTACTGGCCTACATCGT
This sequence comes from Tannerellaceae bacterium, assembly GCA_031271045.1. Classification (GTDB taxonomy): domain Bacteria; phylum Bacteroidota; class Bacteroidia; order Bacteroidales; family Tannerellaceae; genus DFXE01. The sequence goes on from JAISWO010000055.1 coordinate 21,143, forward strand.
CAAAAATGCAAAAGAAGATGGCGTCGGTTCATTCCAAACGGAAGATATTATGCTCATCCTGGACGGCGAGCTTGAATATTGCGAATCGATCAACATGTTCGAATAAAGACATAACACCAATCGTTTTAAATGAATAGCAAGGATATGAAAGACTTTAAATTATTAGGAGCCATACTGCTTTGTATGGCCGTATTATTCTCCGGTTGCGGAGCAAGTAATGCCGTAAAGGGAACAGGCCTCGGCGCCGGCGCCGGCGCAGCCCTGGGCGCAGGAATTGGTGCTATTGCGGGGAATACAGCCCTGGGCGTCTTTATCGGAGCCGCCGTTGGAGGCACAGCCGGCGCCTTGATCGGAAAGAAGATGGACAAACAAAAGAAAGAACTCGAAGCCGCCCTTCCCGATGCGACGATAGAAAGCGTAAACGAAGGCGAAGCCCTGAAGGTGACGTTCGATTCGGGCATCTTGTTTGCCACCAATTCCAGCACGGTGAGCGAGGCGTCCAGAAACGCACTCCTGAGCTTCGCGGCCAGCTTGAAAGGGAATCCGGACACCTACATCCGGATCGTCGGCCATACCGATAATACCGGTCGGATAGACTACAACCAGACTTTGTCCGAAAAGCGTGCCCAGAGCGTGTACGACTACCTGCTGTACCAAGGCGTCAACAACAGCCGGATAACCTACGAAGGCAAAGGCATCCACGAGCCGGTTGCAACCAACAACACAGCCGCTGGCCGCGCCCTGAACCGCCGGGTAGAAATACTCATCATGGCGAACGAGAAAATGATTCAGGAAGCCCATCAAGGCACGCTCAGGTAAGAGAAACATACCCATATCCCCATAAACCCGTATGGAATCCTCCGTCACGGGTTTTTTCTTATCCCTCGCCAAAAGACACTCGTTCAAATGGGTGAAAACATTCATTGGGATAATACAATAGAATCATTACCTTTGCGCATTATAAATTAAAACTTTCGAAGATGAAGCACAAATTATACGGATCTGTAAGCATCCTCTTTCTAATGACTCTTTCCCTCGCCGGCTGCAACACGAGGACTACAACAACGACCGCGAATGACATTCGATTTGACTCCCTTTATGTAGATAAAACCTGCCACTTGTTGGACAATCTGGACAATCCCAACTGTAACCTTCAGATAAAATTTCTCTTCCCCGTCTCCTTTGCCGACCAGGAAACACTGGCAACACTTCAACGCCACTTTATCCGCTCCCATTTTGGCGAGCCATACGAAGGCCTGCCCCCCGCCGCCGCCGTAGAACAATATGTAAACGATTACATCGACGAATACAAAAGCATGGAAGAAGACTTCCTGGCCGAAACAAAAGAAGACGAAGCGCCCGGCCATGAACATGACGAAGCGCCCGGCATCAGCGCCTGGTTCTCATGGTATGAATATTCGTCCAACGAAATACTGTACAACCAGAACGATCTGCTATGCTATGCCGTCAGCTATGAAAACTATACCGGCGGAGCCCATGGAGCCCACGCCTACAGAAGTCACGTCATAGACCTGCAAACCGGTCTGGAAATGAAAGAAAACGATCTCTTCACCGAAGGATACCAGGAAGACCTGGCACGGATACTGGTCGGCAAAATAGCAGAAAACAACCGGGCGGAAACACCCAGGGAACTGGAAAACCAAGGCTTTTTCAGTATCGACGAGATCTATCCCAACAACAACTTCTCTATCGACGACACAGGCATTACCTATTATTTCAACGAATATGAAATTGCCGCCTACGTAATCGGTATGACCCGCGTCCATCTGACGTACGACAAACTCCGCCATTTACTTCGCCCCGACCACCGGATCGCCCGGCTGGCAGGAAACTGATATGAAGAACGAAACGATGAATGAACTATCCGTTACCGCTCAGTTGTCCCTTGTAGAACACTATTTCCCCGAGCTCGACGATGCGCAGAAACAACAATACGCCGCCCTATACGATCTGTATGCCGAATGGAACGCAAAAATTAATGTCATCTCGCGCAAAGACATCGATAACCTCTACCTGCGCCACGTCCTCCACTCGTTGGGGATCGTTCGGATGCTGCGATTCAGCGACCATAGCTCGGTCATGGACATAGGTGCCGGAGGCGGTTTCCCGGGCATCCCGTTGGCCATATTCTTCCCTCGTGTACATTTTCACCTGGTCGACAGCATCGGCAAGAAAATAAAAGTAGCCCAGGCCGTCAGCGAAGCCGTCGGTCTGCAGAACGTCAGTTTCCGCCATGGCCGGGCAGAAGAAGAAAAACAACACTTCGATTTCGTCGTCAGCCGAGCTGTCATGCCCTTGTCCGACCTGGTCAGGACAGTTGCCCCGAACATCAAACAACACCAACAAAATGCGCTCCCCAACGGCCTCATCTGCCTCAAAGGCGGCGAGCTTCAACACGAAGTACAACCCTTTCGCCGGAAGGCAGTCATGATCGAACTGAGCGCATACTTTAAAGAATCCTATTACCAAACCAAAAAAGTTGTATTCCTACCATTATGATAACAGTAAAATCATTTGAATTTAACTATTTCTCCGTCAACACCTACCTGCTGCACGATGAAACAGGCGAAGCCGTACTGATCGACTGCGGCTGCTTTCGCAAAGAAGAGGAACTGGAATTGAGCAACTATATCATCCTCCACAAACTGACCCTCAAACATCTCCTGTGCACCCACCTGCACCTGGACCATGTATTCGGCAACGGATTTGTCAGCCGTACTTACGGTCTGCGACCCCAAGCCCATAAAGCCGACGTCGACGCCCTGCCTTCCCCTCAGGAACAAGCCCGTCTGTTCGGTATTCAGGACAAAATACGAGCAATCCCTATCGGGAAATATATCGTAGGGAACGATATTGTCCGATTCGGTAACTCCGAACTTCTGGTACGTCTGGTTCCGGGACACTCGCCCGGCAGCCTAATCTTTTACAGCGCCAAAGACGGATTTGCCATTGTCGGAGACGCCATATTCAAAGGAAGCATCGGACGTACCGACCTTTGGGGAGGAAATCACGACGTACTGATAGCAGCCATCAAAGACAAAGTACTCTCTTTGCCGGATGATACCATCCTCTACCCCGGGCACGGCCCGGCAACAAATGTAATAGACGAAAATCTAAATAATCCCTTTTTATAATGAACACGAATAAATTTATTAACCGCCACGCAGGTATCGTGGCCGAAGATTTACCTTCCATGTTACAGACCATTGGAGTCGATTCGTTAGACGAACTGATAGACCAGACGATTCCGCCGGACATCCGGCTGAAAGAAGGCCTCAACCTCCCCGAACCCATGACGGAACGGGAATACGCCGAACATATCGCCGAACTCGCCTCCCGCAATCAGACGTTCACCTCTTATATCGGCATGGGATGGTACGATACCGTATGTCCGGCTCCCATCCAGCGCAACGTGCTGGAAAATCCGGTATGGTACACCTCCTACACCCCCTATCAGGCCGAAGTATCCCAAGGACGGCTGGAAGCTTTGCTTAATTTCCAGACCGTCGTATGTGAGCTGACCGCCTTGCCGCTTGCCAACTGCTCGCTCCTGGACGAAGCAACTGCCGCCGCCGAGACAGCCTCCATGCTATATGCCACGCGCAGCCGGGAACAGGTCAAACAGAACGCAAACGTATTGTTTGTCGATGATAACGTATGGGCCTCTACCTTGGCCGTTCTCCATACCCGCATGAAACCGCAGAAAATACGCATCGTTACTGGTGATTACAGGACGTATACCTTTACGGGTACCACCTTCGCCGCCATTGTGCAGTATCCGGACGCCAACGGCTCGATCGAAGATTACCGCGACTTTGTTGAACGCGCCCATGCCGCCGGCGTACGCACAGGCGTGGCTGCCGACTTGCTGAGCCTCGTCGTCCTGACTCCCCCGGGCCAGTGGGGCGCCGACGTCGTCTTCGGATCCGCCCAACGCTTCGGAATCCCAATGTTCTACGGAGGCCCCTCGGCCGGATATATGGCCACCCGCGACGAATACAAACGCTCCATACCCGGACGTATCATCGGCATCTCCAAAGACGCCTACGGACATCCCGCCTATCGCCTGGCCCTGCAAACGCGCGAACAGCACATCAAACGCGAAAAGGCTACATCCAATATATGTACGGCCCAAGCCCTACTGGCATCCATGTCAGGATTTTACGCCATCTACCACGGAGCCGAAGGACTGCGCGACATTGCAGGCCGTATCCATTCCTACGCTACATTCCTGGCCGGGGAACTGGAAACGATCGGGTACAGGCAACTAAACAACGACTTTTTCGATACGCTAAAGATCGAACTGCCGGCGCATGTGTCGGTGGATGCCATTCGCGAGATCGCACTCGAATGTAGGGTAAATCTTCGCTATTTCGATGCCGGGCAGCTAGGTATCAGTCTGGATGAAACGACGCAGCCGACCGATATCGGCGTCCTGCTCTATATTTTTGCCGGAGCCGCCGGCAAAGATTACAACCTGCGCGACATCCCGGCCACAAGATGCTTCGACAGCAAATTCCTGCGTACCACGGACTTTCTCCAACAGGATGTTTTCAAAAAATACCGTACCGAAACCGAACTTATGCGCTACATCACTCGTCTGGGGCGACGTGACATCTCGCTGGCACACTCCATGATCCCGCTCGGATCGTGTACAATGAAGCTCAATGCAGCCTCCGAACTCTTTGCCCTGAGCCATCCCCAATTCCAGAATATCCATCCCTATGCGCCCCATGACCAGGTAGCAGGTTATGTGGAACTGATCGAAAACCTTTCGACTTACCTGGCCCGGATTACCGGACTGGAAGGCGTGAGCCTGCAACCCAACTCCGGAGCATCGGGCGAATACGCCGGACTGCGCGCCATCCGTTCCTACCACGAACATACCGGGCAGGGACATCGCGACGTGGTACTCCTGCCTGCATCGGCGCATGGGACAAACCCCGCTAGTGCCGTGCAATGTGGATATACGACCGTAACGGTGCAAACCGATACCAACGGCAATATCGATCTCCAGGATTTTCGCCGTAAAGCAGAAGACAACAAAGACCGCCTGGCTGCTACGATGATCACCTACCCGTCGACGCACGGCATCTTTGAAGAAGACATCCGCCGGATGTGCAACCTTGTGCACGCATGCGGCGGGCAGGTCTATATGGATGGTGCCAATATGAACGCACAAGTCGGGCTGACCCATCCGGGCGCTATCGGCGCTGATGTATGCCATCTGAACCTGCACAAAACCTTCGCCTCGCCCCACGGCGGCGGCGGGCCGGGCGTAGGGCCGGTTTGCGTGGCCAAACACCTGGTTCCTTTCCTGACAACCAATGCTGTATCGGCCGCTCCTTTCGGAAGCGCTGGCATTCTGTCCATCACGTATGCCTACATTCGCCTCTTGGGCGCCGAAGGGCTGCGCGAGGCGACGCAGGTGGCAATCCTTAATGCCAATTACCTGGCATCGAAACTGAAAAACACCTACGGCATTGTCTATACGGGTAAAAACGGACGTGTCGGGCACGAACTGATCCTCGAATGTCGCTCCATCAAGGAACGATCCGGAATAGACGAAGGCGATATAGCCAAGCGCTTGATGGACTTTGGCTATCATGCCCCCACACTCTCATTCCCGGTGCACGGTACGTTGATGATCGAACCGACCGAGAGCGAAAGCAAAGCCGAACTCGACCGCTTTGTCGAAGTCCTCGACTGCATCTGGAACGAGATCAAAGAAGTGGAAGACGGCGCTGCCCTGCCGGACGATAATGTGCTCAAAAACGCTCCCCATCCCCAGTACGAAGTCGCAGATGATGCGTGGAACCATGCCTATTCGCGCCGGAAGGCCGCTTTTCCCCTGGAATGGCTTCACGACAACAAGTTCTGGGTCAATGTAGCCCGCGTAGATAATGCGTACGGCGACCGGAACCTCGTTCCTACTCTCTGAATATCAAAAAAGGCGTGCCTTCCCTCACGGGAAAGCGCGCCATCAGAAGAGGAGAACTTTTCATAAATGAAAAGCCTAATATATATTTTTTTATTGCCTATTAAAGAGCTTTTTTCACTTCTGTGTTTTACATCCTTGATTTCTGTAGACAAAGTAACGGAATAATTTTGGTAAAAAGGGCTCATTCGCTTGATTAGCACAAAAATAATACAAAAGAAGTATCATCCGTTTGATTGGGATATTTAATCACCTTATAACCAACACGCTATATCAGGAACCTCTACAAGTTAATTTTACTTAAAAGCATTACGTTTCTTCTCCTAAAATTCCCATTTCGTGAAAATTCAATAGATTTTTCCCTCTTTCCGTCCCCCTCAGTGCAGGAAAAAGGAACCGTCAGCTATCTCCATCCGCCCCCCCTCTTCCTCAGTGGCCGGGTAGGGGATAGGTCGGAGCAACTTGCCTCCAGTCATTATTCAAGATCCCAACAAAAATATGGATACTCAAAGAACGTTTATTCAAGATTCCAGCAAAAATATAGACGTTCAAAAACATTTTTTCAAGGATCGAATGAAAAAGTTTAAGGGAGAAAAAAATCCACCGTCCCCCTCCTATGAGAGGCAGGCCGTTGAAAAAGTTTTTGGCGCTATCAAATTGGAAGTTACGCCCTTTAAAAACGCCTGTTTTTTTGCTGAATAATGAATGTTTTAGCTCTGAAAGTAACAATCTGCAGGCAAAAATTAGGCAGTGTCTAAAAAAGAAAGGCTTTTTCAGCGGACTGATGAGAGGGGGACGGTGGAGAGGTCAAAGGTCGGAAGAGAGATCGGTTGCCGAGGGATTTCCTGTGTCGGCTTCCCGGTATTCCGAAGGAGTGAGGCCTATTTTTTGTTTGAAAATACGGTTGAAGGAAGATTTTGAATTGAATCCGCAGTTGTAGGCTATGGTAATGATAGTGGGGACTTTGTTTGATTTATCGGCGTTTCGCAATAGTCTTTTCGCTTCATTCACCCGGTATGTGTTGACAAAGTCATAGAAGTTCTGATTGAACAGGGTGCTCAATATCTGCGTCACGTAGTGGGGATAGACATTCAATTGTTCGGCAAGGTCTCTCAAACATAAATCGGGGTTGATGTACGGTCGTTGCGTATCCATGTATTTTTTTAGTTTTTCGGCCAGCAACTGTGCTTCGGCCGGTTTGAGGCCGTAATTATGGTATGTATCTGTTTTGTTTTGCGTACATTCTTCGTTTATCACCTTGCTGCCGGTCGTTTCCGTTTCCTCTTTCTGTCCGTCGGGGAGAAATTGTATGACGAAGGTGGCTTTCTTTTTAATTCCCCTCAAGCCGACGGCATTGATGAGGAAGAACAGGAGGATGGAGAGTATCTCCGGCCTCATTCGCGCGCCAACGGAAAAGTGGAGTATATATCCGGCAATGACCACGAAATATGTTGCCACCGTGCAGGACAGGAGCGATTGGATCCACGCCAGGTCAGCCTGGTCGGAGGTGGAATAATTCATGTTCGAGAATTTTTTATGATTCAATATGATGCGCTGCATCAGGTAGAAGTAAAAACAACTGATGGCAAACATCGAAAACATGATGTACGAGCGATATTGTACAAAGAACTCATTAAAACACGTCAATATCACAACCGATACGATAAAAGGGAGGAAGTGAATCGCGTTCTCCAGACCGAACCGGTTGGTTTGGGTAATGCTCTTTATATAAAAATACAGGAATATATAAATAAGGAAGGAAAAACAGGTATCCGCATCATACAACTTAAAAAAGAGGAGCAACACGTAGCCCGACAATAGGACTAACCAGATCGTCAGGTATATATCCGATATATGTTTCTCCTTCTTTATAAGAAGAATAAGGACGTAAAAAAGGGATTGGTAAGCGGTTAAAAGCAGGATCACCATCTCTATTGAAAAACTATATACTTCATTTGCGTACTGCATATAAAAAATCCTTCTTGATTACTGATTACTGATTGATGATTTTTTTAAATTTCCGGCAAATATAGTTTTTTTCTATACTTTATGCAGCAAAAGTTTGCAACTTTTCATCAACACTGGCCGACAAATATCCAGCGTCGGCAAATCGTGCCTGCTAAACCAGACAGGAATCATTGATGTAGAATAACAAAACAATCTGTTTTTCTGTGACTGCATATGCAGAAAAGTTCCCGGGGGTAAGATAAATAGCGTAGATGTCGTTCTCTGCGTTTCAATGCAAGCTTCTTTTTTGTTCGGATGCAACACTTTCGGCTAATATTTCTTCCACCTCCTGGTTTATTTTCTGCAATAGTTGCAAATAAAATTCAGCCAGCTTTTGTTTATGTAGCCAGGGATGTCATTTACTAATAAGTTCCGCTTATTCGGCCGGCCTGCCGATTATCCATTATCTGATAATTAGCTATTTGTCTAACTCAAAATTTTTCTGTCCTATCAGATTACCATCTGCAAAGATGTCCACCCTGTATATGCCCGGCGATAAGAATTCTTCGATATCCCAATACATCGTGACCGGCAGTTCTTCACCATCGTATTCCACCAATCGCTTCATGGAATAGTTGATTTCTTTGCCTTCAAACATAAACACGTTGGCACGGTTTTTAACCAACACATCATCGTCGGGTTTTTTTAGACGCGCATAGATTGTTTTTTCACCGACGGGTGCTGTGATATTCCGCACAATGCGGAAATGAACGACAAACTGTTCCATTTGTTTGATTCGTTTCACCTCTTTTCCACGTGCGTTTACAGGAGTTACGGTAATGCCGGTTGCATCTAAACGGCTTGCCAGCGTCACCCGTTCGGTTTGTTTTTCCAGTTCTTTGGTCAGTTCGGCGGCTTCGGTTGAGGCTTCGCGATACCTTTGTACTGCCTGGTTTTTCTCTTTTGTCAACCGTTCGTTCACCTGATTCAACGAGTCAATCTGGATGACGTAGTTGCGCATGATCTTTCGCAAGGTTTCTAATTCTTTCTTTAATTCATTGATACGTCGTGCGTTGGTTGCTTTTACGGTTCGCAACTCCTCCATCAGACGTTGCACTTTCGCTTGCTCCGTACTAAGCAAAGCTACTAAGGAGTCATTACCTGCACTGAATTTATATCCTTCATACTGAAGAGAAAGTTCGTTAAATTCATCAGCCAACAATTCCTTTTCCAAATCAAATGTTTCAACTAAATTTGTCATTTGCTGTTTCTGACGGTATATATAAAGCCCTGCTCCGGCTATCACCAGAATTAAAACAACAACGATACTTACAAGCAACGAGAGCTTTTTGATTTCCTTATTCTCCGTATTCATAGAGTTATGTCTAATGGTGTGCAAAGGTAATGGTAAATACATTATTTTTCTATAGCTATTTGGTTATATTTGTGTAATTAGATCAGCTCTTGTCATATATTTGATTTTCGTACATTGCAGAATACTTTAATTGTTAACTTTGCAGCTTACTCTAAATTAACGTACTGCATGCACGAAAAGATAATCATTCTTGACTTCGGGTCACAAACGACTCAATTAATTGGACGTAGAATCAGGGAGCTAAACGTTTACTGTGAAGTTTTTCCTTTCAATAAATTTCCGCACGATACAACCGGTATAAAGGGCGTAATACTTTCGGGAAGCCCTTATTCGGTCTATGATGACGGCGTTTTTAAAGCTGATCTGACAAATCTTCGGGGAAAATACCCTCTATTGGGAATCTGTTATGGCGCTCAATATCTGGCTTATACATCCGGAGGATCCGTTGAACCCGCTCAATCCCGCGAATATGGGAGAGCGCATCTCTCTGTTGTTGACAACAACAATCCGTTGCTGAAAAACATAGGCGCCGGCACGCAAGTGTGGATGTCGCACGGCGATACGATTACATTCCTGCCTCCGTCATTCCGGGTTATTGCAAGTACGGACGACGTACAAGCTGCTGCATATCAGATAGAAGGGGAGAATACCTTTGGCGTACAGTTTCATCCGGAAGTATATCACACTACAGACGGCATGCGCTTGCTTGATAATTTCCTGAACATTTGCGGCTACAAGAAAGATTGGACGCCGGCATCCTTTATCGAATCGACCGTAACGGGATTAAAAAATCAATTGAAAGAAGATAAGGTCATTCTCGCTCTCTCAGGCGGTGTGGATTCGTCTGTGACGGCTGTACTCCTGAACAGGGCGATAGGCAAAAACCTGACCTGTATCTTTGTGAATCATGGCCTGTTGCGTAAAAATGAATTTGAGGACGTATTAAAAGACTACGAACATTTAGGCTTGAATGTCATAGGAGTAGATGCCAGTGCAAAGTTTTATAAAGAACTGGAAGGCGTAACAGATCCGGAGCAAAAACGTAAAATCATAGGGAAAGGATTTATTGACGTATTTGACGAAGAAGCCCGTAAGTTGGAAGATATAAAGTGGTTAGGACAAGGAACCATTTATCCTGACGTTATCGAATCCTTATCCATAACCGGTACGGTCATCAAAAGCCATCACAACGTAGGCGGACTGCCCGAAAAGATGCATCTGAAGCTGATTGAACCGCTCCGTCTTCTCTTTAAAGACGAAGTTCGTCGCGTAGGGGAAGAATTGGGCATGATGCCTCACCTTATCAAACGTCATCCATTCCCCGGGCCGGGATTAGGGATACGGATTCTGGGTGATATTACGCCCGAAAAAGTACGTATCCTGCAAGAAGCCGACCATATATATATGTCGTTGATGCGTGAATGGGGTTTGTATGATACAATCTGGCAGGCCGGAGCTATCCTTTTGCCGGTGCGCTCGGTTGGTGTAATGGGGGATGACCGGACGTATGAGAATACGATCGCCCTGCGTGCCGTTACTTCCAAAGACGCCATGACGGCCGACTGGGCACAATTGCCCTACGATTTTCTGTCCAAAGTTTCCAACGAAATAATAAACAAAGTGAAAGGCGTAAATCGAGTAGTATATGACATAAGTTCCAAACCACCAGCTACAATTGAATGGGAATGAGAATGGAAAGATAATACGGATATAATACGTTTTGATACATCTTCCTGCAAGATTGAGCTTGAATTAAATTGAATTAAATACGTATTAAAAGAATAAAGGTCTCTTTGGGTTTACAAAGAGACCTTTATTGTGTAAAGAATATTTGCTTCGTGTTCAAGTGAGATTTGTCATACGATCCGGATCCCGGATTTTTCGATAGAGATCAGGCCTTCTTTGTAGAGTGAGCCGATGGCCTGTTTGAAGGCTTTCTTGCTACATGCAAAAAGAGCGTATATTTCTTCAGGATCGCTTTTATCGTGCAGGGGCAGGAATCCGTTATGAACTTTAAGCGATTCCAGTATGAGACCTGTGACGCCTTCTATTTTCCGGTATCCGAGCGGGGTCAGGCTGACGTCTATCTTTTCGTCTTCCCGCATGTTTTTGATGTATCCTTTCAGCAATTCGCCTTTTTCCAAGTCCCGGAACGTCTCGTTCCGGTATACAAGTCCCCAGTGCATATGATTGATGATAACCTTGTAGCCGATGTCGGTTTCGTCTGCGACGAGTAAGTTCACTTCCTGTCCTTTGGTATAGTTGGGTATCACATTGTCGAGGTATTTGTCGATGCGTGCGGAAGCTACGATACGGCCGCTTATGTGATCTACGTGCACATATACTAAATACCACCGGCCTTCCTGCATGGGCGCTTTTTGTTCGCGGAAAGGAACTAAGAGTTCTTTCATGATACCCCAGTTGAGGAATGCGCCGGCCTGGTTTACTGCGTTGACTTGCAGGAATCGAAATTCTCCGGCAATGGCCAGCGGGCGCAAGGTAGTTGCTATCAGACGCCCTTCGTTATCGTGGTAAATGAATACTTCGACTTCGTCTCCGGGTTTTACGTTTTGAGGGACATAACGGGCGGGAAGTAAAATTTCAAGTCCATTTCCTCCGTCGAGGTAGACGCCGAAATCCAGATCTTTCACAATTTTCAGTGTATTATATTTCCCAATTTCCAGCATAGCTTTTATTTTTTTTCCGGCAAAGGTACGTGATAATTTTGGTTACTTATGCAGCAATATATGAATGAAAGTATCGTTATGAAATGTAACATTCTATTATTGTTGAACGCATTTGAAACGTAGATTATGAAAATGAAACTTCTATCAGCCGCAGGGCTGATTTTTTTCCTGGTATCTTGTTCCACTCCCAAAGATGTTCTTTATCTTCAAGGGATTGATTCGCTGTCAGAAGAAGATATTGCCCGGATGAGTCAAAACTATACCTCGCGTATATGTCCGGATGATTTATTGACCATTAGCGTCACCGCCTGGGATCCTACCGTCGTTACTCCGTTTAATCCTCCGGTCTGGTCGTATGCCTCGCAAGGGGATGTGGCAGTCACCAATGCGTTGCAATTGCATACTTACCTGGTTGACATCGATGGGAATATTACGTTCCCTGTGCTGGGGAAAGTGAAGGCGGCCGGTTTATCGAAACAGGAGTTGACGGCGCAGTTGCAGGACGGCGTCGCTCGCTATGTAAAGGACGCGCTGGTACATGTGCAGATTGTTAATTATAAGGTAACCCTCCTGGGAGAGATTGCCCGGCCAGGCGCCTTGACCGTCCGGAACGAACGAATTACAATTCTGGAAGCAATCGGACAGATGGGAGATCTTACCATCAATGCCAATCGCAAGAATATACTGGTTGTACGCGATAATAATGGCCGGAAAGAACATGGGCGGGTAGATCTTACCGACCCGGCTATTTTTGCTTCCCCTTTCTACTATCTGCGGCAGAATGACTTTGTATACGTTGAACCCAACAAGCCCAAGCAACGGAATTACAATGTTACCCAGTCCCAAACATTTACCGTATCTATTGTTTCAACTTTGCTGACAACCGTATCCGTAATAACAACCCTACTGGTTGCCATCTTGAAAAAATAAAAATAATATGATGGAAATAAAAGACAATGAGGTGATAGGACTAAAAAGTATCATCGTGAAGTATCTCCTGCATTGGAGAATGTTTTTGACTGTTTTTGCACTATCCTTTATCCCGGCTGTTTTGTACCTGGTGTTCTATCCCCGCACTTACGAAATTATGGCGCGTATTCAAATACTGGAAGAACAAGACATGGCAGGGGGAAGCCTTGCGTTGGGAGGTGAAACGATGGGGCTGATGCGCTCCTTCGGATTAGGAGGCATATCGACCGGGAGCGTCAATATTGAAGACGAGTTGAGCATATTAACTTCCAACGCCCTGTTGAAGAAGATGGTCAATGATTTGGGTGTGAATGTAGACTACAAAAGGCCGTATTCATTCTATCGCCTCTATGACAAGAATCCGCTTCTGCTGACTGCCGATTCGATCACCAGGGAACTGCTCAACGAAGATGTTGAGTTTATGCTGCGACACAAGAATGGAGAAATACATATCCAAACAGAATCGGACAGGTATGGGAAACATACGTTCGTTTTTCCATCCTTCCCGGCTCATATCTCGCTGCCGAACGGGAATTTTACGCTCGATTATGCTCCCGGAACAACAGAGGCGGCGGGGAATATGAACATCACCTTCCATCCTGCGAGCTGGGTGGCTGAGGAATTAGCCGATGAGTTCCTGATCGAAGAACTGTCGAAAACATCTACCGTTGTTGAATTGACCTGTACCGATTACGAACGCAACAGAGGGGTGAATATGCTGAACAGGCTTATTGAGCGCTACAACAACGAGGCGGGAGATTATAAGCAAGAAGAGTCGGCCAAGACACTGGCCTATCTCGATGCGAGAATAGATACCCTCACCCGCTCGCTGCGACTTACCGAAGGCGAGATTGCCATATACAAAAATACCAATACGCTGACCGACGTGGAGCATGATGTGGAGTTTTACATCGAACAAATGCGGGACATACAGGTGAAGCTGATCGAGCTGGAGTCGCAAACCCATTTGCTGGAAATGATGGACGAGTTTGTCAAGAATCCGGACAACAAATACAACCTCGTACCCATCCTCTTAAACCAGGAAGGCGGCGATGGCAGTCCGCTTATGGTTTACAACGAGATATTGGTAGAAAGGGCGCGCGTGATACAAAACTCCAATCCCGATAATCCACTTGCGATCAACCTGACCAAGCAAGTCGACCAGCTCAGGGAAAGCGTTTTTATGTCTATCTCCAATGCCCAGAAAGCAGTCCGGCAAGCGATCGGCGATATTAAAGAAAAAGAAAAAGCGCTGTTTGCCAGGATGGAGAGCTTTCCCGACAAAGAACGGGATTTTATTGAACTGAAACGCCGGCAGGAAATCTTGCAGGGTGTGTATCTCATCATGCTTCAGAAGAGAGAAGAAGTAGCACTGAATATAGATCTGAACAGAGACAGGGCGAAAGTCTTGGACGCCGCCTTTGTGAAAAGCAAACCCATTGCTCCCCGCAAACTCTATGCTGCGATCGGGATGCTTTTCTTCACGCTGATGATCCCCGTCGTCTATCTCTTTTGTAAGGAACAAATAAGCGTCTTAATCAAAGAATACCGCAGGATAAAGGATTCGTTCTGATGCTGAGTATCTCGGAGTTGATGAAGAAATCAATGACGCAAAACTTTGTGTCACTGGTTTTGTTGCAGGGGATGAACTTCCTGTTGCCGCTGCTGACGCTTCCGTATTTATACCGGGTGCTGGGGACGGAACGCTATGGATTGGTGTCGTTCGCCTATACGTTGGCTCAATACCTGGTGATGCTGACCGACTTCGGATTCAACCTGTCGGCAACTAAATACATCTCCATGCATCGCGACAATATGGAGGTCGTCAATCAATATCTGAACAGCGCCTTCATCTGCCGTTTCCTGCTGGCCGGCCTCAGCTTTCTCATCCTCTTTTCATTGACCGTCCTGTTCGACCGCTTCGAGCGGGATGCCTGGTTCTACATCTCGTACTTTGGAATCGTGATAGGGAACGTGATGTTCCCCATGTGGTACTTCCAGGGAATGGAGAAGATGAAATACATCACCATATTCAATGTGATCGCCAAGACGGTGAGCCTTGTTTCCTTCTTCATCTTTATCCGCCGGGCGACCGATTACGTCCTGGTACCGCTCTTTTACAGTGCGGGATTTATCCTTGCGGGATTTATCAGTATCTATATCATCTATGTCAAAGAAAAGATGAGATGGTTTATCCCGGCGCTGAAGCAGATCCGTTTTGTTTTTTCCGACAGCCTGACCTACTTCATGTCGCGCATATCCGTTTCGATGTTTACGCATATCAACACCTTCGTCATCGGTTTGGTGTGCGGGAATACAGCCGTAGGATACTATGCGGCGGCCGAGAAATTATACCAGGCATACAACCTGCTGTTGGCGCCTTTTTCCGGCGTCCTGTTTCCGTACATGGCCAAGACGCGCGACGTTCCTTTCTTTAAGCGCGTATTGAAGTATATAACGCCGGCCAATGTGATTCTGTTGATTGCGACCCTGCTTTGTTCGTCGTGGATTATATATATAATGTATGGCGAGTCGTCGCAAACGGGCAGTTTGTGGGTCTTTCGTATTCTGATGTGCGGATGTGTCCTGACGATCCCTTCCATGCTTTTGGGTTATCCGTTTCTGGCGGCGATGGGGCATGCCCGATATACGAACTGGACGCTCGTGCTTGTTTCCATCTTTCACCTGACGGGTCTGACTGTCCTCTATTTCCTGGGCTTCATATCCATATACAGCATTGCCGGCTTGGTGGTCCTGTCGGAAAGTCTGCTGTTTATCATCCGGGTCAGGGGCGTGAAAAAATATAAATTACTTTCATAAATGAATAGCATAACGAATTATAGCGAGAAATTTCCGGACAACCGTATCGAGGGAGAAACCGTGCTGCGCCAGGCCCAGCTGGTTCTGCTCCGTATGTTGAAAATCGTGGATGACATTTGCCGCCGGCACCAGATTGCCTACTGGCTCTGTTCGGGCACCCTGCTCGGCGCCGTCCGTCACAAAGGCTTTATCCCCTGGGACGACGACCTGGACATCTGTATGCTCCGCGACGATTACGAGCGGTTCATCCAAATAGCCAAAGTCGAATTTCCCGACGATATGGCGCTCCAGACGCGCGAGACGGATCCGGACTACCATTACCTGCCTCTGCCCTGCAAGGTGAGAGACCGCAAGAGCTTTACCTTTTTGCCCACCCATAAGGACGAAGGTTGCGAGAATGGCCTCTATCTGGATGTCTTCCCTGTCGACAGATACCACCTCAACCCCCTTGTTTTCCGCTGGGAGCGCCTGCTCAAGACGTACGGCCGGTTTATCTGCCAATGTCTGGATTCCGTTTATTACTCGCACGAATCCTGCACCCGCCGGATCCTTGCCTTTTTCCATCCCGTCTTTCATTTCTTAGTGACACGCTATATGCGATTTGCCGAGAAGAAAATTCAGCGCAACAAATGCCTGGGGGAAGACTGCCACGTCGGGCACGGTTTTGATACCTTGTGGAAAAGATACTTCAAGTACGATGATATTTATCCCCTGATCGAGATAGACTTCGAAGGCGCCTCGTTTTATGCCCCCCATTCGCTCGACGTTTACCTGCGAACGCTCTATGGCGCAGACTATATGACCCCTCCCCCGGAGGCCAAACGCCGGCGCCATGCTTCCGTGATAAAGCCCGTCTTGCCCTGAAAGAAGCCGGCAAGCCCGTCACAGCTCCCGGCCGAGGGAAAATAATTGTCGGCAAGCTCACCTCCATCCCCATTGATCGGCCAACAATTGTCGGCAGACCAATCACAACAGTGCTTGGTCTGCCGCAATTGATGGCGAGCTTCGAACAACAGTGCTTGATCCCCCCAGACTTGTCGGCGCTCCAATAACAACAGTTCCTGGTCCGCCACAATTGTTGGCGCTCCAAGAACAACAGTGCTTGATCTGCCGACAGTTTTTGACCGACCCATAACTGTTGTTCGGCGTTTGGCGGCAATTATTTTCCGGTTGGGGAATGCAAAAGAGGTTTAATGCGTTGGAGGTGGCGCAGGAGAGATCATGCTTCTGTCGATGCCGAACTTCTCCTGGGGATGATGTTTGCCGTGAGGTTCGATGTGTACGACGATGTCGTAGACGTTTTCGACCGAATCCTTGATGCTGCGTTCGACGGCGTCGGCAATAGCGTGAGCTTCGCTGAGGGAAATGTCGCCGTCGGCTTCGACGTCGAGGTCGATCATATAGAGATTACCGATCAGGCGCGAACGCACGCGGTGCGGATTGGTAGCGCCGGGGACGCGCTCGACGGCATCGAATATTTTATTGTAGACCGAAACGTCCTTCACCCCGTCCATCAGCTCGACGTTCGAATCCATAAAGATACCGATCGAAGAACGTATGATAAAAAGACTCACCACAAGGCTGGTGATGGAATCCAGGACAGGCAGGCGGAGGATGAACGTAAACAGCAGTCCCAACAGTACGCTGACGGAGATGACCACATCGTTGCGCATATTCCTGGCATTGGCGATCAGCATCTGGCTGTTGATTTGCCTTCCCTTCCGGTACTGGTAGAAGGCCAGGCCCAGTTTGCCGGCGATAGACAGGAGGGTGACATAGATAGCGATAGTCGCCGGCAGCTCGCGCACTCCGGGCGAAAAGGTTTTCTCGACCGAAGAGATCAGCATCTGGATGCCGGCATAGAAGATGACGAGCGAGAGGATCTTGGTAGCGATACTTTCGGCCTTCTCATATCCATACACATACTGCTGCGACGGCGGTCGGCTCATGATACGCGCCGTAAAGATCATGACAACCGAGATGACCACATCCGTCGCCGAATCAATACCATCGCTCACGACGGCCAGACTCCCCGACAAAAGCCCGGCAACGATCTTTGCCGCCGACAATACCGTATTACCGACCGTACTGATCCACGAAGTCCGTATCAACGTCCTTTCCCGTTCATTACCTCCCTGCATGCCCATCTTTTCTCTCTTCATTGCTTAAGCGCCACGAGTAACTATCCCCGCAAAAGTATGTAATGAAAGGCTTGTAGCCAAACAAAGGGAGGGTTTTTTGAGGCAAAAGCCGCCTCCGGGAGGGGGAATGTCGGGAGAAAAATATTATTTTTGTGCATTCATAATGAAAAAGAAATGAAGCAGATCATCGTATTTCTTACGGCCATTCTTGTCGTAAGCCCTCTCCGGGGAGAGCGTCTGGCGAAGCTGCCGGCGTATGAAGCCTATGTCAAGCAATACAGCAGCCTGGCCGTCGGACATCAAAAGAAATATCATATCCCCGCCAGTATCACCCTGGCGCAAGGAATCCTCGAATCCGGAGGAGGACTGAGCGAACTGGCGCGCAAATCCAATAACCATTTCGGTATCAAATGCCATGCCGATTGGAAGGGAGAAAAGGTGTACCACGACGACGACCGGAGGAATGAATGTTTCCGCAAATACAAAAACGTAGAGGACTCCTACGAAGATCATGCCCTTTTCCTCACAGGAAGCGCCCGCTATGCCAACCTTTTCAAACTGGACATTAAGAACTACCGGGGCTGGGCCAAAGGCTTGCAGGAATCCGGATATGCTACCGACCCGGCCTATGCCAACCGCCTCATCAAATTGATAGAAGACTATGAACTCTATCGCTACGACTCGGGCCGGACGGCCGATGCTCCGGCCGCCCCGAAGGAGACGCCTGAGCCTGCCGTCGTCAGACGCCCCGCGCACAATACCTTGGGCCTCGACTATATATACGCCGAAGAAAACGACAGCTTCGACCGCATAGCCGCAGAAACCGGCCTGACGGTGGAGCAACTCATACAGTACAACGAAACGCCCGCAGACTTCCCCCTCCAGAAAGGAGACATCGTCTACCTGGAGAAGAAGAACACCCGGGCCGCCAAACCTCATTACGACCACGTGGTGCAAATAGGCGAATCCATGCACAGTATTTCCCAGAAATACGGGATGAGGATGAAGAACCTCTACAAAATCAATAAAAAGAAAGACGACTACGTGCCGGTGGAAGGCGACGTGCTGAAGCTCAGATAGAGCGCCGCAGAAAGCCGACCAGGTTGCCGTGTGCGATGGCTTCCATGTCGGCGGCGTTGTATCCGCGGCTTTCGAGTATGCCGAAGACCTTCTGTATGTCGGCAATGGTGGTCAGGTCGTAGGGGCATTGTTCCGTCCCGAAGGCTCCGTCCAGGTCGCTGCCGACGGCGGCATGGCGGGCGTTGCCTGCCAGTTGGCAGATATGGTCGATGTTATCGGCCATCAGCGCCAGGCCGCAATTCATTCCCCGGGACGTAGAAACGCCTCTCACCCAACCCGGCGTCATCATCCAGGCATCCAGCGCCAGGCCGATGACGGCTTCCCGTTCGATCAAAAGGCGTATCATCTCGTCGCTGAACTGGCGGTTATGATCGACAAAGACGCGGCAGTTGTTGTGGCTTGCCCAGACGGGGCCTTGGTAGAGTTCCAATGCGTGATAGAAGGCGTCGTCGTTCAGGTGCGTCACATCGAGAATCATCCCCAGTTCGTCCATTTTCTTGAGCAAAGCCTGCCCTTCGGAGTTCAGCCGTCCGGAGGAATCTGTTCCGTTAGCATAGCGACCGGGGCCGTAATGTGCCGGGCCTACGGCTCTCAGGCCGTATCGGTAGGCTCTTTCCAGATGGTCGAGGGTAATGAAGGAGTCGGCGCCTTCGATGCTCAGTACGTATCCGATGGGTTTCGGCGCAGAGGAGGCATTGTCGTCTATCCCGTTCATCCAGAGTTGGAGATGGGCTTCCAGTCCTTCGCGGTCTTTGATCATCACCATTTGTCCGTCCTCTTCCATGGCCTTGTACCAAGCCAACTGGCCTTGGGTCTGTGCCCAGGCTTGTTCGGGCGAGCGCCATCCGGGCAGGGGATTGTCGGGAGATACGTAGCGGGCTATCTGGGTGGCTACCACTAAGCCGATATGCCCTTTGCGCAGTTCGTCGAACGATACGGTAGCGCGCCCCCGGTCGGGCTTGTCGGTCATGCCGGCTTCCCGGCGGTTAATTTCTTCGACCGGCAGACGCAGGTCGCGGTTCCATTCCAGGGCGTTCATGCTCAGGTCGAGATGAGCGTCGACAATAAATAAGTTTTTCCTGTGTGCGGACATGCTTGTTCGATGAGGGGGATTAAATGGTTATAAATCGGTTCCTGGCCTGTACAGGCCAGGTGGTTGTCACTTCATTGCCTCTGACAACGAAGGCTTTTTCATACAAGGCAACGGTTGGACAGATATGCATCGGCACTCCGTAGCAGACGCTCCCCGGCGGATAAAGCCGGCTGTCGGGCGTTTTCGCCACTAAGTGTTCTTCGCTATGGGCTACGGGGACGATCTCCGGCGCATGGAGGAACTGAACCCGGTGGGGTAGGGGCTTTTCGGATGCGATGGCTTTGTAGCCCAGGTCGAGGCATATATGGTGTTCATCTATCACCGACACGACCCGGCAAACAACTAAGGCGGCATACCGGAACGGCAGATCGGGAAACAACTGGCGGTATCCCCAGTCCCAGAACACAAAGGTTCCGGGGCTACATTCCACCTCCGGGTGACGGGCATCCAGGGGGAAGCTGGGAGTTCCTCCCATAACCAGCGTCAAGGGCCAGGGGAAGAGCGGGGCGATAGCCCGGTGAGCAGTCTTCAGGAAGTCATACGCCGCAGCGACCGCCAAGTCGCTATCGTGAACATGCCCGTCGTATCCATGCAGCCCGGCTATGCGGAGATGTTTCAGCGGCTGGATACGCCGCGCCAGCTCGATGGCTTGCAGGAATAAAACCCCCGTACGGTTCATTCCTACGTTCACGTCGATGAAGACATCCAAGCGGGAAGACGCGCCGGCGAACAATCTGTCGATAAAGCAGGCGCTCTCCCAATGGTCTACCAAGCATGCGAAGCGGGTCTGCGGATAGGTTACCGTCAACTGCAACAGCCGCTCCGCCTTGGGGCCTACCGGCTGATAGGCCAGCAGCACATCCGGAGCGCCCTCCATTGCCAGCATCTCTGCCTCGGCAATGGTGGCGCATTTGAACCGCGTGATACCTTCGTCCATCATCATCCGGCAGACGGCTCCCATCTTATGGGTTTTCACGTGCGGACGGAGCCGCCCGGCGTCGCCGCCTGTTATCTCGATGGCTAAGCGGATATTCTGCCGTACCCTGTCTTCATAAACAAGCAGGGCCGGCGAGTCAATGCGGTCTATATTGTTGACGGTGTAATCCTTCATCGCTATTCGCCGATTTCAAATATAGCTTCTATCTCCACCGGTATATTATCCGGCAGGGAACCAAGGCCTACGGCGCTTCTTGTTCCTACGCCCTCATCGTCTCCCCAGACGGCGGCGAACAGTTCACTGCATCCGTTGATGATGTACGGATGGCGTTCAAACTCCGGCGTGCAATTGACCATACCGAATACTTTGATCACCCGTTTCACTTTGTCGAGGCTGCCCAGGTAGGCGCGGATAGTCGACAGCATAGTCAATCCCACCTGAAGGGCGGCGAGCTTGCCTTCATCGGGCGTCATACTGCTTCCGATGCGGCCTTTGATCAGCGTACCGCCGCTTTGTACGGGTCCGTGGCCGGACAGGTATAAGTACTTACCATCTATCAGGAGGGCCGGTTTATACACTCCCAGAGGTTGGGGCGCCGGCGGAAGGGTCAACCCCAGCTTTGCAAATTGTTCTTCTGCGTTATTCATAGCACACATTAATTATATATTGGTTTTTAAATAAAAATACTCAGCAATAATACACCCGTCAGGCCGACAACCGAAACGATCGTCTCCATCACCGACCACGAGCGGAAGGTATCTTTCAGGCTCAGCCCGAAATATTCTTTAAACAGCCAGAAGCCCGAATCGTTCACATGCGAAAAGAAGAGGCTGCCGGCTCCGAGCGAGAGCACCATCAGGTTGGGATTGACTCCCGTCTGCGCCACCAGGGGCATGACGACGCCCGCCGCAGTCAGGGCGGCCACCGTAGCCGAACCGATACACACACGGATGATGGCGGCGATCAACCATCCCAGCAGGAGTGGGTGCACCGGCAGTTGCTGCATCACGCCGGCCAGGTCGGCGCTGATGCCACTCTCGTCCATTACTTGTTTAAAGATGCCCGACCCGGCAATGATCAGCAGGATCATGGCGATGTCTTTGACGGCGGCGATATAGACGTTCATCACCTCCTTCATACTTCTTCCCTGGCGGAGGCCCAGCGTGTAGGTAGCTACGGCGAGGGCGATCAGCATCACCACCGAAGGGGCGCTGATAAAGGTCATCACCGACGATGTGCGCTCGCCCATATCCGGGAAACAAAACGGAATGACGGTGACAAGGATCAGCAGGAAAACCGGCAGGGTGGCGCTGATGAGGCTGTTCGCCTTGCCCGGCGTGCGGTATTGGTTATCATTCTCTTTCCGCTCGAAGAGGGTGACGGGGGTTGCTTTGACGTGCTTCAGGGTCTGGGCATATACCGGCCCGGCAAGTAATATGGCCGGTATGGCTAAGCAGATGCCCAGCAGGAGCGTCACGCCCAGATTGGCATCGAAAAGGGCAACCAGCGCCACGGGCGAAGGATGCGGCGGAAGGAATCCATGCGTCACCGACAGGGCGGCCAGCATCGGCAATCCGGTATAGACAGCCGGCAGTTTGTAGCGGTTAACTACCGAAAAGATCAGCGGCACAAGCAGTACAAAGCCGATGCCGTAGAACAGGGGTATGCCTACGATGAAGCCTGTTATCATTAACCCCCACTGAATATGCTTCGTGCCGAACCAGCCTGCCATAGCCGACGCTATCTTTCCTGCCGCTCCGCTTTCGGCAACCAGCTTTCCCAGCATGGCGCCCAAGGCGATGATCAGTGTGAGGCTTCCCATAATCGAGCCGATGCCTTCTTCTACGGCTCCGGGCAAGCGTTCCGGGGGAATCCCCAGCGCAAGGCCCGCTCCGATGGATACAAGCAGGAAGGCCAGGAAGGCGTCGACTTTGAAATAAGAAATCAGGACGATCAGGACGATCAGGCTGAGAATGACGATAAGGAATGACATTGCTATGTGTGTTAGGTGAGAAACAGTATACCGTTTATTTTATTGACTGGCTTTCAGTCCGCGGATGACGGAGGAGGTAAAGCCCGACAGCTCCATTTCGTTCAGTCCGCGGATGGTGATGCCGCCGGGAGTGGTGACGCGGTCTATCTCCTGCTCCGGATTGCTGTGGTTGGTCAGGAGCAATTCCACGGCGCCCCGGACGGTATGCACGACGATTTCCTGCGCTTCATGGGGATAGAACCCCAGCTCTACGCCTCCTTCGATGGCGGCGCGTATATAGCGGAGCGCAAAGGCAATCCCACTGGAGGCAAGGGCCGTTCCGGCCATCATCAGGCGTTCTTCGACTAAGAAGACGTTCCCCATCTCGCCGAAGATACGCAGGATCAGGTCGGTCTGTTCTTCGGAGGCATTGCAGGCCGAGACGAACGTCATACTGCTGAGCGCTTCGATGGCGGTATTCGGTATGACGCGGAAGAGGGCCGGCGTCGTGCGGTCGAAGTCGGAAGGTTTGTCAAGGTAGGAGAGCAGTTGCTCGAAGGTAACGCCGGCAGCGATCGAGACGACGATCTGCCTGTCGTAATCCAGTGTCGTCCGGATCTCTTCAATCACGCTTTTAACAACCCAGGGCTTGACGGCGATGATGACGATGTCCGCATCCTGCACCGCTTCCTTATTATTTTCCGTGCAATGGATGTCCGTCTGCGAAGCTTTCAGCTTGGCAAGCAATTCCGGCGAACGGTCGGCGCACATGATGCTGGATTTTTCGACCACGCTTCCCTTTGTCAGGCCGCGGGCGATGGCGCCTCCGATATTGCCTGTTCCGATGATAGCCACTTTGAGTTGGATGTTTTCCATAACAATCTGTTTTTATTGTAGCCGCAAAGATAGAAATTTCGCAATACGCAGGGCAAACAAATAATAAAAAGCAGCAAATTACTCCTTATCCTTCATTTCTATCCAAATTAATTTTATATTTGCAAGCGAAAAACAAACGTATAAGTGTTTTTAGTCTCTAACAACCAATTTATTTAAACGAACTATTATGGATAGCATTTCAAGAAGATCCTTTCTGCAAAGAGGGACGGCTGCTGCGGCAGCGCTAACAGTAGTACCCAACACCATCTTGGGGAAGAGTCATGGATACACAGCTCCTTCGGACAAGCTCAACATTGCCGCCGTAGGCATCGGCGGACAAGGGAACAGTAATCTGCGCGGAGTGGAAGGCAGCGAGAACATCGTCGCCCTTTGCGACGTCGACTGGAAGTACTCGAAAGCCGTGCTCGACCGGTTCCCCCAGGCAAAGAAGTACTGGGATTACCGCAAAATGTATGACGAAATGGGTAAAGGCATTGACGCCGTGATCGTGGCTACGGCCGACCATACGCACGCCATCATTGCCTCGGACGCAATGACGGCAGGCAAGCACGTCTTTGTCCAAAAACCCCTGACGCACTCAGTGTATGAATCCCGCCTGCTGACCAAGCTCGCCGCCAAGTACAACGTGGCAACCCAAATGGGCAACCAGGGATCCTCAGGCGAAGGCGTAAACCTGATGTGTGAATGGATCTGGAACGGCGAAATCGGCGACATCATCAAGGTAGAAGCCGCCACCGACCGTCCCATCTGGCCGCAGGGCCTGATTACCCCTACCAAGGCGGACAAGATTCCTTCCACCCTGAACTGGGACCTGTTCACAGGCCCGGCCAAGGCGAGACCTTACAACAGCATCTACCACCCATGGAACTGGCGTGGATGGTGGGACTACGGAACCGGCGCCCTGGGCGATATGGCTTGCCACATCCTCCATCCCGTTTTCAAAGCCCTGAAGCTGGGTTATCCCATCAAGGCCGAAGCCTCGTCGACCCTGCTGCTCAACGACTGCGCCCCGCAGGCACAGCACGTGATACTGACCTATCCCGCCCGTCCGAACCTGCCCAAAGTGGCCTTCCCCGAAGTGGAAGTGCATTGGTACGACGGCGGTATGATGCCTCCCCGCCCCAAAGGATTCCCGCAAGGACGCCAACTGATGGGTACGGGCGGCGGATTAGTCATCTTCCACGGAACGAAAGATACGCTGCTCTGCGGTTGCTACGGCGCCGGACCGTGGTTGCTCTCCGGACGGACGCCGGACGTTGCCAAGACCGAGCGTCGCGTACCGACCGGACGCGGAGCCCACGAAATGGACTGGGTACGCGCTTGTAAGGAAAGCCCCGCCAACCGCGTGAAGTCCAAATCCGACTTCTCGGAAGCCGGTCCGTTCAACGAGATGGTAGCTATGGGCGTCCTGGCCGTACGTCTGCAAACCCTCAATAAAGTACTGGAATGGGACGGCCAGAAGATGGAATTTACCAACATCGGCGCCGATGAAGAGTTGAAGATCGTCACCACCGACGGTTTCACCATCACCGACGGCCATCCCACGTTCAACAAACAATACACCGATCCGGTGAATGCCAAAGCCTTTGCCGCCGAGTTGGTCAGACATACCTACCGCGACGGATGGAAAATGGTTGATATGCCTTAATATGTTTTTATTTTTTCCAGCTAACCAAACCGGGGCTGTCTCATTGCGAGACAGCCCTTTGTTTTTACCTGAAAAGACCGTCTAACACGCCACCTTTGTTTCTATTTACTATCACTCCAAACCGATATCCAAAACTTTCAATCCATTTAGAGGATTGGATCTTAATCTCAGATTTTTCCAGCATTTTTCTTTATAGGTGACAGGAGAAAGCAACTTTACTTCTGCTTATATAGTCTATATTTTACAATGGCATAATAATACAATACAGCCTGCAAAAAGACAGTCAAAATCCAAAATAATGAATCTGTTATTTCATCATTAAGCCAATGCGAAGGTCCTAAACCTTCCCAGATATACTTTTCCACAAGAATAAATATAGCACCAAACGGGATATTTAGTATACTATAGATAACTGATGCAAAATCCCATTGCCATCTTAATACTCCCAAGAGATAAGAAGTTACAAATACTACTGCAAAAACAGCAAGAAAAAGCTTTAAATTAATCGTTCTCATTTTTATACAATTTAAGTTACACATAAGAATAAAATTCATATTAAAAATATTGTACAAAAAATTAATCTGCATCATATTATTAGATAAAGTCAGTAACGATACGCAATAGCGCTAACAATGAACCAAAATGAATGAATAAGATCAAATAATTAATGCAAATTAATTTTATATAGTAATGTAGTATGTTTTAGAAGTTAGATTACATTTCCTGTGATTTTCCTGAATTCGAATTATT
The DNA here is from genome assembly GCA_031271045.1 of Tannerellaceae bacterium. Taxonomy (GTDB): domain Bacteria; phylum Bacteroidota; class Bacteroidia; order Bacteroidales; family Tannerellaceae; genus DFXE01. Next base: position 47,418 of record JAISWO010000055.1, read on the forward strand.
ATTGTCACCCTTCACATCATCATTTTTGATACTACGGCGCACTTTCTTGATTTTTTCCTTTAGTGTACCGAAACGGTATGAAACACTTAAACGGAATTCACGTGAATTACGCCAGTTAGTTGAGACATAAGAGAAATAATTTCCGGTTGTTGTCATTTCCATCTTCATGGTTTTCCAAACAGGATTCTGCATACTTACTGATACAGATAACTTTTCACAAAAGAAACTTTTACTAATATTGATTCCTGCAAAATAGAAGGGAGATTGTTCTCCCTGCAACATTATTACCGGACTAAAATATCCTCCTTGCAGGTTGACGGAAAAATCTTTTGGCAAGGTAAACTGTGATCCGGCAGTTATACGTCCGGCGAAACCGTTGTTTTTAATACTTCTGGCTTTACTGTCCAAATCCGTATAATCTATCCCGCCATTCAGGAATATCCGGACAAACCTGGCAGGACTTAAATTTCCATATACAAACAGACCGACCTGGCTCTTTTTCCCAATGTTACCATAACTGTTCCATAGTGCTCCATTGTATTGTGACCGGGGATCTGAAGTCGGGAAATCTGCAATCTCGCTGTATCGTTCTATGGAATTATTGATATATGTATAATATAGGCTCGTATTTATACTGAATTTTCTTCCGAATTTGCCGAAGTTCAAGTCAAAATTATTGCTTTTTTCCGATTCCAGATTAGGGTTACCCTGTGTGACAGCTTGTGGATTCGTATTATCGATATAAGGATTCAAATAAGATATACCCGGACGTTGGATTCGCATATTATACCCGATGAGTATTTGCGATGTCATATCAAGCTGGTAAGCAAGAGCAGCATTAGGGACTATATCAAAATAATCTACATTGAAATTCATATCAGGAGCTTGTGCAAATTTTGCAGTCAGATTTGTGCCTTCACCCCGTAGTCCAAACTTGACACCTAATTTTTTGAACTTCATTTGATAGCCTATATAGGCTGCATGAATATGTTGCGTGTGTTTAAATCGACTATTTTCTGCAGAAACATCCTCCCAACTTTCTGAAGAAGTCCTGTATATCTGTTCGAGCGTCTCACTTTTACTTTGCCGGTTTATATATTTCACTCCACCTTCCATCGTGTGATTTTTCCACGTAGGTGTTGTATAATCTACTTGTGCAGTATGCTCCGTAGTAGAAGCATCATTGATATTCCATTGAGGAAAATCTTCTGCAAGGTAGTAATTCTCTACCTCGGAGAGTTCAGTATGATTATCATTGTCATTAGGAGAATGGCTAAAACGATACGACAAAGTTAAATACTCATCTTTCTTGTTACCTGTATGTTGGAAATCGATATTTACATCAGCAGAACCGAAATTATTCTTAAACCGGCTGTCACGGTGGTAGCTATATATCCGAGACGTTTCCTTTGCATCAATCATACCCAGACTGGCATCCAACTCTGATTTTATATTTGAGTTTCCTCTGAACAAATTCGCTCCAATGCTTAATAAATTCAAAGAGTCTATTTCATAACTTGCCTCTAAAAAACCATAATGGAACGGTGCTCTGTTTTTACTGCGCCCTTCTTCGATCAGTCTTGAAGGTTTATTACCTGCAATTACGTCATGTTCAGTCTCCCTGACAGTACGAGAATCATACCATGGTGTATTGCGATTATTGTATCCATAATTTGCAGTAAGTCCGAGTTTATTGACTTTCATGGTTAAATACCCATCGGCTCCAAAAGATCCAAAACTACTCGCATTGGCTCGGACTGTTCCTGTATATCCTTGAAGTTTATTTCTTACTGTAACGATATTAATAATTCCACCGATACCTTCGGCATCATATTTAGCTCCCGGATCAGTAATCACTTCTATATTTTTAATCGAATTGGCCGGCATACTTTTCAGCGCTTCGGAGGCATTACCGCCGCTTAACAGATTAGACGGTTTTCCATTCAAGAAGATTTTATAGTTGGAAGAACCTTTCAATTGTATTTTATCATCACTGTCCACTGTCACCAATGGAACTTTGCGGAGCATATCCAACGTATTGTTCGTCTTAGATTCCGGATCATCTTCCATATTATATGTGAGCTTGTCAATATCCATTTTTACCAATGTTTTTTGAGCACTCACAGTGACCCCCTTTAACTTTTGAACATTCTCTTTCATGGATAAATTTCCTAAATCAATTTCTTTCTGTCTCCCATCAATCTTAAAGTACTTATTGATAGTTTCTTTCCCTAAGAATTGTATTGTCAATACATAATCACCTGGAAGATTTATCATTTCAATAAATTTTCCGTTTTCATCACAAGTGGAAAGCTTTACATCTTTTCGAGGAGAAGATGCCGATGCAATTCTTAATGTTGCATAAGGTATAGGCTCTTTTGAGAGAGAATCAACCACACAGCCTTTAACCGTACATTGTAATTTATCTGTAACATCTGTTTGAGCAGATAAACAATCTAACATTGACAAAGTCAATAACAAATAGATAATTTTTGTCTTCATTGAGATTAATATTATAGCAATTAACTTATATGCAATGCTTATGTCTTTATCATAAAAAAGCTCTATGTCCAAACCTGATATTTAAGTTTAAACATAGAGCAAATTTATCGCTTATAATACAAGTCTACAATGAATTATAATTAATATGAATCACCAATAAATTAATCCTGATTAAGAAATTCTTTTCCGTATGCAGCTAAGTGCTTGTGGAGTAATTCCTATATAAGAAGCTATATATTTTAATGGTATTATCTGCAAAAGTTCTCTATTTGTTTTAGTCAGATTTATATACCTTTCTTCTGGAGTATATTTCAATAAGTTCAACTCACGAACTATCTTTTTTGTTATGCAATCTTCAAAAACAACTCTCATGATACGATTAACATTCAGTGATGTTTTGTACAAAAAAGCTAAGCTGCTACTGTCCAGACGCCATACGACAGAATTGCATAATGATTGTATATTAAAAACAGATGGAGTTCTATTCTTCAGCGATAAATATGAATGTGCAAATTCACCGGAAAATGAGAAACCAAAGGTAACCTCTTTTTCATCATCCATGCTTGATTCCCAATAACGCAATACACCAGACTCAATAAAATAAATGTAATTTTCTACTGAACCTTTTTTTGTGAGAAAATCATTTTTATTCAGTTCTATTCGTTCAAAATGATTGCATATAAATGATTGTTCTTCATCCGTCAAACGAATGTTGCTATTCAATGCATCGACAACATTTACTGATTGCTCAATAAGTAGTGCTATATTTCTATTCTTGTTTATCATGATCAAAAACAATCGTTATATTTCAAGTTTAAGTTGTTAGTATATTAGATTTCGAATCAAATCATTATATGTACTTTATTTATTTTCTTGACAATACTGATCAAAAGCTTTAACCAGATCATCCATACCCAAGTCCAGTAAGATCATTTCCTTAAATACCGAAGGAAGAACTTCTTCCAGGAACTGGCTATGTTTTATACTTTTAATTTTCCGGAGTGCCTCGGGTGATATAAAATATCCGATGCCCCTTTTATTGTATATGATTCCTTCCTGTTGCAAGCGTTCATACGACCTGTTTATCGTATTTAGATTAACTTCCAGTTCAATAGCTAAATCTCTAATTGATGGTATACGTTCATCAGCTATGTACTCGCCGCTTAAAACGCGGTTACATACCTGATCTGCTATTTGAATAAATATAGGTTTACTATTCTTGAAATTCATTTGATTTCTTTCTTTTTTAGTTTTAAATATGCAATATACATACAAACCAAAGCAGCTATATAGAAAAAGATATCCAAGAAACGGATAGAGTATCCGGTCATAGGAGCTATAGCTATACCCATATCAGTAAAATTGTGGATGCGTAATACATTCTCTAATATAGAAGAACAAAGCAATAAGAAAACATAAGAACTACCGACAATTGGCAAAGCATATCTTCTGAATATAATGCAAGACAAAAAAACGGATGAGAAAACAAACGCCATGGCGGATAAAGGGAAAGCATTAAGTATATAGGGGATACTTAATATCTGGAAACTTTTGTCATACAGATGATACATATAGCAACCAAGGCCCGAAATCACATGGAATAGTATGATGATTATTCCTCCTTCTATAAGCAATGCTGCATACTTCTCAATGGTATTTGCCGGTAATGAAAGAAACAAACCTCTTGGTCTGTGAATTTTCTCTCCCACATATCGACAAAAAGTAACAATCGTGCCAATAAACCCCAGAGTATATAAAATGTATTGCTCTTTGATACCTTGACCGTCTGTATTCATCAAGAATATGAAGACAAAGAAAAGTATCATTATCGTTGTCAATGTTCCAATGTAATGATAAAGTAAGACTCTTTGCTCCATCCAATCAGTATGGAGTAACAGCTTAACCTTCTTCCAATGTATTATATGTTTCATATTGCATTAATTATTGTGTTTAAACATTCGTTTCATCTTCTCCGGATACAGTGTCGCCACATTTAGTAATAACTCCAATGAAACAGGAGTCACCTCTCCGCAAGTATTTTCACCCACTCCCATCACTCCAAAAGGAGTTTTAATCTGAAACATTACCGGCTCATTGTGTTCTATTAAGCGGAAGTACAGTTTGTCACTTATTTCCGACAAAGATTGGTTCAATAAGACTTCTTTATTATGCAATATAATCACATCATCGATCAAGGTTTCCAAATCGCTGACAAGATGGGTTGATATAACGACTGTCTGCGTACCACCGGAGAATGATGCAAGTAGTTTTCGGAATATGCGTTTAGAAGATATATCCAAGCCGTTAGTTGGTTCGTCCATAAGAAGCAGAGGCGTATGAACGGATAAGGCCAAGGTGAGGGCTACTTTCTTTTGTTGCCCTTCAGACAAACGCGATAAACGGGAAGAAGGATCTATATCGAACAATCTGATACATTCCTGTAGTATTTCTTCACTGAATGCAGGATAGTAGGGAGCGTATATTCTTATATATTCCATTGCTGTGATGTCTGGCAACAACAGTTTCTCAGGCAGAATAAAAAGCTTTTCAAGCAATTCTGCCGATCTGCATACCGGATCTTCCCCAAAAACACGGCAAATGCCACTTTGCAAAAACTGTTGCCCACTGAGAATATTCAAAAGAGTCGTCTTCCCTTCGCCATTCCCTCCAATCAAACCATAGAACCGGCCCGGCTGGATTTCCAGATTAACATCTTTCAGAACATATCCTTGATGCTTGTACCTAAAATTTGCTTCCTTTAATTGAATCATGAATTTATAACAGTGTAATAGTGTAATATGATACCGCAAATATATGACATAGTTCTAATACCCACAAATGAAAAGTGATTTTTTGATGAATAATGAATGTTTTGCTCCTTCGGGTAACAGGCGGTGAGCAAAAATCAGGCGATGTCCAAAAAAGAAAAGGTTTTTCTGCGGCCTGCTCTCACAAGGATGGAGCCGGGGAAGAGGGTGGGAGAGGGACAATTTGGTTTATTGGCAGGAGAGGTTTGAATGACCTCTTTTTTTATCTCTGTAACTATGATTCATGATTAAATTCTCTACCTTTACATTCGGAAATCGGTCCGGAGGATCCGGGAATCGCTCTGAAAGATTCAAAAATCTGCTTTAAATATCCCGGAACCGGTCTAAGAGATCCCGGAACCGGTCTAAGAGATCCCGGAACCGGCCCAGGGGATCCCGGAACCGGTCCATGAGATCCCGGAACCGGTCCAAGAGATCCCGGAACCGGTCCAGGAGATCCCGGAATCGGTCTAAGAGATCCCGGAACCGGCCCAGGGGATCCGGGAACCGGTCCAGGAGATCCCGGAACCGGTCCGGGGGATCCGGGAACCGACCGAGGGGGTCCCGGAACCGGAGACTGTATTTCAGATGGTATAATTAGGATAATAAATAATTAAAGGAAAGGAGTAATAGTTTTGAAAGTAAATTGGTTACCTCATGGCAAAGTGAGGATATACGACCTCTTGAAACGGGCAATTGCGCATATTGATGCGAATCTGGAGCTGTTGGGTTGGCTGCCGGAGACGGTGGCAGGGAAACAGTATCGGGATTTTCGCGATGGGCCGGCGGCGGATTTTATGGAAGCTTTCCGGGGATGGGAGGATCGGGCGGAGCGTTCGAGTGTGGACATCGCGCGGCTGAATGAGACCGAGAAGGCATTGGTCCCGCAGCTCAGGGCGTTGTACCGGATGATGGACAGTAACAGTGCGGCCGGCGAGGCCGACTTGCTTGCTTGCGGTTTTCCGCGACGTCCGTCGAAGCAACGGAGGCCGGCGCCCATAGCGACGGATCCGCCGGTTTATGAAATTACGCCCTTGGTTGGGCATCGGTTGCATCTGGCTTACTATCCGATGGGTTTTCCGCGGCGTCGGGGCAAGCCGGCGGGGCAACAGGGGGTGGAGATCCGGTGGGCCTTTTCCGAAACGACGGTTGAGGATGCCGCCGCCCTGAAAGAGACGCTGTTCCATACCGCTTCGCCCCTTGTGCTGACTTTCAGCGGCGATGATGCGGGGCGTTCGCTGTATGTGGCCATGCGCTGGCGCAATACCCGCGGCCAGGGAGGTCCCTGGAGCAGGCCTCTGGAATCGGCCGTTCCCTGATCAGGGTTTGAGGATGAGGGCGCGGCTCCGGCGGCCGTCCATTTTGACGATCAGCGGAGCGTCGAAGTGGATGTGGCGTACGTAGTCGGTTTCCTCTTCGGCCGTTTGAGCGTCGAGGAAGGCTTCGTCGAAGAATCCGTCGCGGCAGTAAGCATTGATCGTAAAATAGCCGACGCCGAAGGAAGTAAGGTTTTGGAAGAAGTGCGTACCCTGGCTGGGGTCGATGCGGTAATGTTCGAGGCCCGACTCGACAATGACGCGCGCCTGGCAGATGTGGGGCCACTTGACCGGTATGCCGAGCCACGGATCGCTACTTCCCCAGCGGCCCGGTCCGATGAGGATATATCCCCGTCCGTCGGCTGCCATGCGGCGGTTGATGCGCTCGATTTCGGCGGCAATCTGCGGGTTGGCTGCCGAGTCGAAGGCGTTGCTGCGAACGTAGACGACGTCGCGGACGTCGGTCACGACGCCGTGGCCGAGGGCTTGGAAGGAGCTGAGCAGGACGGAAGCGGGCGGCGTCTGGTTGAGGTCTTCCTCCATGACTTCCTTGTTGTCGACGATGGGGCGGATCTGGAGCAAGTAGAATGTGGCCCGGTCGCCGCCGGGGGGCATGTCGACGGCGAACTCGATTTCGATGGGTCGCCCCATTTCGGCCTGACCGATGGAGAGGATGCGGTCGAGGGTGGCAGCCAGGGGAATGACGTCATGTTCGAGGATATTGACAAAGGAGAGGATTTTGCGTCCGCCGGGGTAATAGCCGTCGCGGATGACGTTGTCCTGCGCGTCGTAGGTGGAGACCAGGTAGCGCAGCGTCCCGTCGGCGTCGGCCGCGCGAACGGGCAGGCGGAGGAGGTTGAATCCGTCGTCGACGGAGAAAGAATCCGGCGTTTTCAGGTCGAGGGCATAGAAGCGCGTCTGGGTCTCGCGAAGGGCGTAGTCAGTTGCGCTCATTTGCAGGACGTGGCGCGGGTGCCGGGGCGAGAAACGCAGGGTGATGCCTCCGTCGACGATGTATTTGCCCAGTCCGAGGGCGATGTTGGCGACGCCGTCTTCGGCCTTTTCCTGTCCCGTTGGATAGAAGTTGAGCGAATGAGCGACGCCGGAGAAGCTGGGGTAAAAGCGGTCGCCATAAGTCGAGCCGACCACTTCCTGGAGGACGATGGCCATCTTTTCCTGGTCGATGAGGTTGGCCGTAGCCGTCATGTAGGCCTTGCTGTCGCGGAAGAAGGCCGAAGCGTAGACCGACTTGATGGCGTCGCTCACGGTGCGCAGCATCTCGTACCGGTCGTCGTTGCGCGGCGTCATATAGGTGGCGTAGATACCGGCGAAGGGTTGGTAGTGGGAGTCTTCGAGCAAGCTGGAGGACCGGACGGCGACGGGTCCTTTGCTGACGTCGAAGAAGGCCATCAGGTCTTCGATCAGTTCTACCGGGAGGCTGGCGTGGAGGAAGTAACGGAGGATCGTCTCATCGTCGGCATCTCCCAGGGCGATGGCATAGAGCTCGTTGGTTTCCATGAAGCGGTCGAAAATGTCGGTTGCGATCACGACGGTACGCGGGATGGTGACGGCCAGCGCCGGGCTGTCCAACTCCGGATAGCGCTTCACCATGGCGCCGATGAAAGCCAGTCCGCGCCCTTTCCCGCCGAGCGAGCCATTACCAATGCGAGCGAAGTTACTGTACTCGTCGAAGCGCTCCTTCTGGTAGACAGCCACGATGCCGGTGTTCTTCATCCGGCGGTAATGCACGATGAGGTCGAAGATCATCTGCCGGGCCTCGTCCATATCCCGGTAATCGCCCACGTCGACGCTTTTGAGGATCTCGGCCGGCGGGAACATGGCGCGGGAGTAGAAGAAGCGCGAGAAATGGTTGCGCGAGAGGTGGTAGACGAGCGAGTCGTCCGGTATTTGGAAGACTTTGGTCTGAAGATCCTTCAGGTCCCTGATGCGCATGATTTCCTCCTTGGTATGGGGGTCGAGGATGACGAAGTCGCCGAATCCGAAGCGTCGCATGATTTTCTTTTTCAGGTCCTGGGGATAGCTTTTAGAGTTCTTGTCGATGAACGAGGCGCCGAGTTCGCGGGCGTAGATGAGGTTGGCTGTTTCCGAGGATTCGAGCACCAGGGGGATGATCAGCCCGCTTTTGCGGACGTAGCGCCCGAACAAATAGCCGGCCAGCGGATCTTTCGTTCCCTCGCGGGTGAAACTCATGTCGGAGATGATGCCCAGGATATTGTTCTTGTATTCCTCGAAGAGGAAGACGGCTTCTTCGTAGGTGCGTGCCAGCAGGATTTTAGGTCTCCCGCGCATACGGAGGGTGCGCTGGTGATCATTGAGCGCTTCTTTGGAGAAGGCCTGGCTCTGTTCGAGTACGAACTTATAGATGTGCGGCAGCGCCGAGGAGTAGAAGCGGATAGAGTCCTCGACCAGGAGGATAATCTGTACCCCGACGCTGGCCGTATCGTAGGGTGCGTTCATTTTGTCCTCGATCAGCTTGATGATGGCCAACAGCAGCTCGGCGTTTCCGAGCCAGCTGAACACATAGTCGATGGCGCTGGGGTCTTCCTGTGCAACGCGCTTGCTCACTTCCCTGGAGAAGGGAGTGAGGACGACGATCGGGATGGCGGGATACTGCCCCTTGATACCTTCGGCAGCGGCGAAGATGTCGCGGTTGTCCATATTGGGCATACAGATGATGAGCTCGAAGTTGCGGTTGGCAAGTTCGGCAAAAGCTTCCTCTTCGGTCGCCACTTGCGTGAAGCGCGGCGGATAGCGGAGGCTGAGCGCCATATATTCGTTGAAGACCTGCTCGTCCACCCGTCCGTCGTCTTCGAGCATAAAGGCATCGTATTTGGTAGCCACAAGTAGAATGTTATAGATTCGCCTGTTCATCAGGTTGGCAAAGGAAGTATCCCGGAAGACGAGATTCTTGAAATCAGGAACGCTCATGAGTTTTTAGTCAGTATTGAATAATGAATAGTGAATAACTGTTATTTAACGGCCCAAAAGTACATATTATTCTCCTTTCTTCGTGGCGTTTCAGAGTCTGAGAAAGAAGTCCGACAGATTTTGACTGGGTTCGAGGTGCAATTTCTTGCGCAGACGGTAACGACTGTTTTCCACGCCCCGTAAGGAGATGCCCATCAGCGCAGCGATCTCCTTCGACGAGAGGTTCGACTTCAGGCAGGCGCATAACTTCAGGTCGTTCGACGTAAGGTCGGGATACTTCGAGATAAGGTGTCCGAAGAAGTCCTTGTGATACTCTTCGAAGTACAGGAGGAAGGCTTTCCAGTCGCCTTTATTGATCAGCTCCAGCGTTTGGGCGTAGAGTTCGGCGCTTTTATGTTCTATCTCGGCATGCAATTCATTATTGATCTGCCGGAGGCGTTCCTCCTCTTCAAAGCGCACTAAGAGGATCTGCCGGTTCCGCATCTGCCGGAACCAGAACTTCCATCCCGCATACGACAACAAGAGCAGCGCCAGAGCGTATCCCGCATACGCCCACGGCGAGAAGTACCAGGGCGGCAGGATCGTGAAGCGGAACGTCTCCTCCTCCGAACTTTGCCCGAAAGCATCCGTTGTCCGGAGCCGGAAGAGGTAGTCCCCTTCCGGCAAACGTTCGTAAACGACTTCGGGCTGTTGCACCGGCTCCGACCACCTCTCGTCGACGCCCGCCAACAAGGTCTGGAAGTAACGTTTCTGCGAAAGCATATCCTTCACAAAGAAGCCCAGCCGAAGTGTATTATACTCGAAAGCCAAGCGCGTATCCTGTGCGCCGGGATCGACGAAGCTTGTCCGCTTCTTCTTGTCGACGGCAGCTATAAACCGCAAGCGAGGCTTGGCATACGTCCTGTCGGCCGGCAGATTCCCCGGGCTCATCGTATGCAGCAGGAAACCGTTCTCCAAACAAACGAGCGAGAGCGAATCGTTGAGCACGACAATATTCTCGTAATGATCAATCAGGGCCAGATTCCCGGCATTGAGGTCGAACTTATAGTAGATCTGCGATTCATGTCCGTCGTAGAAGACATCATACAGGCAATGGTCCGTCACAGCCCAGAAGCGCGTCTTCGACACCGGGACGATATTCCGCAGATTCCGGATTCCCTCCAGGCAGCGGCTCAAGGCCTCGTGATACGTCAGCCTGTCGTCGATATCATCATAAACAAAGAGGCTGTCGTTGGCAGCAAAGACCACGCGATCACCGATACGGAACATCCGCAAATGTGCACCCGGATGATCGTACCGCTGAAGATGCTTGATATAGCTCATGTCCGTAGAAAAGATACAACGATAGACGCCCCCTTTGACATGCTCCAGCCAGACATTGCCCAGATGATCCTGCCGGATACTGTATACCGGCTCGGCGAACTGTGCCAGGTCGCGGTTCGTAATCTTCCTCCACCCTCCCTCGTCTTTGCGCACGACGTTAGCCGTGGTGTACGTACCCAGAAAGAGCGCCTCCCGTCCGCCGACCTCCAACTCCTGTATCCTGTACACACCGGAGACGCCCGGAACGGAAACCGCCCTCCGTCCATCGGAAATAATCTTCAGCCCATTATTATGTCCGCACAACAGATCGCCGTTCTTTTCCTTCAGATCCCATATCTGCCCCGTGATATCCTCCACCGGCCTCAGCCTCCATGAATCCGGCCCCAGGTCATTCATTGGCAGGAAGAACAAACCCTGGTTAGTACCTATATAAAGATCCCCCTTGTAGATCGCCGAAGAATACACCGCCCCCACATCCCCCCGAGGAGCGATATAACAATCCATCCGGTCGAGGTATTGCACATAAGAGAGCCCCCGGTCCAAAGCCAGCCAGACGTTGCCCGACTGTTCCTCATACAGATTGAGCACCGTATTATTCTGCAAAAGATTATCGGCCGACAGATGATTAATAATACGTCCCTCCATATCGACTTCATACATGCCATTGAGTGTTGTTCCGAAGAAATAATGTCCATTGCTTCCCAGGATCCCGTTATTCAGATCGTAGAGGAGGGCCTCTCCGGAGAAGTCCGTCACCCAAGGCTCAAATCTTTGTCCATCATACAGGAACATCCCCATGGACGACGTACCGATCAGCCAATCCTCCCCGAAGGGAAGGATGACCCTTGCTACCGTATGTTGCAGGAAGTCGCTTCCCGGAATCCTGACAAACTCCTTCTCCTTCAACTCATAAAGCGCCCCATTGATCGCCTGCACCCAGAGCCGGGTGTGAACATTATGCAGAAAGAGAATGTCGCCGGCGGCATTACGGCAGGCGCTCACCTGCCCGCTTTCCGGATCGTAGATATAGACCTGCCTGAAGGATTGGAAATAGACGCAATCGTCCGTAAGGAGTATCCGCCAGATGTCGTCATTGTGCATAACGTCTTCCGGAAGCTGACTGCTGAGCGACATATATTCCAGCGAACCGGACAAAGTCGGCTGCCAATAACCGAACTCTTCGTACCCTCCGCTGTATATCCTGCCGTCCTTACCGGTAGCGAGCGCCCTGACCACCTTGTCGCCCGGTGGAGAGTAAAGCTGCCAGCGCACGCCGTCAAACTCAAGCAAACCATTGTCGTTGCCGAAATAAAGGATCCCCTGAGCGTCCTGAACGACGGCCCAGTTCTTGTTGGCGGCCTGATATTGGTGCCGGTAGAAGTTGAGGACGTTCGGTTTCGCGCCGTAAGCCGGCAAAGCGATCACGAACCCCATCCACATAGCGATTAGAAATAAGCGTTTACAATCCATATTCTATTATAATAACAGTGCTTCCAAAGATCCAAAAGTAATGAATTTATCTTTGCAACAAAGCATTTGCTTTCCGTTTTGTCCGGCAAATCCGTACCTTTGCGCGATATAATAAAAAAAACATATAGCGATATGGCAACACCTCCGTTTAAGTATCAGGAACCTTTTCCGATGGGAAAAGATACGACTGAATATTATTTGCTTACAAAAGAACATGTATCGGTTACCACCTTTGAAGGAAAAGAAATCCTTCGGGTCGAACCGGAAGCCTTAACCCTGCTGGCGAATGTCGCCTTCCATGATGTGTCGTTCTATCTGCGCCCCGAACATCAGGAGCAGGTGACAAAAATCCTTTCCGATCCCCAGGCAAGTGACAACGACAAGTTCGTAGCGCTGACCTTCCTGCGCAACGCCGAAGTATCGGCCAAAGGCAAACTCCCTTTCTGCCAGGATACAGGAACAGCAATCATCACCGGCAAGAAAGGACAACAAGTATGGACAGACGGCAACGACGAAGAAGCCCTCTCCAAAGGCGTGTACAAAACCTATACCGAGGAAAACCTCCGTTATTCGCAGAACGCACCCTTAGATATGTATAAAGAAGTCAATACCGGCTGCAACCTGCCGGCACAAATCGACCTCTATGCCGTAGGGGGCGCCGAATATAAGTTCCTCTGCATCGCCAAAGGCGGAGGATCGGCCAACAAAACTTACCTCTACCAGGAAACCAAAGCCCTCCTGACGCCCGAAAAGCTGGTCGCCTACTTAGTGGAGAAAATGAAAACCCTCGGTACAGCCGCCTGCCCGCCCTATCACATCGCCTTCGCCATCGGAGGCACCTCGGCCGAAACCAATCTGAAGACGGTCAAGCTGGCCTCCGCTCACTATTACGACCATTTGCCCACGACAGGCAACGAAGGAGGACAGGCCTTCCGCGACATCGAACTCGAACGCCAAGTCCTCGAAGAAGCCTGCAAGATCGGACTGGGAGCCCAATTCGGCGGGAAATACTTCGCACACGACATCCGCATCATCCGCCTGCCACGTCACGGCGCTTCCTGTCCTGTCGGCATGGGCGTATCCTGCTCGGCCGACCGTAATATCAAAGCAAAGATCAACAAAGACGGCATCTGGATCGAAAAGCTGGAAACGAACCCCGGCCGCCTCATCCCCGAAGAACTGCGCCGCGCAGGTGAAGGCAATGCCGTAAAGCTTAATCTCAACCAGCCCATGGCCGACGTGCTGAAAGAATTAGACAAATATCCGGTAGCCACGCGCCTCTCCCTGTCGGGAACCATCGTCGTAGGGCGCGACATTGCCCATGCCAAACTGAAAGAACGGATTGATGCCGGCGAAGGATTGCCGCAGTACGTAAAAGATCACCCGATCTATTACGCCGGACCGGCCAAGACGCCGGTCGGAATGGCTTCCGGCTCCTTTGGCCCCACAACGGCCGGACGTATGGACTCTTACGTCGATCTCTTTCAATCCTGCGGCGGCAGTATGATTATGATTGCTAAAGGCAACCGCAGCCAGGCCGTCACCGACGCCTGCCTCCGGCACGGCGGATTCTACTTGGGCAGTATCGGCGGACCGGCCGCCATCCTGGCGCAGGAAAGCATCAAAAAAGTGGAATGTCTGGAATATCCCGAACTGGGAATGGAAGCGATCTGGAAAATCGAAGTAGAGAACTTCCCTGCCTTCATCCTGGTAGACAACAAAGGCAATGACTTCTTCAAGCAACTGTCTTGAAAGTATCATGCTTGCTGTCAAAGGAGAGATAATAGAGATGCGCTAATAATTACATATGTAATAATATGAAAACACATTTAGTATCTTATTTGATACCCGTAATCTGCCTCATAACAGGGGTATCCTGTAACAGAGAGGCAGCAACGGGCAGTTTGGTGCTTGACGTCACAAGAAGCTATCCTGAAAAAGAAGTCCTTCTGAGTGACATCGCCGACGTGACCTATCTGCAAATGAAATCCG
>JAISWO010000074.1 GCA_031271045.1 Tannerellaceae bacterium
TTTTTTCAGATAAAATGTATGCGACTGCTTTCGCAACTTGATTATTTGCTCAATTTTTTCTTTGTCTAAATTTTCCATATCAGAATGAGATTATAACTAAACGATTGTTTTTATACTTAGATGTTATTATGATTAATCGTCTAATGGAACACAAATATACATGAAATTTTCGACATTCCACACAGACCAATAAAAATGCCCGGCAAAATTTGTAGGGGAAAGATAATGTATTTTGAGCGATAAACAATGGGAAAAAATACTCACCCGTAAACGAGTATGAGACAACGACGCCAAAGATTCGTCAAATGGGCGACTATTTGAGGTCGGAAGGCATAACAAAGGTGGCGATGGAAAGCACCTCGACTTATTGGGTTCCGGTATGGGACGTCTTATTAGAGATGGGGATGGGCTTTGAGCTAATGCTGGTCAATCCGTACCTGATAAAGCAAATGCCGGGCAGGAAGAGTGATGTAAAGGACGCCCAATGGATAGCGTGTTCGCTTCACAAAGGCATGTTGCGTGGCAGTATGATTCCCTTTGAGGAAAGTAACAGTTACAATGTACCTGAATATATTGAGTATAAAAGGCTTTCAGGTTTCTAAATTGTTTTAGGTGGAACAGGATAAGAACAGTCATTATTTTGCTTTCCGACATTGTAAATTTGCGATTCCGGCTTCGTTTACCCTTGTCTTTTTTGAGGATAAGTCCCTCCATTATCCAATCAAATTCCGACTGAATTCGTCAGCCATGTAGTATATTTCAACTATATTTGCTTCCATAAGAGATAAGATATTTTAGTTCGCAATTTGTTTGTCCTTAATGCCTTAAATATACGAACATCTTATCTCTTTTCCTCTTTTTCTTGCGTCGAACTCATGTTAAAAATATCCCTATGAATAAAGGTGATACTTCGTAAATGGTTAAAATGCGCCTACGTCTTCAATGACGAACTCTTCCCTAGGCTCTTTATCCCCAGTTGAGCCATAAGCCAGAATATCTTTTTGAATATGCTCAATGTCTGTATCCGTTGAGCCGGTATGACGAAGCCCGGAAACAAGGAAACGTAAAGAGATAAAAAGATAGTTGATAATGCCGGAGTCTATATCTCAATTATTTGAAAGAAAATATTAATGCAACCTTCCCGTCACATAGGTATAACTATCCTTGATGCGTATATAGAAACCAATATCTTGCGGCAGACTATATTCTATAATTCTAACAATCAGCTTATTGCCCTCTTTTTTGTGCTCAAACACATTGAATACATTATTAAATGTAGGTTCATATTCAAAATCTGATGTTGGTAATTCTATCGTAATTTCAGACAGATTAGTGTTTGTATAGTCGAGGAGTGTCCCGATATTATCATTAAATGCGGGTAAGTCATTTTTAGGGACATCCATGAGAATAAACTTCACAATAGCACCTGTTATCGTATTCTCTTGTTTCATCTGCGATACGACATATACGTTGTAATAGTTTGCCGCAATATTCAGTGCGAGTTTACCCGAAGGAAATTTTTTTATAGATTCTTTGCTGAAAATCTGATATGCTTTCCCTGGTTCTACGGCTGTGGTATTAGTCCCGCCTAAAAGTAGAATATCTGATATATTGCCTAATTCGTTTTTTTTTCCAAGACTTGACAATAAACACGATTGACTGTAAAAATTATTTGCATTGTTAATGTATACATCAGAATTCCCAAGTTCCGTCATGCCGTTGTTTTCATTCATCATATTGAGTGTAACAGTTCCAACAGGATCGTCAGGGGTATTGTCATCATCGTTAGAGCATGCAAAGAGGCTGCCCTGTTACCGGACAGCCTCTTTCCTCATGCGCGACAGGGGGAATCACTGCACTTGCCTGATGGAACGGGAACGGTCTGGGGTTTTCTTTACGGCGGAGGGATTTCCTTTATAGGAAATGCTTCCGCTACCCATCTTGCTGGCCGTTAGCTCGTCTTCGGCGAACACCTCAATCCGGCCCGAACCGATCTGACTGACATTCACCCTGCCGGCCTTGCATCCAAAGGCGCGGATACTCCCGCTGCCTGCCACATTGTAAGAGGCTTCCCTGGCCCGGCCTTCTATACGGACGCTCCCGCTGCCTGCCGTATTGCATTGAAGGGTTTCTACGTTGATGTTGTCCACATTCACTTCGCCGCTACCGGCCACATGGAGGCTGATGGCCTTTACCGTAATGACGCCGCTGGCCTCTACGCTACCCGAACCGGCCGTGTTTATCTTTACTTCTTCCCCGGTAAGCTCTTTCTTCAGTTCGACAGACCCGCTGCCTGCCAGGTTAATGTCTAATTTGCCGACGCGTAACGGGCTAAGGACGATGAAGCTGCCGGAGCCGGCGCTGTTTAATTTCTCCAAGCCTCTGGAGTTCGATTTAATCTTGAAGACGGAGGGTTGCAGGTTGTAACTGCTACCGGAAAACTCTCTCGCTTTAGGTCCGATGATTAGTTTCCTGTCCTTTACTTCCGCCCGGATGTATTCAAATAGGTTCTCGTCTGTCGTTATGTTCAGGAAAGGCGCAGCATCCGATTGCTCGTACTCGAAGGTCATACTGCCTGCAATTGAGATTTCGTCGTAGTCGTTGATACTGATGGCTCGTGTTGTCACTTTCTTGTTGCCCTTTATGGTATTGTCGGAGGCATACGCGCCTGCCGCTACAAGCAGGCTGATCGAAAGAAGGAATACTTTTGTTTTCATAATCTATTATTGTTTTAGAAGTTTCAAGATACTCTTATATACGGCAAAAAGAAGCAAAAGGTTGCGTTATGCCGGCATTTTCTTACTTTTGCCGAATAGTATACTTAATAATATAAATACGTATGAAATTTCTTGAACGTGCATTTGATCAGCAGAATCAGGCATGGAAATATCTGCTTGTCTGTGTGGGTGCCCTGTTTGTCTGGATGGCGATCGGTAGCATTCCCCTGATGCTGGTCTTGTTCGTCAAGGCTGTCCCTATTGAGGCTCTGTCGAAGAACCTGTCATTTGCCTTGCTGTTGCTGCCCAGCGTTGTGAGTCTGTTTCTGACGGTTTGGCTTGTGAAGGCATGGCATCGGCGTAGCTTTGCCGAAGTCGTAAACGGTACAAAGAGGGTACGCCTTGATCGTTGCCTGGTTGGAGTTGGGGTGTGGTTCGTGTTGATGACGCTGGCCTATGGCGTCGATTATGTTGTCAACACAGAGGATTATGTCCTGCAATTCGACCTCCCTCGCTTCATCCCCCTGTTACTAATCACCTTTCTGTTGATACCCTTCCAGGCAATGTATGAAGAGTTTCTGTTCCGGGGATACCTGACGCAGGGGCTGGGAGCCTGTATGCGGAGTCGCTGGATGGCGCTCCTGCTTCCATCTCTTGTCTTCGGACTGATGCACGCGAGCAATCCGGAAGTGAAAGAATTCGGCTTCTGGCTGACCATGCCCCAGTATATTTACTTCGGGCTGTTTTTTGGCTTGGTCGCCATTTTGGACGATGGGATCGAACTGTCCATAGGTCTTCATGCGGCAAACAATATCTTCCTTTCCCTGTTTGCAACCCACCAATCCTCCGCCTTGCAAACAGATGCCGTATTTGAAGTTGTCCGCATCGACCCGGTCAAAGATACCTGCGTGCAGGTGGTTCTGAGCCTTGTTGCACTCCTGTACTTCGCCCGTAAATACAAGTGGAACTTCCGCCTGTTAAACGGCCCGATCGCGCCATAACGTCACGATACGGAAAAGACGTCCATCACAATCCAGCCGCCTTGTGTCAAAAATACAAGAGAATCTTGATGATAGTTTTTGATTATTGCTACTTTTGCGCATTCAAATGCTTTGACAAATATTAAAGCTTACCTAATGTATTAATTACTATGACAGAACGAACTAAAGTAGTTACCTTAGAAAAAGTGGTCGTCCGGTTCTCCGGCGATTCGGGAGATGGAATGCAACTGACAGGAACCATCTTTTCCTATCTGTCGGCGATCCTGGGGAACGACATATCAACATTCCCCGACTTTCCGGCAGAAATCCGCGCCCCGCAAGGATCACTGAGTGGCGTGTCGGGATTCCAGGTACACCTGGGCTCCCGCAAAATCTTTACCCCTGGCGACAAAGCCGATGTACTGGTTGCTATGAACCCGGCAGCCCTGAAAGTAAACGTAGGCTATCTGAAGCCGCGTGCAATTGTGATCGTCGATACCGACTCGTTCCAAAAGAATGATTTGGAAAAGGCGAAGTTTACCACAGACGACCCCTTCGCCGAATTAGGATTGACAGGCATACAACTCGTAGCTGCTCCCATCTCGACGATGGTCAAAGACGGATTGTCCGAATATGGATTGGACAACAAATCGGCCGTGCGGTGCAAAAACATGTTTGCTCTCGGCCTGGTCTGTTGGCTGTTTGAACGTCCTCTGGAGGAGGCCATGCACAAGCTGCAAAGCAAGTTCGCCAAAAAGCCGGCCATCGCGCAGGCCAACATCAAAGCGCTGACTGATGGCTATAATTACGGGAATAATATCCACGCATCCGTTTCCACCTACCGTATTGAAAGCAAGAAGGCAATCCCAGGCTTTTATACCGACATCAACGGCAACAAGGCGACGGCCTACGGGCTGATCGCCGCCGCCGAAAAAGCCGGCTTACAACTCTTCCTGGGCAGCTATCCCATCACCCCCGCTACGGACATACTGCAGGAACTGGCCGCCCGCAAGGAATTAGGCGTAAAAGCGCTCCAGTTTGAAGACGAGATAGCCGGCATCTGTACCGCTATCGGCGCTGGCTTTGCCGGTTCGCTGGCTGCAACCTCTACCTCAGGGCCGGGACTGGCGCTCAAAAGTGAAGCCATCGGCCTGGCTGTGATTGCCGAACTGCCCTTAGTTGTGATTGACGTGCAACGGGGAGGCCCTTCGACAGGTCTTCCGACCAAAAGTGAACAGACCGACCTCCTGCAAGCCCTCTACGGACGTAACGGCGAAAGCCCCGTCGTCGTGATTGCCGCAACGACGCCGACCGACTGCTTCGATGCCGCCTTCTGGGCAGGTAAACTGGCCGTAGAACACATGACGCCGGTTATCCTGCTGACCGATTCTTTCATCGCCAACGGTTCTGCTGCCTGGCGGATTCCTGACCTGGATACCTATCCCGAAGTCAAACCCCAATACGTTTCGGAATACAAGGACGAAAAGCCCTGGAATGCTTACCGTCGAGATCCCGAAACATTCGTCCGCTACTGGGCCGTCCCAGGGACGGCTGGCTTTGCCCACCGCGTCGGGGGACTGGAAAAAGACTTTGAAACCAGCGCCATCTCTACCGAACCGCTCAACCACCAAAAAATGGTACTGACACGCCAAGCCAAGATCGACAAGATCGCTCACGTTATCCCCGAACTGGAAGTACTGGGCGATGCCGAAGCCGATCTCCTGCTGGTAGGATGGGGCGGTACCTACGGACACCTTTGCGAAGCAATGGAAACCATGCAGGAAAACGGCAAAAAAGTAGCCCTGGCTCACTTTCGTTTCATCAATCCCTTGCCGGCGAATACGGCGGAAGTTTTGTCCCGCTATAAGAAAGTAGTAGTGGCCGAACAAAACAACGGGCAGTTCGCCAATTACCTGCGTAGCAAAACACCGGGATTCGATCCCTATAAATTCAATCGCGTCAAGGGACAACCCTTTGTCGTGGCGCGGTTGGTCGAAGAATTTACCAAATTATTGGAGGCCTGATGTATGGAAACAATAAAATATCAACCCAAAGATTATAAAAGCGATCAATATGTACGCTGGTGCCCCGGATGCGGCGACCATGCTGTGTTGAACTGTGTGCACAAGGCTATGGCCGAACAGGGAGTAGCTCCTGAAAATATTGCTGTCATCTCCGGTATCGGTTGCTCGTCGCGTCTGCCTTATTACATGAACTCATATGGCTTTCATACCATTCACGGCCGGGGAGCCGCCATTGCCACAGGCGTAAAGACAGCCAATCCGGCTTTGAACGTATGGCTGATGACGGGCGACGGCGATTGCCTGGCCATCGGAGGAAATCATTTCATCCATGCCGTACGTCGCAATGTGGACATCAATATCGTCCTTTTCAACAATAAGATATACGGACTGACAAAGGGACAGTACTCGCCGACCTCCAATCGGGGTGTCGTGACGAAAAGTTCCCCTTTCGGGACAGTGGAAGATCCTTTCATCCCTGCCGAACTGGCTCTGGGCGCCCGCGGTAATTTCTTTGCCCGCGCGATTGACGTCGATCTGAAGAATACGACCGAAGTCCTTGCCGCCTCGTCGCGCCATAAAGGAACGTCAGTGGTGGAAGTACTTGTCAACTGCGTCATCTTCAACGACGGTATCCATAAACAAATTACGGATAAGGAATACCGTTCCGAACGGACGATATTCCTTCGTCACGGCGAAAAGATGCGCTTCGGGAAGGAAAACGAAAAAGGTCTCGTACTCGACGGCCTGAAGCTGAAAGCCGTTACCATCGGACAAGACGGTTATACGCTGGATGACGTTTTGGTACACAATGCGCAGTCGCCTGATACTACCTTGCACCTGATGCTTTCGCTGATGGGAGGCGATATGCCGGTAGCCCTGGGCGTTATCCGTGACGTAGAAGCTCCCACATACGACGAAGCAGTCGAACAGCAGATCGCTTCCGTCCGCGCCAAAAACCCCATCCGCAAACTCCGTGATTTGTTGATGAAAGGCGAAATATGGGAAGTGAAATAACCCTCCAAACAAAAAACAACCCTCAAAAGAGACCGGCTCACAGTTGCGTGCCGGTCTCTTTTTTCCGCTTAAGAGGTAACGCATTTACTTTGAGATCTATTGATGGTTAACCGGAATTATCTACCTTTGTGAACAGCTTGTTTATGGATAAGGATATAAATGACAGAAAGTAATATGGATAAGGATATACAAGATCGCTTTTCGACTTATCTGGAAGAAAACAGGGTGAAAGAACGGCGGAAAACGGAAGTGAGATTCACTATCCTTAAGGAAATCTGTGACTTTCCGAAACATTTTGATCTCGAAATGCTTCAAGACAAATTAGATGCTGCCAAATATCGTGTCAGCAGGGCGACTCTTTATAATACGCTCAATGTATTGATTGATGCAGGTATTATTGTGCGTCATCAGTTTGATGCAGGCATTATTGCGCACTATCCCCATCAGAAACCCATACCTATACAGTATGAGTTGAGGAAAAAAGCCGAAACGCATTATCACTTCGTCTGTACGCGTTGCCGGGGAATCAGGGAAGTCAAGAATATGCCTCATATACAGGCGCCCGGCAGTAACTTTACGGCCGAATACGCCTCCCTTTGTCTGTATGGCCTGTGCAACCGGTGCAGGAACAGGATCCAGCGGGAGGCTCAGAAGAATATCAACCAATCACAAACCAATAAAAGCAAAAAATGAAAGTAGATGTATTATTAGGACTGCAATGGGGAGATGAAGGAAAAGGGAAAATTGTCGACGTCCTTACACCGGCATACGACGTCGTCGCCCGTTTCCAGGGAGGCCCCAACGCTGGTCATACGTTAGAATTTGAAGGGAGTAAATATATTTTGCGTTCGATCCCTTCCGGTATCTTCCAGGGTGGGAAGAAGAATATCATCGGCAATGGAGTCGTTATCGATCCCCTCCTGTTCAGACAGGAAGCCGAAGCCCTGGCCGCAGCCGGACACGAGCTGACGCAGCGACTGGCTATTTCGAAAAAAACCCACCTTATCCTGCCTACTCACCGACTGCTCGATGCAGCTTACGAGGCAGCCAAAGGAGACGGCAAAATCGGCACAACAGGCAAAGGCATCGGACCGGCCTATGCCGACAAAGTAGGACGCTGCGGACTCCGCGTAGGAGATATACTGCACGACTTCGACGCCCGCTACAAAGCAGCCAAAGACAGGCACAAAGCTATCCTACATTCGATTGGTTACGATTACGGACGCAGACTCGAAGACATCGAAACAGAATGGCTCGAAGCGCTGGACTATCTGAAACGATTCGAACTCATCGACAGCGAACACGTCATCAACCAATATCTCCGGGAAGGAAAGTCAGTGTTGGCCGAAGGAGCCCAGGGGACGATGCTTGACCTTGACTTCGGCTCTTATCCCTTTGTTACGTCATCCAATACCGTCTGCGCCGGATGCTGCACCGGACTGGGAGTCCCGCCAAGCGCCATCGGAGAAGTGTACGGCATCTTCAAAGCCTATTGCACGCGCGTGGGAAGCGGACCCTTCCCGACGGAATTATTCGACGAAATGGGCGAGACGCTTTGCCGAAAAGGAAATGAATATGGTTCGGTGACAGGACGCAAACGTCGTTGCGGATGGATCGACCTTGTAGCGCTCCGCTATGCAATCCGTATCAATGGCGTCACCCGGCTGATTATGATGAAAAGCGACGTGCTGGACGCTTTCGACCTCATCCGAGCCTGCGTGGCCTATCGCATCGACGGAAAAGAAACAAGAGACTTCCCTTACGAAATAAACGATGCTGTCGAACCGGTATACGCCGAATTGCCCGGATGGAAAACACCGATGGGCAAGATGAAGAGCGAAAAAGAATTTCCCGGAGCGTTCAACAACTATATCTCCTTCCTTGAAGACGAACTGGGCGTCCCCATCTGGATCATATCCCTCGGACCGGATCGCGAACAAACCATTATCAGAAACGAAAACCATCAATAAAACAATATATTATGACAACGTACTGGATTATATTTATTGGAATCGCACTCTTGAGTTGGTTGGTATCATACAACTTGAAGAATAAATTTGAAAAATATTCACGCATCCCCCTGCCAAGCGGAATGACGGGATGCGATGTGGCCGAAATGATGTTGCGAGATCACGGAATCTACGACGTGCGGGTTATCTCGACGCCCGGACGACTGACCGACCACTACAATCCGTTGGACAAGACAGTCAACCTGAGCGAACCCGTCTTTCGCAGCAACAGCATTGCCGCCGCCGCCGTTGCAGCGCACGAATGTGGTCATGCCGTGCAACATGCCAAGGCGTACGCCCCGCTGAAGATGCGTTCCGCCCTGGTTCCGGTGGTCAGCTTCTCGTCCCGGATTATGACCTGGGTGTTGCTGGGAGGAATGATTTTGCTGCAAACCTTTCCGCAACTTTTATTGCTGGGTATCATCCTTTTTGCGATGACGACCCTCTTCAGCTTCATCACCTTGCCCGTTGAAATCAATGCGAGCCACCGCGCCGTTGCATGGCTGAGCCGCGCCGGCCTTACGAACGTCTATACCCACGATAAGGCCGTCGATGCGTTGCGTTCGGCTGCCTATACCTACGTAGTGGCCGCTTTAGGTTCGCTGGCTACGCTGGCGTATTACATTATGATCTTCCTGCGCCGGGATTAAACTAACCAAGGAGAGGACTTGTTTGTTCTTTCCTTCCTTCTTTGAACCCTCATCTAAGCCTCCGCTCCGGCTTGATGGGGGTTTTTCGCAGAAAAGAGAAAAAATAACAAAAAACAATCTTCATTTATTTGACTCCTGCTATCATTTGTAATGAAAATTGAAGATATTAAGAATAATCAGAAGATAAATATATGAGAAGGACAGATTAAATACAACAGGAACACAGCGATTTACACAAAAACGTGTATGATATGACTGTGCCCTATTTGCTGGCTAATCGCACAAAATTAGGCTTCGGACAGAATACGCCCGTGGACAGTGGATTGACAATGTTTTTATGCTGACAGCTTACACACCTTTCGTAGAAGCTTTCGGAAATTGGGAAGACGAGGCCCTCCGGACGCGCATAGACGTTCTGAACCTGCATGAAGCGGAACCGGAACTCATACCGCAAACTGCATCGTATGATCAAAAGCAGCCCCTTTGCCGACGCCGACGACCTGGCTCACTTGGAATTCTCGCAGTGTGACCTCCGGCATACGACCTTCGCCGTCCGCACGCCGCTTATCCTTGATTTTCGTGAAGAAGACCGCAGACAACGCCTCTGTTTCGTCCTCTGCTGGCTGAATACCCACAACCAAAAAGGGCCTTACAGTCCCCCCCCCTCGTATACTGCATCACTCCCTGAGGAAGGAAAAATGGTGTTCGACAACGCTCCGGGCCGTTGCATCGACCGGGCGCAGGTCTTCGACGATACGGCCCCGCAGGATCAGGATCAACCGGGAGAATATTTTATAGAAGCACTCCAGATTCTGGCTTGATATGAGTATCGTCGTATGGCGTTCGTTCCTCAAGGTGGCCAGGAAATTGCTGATAAATAAGGTCTGCTGAAAAACCGTCAATCATTTGTAAATAAGATTCATCTGCTTAAATTTGCGAAAAGAAGAGCAAGGAAACATGGAGGAAAGACGCTAAAATCGTGCATTTAACCCCCGTCACGAGAGTCCGAGGTCGCTGAAAACCCTTCTTTTTTGGACGCCGCCCAATTTTTGCTTGCAGATTGTTGCTTTCAGGGCTAAAACATTCAATATTTAGCAAAAAACAGGTGCTTTTAAGGGGCGAACTTTCAAATTGATAGTGCTAAAGACTTTTTCAGCGGCCTCGTGTTTACTTGAGGAGGGAGAACGTGAAGCGGTGGTAGGGCGTGGCACCAAAGTCACGGATGGCGCAGCGATGAGCGGCGGTGGGATAGCCTTTGTTGGACTTCCAACCGTAGACGGGATACTCGTCGTGGAGGCG
This sequence comes from Tannerellaceae bacterium, assembly GCA_031271045.1. Classification (GTDB taxonomy): domain Bacteria; phylum Bacteroidota; class Bacteroidia; order Bacteroidales; family Tannerellaceae; genus DFXE01. The sequence goes on from JAISWO010000074.1 coordinate 10,694, forward strand.
GAGCATGTAATCGTCGCGATACGTCTTGGCCAGGATCGAGGCGGCGGCAATACTAAGGTAGCGGGCGTCGCCTTTGATCAGGGTGGTGTGCGCAATCGAAGGATAGGGGTGGAAACGGTTCCCGTCGACGAGCAGATGTTCCGGAACGACGGCAAGTTCCCCAATGGCGCGGTGCATCGCCAGGATAGAGGCGTTCAAGATGTTGATGCGGTCGATCTCTTCGGGCGTGACAATGCCTACGGCCCAGGCAAGGGCTTCGCGTTCGATCAATGAGCGCAGGGCATAACGGCGGCGTTCGGAGATTTGTTTGCTGTCGTTTATTTCTTCGCTTCGGAAACCGTCTGGCAGGATGACGGCGGCGGCAAAGACGGCTCCGGCTAAACAACCCCTTCCGGCTTCGTCGCAACCGGCTTCGAGGCGGCCTTCTTCGAGATAAGGGATCAGCATGAAGATTTATTTGCGGACGAACATTTTGACAACCTGTTGCAAACTGTTGCTGAGGGCGTCGATTTCATCCCGCGTATTGTAGAAGGCGAACGAGGCGCGTACTGTCCCTTCGATGCCAAGGACTTTCATCAACGGTTGGGCGCAGTGATGACCGGTGCGTACGGCGATGCCGAGGCGGTCGAGAAGCATACCGGTATCATACGGATGTATGCCGTCGATAAGGAAGGAGAGGACGGCGCTCTTATGGGATGCTTCGCCGAAGATACGTATCGGGGCATCGAGGGCGCGGAGCTTTGCCGTTGCATAGTCTAACAGCTCTTGTTCGTAAGCGGCGATAGCGTCGATACCGACTTTTTCGACATAGCGCAGGGCTTCGGCAAAGGCCGTGCTGCCGATATAGTCGGGCGTGCCGGCTTCGAACTTAAAAGGCAATTCGTTGAAGACCGTCTTTTCAAAAGAGACGGAGGCAATCATCTCGCCTCCTCCTTGGTAAGGAGGGAACGCGTCGAGCCATCGCTCTTTGCCGTACAATACGCCGATGCCGGTAGGCCCGTAGATCTTGTGTGAAGAAAAGACGTAGAAGTCGACGTCGAGCTGTTCGACGTCGATATGCATATGCGGAACGGCCTGGGCGCCGTCGAGAAGGACGGGTACGTCGTGACTGTGGGCGATGGCAATCAGTTCTTCGGCCGGGTTTACGGTTCCCAGTACGTTGGATACGTGGGCAAGGGCGACCAGCCGGGTGCGTGGACTGAAGAGGCGGCGGTAGTCGTCGAGGCACAGCTCGCCTTTATCGTTGATAGGAACGATGCGCAGGGCGATCTTCCGCCGGGCGGCCTGTATCTGCCAGGGAACGATATTGGCATGGTGTTCCATTTCAGATAGGATCACCTCGTCGCCTTCTTCGAGGAAGGCGTCGGCAAAGCAGGAAGCGACTAAGTTGATTGCTTCCGTAGCGCCGCGGGTGAAGATGATCTCGCCGGGTGTACGGGCGTGGATAAAGCGCTGAACGGTGCGGCGCGCTTCTTCGTGGGCCTCGGTAGCGGCCCGGCTGAGGAAATGCACGCCGCGGTGAATGTTTGCATTTACACTATAATATCCGTTTCTGATTTTCTCCACCACGACGTCGGGCTTTTGTGTCGTAGCGGCGTTATCCAGATAGACGAACGGTTTGTCGTAGATGCTACGTTGGAGGATTGGGAAGTCCTTTCGATGGGTTTGTATGTTGGAATGATACATTATATACAGTATTATTGGATGAATGTCAATTGCCGGAGGGTTGTTTCCAGCGATTCGTATTTGCCGGCATCGTATAGAGCGACGCCTTCTGCCGGATAAGCGGCAATAACGTCCTTCACGCAGGCGGCTATGTAGAAGTCGATGATAGAGAACTTGCCTGTCCATTCCTCCATCCGGTCGAACAGAGTAGGGGAGACGACGTGTATGCCGCCGAACGCATAGGCGCGGTACGGACGGGAGGCGAAGTCGGGGAAGAAGGATTTGATTTCGCCCGTAGCATGGTTGCTCCAGCCCAGCAACCGGTTATTGCTGTCGAACAGGAGATGGCGCGAAGTCGGCCGTTCGCTGACGAGCAGCGTTGCCAGCGTGTCCTGGCGATGACTGCGGCAGAAGGCCGCCAGGTCGACATCGGACAGGATATCGACATTGTGTACCAGGAACGGCTCGTTTCCGCGCAGGAACAGGGCGGCATGTTTAAGTCCCCCGCCGGTATCCAGCAGATATTCCTGCTCGTCGGAGATGTGAATATTCAGCCCGAAGTCGTTGTTGGCCTTCAGGAAGTCGATGATCTGGTCGCCGAAATGATGAATATTGATGACGATTTCGTCGAAGCCGGCTTTTTTCAGTTTCAGGAGTAAATGTTCCAGCATCGGTTTCCCTTTGATGGCGACCAGCGCCTTGGGGCGGGTATCGGTCAAAGGCTTGAGCCTCGTTCCCGGGCCTGCGGCAAAAATCATAGCTTTCATGCGATAGGATCGTAAAAGTGTTCAATATTCTGTTCCCGGTGAGTCAGGCGGATCTTTACGTCGAACTTCTTATGGAGGTGTCCGGCCAACTGCTGGGCGGAGTAGACGGAACGATGCTGTCCTCCGGTGCATCCGAAGCAAACCATCAGGTTGGTAAATCCCCGCCGGATGTAACGCGCCACAGAGACGTCGACCATTGCATACGCATGGGCGAGAAAGGCGGCGATCTCTCCTTCTTCTTCCAGGAAACGGACGACCGGCTCGTCCAGTCCGGTGAAGTGATTGTAGCGCTCGTACTTTCCTGGATTATTGATGGCGCGGCAATCGAAGACGAATCCTCCCCCGTTGCCCGACGCATCGTCCGGTATTCCTTTCTTGTAAGCAAAACTGACGATATGCACCTCCAGTATGCTTTTGTGGAGGCTTTCCGTAAATTGCTTGAGGCAGGTCAAGCGGCGCAGGATCGTGCACAGGTACGGATATTCGGGATAATCTTCGTCGAGGAGCGTCCGCAGATTCGCGATGGCAAAGGGGACGCTCTGCATGAAGTGAGGTTTCTTCTCGAAGTATCCCCTGAAACCGTAGGCGCCCAACGTCTGTAAGGAGCGGAAGAGTACAAAATGCCGCAGGCGACCAAGGAAAGCGGTTTCGTCCACCGTTTGGAAGTTATTTAGCGCCTGCATGTATTCGTTCAGTAATTCCCTTCGCAGTTCGGGCGTAAAATTGGCCTTGGCCTGCCACAGAAAGGAAGCGACGTCGTAATACAACGGCCCCCGGCAACCTCCCTGAAAGTCGATGAACCACGGTTCGCCGTCGCGGATCATCACATTGCGCGACTGGAAATCGCGATAGAGGAATGTCTCCGTCGCATCGCACAAAAGCGCCTCGCTCATCTGCTGGAAATCGTCCTCCAGACGGCTTTCCTGAAAATCCAGGCCGGTGGCTTTCAGAAAGCAATACTTAAAGTAGTTCAGATCCCATAATACGGAACGCCGGTTAAACTCAGGCTGCGGATAGCAACGGCTGAAGTCGAATCCTTCGGCGCCGGCAAGCTGTATCGAAGGCAAAAGGGCGATTGTTTTGCGCAGCAGCAGGCGTTCGTTTTCGTCGAAGTGGCCCGTCTGCCGCCCTTTCCCGATCGCATCGAAAAGCAAGGTGTCCCCCAGATCTTCCTGAAGGTAAAAACGTTTGTCGTCGCTGTGGATGTATACTTCAGGCACTGGCAACTGTTTCTTGCGGAAATGATCCGACGCATAGATAAAAGCCCCATTCTCTTCAAATGAAGTTCCATACACGCCGATCAAGTCTTTCCCCTCTCCCTTCAGGCGAAAATAACGCCGATTGGAACCGGATGACGGTAACTCGGTGATCTTTCCCGCGTGAACGCCGGTGTATGTGCAGTATAATCCGTTTAGTTCGTCAGTAATCATTTTTTTATTTGTTTGTGAGTGCGAAGATACTCTTTTCGGCCATACTAATAATGAGTGGAGGGCAAATAGCGGCTCTATATTGCCGCTCATCTTTTTAATCCGACATTTTTATTGCACAAAAGCGAAATAAATAAATCATGTATCGAAATAAACCATACCTTTACGCCGATTACTAACTTTGATTTTAACAAACAAATTATTATGGAATTGTTATATGTGCAAGAGCACTTAACTTGCAGAAACTATGTTTCAGACTTCCATATCGGATTCAGCTACCAGGAAGTAAAAGAAGGGGAGAAACTACGTTCGACTGACAGATACTTCAATTACTTTATCTTCTTGCTCGAAGGGGAAGTCATGGTCTCGTGTAATGAGTTCAGAAACCATTTATGTCAGGGAGGAGAAATGGTTTTTATAGCCCAGGATTCAGAATCGGTGGCCGAAGCAATCACAGATGTGAAATACATTCTGTTGAGCTTTGACAATCAATTTACACTATGCGATCAACTGGCGTTGGAGGCGTTGTATACGAAAGAAAAGAAGCCGCCTGTTTTCAACAAGATAGATATCCGGCCGCCGATGCGTTCGGTTCTGGATAGCGTTCTTTTCTATCTGGGTCATAAAATACAATGCAAACACCTCTTTGCCATTAAACAGAAAGAGGTCTTTCTGATCCTCAGAGCCTTCTATACAAAAGAAGAGATGGCCCGCTTCCTCTCCCCGATGCTGAACAAGAATATGGACTTTAAAGCCTTTGTTTTGCAGCATTACCAGGAAGTAAAAACAGTGGAAGAGCTGGCTAATATGTGTAAGATATCCGTGCGGTCGTTCAACCGGAAGTTTAACGATTATTTTGGCGACTCGCCTTATAGCTGGATGTTGAAGCAGAAGTCCAAACACATCAAAACACGCTTGGCAGACGGAAAAGTTACTTTCGGAAAGATCATCAAGGAATACGGATTCAGCTCTCCGGCACATTTTACGACCTACTGCAAGAAACAGTTCGGTGAGAGTCCTTCCAAGCTGAGAAAGCAATTGCTGTCGCAGGATTATTGACCGGCAGGCACTTTCTTTACTTTACCATCTGTCAAGCGGTATGCCTCCCCGCTTTCGGGGCAAAAAGCCAATCCTTCTCCATCGAAATCCAAACGATGACCATATTCACTTATCCAGCCTATCTGGCGGGAAGGATTCCCGGCAACTAACGCGTAGGGGGAGACGTCTTTGGTGACTACTGCCCCTGCGCCGATGAATGCGTAAGCGCCAATCGTATGCCCGCATACGATGGTGGCATTCGCTCCGATAGAAGCGCCTTTCCCAACGTGCGTTTGTTCGTAAGTATGCTTGCGTGAAACGGCGCTTCGCGGGTTGCTGACGTTCGTAAACACGCAGCTTGGACCCAGGAATACGTCGTCTTCACAAATGACTCCGGTGTAGATGGATACATTGTTCTGCACTTTTACCCCGTTGCCCAGTACGACTCCGGGCGATACGACTACGTTCTGCCCGATGTTACAATTGCTGCCGATTGAGCAGCCGCCCATGATGTGAGAAAAATGCCAGATGCGCGTACCTTCTCCGATAACGCTTCCGGGGTCGATTACGGCTGTTTCGTGTGCCTGATAAGTTGCCATAGGTGCCATAGGGTGGTGTTTATTTATAAAGCAGGAAGATGGCCGGTTTTTTACTCAGGTCGGGCGCCTTGCCTGCCCATTCCTTCACCGGAAGCGTCCGGATCAACTCGTCCCCGCATGTAAGATCCGAAGCAATGCAGAGCTTGGTGGACGGGCGGCAGGCGCGTATCAGATCTTCCGTCAGTTTATTGTTCCGGTAAGGAGTTTCAATGAAAAGTTGAGTCTGGTTCTCCGTATATACACGGGCTTCCAGTTTTTTGACGGCGAGCAGGCGTTCGGCTGCATCGACGGGCAGATAGCCGTTGAAGGCAAAGTTCTGTCCGTTAAAGCCCGAAGCCATCAGCGACAGCAAGATAGACGAAGGCCCTACCAAAGGAACGACCGGATATTTCTTCCGTTGCGCAATGGCAACGATATCGGCGCCCGGATCGGCAATAGCCGGGCAACCGGCTTCGGAAATCACTCCGACATGTTCTCCCCGACTTAAAGGATTCAGGAAACCGGCCACCTCGTCGGGCGAAGTATGCTTGTTCAATGCATAGAACGTCAGGGCGTCTATTTCGATCGAAGGATCTGCTTTTTTCAGGAAACGCCGTGCCGAACGCACATCTTCCACAATGAAATGCCGGATCTGAAGGATTACCTCGCGATTGTATTCAGGAAGCGCTCTCCTGTGTTCCGTATCGCCTAAAGTAACCGGTATAAGAAAAAGTGATGCTTGCATACGCAAATGTACGCAAATATTTGACTCTATAACAACTAATATCGGCAAAGCTACAACTGCCCGAACTCCCCATATAGCTCAAAGTTAAATAGTGATGATGAAATTCCACTTCTTACTAAGAAGCGGTACCGGAAGACAAGGAACACATACATTGTTTTATTATCAGTTATATAAGTTGATCAGAAGAAGCATCCGCAAAACATTTTGCAAACAATTTTATAAACAGTCTCATTCAAGAGTTGCATGATTGTGATTTCCGGCATTTGAATATACCCGGCCTGGTATGAGAGAGCTGCTATTTTAATGTTTCATAGTGGTTACCTTTTTTTGCGAACAATTTCTAAACACAATAAATATCAGGAAATTACAAACACAGTTGGGGAATGCGTTTAAATAATGATGTAAAATATTTGATTCAATATATTTCTGATACAAAAACATTTTGCATCTTTACCCCCGCAATCAATCTTTTGCGTACCGCTTCTTAGTAAGAAGCAGTACAAAAAGGTTGGTTTTTTAAGCTAAAATCAGCCGTCATCTGTGACTGACGTGCCTGGCGTGCGAAGCCGGAACGCAAAAGCAAACTATGTATTGCTGAATTCGCTTGGTGAGGCGATACAACGCTTCCATGACTGAAGACAATTCGTATAAATACTAAATAAATAGCAATGGATACACTTAGTAAAACAACGGAAAGAAAAGACCGTAGCAGCATGTTGCTTCAATGGGCCAAGTTTATCAAGAGAAAATTACCCATGCCTGTCCAACGATTAATGGCCACGTATAGATACAAGCGCAATAAGCAAAATTCACCCCTCGTATATGCTAATGGTGGTGTATTCACCGAGATATACGAATCCAATCATTGGGGATCGCAAGAATCCAGGTCTGGAGGGGGGTCGACAATAGAAGCAACAACTATGATCCGCAAACAACTTCCTTTGATCATTGAGCGTTATGCCATTCAGTCGATGTTGGATGTTCCCTGTGGCGATTATATCTGGATGAGAACGGTAGAAAAAACGTGCAACTATACAGGAGGAGATATTGTGGCCGGTATGATAGAGAACAATCAGAGATTGTACGCTTCGGAAAAAGTCCAATTCAAACAGATAGATATAACCAAAGACAGTTTGCCGGAAGTTGATTTAATCTTTTGCAAAGATTGCTTACAGCATTTGAGCTATGAAAACGTACACAAAGCCCTTCGTAATTTCAAAAGCAGCGGTTCAAAATATTTATTAGTGACCTCCTATCCTAAAACCTGGCTCAACCACGACATAGAAGATGGAGCTTACAGGGCTTTAAATCTAAGAAAGTTGCCTTTTCATTTGCCCAAACCGCTATTGAAAGTAAGAGAAGCCCGCTGCCCAGGCGTTGAAACAGACAAAACCATGTATCTGTACAAGCTTAGCGACTTAGCGCTAAAAGCAATTTAAGTAAACAAACCGAATACCGGCAGTTTATTTATTTTTTTGTCATGTACTAAGAAGCATTTTTTATAAGATAATTATGGGATCATTTGATTTTCTATTCGGCAAAAAAGGTACTGGAGCTAACAAGCACAGTGAAGCAACTATTGAACCGTTCGTGTTCAAATCTAACAGTCATCAACGTTATGAGAACGGTAATCCAGTCATGGGATTACAACATTGTATAAGGACAATTTGTGTCGAAAAAAACACGCACGGATGTTCTGGGTATAAACTTGCTCCGGGTATTGGTTACGTAGTCAAGATATACAATGATGACCTTGGTAAACCCAATATGTCCGATAAGCCTATGAAAATAGTTACTATAGAAGGTGGCAAGGTTGAATTGAGGGGCTTTATGATTGAGGCTCAATCTCCATTTGGCTGGCAGGAAGTTGATTATAGTGTCTACGGATTTACTGTTTATTATAATGGGGATGAAGTATCAAAATGTATTTTTCACACGTATGATAGAAATATTGATTTAGAATATTATAAAGAAGAAAAAAACAACTTTAGAGACACTTTTTCCTCCGACATCGAGAATGATAAAACTAATAACTTTATAATTGAGGATATAGCTGTTGCTGTAAATTGGAACTTTAATACTAATAATCAAAGAACTTGCTTAGATTCAATGGTAAAGTTATATCAAACAGTACAAAGAGAGAGCGGTCGGATACTTTTAGATTTGCCAGCTTCAAATTGTCAGAGTGTCGGATTAGCCTTCACATGCATGGCTTTGTATTTCGATAATGGGGATAAGGACATAAATTCTGTTGCGGCGGAAAATGCGTATTATTGTTTAGCGAAATCTTATATTGAGAAAAATAACACATATTCACTTCCTGCTATTTTTACTATGTTACAAAAAACACCAAACTTGCTGACTGCGAAATTCATATCAAGCTGGTGCTCTATGGCAGAGAAACAAGTTGGAATACCTATTGGAAGGATGTTAGGCGGAAATCCATTAAAAGACCCACATTTGCAAGATTTTAGAGATCAAGCGATAGGTTTTATGAACCAAGTGAAATATTATATATTGAGTATATTCTATGATATAGAGCATCGGAAATTTATTATTCCCACCGATATGCCTTATTTTTTGCCAACAGAACAAGAAATCACATCTTTTCTTTTGAGCATTAGAGATGGAGAGAAACTTGATGAAACTAACAATTTGTCTTTAGGAAAGTCACACTTTGACAACGTGTTTAAGGAGTGTGAAGACACTTTGTCAAATTTTTAATTGGCTATAAATGGCTTGGAATAAGATAAAAATACAGCTTGAAAATGGCACTTATACTGATGCTCAAGCCCCAGAAATTGTTTCGGCAAGTAGAAGTACAGATATTCCTGCCTTTTACACAGATTGGTTCTTTCATCGATTAAAAGTTGGTTATTCCGCTTGGACAAATCCGTTCAATGGCAAGTTAAGCTACATCTCTTATCAAAACACACGCTTCATAGCATTTTGGTCTAAAAATCCAAAGCCTCTATTAGCACATCTTGATGAACTTAAAGAGCGCAATATAAATTGCTATATACAATTTACTTTGAATGACTATGAAGAGGAAGGCTTAGAAAAAGGTGTACCACCTTTGAATGAACGTATTGTTACATTCAGAAATTTGGCAGAGCGTTTGGGCAAGGAGCATGTAATTTGGCGTTTTGACCCGCTTATTCTGACAGATAAAATAGGGATAGATGACTTGTTACGCAAAATTGAATACATTGGTGATAACCTAAATGGATATACAGAAAAGTTGGTATTCAGCTTTGCTGATATAGCCGCATACCGTAAAGTTATATCCAATCTTGAGAAGAACAAAGTCAATTATGCTGAATGGAATGAATTGCAAATGGAGGAGTTTGCAAAGCAATTATCAGCATTGAATAGAAAATGGGATTTCCAACTGGCTACTTGTGGTGAGAAGATTGACATTAACAAGTATGGCATAGCGCACAATCGCTGTATAGACGACGATCTGATGATTCGTTTGGCATATAAGGACAGTATTTTAATGAAATTTCTGAACGTTGAGATCAAAACTAAGGAAAACAACTTGTTTGGCGATACTGGAATACCACAGAATGCTATCATACTTGACTCCTCTCACTATGCAATTAAGACGAAAAACAATAAAGATAAAGGTCAACGTCAATTTTGTGGTTGCATGGTAAGCAAAGATATAGGTGAATACAACACTTGCCCACATTTGTGTGAATATTGTTATGCCAACGCAAGCAAAGATATGGCGATTGCAAATTTTCAGAAGCATCAGAATAATATATTCGGAGAGACGATAACAGGTAAGTGATGGAACAATATACTAAACAAATATCAGAGCTTAAAAATCCTACGTTTCAGCAGATAAGGAAAATTGCAAACGACTGCATATCATATTTATCACAAGGTGAGCGAGATAAATTGCAGGGTGGATTAAATCGTGGAATTAATTTGTTAGATTCCAGCGAATTGCTTTGTCAATATCTATGGGCTTACGGTAATATGCATGAGGCTAAAATTAACCAAGCTATTAGCTGTATTCCTCTGGAAGTTTTTAAAAACAATACCATTCAAATAATCGACTGGGGATGTGGACAAGGTTTAGCTACTGTTTGTTTTTTCGATTATTTAAACAAAAAAGAAATTACATATGATGTTCAAAAAGTAGTTCTAATTGAACCTTCCAAAGTTGCGTTACAGCGGGCAACATTACATGTGAATTCCTATTTGAAAGATAAGAATAAGATTATTCCTATATGCAAATATCTTGATGATGTAGCAAAAAATGAGATAGAAACTCAACAGTCTGTTATGCTTCATTTCTTTTCAAACATTCTTGATATAGAAAGTATAAACCTAAAATATTTAGCTGAAAATGTCGGCAAAGCTGTTTTGGGGCAACAATATTTCTTTTGCATAGGGCCGCTTAATACCTGGAATAAGCGAATAGATGCTTTTTATAATTACTTTAATTCTCCTGAGACTTTCCTTGATTACGAACATGGAAAAGTAGAAGAAAACCCTACTCATTATTACAAATATACAGCGAAGTACAAGGTGTTCAAGCTGGAAAATAATGAATTCAACTTGGTTGCAGTAGATTATTATCCAGCAGTTCAATTCCATGCTGCCTATCAGTTAGACTGTGTAAGAAACGCATTTCACAATCTGCCACAAGATAAAAAAGACAAGATTGTAGCTTTGTATAATAACTTGGCTGATTTCGAAACTTCAACGCCATTTGATATTGGGGCGAGCGTATATGAAGATGTACACCCAATATTGGCTGTTTTAAATAATATAGTAACACGCGGACTACCTTCTAAAACAAGTCCATTTATTGAAAATGCTTTTGAAAAATTCGGAAATACGTTACAACCCGATGACTTGGGTTCTGTAAAATACGATGCTGACAAGGTCAATGCAGAGGATGTTTTTTTGGCAATGCACATTATTGACTCCCGCTTTCAATTAGATAAGGATTCATATAATCGCAAGCTACTTGACAGTGATTTAGAAAAAAAGTATATAACCAAAGTTGCTCCTAAAATATTTCAGCAGATACTCTTACCTCAAAGGAGCCTCTTATCAATAACAGGAAACAATGGACTTCACCACTCTCAACGGGTTGATTTCTCATTTGAATTTCCTTACCCTACAAAAGATTCCCGTGGGATAGAAAGGCATGGCTTTGTTATAGAGTTGGATGGCGAACGATATCATGGAAACACTGGAATATCAGACTGGCAACGAATAAAGAGCATAGAGGAAAGTGATTGGTATTGCGAAAGGGTGAAGGGAGCGGAACTTAGCAACAATGACTTCAATGCTTTGAATAGTGAGTATATAAGGTTTCTAAAACAAGCATACAACAGACCCTTTGATGAGGATTGGGAAAAAGCCTTGCAATTAACTCTTTCTCCAATAGGTGTCGCACGAATTCAGAAGACCATTTTAGAAGCATTGATGACAAATAAATTAAGCATTAATGACAAAAAGTGGAATGTTTTGGTAAAAGAGTGTGATGTGCCATGCTCGGCATTGGCGTTTTCCGATTTAGAGCAGATGTTCAACCACTTAACAGCATTAAGTCAAGATTATGCTGATTTGAAGTTTCCGAAAGTCAATCTTGAAATTATAAGTACTAAGGAATTTGCAGATTCACCACTACACGGTAACATAAAGGCAGTTACAGAGGCAGTTGATTGTCAAAAAACAAAAATTTATGACTTAGTTATTGATATTTCTGTTTTACGTAGAGACGGGATTGAGAATAAATCGTTCAGTGAATTCCAGTGTAAGAACAATTGCTATTTTAATATTCGTTCCTCGCACTTTCGGCGTAGCGATCGATATATTTACACCTCTGATAGAATTGATTATAAACCTCTAGTAACCAAGAATGCACAAGGTGAATATAGCGACATTGAAGCTTCTAAAATAAACCTTCAGTATTATTTGCAGTTGTTGTTTAGAAAGAAGGATTTTCGCCCAGGTCAACTACCAATCCTCAATCGTGCTTTGCAAAACAAAAGCGTAATAGGATTATTACCAACAGGAGGAGGTAAATCCTTAACGTATCAGTTAGCAGCCATGCTACAGCCGGGTGTAACAATAGTTGTTGATCCACTTCGTTCATTGATGAAAGACCAGTATGATGGTCTTATAAGCAATGGCATAGATACCTGCACTTTTATAAATTCCACCATTGACGCTAAAGAAAAAGAAGAGCGGGCTATGAAGATGGAAAATTCAGAATTGCAATTTATTTTTCTTTCTCCAGAACGGTTATGCATCTATAGTTTCCGCGAACGATTGAAGCAAATGCATGAAAAAGGTGTTTACTTTTCTTATGGTGTTATAGATGAAGTTCATTGTGTTTCGGAATGGGGGCATGATTTCCGCTTTTCATACCTGCATTTAGGTAGAAATATGTACAAATATGTATTGCCAAAGCAGACTGAAAGGCAAAAGCACCTTGCATTGTTTGGTCTCACGGCAACGGCTTCTTTCGATGTACTTGCTGATGTGGAACGTGAACTTTCTGGAAGTGGTTCGTTTGAATTGGATTCAGATACTATTGTAAGGTACGAAAACACAAATCGACTTGAATTACAATATAAAATTGAACGCGTGCCAGTTGAGTTTGAACTTGATGAAAATTATGATAGAAAAGGACTATTGGCTGGTTTACCTCGTGCTGTGAATATTGCTAACAAATGGACTGTTTATAATTCTAAAAAAACATTTTTAGAAAACTATATATCTAAAATACCTTCCCTAATTGACGATTTACAAACAGAAGAGGCAACTGAACGTATTAAAAGGGAATTCAATACACGGCAGAATCGCGAAGGTGAAATCAATACGAATTTACAGACTGAAGTGCCAACGACTTTTCTCAAAGAGGCAGACATATATACTCAGGCTGGAATCGTATTTTGTCCTCACAAAAAGTCAACAGGGATTTCTGTTAATGCTAATGCCGACAAATTGAAAGAACTCAATCCAAAGATAGGTACGTTCATGGGCAGTGGTGATAGTGAAGATAGCGATGAAATAGATAGAGAATCATTTAAAAATCTCGAACTCTTCAGAGAAAATAAGTTGCCACTAATGGTTGCCACAAAAGCTTTCGGTATGGGTATAGATAAGCCTAATGTCCGTTTTACGGTAAACATGAACTACTCAAGTTCGTTGGAAAGTTTTGTTCAAGAAGCAGGTCGTGCTGGTCGTGATCAAAAGACTGCATTAGCAATCATCTTATTTTCTGATTATAAGTTGGTAAGAATTAGCCCGAAATATCAAGATACACAATATCCTCTATTTATTATTAAGAACAAATGGTTTAAAGAAGAAGAATTAAGGGGAATTTTGGACTTTCATAACTTGCATATTGACAAGCAATATATTGACTACTTTACACCAGATAAAGATATGGTAAAGCTGCATTGCGAAGTTTGTAATGTCCGTTTTGCCTTCAATTTATGCAATTCAACTTGTGATAAATGCAGCAAATGCCCCTGTGAACATAAATGCAATTTATATGATTACTGTGTGTTACGACAAGTTCCAGCCGAAGCAAAAGGCTTTCAATATGTTTCCGATTTAACAGAAATACTGGACAATAATGGTCTGAAAATCTCAAAGAAGAACTTCCTGTATCAAAATGCCGATTATGAAACCGTAATGTTTTTCTATAATAACAACTTTAAGGGCAGCTTGATTGAAAAACAGACAATGTATCAATTGTTAAGTAAATCGGATACGGATTTTTTTTATGATGATGATACAGAAATAAAGGAAACTGAAACTACTTCGGATTTTCTTCAAAAGGTACTTAACGCAAAAGAAGAGAAAGAAATCGTTGCGTTTATTTCATATCAAGATAAGGATAAAAGCGATGTTGCAAAAGCCATTTATCGAATGTGCTGCATTAACTTAATTGATGACTTCACTGAAGATTATGGAAAAAAGCGTTATCGAATAGTTGCTCAACGTAAGAAAAATGGCGAATATTATCAAGGGTTAAAACGCTTCCTGATGCGTTATTATTCAGAAGAGAAAGCTGAGCAAGAAATACGAAGAGTCCCGACGTTCAAAGGACAGAATGAAATACATAAATGTCTTGGTTATCTGACGGAATTCATTTATGATAAAATAGCCATAAAACGCAAGCGATCAATTGACGATATACGAAGCTTTTGTATTCAAGGAATAAATGAAACAAAAGAGTGGAAAGAGGTAAATGAAGACTTAAAAAACTTTCTTTATTACTACTTCAATTCAAAATATGCTCGTGATGATTACCAAACAGAAGATGGAGTACCTTATTCGCTTACAAATGACACTGACAGAGGTAAAACTTCTTCTTTCAACACCCTATTCAAGTATTCATATGTTATAAATGATGACGTTGTTGGTTCAAGCGGAACACCAAAGGATAATATAAAGCATCTTCAAGGTGCTGTTCGATTAATCCGCAGGTCTTTGACTGGCGAAAATGCAACACTATCTATGCTTAATGCTTTTTGCCTGCTCTATCTCGGTACAAATAATAATGAAACCTTGGAACAGGAACTGCAAGATAGTTATGTTGATGGCTATCAAAACTTCTACAATGACATCATTGATAAAAAGATATTCTATCAACAGATAAAGAAATATAATACTTTGCTTATTGATACTACTGGGGTGAGCAAGGAACAATTAGATGAATGGAATCTAATGGCTGAGCTTGCAGTTCATTCAAAATGGGTCGAAGAATTCAAGAGGAAATACGTACAATGAAAGAAATAGATAAACATATCAGACATGGATACAAATGAATTATTAATAGCCATTTCAGGCTTAGAAAAAAATCTCAAAGATATTGATTCTGCAAGAGAACAAGTAAATAAGACCATTGAAGCATACAAGGGTGTTCATGGGCAAGTTGAGAGCTACACAAAGTCATTAGAAAAAGTGTCACAAAATATCTTCTCCATGATTGATGCTGTTAAATCAAATCGGCAAATACTTGGTTCGGAATTAGACAAAGAGCTAAAAGGCAAATTTAAAGAAATGGAGGGAAAATTATCTGACATGAAAGCCATAGCACAGTCCTCTTCTGAAAAATTTGCCACACAATGTGAGCTGGCAACAAGTGAAATTCAAAATACGCTAAACAAAACTAGCGAGAGCTTCAACAGTACAACTACTGATATCCAAGCGAATTCCAAGGTTTTAGCCAATAATATTCTGACGAATTTCAGAAATAACATTGACGCAGAAACCGAAAAGCTGGATAATTGCATTCAACAGCTAAACAATGCTCTTTCCAATTTTACTAAATTGCATTTAGAAATAGAGCAAAAAATTGCCGAATACTACAATCCTGTAAAACGGCAACTGAAAGCAATAGAAAATCAGAACAAGTTCTTATCTCAAGCTGTTAACAAAAACAGAAAACTTGAATTTATTTTGATTGGTCTTGTTGCATTCATCATAGTTTTAAATGTCTGTGTGCTGATCCTCAAATGAAGTAGGTGTCCGCTTTTGGAGAATGGGTTATGCCTTCCTCTTTCGATTCTTCTTCTGAATTGTAGGTGGTTGGATACGTTGCTCTTCCTTCGGGTTTTTTGTATCTCGATCGCTCCACGATTCCTCATAATTGACATCAACTTAGTTGCCTTTCCAGAGATACTTATACGCATTTCGCATTTGCCATACTTAGTCAGGTCGTCAAAATTTCTATCATAGAAGAGTATTCTATCTTTTCTTCTCGCTACTCGAATTTATGGTATTTTTTAAGCTATCCATCTCTACCTGCATTTTCCTTATCTCAATCCTTTTTTTGTAATACTCTCCACTAAGTACATGACAAAAATTTGAAGATCTCTATATTCTGTTTATTTTTGGGATTTAGCAAAATGCTTGCGATTATTGTCAACCCGTGTTTGAATAAGGACTTCTGTCTTCTGCCGTGT
>JAISWO010000007.1 GCA_031271045.1 Tannerellaceae bacterium
GTCTGTTCTCCTACACGTGCAGAACTCAATCCTTCCGATTTGAGCAATACGGCACGACAACGCATACGGAAACAATGGCCCTCTCCGGTGCGGAAACCAAGCGTGAGTTCGCCTCGCTCCGATTTTGTCAACGTCAATATCTTGATTTTCATTTGCATCTACTATTTGGATGCATCCAAGATACGACAATTTTATTATACGTGAAATAATTATGAACACTTACTTATATAATAATCCAAGTCAACTCTTCTACGCGATAGGACTACAAGACTGCCAATCTAAATCAAAAACTGACATCGGTTACTTGAATCTGCGGACGCCTTCAAAAACCTTTCTAGGGCAGTAATACGTAAACAAACGCTATCTTTGCATCTCTTTTCATACAAAACATTAATGAGGAAATGAAAGAATGGTTGGACGCTCTAGCCGGATCGGCTGTGATAGAGGCGGTTGTTGTAATTGCACTTGTTTCCGCCGCAGGATTATTGTTGGGGAGGATCCGCATCGGTGGTATCTCGTTGGGGATTACGTTTGTTTTCTTTGCCGGCATTGTGGCCGGGCACCTGGGCGTCGTGCTGGATGAAGGGATGCTTACTTTCACGCAGAATTTCGGACTGATCCTGTTTGTCTATACGCTGGGGTTGCAGGTAGGCCCCGGCTTTTTTTCTTCTCTGAAGAAAGGAGGCGTAAGATTGAATATCCAGGCCTTGGGAGTTATTCTCTTGGGGTTGTTGTTGATCCCTGTATTTTATTGGGCGACGGGTGTGTCGATTCCCAATCTGATGGGGTTACTGTCCGGGGCAGTGACGAATACACCCATGCTGGGTGCGGCGCAACAGACTTTGTTGCAGGTAAAGCCGGGCGATTCGCCGGCGATGGCCGGCATGGCGTTGGCTTGTGCGGTCGCTTATCCATTGGGAGTAGTAGGCGTGATACTGGCTGTTGCCATCCTGCGCAAGCTATTCCACCAGAGCGGGAAGGAGTATACAGATGTAAAACCGGGCAAACCGAATGTGGCAGAGTTTCAGGTAATCAATCCCGCCATATTCAACAGGAGCATTAAGGATGTGATGCTTTTGACCAGCAAGCATTTTGTCATTTCCCGTCTATGGAGAAAAGGGAAGGTCGCCATCCCGACCTCAGACACCTTGCTGTGCCAGGGCGACCATTTGCTAGTCATCTCGGAAGCGAGTGATGTGGAAAATATCAAAGCCCTTTTCGGTGAGCAGGAAGACATTGACTGGAACAAAGAAGACATCGACTGGAACGCCATCGACAGCCATTTGGTGTCACGGCGTATTGTCGTCACTCGCGAGCGGATCAATGGCGTCAAACTCGGTTCGCTTCGCTTACGCAACCTGTACGGGATCAATATCACCCGTGTCAACCGAGCGGGTATTGACCTACTGGCTTCTCCCGGCCTGCACTTGCAGATAGGCGACCGCCTAACCATTGTAGGTGAAGCGCCAGCGGTGATGAACGTCGGTAAGATCTTGGGCGACGAGGTGAAACGTTTGACACATCCGAACCTGTTTGCTGTTTTCCTGGGTATATCCCTGGGCGTCGTCTTGGGTTGTTTGCCGATTCATATCCCGGGCATGTCGGCGCCGGTCAGGTTGGGCATAGCCGGGGGGCCGATTATTGTCGGTATCCTAATGGGCGCTTTCGGCCCCCGTTTTCATGTAATGACTTATACGACGCAAAGCGCCAACCTAATGATACGTCAATTTGGTATTGTGATTTACCTGGCCGGTCTGGGAATTGCTTCGGGTGCTCATTTCTTCGAGACGGTGTTTCGCGCCGAAGGATTACTTTGGATCGTATTGGGTTTTTTGCTGACGATGATCCCGGTCCTAGTGGTTGGCTTTATCTCATCGATCGTCTATAAGACGGATTATGCCGTCAACGCCGGGATGTTGTGTGGTAGTATGGCCAATCCGATGGCACTCAATTACGCCAATACCACTGTTGCCAGCGACGAGCCTTCGGTAGCATACGCCACGGTGTATCCCTTTTCCATGTTTCTTCGCGTGATTAGCGCTCAAGTGATGATTATGCTTTTTGCCTAAGGGCCTCGATGGGTCAGAGCTGGAAGTTCTTTTTACGCAGCTGGAAATCTTTCCCCAGGTATTTCTCGCGTACGATTGCATTCTCTGCCAATTCTTCCGCCGTGCCCTGAAACAGCACTTTGCCTTCAAACAGCAAATAGGCACGGTCAGTAATACTTAGTGTTTCATACACGTTGTGATCGGTTATCAAGATTCCGATGTTCTTATGTTTAAGCTGTGCCACGATGCATTGTATGTCTTGCACGGCAATGGGGTCGACGCCGGCAAAGGGTTCATCCAGCATGATGAATTTGGGATTGATGGCTAAACAACGGGCTATTTCGGCGCGACGCCGTTCACCTCCGGAGAGTTGATCGCCAAGGTTTTTCCGAACCTTGGCGAGTCCAAATTCGGCAATCAGGCTTTCCAGCTTTTCTTTTTGTTCTGCTTCGGTGGTATTTGTCATTTCAAGCACGGAGCGGATATTGTCGTCCACCGTCATTTTGCGGAATACCGATGCTTCCTGTGCCAAGTAGCCGATGCCGTTACGCGCTCGCTTATAGACTGGATATTTTGTTATCTCCTCATCGTTGAGAAATATCTTCCCTTCGTTGGGAGTAACCAGTCCTACGGTCATGTAAAAGGTCGTAGTTTTTCCTGCCCCGTTGGGTCCCAACAGTCCCACGATTTCTCCTTGTTTCACATGGATAGACACATGATTCACGACCGTGCGCGTCTTATACTTTTTCACCAGATCCTCCGTGCGGAGGATCATCTGTTGTTCGTTTACCATCGTCGACCGATTTATCTGTTGAGGGTACGGTCGACCAATTCGGGGGAGGCCAATACATCAAGTGCTTTTTCCAGTGCCGGGTCGTCTTTTAGGTTTTGAATCAACTCGCCTTTCTCAAAATAATATCGTTTGATAATTTCGGCGACCATCACCTTTTTTATCTGCCTTTTGAATCGTTCGAAGTCCCGTTCAATGTCGGGTGTCAGCTTGGTTTCCAGCCCTTTCAGCGTGGTCGAGTCGTTTTCTTCCAGATAGCCTTCAAAGCGGGCTATATCTTTCAGGTTTTTCAGGATCTTTTCGCTTTGCCGGTCGTAACTGAAATTCTTTTCTTTGGCATATTTTTTAAAGTCTTCAAAGTCTTCGTTCGTCAACGCGAACGAGTCTATTGGGGGCGGGGTTTTGTGCTTCCGCATGTATCCGGTGATAAAATCAAACAATACATAATCATTCAGCAAATAATATACGAGTGTAGGTGTTTTCTCTTCTTCCACTTCGAAATCGGGGCGTATGCCTCCTCCATCACGCACGGGGCGACCTTTGGAGGTATAGAAAACAGACGTCAGGCTGTCGGGAATATTTTCTGCGCTACCGGCCGTATTCCGGTGGATATAATCTATTTGCTGGATGCAACGTCCGCTGGGGATATAGTATTTGCTGACGGTTACCTTCAAGCTACCGTTGTAGGGCAGATCCCGGGGCGACTGCACAAGTCCTTTCCCATAGGAACGTTGCCCAACCAATATGGCCCGGTCCATATCCTGCAAGGCGCCAGATACAATTTCGGCAGCCGATGCCGATGCCCCGTTGATAAGGATGGCCAACGGCATCAAGGTATCGATCGGTTCGGCCGAAGTGCGGTATATCCTGTCCCATTGAGGGATTTTTCCTTTAGTAGAGACGACTTCTTTTCCTTTGGGTACGAAAAGGTTAACGATCTGGACGGCACTTTCAAGCACACCTCCGCCATTGTTGCGCAAATCCAGGATGAGCGATTTGATATGATGATTCTTCAGCAAGTCTTCAAAAGCGGCTTTTACTTCCTGGGCACTTTTATCGGTAAATCCTTTTAGGTAGATATAGCCGGCGTCGTTATTGCGTACGCCATAGTAGGTAACCTGGTTGAAGAGAATTTGTTTGCGTATCAGTTCCACGGTGCGTGGTTCCTTTTCTCCGGGCCGCATGACTTGAATTTTCAGTTTGGTGTTGGGAACTCCTTTGAGAAGATTGCTTACTTCTTCGCTCGAAGCTTTTTCCACGTTTACCGTGTCGATAACCAGGAAACGGTCGCCTGCCATTAGTCCGGCTACGGCGGCCGGCATACCTTCGAAAGTCTCTGTGATGATAACCCCATTATGATGTTCACGCAGGAAAGCGCCGATGCCTCCGTAATCGCTTTCGCCGGTTGCAATCATGCGTAGTTCGCCCATATCCCGTTCGGGGAAATATTCGGTATAAGGATCCAGACTGCTCAGCATAGCGTCTATACCTCGTTTGAGGGTCTTTTCCACATCGAGGGAATCAACGTAAAACATCTCCATTTCCTTGACCAAGGCGTTGAAGATTTCCAATTGTTTACTTATTTCAAAGCGATTATCATTTTGCGCCTGAGAGCTTATTGCGCAGGTTACGGAAAGCAGCAGGGCGAAAAACCCTGCTTTCATTTTGCAGTCGATCAACTTAAACATAATGTAGCATTTATGTATTCAAGGGCGTAAAAGTAAACAATTATCTGTCGTTCAAGACAAGATGTCGCTTACTTTTAACTTTATTTGTTTCCATTGTTCACCGGGGATTTGCGGGCCAATGACGTTTATTGCGTATCCTGCCAGCATAGAGCCGATACGTGCCGACTGTTCCAGTGAAGCACCCACCGATTGTCCGTACAGGAACCCGGCAGCAAAATGATCGCCGGCACCAGTTGTGTCGAGCGGTTTCCCCCCTTCGGCAGCTATTTTCAATATTTCGCCCCGGCGCGACACGATTGATCCTTCTTTGCCACAGGTAACAATGGCTATCTCTACTATTTCCGCCATCATGCGGATGGCCTGCTCCGGTTCCAGGCCAGTAAAGGATTTCGCTTCACTCTCGTTGGAGAAAAGAATATCGATATACGTGGGTATGATGTCGTCAAGCATTCCCCGGAAGGCATTTACGATGTTGAAATTCGACAAATCTAAAGCAATCTTTACTCCGGCCTGCCGGGCTTTTTCCATGACAGAACGTACTAAGGGTTCGTTTACCAGCAGGTATCCTTCTATATACATATAATCATATTGAGCGACGACGTCTTCGCAAACATCTTCCGGCCTTAGGGTCGGGGCTGGCCCCAGGAAAGTCGCCATCGTACGTTCGCCGTCAGGCGAGATCAAGACCGTACAACATCCCGAGATGCCATCTACTTTAGTAAAATAGGGCTTAACGCCAGCTTCGAGCAATGCCTGTTCGTAATAAGCTCCCAGAGTGTCGGTGCCTATTTTACCAATAAATCCGGACGGAGCACCCAGAAGGGCGAGTGCGCGCATGGAGTTGCAGACGGAGCCTCCCGGCGTTTGGCTTCTTTCCAGATGCGACAGCGTTCGTTGAATCACGATCATCTGGTACTCGTCAATCATATCCATAGCGCCTCTCACGATCCCGATTTCGGCAAGGGACGTATCATTTTTCAACTTTAAAAGTATATCTACCAGTGCATTTCCTAATCCAAGTGTACTCATTATCATATTTTTTTTGCAAATATATTGCATATTAAAAAAACATCCCTTATTTTTGTACCGAAATTCTTCCTTAGCTCAGTCGGTTAGAGCATCTGACTGTTAATCAGAGGGTCCTTGGTTCAAGTCCAAGAGGGAGAGCGCTAAACAGCGGAGGTTTACACTTAGCGTAAACCTCTGCTGTTTAGTTGTTGTACACACAATTTGCACACAAACTTGAGAATTGACCCCAAAAATGGATCACTCCAGATTTTTGTGGACTAAGCATAAATATTAGTAAGCCTGAATAAAAAGTAAGGAATATGGTTTACACCCTTTAATGTAGCCCTGAAAGCTTTAATCTTGGCACTAAGTACGTGACAAAAATTTGAAGATTTCTATATTCTGTTTATTATTGGGGTTTAGCAAAATGCTTGCGATTATTGTCAACCCGTGTTTGAATAAGGACTTTTGTCTTCCTTCGGCCGTAATTTTTAATTTTGATATCTTTGATATTTGAGTGGACATAAATACCCACTTTGTAAGCCCAGGTAAAAGCGACAATGACCAAGGCAAACAGTTTATCAATTCGGTCGATATCTGTCAGATGTGTATCCTCGATATTGAATCCGCTTGATTTTAAGGATCTAAATGCAATTTCAATACCAGCGTTCTTTGTATATTCCCTGTGCATGCT
>JAISWO010000018.1 GCA_031271045.1 Tannerellaceae bacterium
TATCTGATAACCAATACCCCCTGTGTACTACAAAACGGGTTTTTACGAACTTTGAAAAATCGAACTACTGATTTACAATAGCTTACGATTTTTATGTGAAAAACTCCAAGCAAAAACCGTCTGTTTTTAACTGAAATTTAACAACTCGAGGTGGAAATGCTGCAATGTGGGTTAAGTTATCAGTTATCCATCTTCCTGAGATAAATTTTAGTTCTACCCTATAAATCTGTTTCTTCGCAGACTAATTTCAAAACAGAAAAAATATGGAAACGAACAACTTATGTAAAAGTGTGAATAAGATGAGTGTAAACGAGGTGATGAAAAATTTTCTCTTTCATTGCCAATTTGAGAAGAATTTGAATCCCAAAACATTAAAAGCTTATGATACAGACCTAAAACAATTTGCAGCCTATATAAAGGATACAGAGGATGAGCTTAACTTCAAGTGCATGTCTAAAGGAACTCTGAAAAACTATTTACAAGAAATATCTCATCTTAAAGCTAAAACAGTAAAACGGAAAATAGCCTCATTGAAAGCAATGCTCAATTTTCTCGAATATGAAGACGATGATTACATCAACCCTTTCCGTAAAATGAAGATTCGTTTGAAAGAACCAAGTCTACTACCTTCTGTTATGACTTTGAGTGAGGTGAAGAAAATCCTGAATATTATGTATAAAGAACTAAGTAATAATCAGAATATGGACAGCTATACATATAAAGCACAAACTCGCAATCTTGCAATTGTAGAAATTTTGTTTTCAACGGGAATGAGGGTTTCTGAAGTCTGTAATCTAAAATTTGAAGATATTAATCTAAAAAATGGAGTAATAAAGGTCTTCGGAAAAGGAAGTAAAGAACGTATTATACAAATATGCCAGCATGAAACGCTTTTGATAATCAGGACCTATTATCAATGCTACAAGCAAGAGATCAAATCTGAATCTTCTTTTTTTATCAACCGATTAGGACAATGTGTCTCAACACAATCGGTCAGACTCATGATAAAATCTTATGTAAAGAAAGCAGGACTATCCAAACGAATTACCCCGCATACTTTCAGGCATACCTTCGCTACTTTACTTTTAGAAGAGGATGTTGATATAAAATATATCCAGAATATGCTTGGACATAGTTCTATTGCTATTACACAAATATACACCCATGTAAATGTAAGTAAACAGAAAAAGATTTTAGCAACCAAGCATCCTAGAAGAAAGTTACAACTGAGAGGGAATAACTGATAACTATTTATTATGGAACTTTCTTTAATTATTATTGTCCACAACACTAATCCATTTATCACCAACCTATTGACCTCACTAAAGGCAATAAATTGTGATCAAATTTTTCTGCTTAATGGAATGCTTGATATCAAGTCTATCCAACTCTTTGAAGAATATAAAAGAGCAAGAAATGGGATTAAAATAATGAAAACCGACTCTATGCTACGACACCCTGTTGCTATCAATATGTTGCTGGCAGAAGTGAAAACAAAATATGTTTTTATAATGGATTCGGATATCTTAACCACAGAAGAAGACTTGGGCGAAATATATCGTTTTATGGAAAGTAATCCTGCATATGGAACTGTTCAAGGATTGTTGATATATCCACAAAACAATCGAATACAATCTTCCGGACATATTTTTTATGAATACGCGGATTATTATGGATATTACAACAACCCTATGGCTAATTTAAACAAACCATTGAAACGTCAATCGCTTTCTGCAGGATTTGCTATGTATCCTATGGCTGTTGTATACGAAATGAATGGGTTTGATGAATTTTATTCTTATAGTTATGACGGTGTTGATTTATCAACTAAGATACATTTTGGAGGTTACGAAGTTTGTTGTTTACCTACTTCAAAAGGATACCATTTTCACAGTCTTTTGAGGAAAAGTTTTGCTAACATATCTGAAAATGAACAAAGTAGGTATTGGTCTACTTACGGGAAACTCATAAAAGATGATTTACCTGAGGAAATATTATCAAATAATTTATTCCGCGATTTTTCAAACTTTATTATTATAGATTGTAGCACAATAAAAAACATGTCGATATTTTTAGAACAAATAGGCTTATCTGGCAATAATCTGGAATTAAAGATTACAGATCTGAATGATGAAAGTATTATTCTCCAAAACATGGTTCCTTATTCAATTCTCAGTACCAGATGCAATATTCTATGGCTATGCACTAATTTTATGCAGATTGCAAATAATCATTTTGTATTTAGTCAGAATCATCGACAAGGCGATTTTATTATGGATCTTTCAGCTAATATAATTCCTGTTTCGTTGATGTGTAAATAAATATCAAAATCGTGTTTCCACATAAAATGTTGGTTGAGAAGCTAACTCAGTATTATAACTTACAGAAAATTCATGAGGACGCAATCCTACCAGCATTTTATTATGCTTTATTTTTGACTGGAAACTTTCTCCTAATTTAGAAAAACAAATTTCTTGTTCATTTAAACATTTCATCGCATCCGAATAATTGCGGTTATTTAAATACACAAGTGCTTTTAATCCATAGTATGTACCCAATGGTAAAATTGGAAAATCTCTAATATCAAGCACTGAATTCAACGTTTTTTCTAACCTGTCTAAATCTTTTTTGATAGCGTAGCACAACGATAATTCTAACTTTGCGATCTTATAATTATAATTGAGATTTTGTTCTTGTCCCCATTTGATCAATTCTTCAAATTCATCTGTAGAACTATATCCCAGAATGCAACTTATTTTTAGAAATGATGATTTCAAAACAAATTTGTTTTTAACAGGTAAATCCGGCCACTTTTCTATATAATCTGCAAGCATTGAATATGATTTCTCTGGACCGTTTATAAAATTGAGTGACATAAAATTCAGATGTACATGTATTGCTATCCTGTTAATGTATTCGTTAGGAATTTTCAAAGTAATATCATCGTATATGGCTTCTGCTAATTTAGCTCTGTCAGTGAATAGCAATACACTCAAATATCGCGTACTTATTGTAAAAAATGAAATCCAATCAAAGTAAGTCTTTTTTTCTTTATGAAAAAAGTCAGTTGTTATTATCCGATATTTATCTTCAATACTTTTAAAATCTAAATTCCAATAATCACAGTTAGCAATTTCAGACAGAATGATATTGGACAAACTTTGCTCTTCCGTAGACAATTTCCCGCTAAGTGTGCCGTAAGCTTTGTCGAAGATTTCACGACCATTATTTTCACCAACATTAAAGGTTGAATACGCGTAATAGAACAGTAGGAGGGCTTTCTCATAATTGTTTCCAATAATCGTTTCCGTTCCTGGTGCGGAAAAGAATCTATTTAATACATAATATATATTGAAAAACTGTTGCTTCTCATGGAATATTTCTATCTCTTTTATAAAACTGATTCTATACTTTATAAACTCAGTTTTAAAATGTCCAAGAACACCTAAATATTCAATAATATAGCCTTTATCCTTACGATATAAAGCATATTTGTATATGTGTTTACTATTATGTTTTATTTTGGGAATAATAGAATCGGTTAAAATATCATGATATGGAACAAAAATATCATCTGCATATTCGTACCTTATCATATTTTTACAAAGCAAATCATTTATTGCTTCGTTGTTATATTCCTTTATTAAATACTGTGCTTCGACTCCTTTTTCAAAAAAATATATAATATCTACAATTTCCTTGTCCCCTCTACTAAGATGGATATAACCAATTTCTCTGATATCACCCATTAGTATTTTTTTTATAGATTTATTCTGAAGTAAGTTTACTGGATCTTTTTTCTCCAAGAATGATGCAATGGTTATGAACTCTTTCAGAACAATCAGGTTACGGCATAGTTTGCGAATAACTATAGTCGGAATATCATTTAATTGATAACTTTTTAGAGTATCCATAACGCTATTTTCACACAGTTCTACTTTTAGTGGATTTCTTGCAGAATATTTGTCAATAAACTCATCCAGTTCAGCCAATTTAAGATGGCTATCCCTTTTAGCACAAACAATTAATATTTTATGATTAGAAGTACTTAATTCGTTTAAAATCCGTAATAGTAATCTCGAAGGCTTCTCTTCCAAAAATTGTAAGTCATCTATAACTATAATTTTATTTTTTGTGACATTGGTAAAAGGTATTAATTCGCGTTTCCCCATTAATTTATTTGTGTTCTCAAGCGTGTTGTTGTCATCTGCAAGATAATTCAAATATTCGGTATAATACTTATTATAGCCACTTATTTCATTAAGCAGAGATATGTCTTGATTCAATTCATCCAAAGATTCATCTTTATTGTCGAATTTATTATCGGAAAAGAATTTTCCAAAAACTATAAAGGTCAGTAGTCTTATCAATAACCAACTATTATTCAGTTCATTATTATTTTGCCTGAATTTAATGTATATATATTCCTGATTATGTTTCTTTTTAAGAAAATTTTCCAACATCCACGACTTTCCATGCCCTGTAGCTCCTTTTACAAGATAGAGGTATATCCCAGATTCGAGTTTTTTAAAAGTTATAAAAGCTTGATCAAGTTCATATTCACAATTATGTTGAGATGTATTTAATACTTTAATCCCTTTATCACTTTCAATACGAGCTTTTATGTTTATATCAACTATTTCGTTCGTATTTTTTTCTTTTAATTTTAATATAGGGTTCTGGGAATTTATTACTCCTTTTGAAATTGGCCGAAAAGGGATATGAATGAAATTAGTACCTCTATTGAGAATTAATTCGTATGAAGGGCTTATCCATACTAAATCTGAAACTCCAATTATTTCAAAATCAATTTCTTGTTTGGTGTGCGTGGGAATATTTAAAGTTAAAAAAAGCTCATAATCTTCCCCTATAGTCAGACTATCAGTATAGGTAGCAACAACATTAAAGACACTGTTCGGTTTTATGATCAACGGATTATCAAGAAATAAAAAGTTTACATTTTCTGTCAGCCCTTTTTGCGTAAACCCGTACTTTTTACAAATATACGTTTGTTCTTCGCTTAGTAACCATGATTTCAATTCTAATCCTGTAATGAAAAGAACATTGTTATTCAATGCTGTTTTTATTTCTTTTATTGTTTTGGCCGTAAAAAATGCATTCGTTACTATTAATATCTTTTCGACTTGTTCCCTATAGTTATGGCCAATAAGTACTGTCGAAGCTATTTTGCTAAGAGGCAAGGCGTGATTATATTTTTTGGTATACTTTGCTTCATACCAAACTTCTTTTTTTATGTTACGACTGAAATTTGTTTTAATATTTACAATTGTGGCTTGACCATCTCGCCCCCCATCGCGAGTTAGTTTTGTGGGTTTCCAATCCCAGTCTGGTTGTATATATTTGGCATATTCGTATGCTATTTCTTCAAATTTCCTTTCATTTATAACTCCCCAGAAATCATCCATAATAAATAGTTATCAGTTATTGGACAAATATACGAAAAATGCATGAATTCAATCCTTTATCATTAATAAAAGCTGAAAAGAAGACTTCTTTTATCTACCTATTTATCAATTCCTCATCTTTTTCGATACAAGTTTCAAGAAGATATATCTATTTATTTTAGTAAATATACTGTGGAAGTAAAGCAAACTTATTTTAGGACAACTTCGAATAAATATACCAAATTAACCGATTCATTTCTTTCGTATTCTATTGATACTCTTAAAGTCAAACAAACAATACCCCCCATCCTCAAGTACAACACCTCACATTCGGCTCCCCATGCACGTCCCTTTTTTTAAGATAACTTGAATCCCGTTTCATCCACGCTCAAGCCCTAAAGGGTTTTAAGAAAAAAATTCCTTATCGCTGAACTGCACCCAGAAAGTTGGACGGTTAATATTTGGTTATAGAAGTGAGATGAGTTCTGAACTGTACAGGACTCATTCCCTTTAGTTTAAGTTTAATCCTATTATTGTTGTAGTAATCTATATATTCTTTTAATTTTTCAACAAATTGTTCCATTGATTCAAATTCCTGCAAATATAATAACTCTGACTTTAAGATGAACTGGGTCTTCAACTCGAACCACTCTTCGTTACGCAAATGAGTTAAATCAATTCGGATTGTTTTCATTTCGTCCGTTTAGATATGTTTTATATTTCATGTCCTGAAATGTATGGATTTATGTTCAAAATACCTCGCAATACATTATATGCAAAAAAACTGCCCGGAAAGCAGTAAGTACTTTTCCGGGCAGTTCTTTTGTGTGACGATTATCCGCGGGAAGGGTTAGTCGTGGACTTGTCCGATGGGAATAGCTAAGCCGAACTGGATATTGGCTATCGAGCTGCTGACGGGCAGGAACTGTGAGCTGACCTTGGGCATCAGATAGTCGCTTGCCACAAAGAAATGTACTCCCCGCTTGGGCGCTATGTGCAGAGCTAATCCAAAGGCTTCGCCTCCGTTGAGGAACGAATAACTCAGGGCGGCAGATAGCCATTTGATCCGGCCCGGATTGTAGTTGGCCGACAGGGTAAGCTCGCTCGCGACGACACTTCCCAGGCGGGTGGACGACAGGATGCCGGCCGACAAACCCTCTTCAGGCAGGACGACGTACTCAACCCCTGCATTGACGGTGGAGTACAGCATCGTGGTACGTCCCTGGGCTTTGCCGGATTGTTTGAAATTGATGACTTCCATGATGTCGTCAATGGTATTATCCAGATTTTCTTTGAAATCGAAATCCCCTTCGCTCTCTTCGCCGCCGCCTATGCTGGAGGAGTTTCCTCCCGGGGTGACGGAGACCTGGGTTTCGGGCGCTTTCATATTAATCGCGCTGGATCCCGACCAGGCAAGGATACCCAGGTCGGTAACGGCCAGCGATACTTTCGCCTTGTCAGTGATCGAATATACAGCTCCCAGATCCAGAGCGAATCCGTAGCCGGTGACGCCGATGTCGTTCGTTTCGACGGTTTCAAACAGGCCGTTTTCGTCGTAAACGGCTTTCATGCCTGAGCCATTCAGCGTGGCTTTCGAACGAGCTGTCCAGAGATCTTTCCGGATGGATACATCCAAGGTTTCGATGTCCAGGTCGAGGTCGGCAACGCCTAAGAGCAGCTTGGCTTTAGCGCCCACGGCAAGGCGATTGTCCAGGAATGTACGGGCATGTCCGACGCTAACTTCCGTGTATCCGGTCAGGGATAGGTTAAGGTCGCGGATCGGATAATTGAGGGTTTGGTCTCCGGCCGTGAATCCTATCTTCATCAGTTCAAACAAAGGCTTGGGTATGGTAACATCCACCAGTGCCTTGACGCCTACGCCGAAGCTCCAGAAGCCACCGTCCTTGGCATAAAAACCGAAAGAGAGGGGCTGGTAGTTCATGCCGGCTGTAAAACTGCTCTCGCCCGGCAACTTGGATAAAAACTCCGACGAGGAGACTAAGGGGTGCATAAAGGTCACTTTCTCGCCGTTCCGGTCGAACAGGAAGTTGTCCAGATACAAGGCATTCGTGTTGGCCTCCACTGTCAGGTCCGACAGGCCAGGGATGCCGATGTATCCTTGACGGGGCATAAAGGCTGGGTTCAAGCCTTGACGGCTGTAGGAGTTGGACAGAAAGTAATCCGTGCGGGCCGATTGTGCCACAAGTGTCGTACCTGCAAACATGGCGAGTACGGAGATAATGATATATCTTTTCATTGATTGTTAAATTACTGGTGATGATTTATAATGCAATCTTAACCCCGCCGGACAGTTTCACGTTGATGTTTTCAATCAGAGCATAGTCTGACAATTCCACTTGCCGGGTCTGGAAAGAAAACGTTAGTTCCAGCAGACGTGCACCTTTGAGTTTGAGCACGTCGTCCTTTTTGATTTTCACAACATAGGGTTGCGGCGTAGAGATATTGGCCTTGAAAGTTTGGTTCTCAACGCTTATACCGGTATCCTCACCGTTTTCGTTCAAGATTTTGGTTGACAGATTGATGTCAGAGAACAACTTACCTTCCGCATCATTAATCCCGGCAATAAAATCGGCTTCAAACGAGATGTCACCCAGAGGTTCTTCCCTTCCTTTGTTATCATAAACAAAGTAATCGAACATTTCGTCCGAGAACAGACCCCTGACGGGTTCTGTGTACTCAACATCGACCGGTATGGGCAATTCCGCCTGTAGATCAAATGAGATCGTGTCAAGGCTCCCTATTTGCAACAGGATGCCATTGTCGTGACTAAACGCACCTTCCTTGTTTACGTCCTCCAGGTTGTATCCATCCTGCACGCAGGAAGATACGCCGCCCAGAGCCGCAACAAGAGTTAATAAATAAAGCAATCTTCTCTTCATTTTAATTTATGTTTGATATTAAATGTATGCTATAAAATCATTCCCTGTTTGACTTTCAAGCCCCAAAGTCGTCGAACATCAGCATTTCGGGCGGTACGCCCAGACTGTCTAACATGACTTTCACGGCGTTCGACATCGGACCGGGGCCGCACATATAGTATTCGATGTCTTCCGGTGCTTCGTGATCGCAAAGGTAGTTGTCGAGGATGACTTTGTGGATAAAGCCCACGTAGCCAGTCCAGTTATCCTCCGGGCGTGGCTCGGAAAGGGCAATGTGGAATTTGAAGTTGGGGAACTCCTTTTCGATGGCACGGAAGTCTTCTTCGTAGAAAATTTCGTTCTTCGAGCGAGCGCCGTACCAGTAGGACACCTTGCGGTTGGTTGTCTTCAGTGTGTTGAACAAGTGCAGCAGATGAGCGCGCAGGGGCGCCATGCCGGCTCCTCCGCCGATGTATAGCATTTCGCGTTGTGTATCCAGGATATGGAAATCGCCGTAAGGGCCTGACATTTTCACTTTATCTCCCGGCTTGAGGGTAAAGATAAACGAGGAAGCGATACCGGGCTTGATGCCGGCTTTCCATGTTCCCGTAGTACGGTCGAAGGGAGGTGTGGCGATGCGAACGTTGAGGGTAATGATATTGCCTTCGGCCGGGTAATTGGCCATTGAATAGGCGCGGATGGTTTCCTCTTCGTTCTTGCAGGCAAGGTTCCACATTTTAAACTTATCCCATTCTTCTCTGAAGCGGTCGTCCACATCAATATCCTTGTACAACATATCGAATTTGGGAATCAGGATCTGCGAATAACTCCCCGGCTGGAAATTCATCACTTCGCCTTCCGGTAGCTTCACGGTAAATTCTTTGATAAAAGAAGCCACATTGTGGTTGGACACCACCGTACACTCCCACTCTTTCACGCCGAAGACCGATTCGGGAACAATGATTTGGATATCCTCTTTCACCTTAGTCTGGCAACCCAGACGCCAGTTGTCTTTTATCTGCTTGCGCGAAAAGAAGCCTACTTCGGTAGGCAAGATATTACCGCCGCCTTCGGGTATCTGGCACCGGCATTGTCCGCAGCTTCCGCTTCCGCCGCAGGCTGAAGACAGGAAGATACCGTTGCTCTGCAACGTACCAAGCACTGTACCTCCCAATGGAACTTCATATTTCTTTTCGCCATTGACAACCATCTCCACTTGGCCTGATGGGAGCAGTTTGGTTTTGGCATACAACAATGCACCGACTAAGATAAGCGTAATCAACAAGAAGACAATTGCTCCCGCTGCAATGGTAAGTCCGCCTGACATTAATAGAATCATCTGTTATTTCGTTAATGCGTTAATACTAAATTTTAAGACCGGAGAAGCACATGAATCCAATACCCATCAAACCGGTAATGATAAACGTAATACCTAATCCCTTCAAGGGTTTGGGTATATTCGAATACGTCAGCTTCTCACGAATGGCAGCCATTCCTACGATGGCAAGCAGCCATCCTATGCCACAACCTAAACTGTAAACCGTGGCTACGCCTACATTGGCGAATGACTTTTGCTGCATAAAGAGCGAACCGCCCAGAATGGCACAGTTGACGGCAATCAGCGGCAGGAATATTCCCAACGAGGCGTATAAGGCAGGAGCAAAACGTTCGATCACCATTTCAACCAACTGCGTGAAGGAAGCAATGACGGCTATGAAGATCAGGAAGGAGAGGAAACTGAGATTCACTCCTTCGTATCCGGCTCCCAGCCAGCTCAACGCACCTTCTTTCAGTACATAATTCTCAAGTATATAATTGATAGGCAATGTGCATACGAGGATAAACGTCACGGCGATACCTAATCCTAAAGCCGTCTTCACATTCTTGGAGACTGCCAGGAATGAACACATACCCAGATAGTATGCAAATATCATATTGTCGACAAAAACGGCTCGCACGAATGTGCTTAATAATTCTTCCATTGTATTTGTTATTAATAGAATCAACAATTAATTTTCCTGAAGGTCTTTGTTCTTCGAACGATGCACCCATATAATGACGGCAACGACAATAAGCGCCATCGGAGGCAGTATCATCAGGCCATTGTTCACATAACCCCATTGATAGAAGACATCGGGAACGACTTGGTATCCCAATAAGGTGCCCGATCCGAACAATTCGCGGAAAAAGCCGATAATTACCAGTATGATCCCATATCCCAGACCATTGCCCAAGCCGTCGAGGAACGATTCCCAGGGGCCGTTGCCCAGTGCAAAGGCTTCTAAGCGCCCCATCAGGATACAGTTTGTAATGATCAGCCCCACAAAGACAGATAGCTGCTTGTTTACGTCAAACGCAAATGCCTTCAGCACTTCGCTTACAATCGTTACCAGTGCGGCCACCACCACCAATTGCACGATGATGCGGATACGGTTCGGTATCGTATTCCTTAGCAACGATATGATGACATTGGCAAACGCTACGACGACCGTCACTGAAATACCCATCACGATCGACGGTTCCAGTTTGGAGGTTACGGCCAAGGCGGAGCAAATCCCCAGCATCTGGACAATGACAGGATTATTCTTGCTAAACGGACCTGCCAGTATTTCTTTACTTTTATTTGATAATCTCATCTTCTTGTTGATTTTGTGAGGTTAAAAAACGAACATAGCCTTGCAGGCTGTCGTAGATCATTTTATCTACGCCCTGGCTGGTGATGGTGCCACCTGAGATACCATCTACATAATCTTGCCCAGCTACACTTTTACCCGGTTTGACGATAGCAACCGACTTGTATTCGCCATTGATGAATATATGTTTGCCGGTAAACGGTCCGCTGAACGAAGGCATTACGATCTCGGCGCCCAGTCCGGGCGTTTCTCCCGCATGACTGAAGTCGGCACCATAGATGGTGTTTCGGTCATCGTTCACAGAGATGTATCCCCATAGCGGGCCCCAGAGTCCGGCGCCCGACAGGGCCATGATGTATTTGGTTTCGCCATCTACGCGGGCTACAAACACCGGATAAGTCTTTTCTCCGAAGGCTTTTGCCACATCCGCAGCAAAGGCGTCGCCTTCTATCTTTTCTCCTTGTTCGTTCACAAGGAAGGAAGTTTCTATCAATTCGTCGTATTTCGCTTTTGCTTCATCTGCCGGGATTTGTACGTTGATCGAACGCAGTATCTGCTGGCGTTTGTCGTTCTCTTCGTTTTCCTTCTGGAGACTCTGCAAGGACTGCGAAGTGAACGCTAATACCACAGCTACGAGTACCACCATGACGGAAGCATAAATTATCGTGTATGTATTACTGTCTCTATTCATAATCTGGGTGTTTTAGGATTGTTTGGCGGCGGCCCTTTTGAGGCGTCGTTTGATATTGCTTTCTACCACATAGTAGTCGATCAGCGGAGCGAATATATTCATCAACAGGATGGCGAGCATCATTCCTTCGGGATAGCCAGGGTTCAGGATGCGGATCACGATGGCCATGACGCCGATCAGGAATCCGAAGATATATTTGCCGGTTTCCGTGCGGGCTGATGTAACAGGATCGGTTGCCATAAAGACGGCGCCGAAAGCAAATCCGCCCAGAAGCAAATGATCAA
The DNA here is from genome assembly GCA_031271045.1 of Tannerellaceae bacterium. Taxonomy (GTDB): domain Bacteria; phylum Bacteroidota; class Bacteroidia; order Bacteroidales; family Tannerellaceae; genus DFXE01. The sequence goes on from JAISWO010000018.1 coordinate 11,893, forward strand.
AGGGCGATACGCTCATAGCAACCGTCGTGCCAGCCAGGTTGAAAAGAGCGGCCGTGAAAGCGCCTCCTACAAAGACGGAGAGCATCGTCTTCCAGCTTGCTACGCCGGTAAAGAGCAGAATGGCTGCGCCGATCAGGATGGCGAGCACCGAAGTTTCGCCAATAGAGCCGGGGATCAATCCAATGAACAAATCCCAGGTGCTAAGCGGATGTCCCAATACGTCTACTGCCTGGAAGGAGCCGATCTGATCGCTCGATGCAATGGTTATCTGCCCCAGCGGAGTGGCGCCCGAGAAGGCGTCTACCGTCGCTCCTTCCCCAATGCCGAAGGTCGTGCCGGTACGGACAAACACCTGATCGCCCGACATGGCCGAGGGATAAGCAAAGAACAGGAAGGCGCGGGTGATGAGCGCTACATTAAATATATTGTATCCTGTCCCACCAAAGACTTCTTTGGCAAAGATGACGGCAAACGCTGTTGCCACTGCAATCATCCACAGTGGCGTGTCGACCGGTACAATCAGTGGAATCAAAATACCGGAGACTAAAAAGCCTTCATGTATCTCTTCCTTTTTCCACTGGGCAACGGTAAACTCTATGCCCAATCCTACGATATAGGAAACGGCAATGATGGGCAAGACCGCCAGGAATCCGTAAACAAATGTCATCCAGTAACCGGGGTCTGCACCGATAGCCAAATAATGCTGATAGCCGGTATTATACATACCGAAAAGCAGGGCGGGAACCAGCGCTATGATGACAGCTGTCATGGTACGTTTGGCGTCTATGCTGTCGTGGATATGCACGCCTGATTTCGAGGTATCGTTCGAAACGAACAGGAAGGTTTCCATCCCTTCGAACAGGGAGCGCAGCATCGCCAGTTTGCCCCCTTCCGCAAAGTTGGGTTTAATCTTGTCGAGATAATTCCTTAACGCTTTCAATGTATAGTAAGTTTATTTGTTATTAATTCATTTCCTTATACAATAGATTCAGGCCGTCGCGTACGATCTTTTGTATTTCAATCTTGGAGGTATCTACAAATTCGCAGAGGGCGAAGTCTTCGGGAGCGACTTCGTATATGCCCAGGTTCTCCATCTTGTCGATGTCGAAGGCTATGATGGCCTTGAGCAGGAACTCCGGGTAGATGTCCAACGGGAATACTTTATCGTATTCGTTCGACATGATCATGGCGCGTTTCCCTCCCCGGATGCGGGCGTCCAGCACGTACTCCTTGTTTTTCCCCAGCAGCCAGGCGAGGAAGGTCCGGCTCACGCTGAACTTCTCTAATCCCGGTGTGGCCCAGCCGAAGAACTCATGCGTTCCGTCGCCTTCGGGAATGACGGTAATCTGGTTGTCGTACGCATAGAGGTAATCGTCTTTGCTTACTTTCTTCCCGGTCAGCACATTGCCGCTGATGATGCGCAGGCGGTCTTTCCCTTCGAGCAGTTTTCCTTCGACAAGGCTCCGGATGGTGCAGCCGGCGATGGTCTGTATGTAGCCTCTTTCGGTTGTCTCCGAGCCGGTCAGCGCAACTAAGCGGCGGAAGTCGGCTATGCCTTTTGTGAACAGGCGACCGATGATGATGACGTCATCCGGGTTGATCGTCCATACGATCTCGCCTTTGTTGATCGGTTTCGTATAGTTGATCAGTACGCTTACGTTACCGACGGGATGCGGGCCTTCTATCTCAACGGTTTCTACGCCGTTCCAGGGCGCTGTTTCGCCTTTAGGGACACCTACATAGATCTTGCCGTGAGTGAGTTTGCCCAATGCGTCGAGCCCAACCTGGAAGTCGGATTCCTGATCTTTTACGATATACCCGAACCGGGGAGACAGGGGGGCCGAATAGTGGGTCGACACATAGATGTCGCGAGGTGTATCGGACGGCGAGGCGACAATGTCGTACGGACGTTGCTTGATAAAGGGCCACAGGCCTGCGTTGAGGAGGGCTTCCTTTATCTCTGCCGGCTTTAATGACAGGGGGTCTTTCCTCTCAAAGGTCTCGTATGCAATGGGTGCAGCATCGGGCTTTACGACGATACTGAGCACTTTGCGTCTCTCGCCGCGATTGACAGCTACGACTTCACCGCTTACTGGTGAAACAAATTTGATCTCGGGGCGATTCTTGTCAGTCATCAGGACGGCGCCGGCTTTGACTTTGTCACCCGCCTTTGCAACAACACGGGGAGTGATACCGTTGTAGCTATCGGGGACTATCGCATACGTTTCGCTTTCCCTGCCTTTCAATAATACTTCGGAGGCTTTGCCTTTCAACCGAACATCTAAGCCTCTTTTAATTCTGATTACATTTGCCATGATACGATTTAACTTGTTTATCCGTAAATTTGGCGCAAATATAAGAAATGTTTTAATGGTTGTAACACAGTCGAAAAAAAAATTAAAGAAATAAATATATAATAATGAACAAACGAATTTTCTCTTTCTTCTCCGCCCTGTCCTTCATGGGCTGTTGCGGCATTTTTGCGCAGCCGGTTCAAACCACAGTGTACAGCAATATGGTACATTCTCTGCGTGTGTGCGTCGCAGGGGAACCGCTTTCGGTTCCGGTGATTGATCTGAACGGACGAAAACAGATTGAAATCAATTTCGATGCGCTCCATGCGGATGGGCGGATGGCTTATTCGATTGTGCATTGTGATGCCGGCGGGCAGCCGTCTCTGCTCAATCCGGTTGATTTTATGGATGGGTTCCAGGGATTGACGATCGACGACTTTGCAAACTCCATCGCAACGACGACATCGTATACGAATTATCGCCTCTTGCTGCCCAATGATGAGGTGCGCTTCAAGGTATCGGGGAATTATGCCGTCACGGTGTTCGCCGAGAATGAGCCGGGTAAGGTGCTTCTGAAGGCTTGCTTTGCAGTGGTGGAGCCGCTGGTCGATATTTCTGCCGGAGTAACGGGCAACACGATGACGGATTTTAATAATGAGCGGCAGCAGGTCGAGTTCAGCGTCTATCCCAAGAGCCTGGCGGCTTCGTATCAGGCAACTGAGTGGAAGATTTTTGTCTATCAGAACCGGCGGCTTGATAATGTTGTGACCAACCTTGCGCCGACGTCTGTCCTGAGGGACCGGTGGGTGTATGATCGGAATCGCGCCCTGATCTTTGAGGCGGGCAATGAATACCGGCGGATCGAATTTCTGAGTCATACATATAATGGTATCGGGGTGGATCATATCGAGTTTCATAATCCGTATTACCATGTTACGTTGCTGAATGATATTTCGCGCGCCCGCCGGACGTATCAGTATGACAAAGACCAGAACGGGCGCTTTGTGGTCGGTTGCAGCCGTTGCGAAGATCCGGGGACGGAGGCTGATTACGACATTGTGCATTTCACACTCAAGAGCGAATCCTTTGCGGATGGCACAGTGTACATACAGAGCGAAATTTATGGGAATGTGCTCGATGAGAGGAGCCGGATGGAGTATAATCCGGTTGCCGGCGCCTACGAAAAGGCTGTCCTTTTGAAGCAGGGGAGTTATAATTATCAGTATCTTTTTGTCCCCAACGGTTCGTCGCAGGGCGAGACGTCGCTACTGGAGGGCAATTATTATCAGAGTGAGAACGAGTATGCGATCTTTGTCTATTACCGACCCTTTGGCGGGCGTTATGACAGGCTGGTGGGGATGTCGCATGTTCAGAGCGACGCATTCAGTTCGTTCAGCGCGAGTTCCATCGCACCGGCAATGGCATCGTCCATATCGAGATAGGCGTATAGCCCCAGTCTTCCGCCAAAAATGACGTCGGGACGGGAGGCTGCTAATTCTTTATATTGGGAGAAGAGGCGCATATTCCGGTCGTCGTTGACCGGATAGTAGGGCTCTGCGCCGGGAGAAAGGGGTTGGGGATATTCGCGGGTGATAAGGGTGAAGGCTTGGGTGCCGAAATCAAAATGTTTGTGTTCTATGATTCGTGTGAAGGGGATGGCCGCTTCGTTGTAGTTGACGACGGCATTGCCCTGATAGCTTTCCATTTCCAGGCGTTCATGTTCAAAGCGCAGGCTCCGGTAGGCCAAGCGGCCGAGATTGTAATCAAAAAATTCGTCGATACATCCTGTAAAGAGGATTTTCGAGGCTATGTGGTCGAAACAGTCACGATCATCGAAGTAATTTACTCCCAAGCGGACGACGCTGCTCTTCAATCTTCGTTTTTACACCGGATGTTTCCTCCACAATGATCCCGTTTGTCGATTACCAGACATCTTTTCCCGCGTTCGTGCATCCATTGGGCAAAAACGGAGCCAAAGAGTCCGGAACCGACAATCAGATAATCATACGGTTTCATCAATTATTAATGATGGTATAGGGATATTTTACGCCGGTAAGGGTGGCCAGGGTCTCTTCGTCCTTGATAACATCGACGGTCTGTATATCGCCGAAGCCCTGAAAGGGTTTATCGAAGAACACATTGGCGGCAGGGGGCGCCACAAGGAGGCCAACAGGCGTCGTTCCGTCTGTATCGAACAGGAAATCGCTTACCGGAAGATCCTCGTAGGTATCGTTCTCGGGGTTCAGGATCCTCACAACGCCGTCTTTGGCAATCGGGTACAGGGCGGCAGCGAAGGCAACGGCGTCGGTGACAGCCAGTGACATATGTGTGCCGGCTGATGAGCCGTCGGAGCTACTTCCTACGATGGCCTGGGAGGAGACAATAAATTCGGGGAGGTTGTATCCGGGGAGATCTTCGCCCGGTATGCCGGGTTTGTTATCCTCTTTTCCGGGACGGTACTTGGGATTGCGACGAGCGTAAATCGCTTCATACTGGTGGATGTATGAATTGATAAAAAGTATGCACTCCGACAGGAAGGCGCTTACGACCGGATCTTTGGGGCGCTGCATCTCATTGAAGGCATAGCTGATGTTGATGGCTTCCGCGAGTCGTGAAAAGTCCTGCTCGGTCTGCGTACGTGCATTGGTGAGGCTGCCTTCGCTCTTTTCGCCTTCCCATTCAAGGGCGCGGTTCGTGTAGAGGTCTTTGAAGGCTTCATTTTCGGTATTGAGCCGTTCGATGGCGTCACTTGCTCCAAGCAAGGTAATGGCGGAGGCATATTTTGGCAGCTTCAGGTCCTGAATCATGTTCAGTATCTGTGCTGTGGCCTCGGTCATTGGCGCATAATAGGCATCGCTATAGTTATTAATGACGCGCATGATAGACTCGGAAGCGGCCACGAGCTGGGCATTGTCGCTGTAAGCGCCCAATTCGGCCGTTCGTTTGAGTGACATATAGGCCACTTTACGTTTCTCATGCTGATCTTTGACAAACATCGTGTCTTCTTTCCGCAGATAACGCTTATAGATGAGGTCTTCCTTATCGAAGGACTGTAGAAAAGTGACACAAAAGGGAGCCAGCGATACAGGATGGAGGGTCTTTCCCCGGAAAAAGCTGGCAAATCTCTCAAACAAATCAAAATGCTCGGCGTTTCTGAGACGTCGTACGAGCGCAAGAAAGCTGGTGATAAGAGTCATTGATACATTGTTTTTAATGATGTGCAATATTTAATTTGCATCTCTCTATGATGCGCTGCAAATGTAGATATACATTTTGAATCTGCAATAGCAAATTGCAAAAACTTTCAAAAAAATTTCTTTCATCCGTTCTTTTGCTTACCGGATGGCCTGGAGGGGATTGTGAGTTCTCCCTCGACCCTTCTCCACAAGATGGGGAATATGGAAATCCCTGTATGTGATTATGTATACAAAACAGTGAAGCAGAACAAGCATATCGTATAATTATTACTATTTTTTGTGGAATAAGAGAAGGAAGGACCTTGTGGCGACCACAAGATCTCCAACAAAGCGTTATTCTCGATCTTGTGGTGACCACAAGACCTCCAACAAAGCGTTATTCTCGATCTTGTGGCGACCACAAGACCTCCAACAAAGCGTCATTCTCGATCTTGTGGTAACCACAAGGTACTGAAAACGCTTCATTCTCGATCTTGTGGCGACCACAAGGTACTGAATGAAGCGTTATCGGCTATCTTGTGGTGGCCACAAGGTGTTGGATGATGCGTTTACAGCAGATTGGATGCTAATTCGGCAAGCTGACTGCGTTCTCCTTTGATCAGGTTGATGTGCGCAAAGAGTTCCTGACCTTTCATTTTGTCGATCATATAGGCCAGTCCGTTGCTCTGAGCGTCGAGGTATGGGGAGTCGATCTGTTGGAGATCGCCGGTGAAGACCATTTTCGTATCTTCGCCTGCACGTGTGATGATGGTTTTCACTTCGTGAGGCGTCAGGTTCTGGGCTTCGTCGATGATACAGAATGTTTCCGACAGGCTACGTCCGCGTATGAAGGCCAATGCCTCGACTTGCAACTGATTGTTTTTCTGCCATTCGTCTATCCGGCGTACGTCGGCGCTATTGGGCGCAAACTGGGCCTTGATTACGTTCAGGTTGTCGAAAAGTGGTTGCATATAGGGGGCTATTTTCTGCTTTTCATCGCCGGGCAGGAAGCCAATGTCACGGTTTGCCAGCGATACGATGGGGCGCGCCAGCAGGATTTGCTTATAAGCGCCTGCTTGCTTCAATGCTGCGGCCAGTGCGAGCAGTGTTTTGCCTGTTCCGGCCCTTCCTGTGATGCCCACGAGCTTGATGTCCGGGTCGTTCAGCACCTCGAAGGCGAAGGATTGTTCCGCATTACGGGCCTGGATGCCATAGTTGATGCTTTTCTCCACACGTTTGACTTTATTCGTATATGGATTGTAGCGCGCAAGGACGGTATTGCGTATACTTTTGAGTATGAAACATTCGTTCGGTTTGAGGATTGTCTTCAATCCCAGCTCTTCGGGATTGACACCTTCGGTCGAACTATACATGCGGTCGATAATGTCGGGGTCTATATGATCGTATGTTTCCTGTGCCCTGGCAAAGACATCGACATCAATGACCTTATCGGTTATATAGTCTTCAACCTTAATGCCAAGCGAGCGGGCTTTCATCCGCAGGTTGATGTCTTTGGTCACGAGGATGGTCTGCATCGTGGGATATTTCTCGGCCACGCTCATGGCGCAGGACAGTATACGATGGTCGGGCGTCCGTTCGGGGAACGACAGGGCTATCTTTTCCTGGTATTTATCACCCGTCACTACGTACAGCGTTCCCAAACCCGGTCCGAGGGATGCGCCTTTGAGGAACAGGTCGTTGCTTGTTATCGAATCAAGCTCGCGCACAAACTCGCGGGCATTGAAATTTATCTGTTCGCTTCCTCGTTTGAATTTATCGAGCTCTTCCAGAACGACGATGGGGAGGAAGATGTCATTCTCCTGGAAATTTTCGATACATTTATAGTCATGCAGGATGACATTGGTATCCAAAATGAAGTTTTTCTTTACGCCTTTCTTTTTTGTTGCCATAATATGTGTGTTTTTTATGTGATTGATTAATAGATTTTATTCAGCGCAGCGTCAAATTCGGCGACGATGTCGTCCGCATCTTCCAGGCCAACGGATACGCGTATCAATCCTTTGCTGATACCGACCTTGGCCAGCTCTTCATCGTTGAGGGCGCGGTGCGAAGTCTTGGCCGGATAGGAGGTGGTGGTCGAGACGCCGGCCAGACTGGGTACGAATTTGATAGTTTCCAAAGTCCGGAGCAGGGCGCGGGCTTGTGGCTCGCCGCCATCGAGATCAATGCTTAGCATACCACCGTACAAATCGTTGTTGAAGATCCGTTTGGCGATGGCATGGGTCGGCGAATCGGCAAGTCCGGGGTAATAGACGGTACGGATCGAAGGATGCGTTGCAAAGTAATCGGCCAGCTTGCCGGCATTCTGCGAATGTTGTTTGATCCTCAGCTCCAGCGTGCGTAGGCTACGAATCAGCAACCAGCCGTCGAACGGGCTTAGCGTCGGGCCGAACAGAAGTCCGGAAGCATAAATGCGGTTGATTGTTTCCCGGTCGGAGACTACGATACCGGCCGTTACGTCGCTATGCCCGCCGATATACTTCGTAGCACTGTATACCACGACGTCTGCTCCGCTGAGGAGAGGCCGGCAGATAACGGGTGTAGCAAAGGAATTGTCAACAATCAGTTTGGCACCGTGCGAATGGGCTACCTGCGCCAGGACCTCGAGGTCGACAACCTCCATCGTTGGATTCGAGATGGTCTCGACATATAGCAAACGTGTATTGCTCCGGAAGGCTGCCGACAGATCATCCTTCAGCGGATCAACAAATGTGACGCTGATGTCGAACCGCGCCAGTTCGCTTCGTATGAATTGGAAGCTACCCCCATAGAGCGCCCAGGCCGCAATGACATGATCGCCGGCGCGCACATGGGCCAGGATACTGAGCGAGATGGCGCCCATCCCCGATGCGTAAGCCAGGGCGGCCTCTCCTTCTTCAATGCCGCTCATGATGTCGGCCAGGGCGTCATGCACCGGATTTCCGTTGCGTGTGTAGATGTACCCTTTGTCCAATCCTTCGTAAACGCGATCGAGTGATTCGACATCGTCGAAAGAAAATACGGAAGTCATGGCGATGGGTATCGACTTGCTTCTCGATACCGATTCGCCGAACCGCTCACCTAAGTGAATGAGTCGGGAAGAAAATCCTTTGTCCATTATGTCTACTATTTATCATTAGAATTAATGGAGCCAAAGGTACGGATATGTATCCAATCTGCGTATGTCGGATCGTTGGGATTTTTGTCTAAAGCATTTTTTTCGCGAAGATATTTGGATGTGTTCTGTCCGTAGAGCTGTCGGTCGGCGCCGACGGGACAGACTTTGATGCATGCGCCGCAAGGATAGCGATGCTCATCTTTCAGTATTTTGTGGTAAGAAGCGCATTGCTGCTTGTTCATAGCGGCGATCGGGTGGCCGGTATCGGCGAGCGCTTGCGTCGGGCAGCATTTCCTGCACAACTGACAATGGATACACAGATCTTTTTCGACCATCGCATCTGGCGGAACGACTGCATCCGTCAGCACGGAGACAAGCCTGACGCGCGGACCGTATTCCCGCGTAAGGAGAGTGTGGTTAAAGCCGATCGTACCCAGCCCGGCATAGCGGGCGGCCAGCACATGCGAGAAGGCCGCTTCGGGCCGTTTGATCAATACGGATATGTCACCGTAGCCATCGCGCGGAAAAGAGACGGCCCGGAAGCCCTTGTTGTTGATAAAGACAGCCAAACGATAGGCCATCTCGTCTAAGATGCGGTTGGTTGTGTTGTATAATTCGGAATAGACGATGGAAGGCGTCGTATCCAGCACGGGAATAAAGATCGGAACGGCCATCACAACGACCGTCTGCGCAAAGGGAAAGACATGTTGGGGATAAAATGCCTCCGGCGTTTCGGCAAATTCCGCCCAGCGTTCAACGGGTGCAAAGCCCACGAGGGAGGCTCCTTCGCGGCGCGCCTTGCGTGCGATCTGCTGTTTCAACCCGGACGCCATTTCTTACCATCCCGGTATGGCGCCTTCGCCAAATTCATCGTATGCGGCGGCCTTGACTTCGTCGCTCTGGTATGCCTTGACAAAGCGTTTCACTTTCTCTTCATACTGGTTGTCTTCGCGAGCGACAATCAGGTTGACGTACGGCGAGTCTTTGTCCTCAACAATGACGCCATCGCGAAGGAAGAGACCGGCTTTGGCAGCGAAATTATTGTTGATTACTGCCAATGTCACCTGACGATCGTCCAAAGCACGTGGCAACTGTGGAGCTTCGAGTTCAAGCAGGCGCAGATTGAGCGGATTCTCTTCAATGTCGATCAGGCGAGGCGTATAACCCCGTCCGGGTTTGATCCGGATCAGTCCCGCTTTTTCAAGCAACAGGAGGGCGCGACCTTCATTGGTAGCATCATTGGGTATGACGACGGTACTTCCGGCTTGCAGTTCCGATAGCGTCTTTATCTTTTTCGAATAGGCGGCCATAGGATAGACAAACGTATTCCCGACGACAGCAAAGCGGTATCCGCGTGCAGCCGACTGTTCCAGCAGGAAAGGCGTTGTCTGGAAGACATTCAGGTCAATATCTGTCTGAAAAAGAGCTGTGTTCGGCATGATGTAATCATTGAAGGCAACCAGCTCTACGGTCAGTCCATATTTCTCTTGCGCCACGCGCTGCGCTGCTTCGGCCACCACATATTCAGGCCCCGAGACGACGCCTACGCGGATGTAGTTAGCATCATCCTTAGCACCCTGCCGGCATCCGGTGCAGAGTAAGGATAGTAGAATAAGTAAGATGTGTTTCATTAGTTTCTATGATCTGTTTGTTTTGATATATAATTCCCCGCCGCCTGAATGGCAAAGACCAGCAGGACAAGCAAGGCCAGGACAATATTCATCGTTACCATATCGTATCCTACATATCCGTACTGATAACCGATCTGCCCCAGTCCTCCTGCGCCGACAGCCCCTCCCATAGCGGAATAACCAACCAATGTGATGAGTGTGATCGTCACACAATTGACGAGCGAAGGCATTGCTTCGGGGATCAACACCTTGTATATAATCTGCAAAGGTGTTGCTCCCATAGCCCTTGACGCCTCAATCAGTCCTCCAGGCACTTCCAGCAGGCTATTTTCCACCATCCGTGCTATAAACGGCGCCGCACCTACGCTCAGAGGCACCAAAGCAGCCGTCACTCCGATAGACGTCCCTGCCACCATACGTGTAAAAGGTATCATCCATACAATAAGTATAATAAACGGAATCGCCCGGAAGACATTAATGAAAGCCGATAAGACGCCATTCACGATACGATTCTCCCCTATCTGCCCCTTGCGTGTGATAAAGAGCGCCACCCCAAGCGGTAGCCCCATCACAAACCCCATAAATCCGGACGCAAACGTCATAACGAGCGTTTCTCCTATCCCTCTCAACAGTAAATCAAACATGATGCAGTATACATTTATATATTATAGTATGCCTCAAACCCCGTCTCAACTAATTTCCCTCCGCACAAGACGGCCACATCGTCGCAGACAGCCTTTATGACATCCATCTCGTGCGTGATTAATAGAATGGTGATGTTCAGCGCCTCGTTAATTTCCTTCAATAGTGATAAGATGGTACGTGTTGTAGCCGGATCGAGGGCGCTGGTTGCTTCGTCGCACAAGAGTATGCCCGGCTTCCCTGCCAATGCCCGTGCAATGGCAACCCGTTGCTTCTGTCCTCCCGACAAATGAGCCGGATAGTCATCCGCCTTCTGCTCAAGCCCCACTAATTGCAGAAGCTCCGACACCCTCTTCCCGATATCTTTCCGCTGCATTTTCATCAGTTCGAGGGGAAAGGCCACATTATCCCTCACATTACGCGACGCCATCAGGTTAAAATGCTGGAAGATCATCCCCATATTGCGACGTGCGCAGGCCAGTTCTGCCGCCTTGAGGTCCATCAGATTCACGCCGCCGACCATCACCTCGCCTGATGTCGGCCTTTCCAGCAAATTGACGCAACGTATCAAAGTACTTTTTCCCGCCCCCGATTCACCTATCACACCCATTATCCGACCAGCCGGCACATGCAGCGAAACGTCCGACAATGCGACCGTCACCCTACCCTCCTGCCTGAATTCCTTGCTTATATTTCTCAACTCAATCATACCGCGCAAAGATATATGCCCCGTCCATATACAGAAATACCCTCTGCATGGTATTTTTCGGAAACCTATTGCCCCTCCCCCGATTTTCGTTATCTACTCGTTTCAAGCCTGTTTAAAGCATTGACACCCCATCTCAATCGCTTCGAAGCCATATCTCCCCACTCAAAAGTCCCTATGCTATGTCTACATCATTCAACCCAAGCCCGGCAAGTACCACGTGATGTGATCTTATGGAAGATGTGAACCAAAAGATAAAAGAGATACTTGATGTTTCTGATGCGGACATGGATATGGATCATAGATATAGAGGCCGCCGAGACAAGACTCAACTGCGCTATGAACTCCGGAAACAGTATGGCTTCCGTGTGAAAGAGACTGTAATAGAGGAGACAAAGAAGCTGGAAGTGGAAATATGGACACGAACGTAACAAGCAAAAACGATGAGATAACACTAATACTCAAGATCAACATACCTTTAAAGAACAGCTTGGACGTCTTATTTTCCTTAGTTTATTGTTTTGCTGTGGAGCTGGAGAGATTCGAACTCTCGTCCAAACGAGGAATTAATTTGCTTTCTACATGTTTATCTTCGCTTTGTTTGTCGGGAGAGGGCAAGACCGAAGCTACCAACCCTAACCTTATCCTCTTTGTTTCGCTTAAAGGCCGAGGCCTACTTTAAACTATCTCCGATATGGCTGCGCCACCTATTCAGACCGCTTCGAAGCCACAGCATCTGGGTGACGTTACGTCCCCACAACTGTTGCAGGGATTAAGCTATGTATCTACTATACTTCGATCAAGCAGCGTAAGCGTAATTGTTTTCGCCAGTTAATTGTTCGTTGTCTGAGATTTAAGTGCAAGCCAACTACGCACTACATGCTTACAAACCACTTCTACCCGCTGTCTAAACCGGTCAGCCCCGTGGTTATGGGTGCAAAAGTAATATTTTATTTGTAACCGTCAACTATCAAACTGTTAATACAAAGAGTAGAAAAAAACAAGATATTGAGCTCTTGTTTGTTTTACAAGATATATTTTGCGTATATTCGCAGGAAAGAAAAAAAGCAATCTCTTAAATTTAACTTTCCATGAAAACAAAAGTATTTTTTACGATTATCGCATGTGCTTTGCTGCTATCATGCACTACGCAACCGGGACATTTCAAACCGGTTAACCCTAATGCTACGCCCGAAGCCAAGGCTTTGTTGGCCAAACTCTACAAATCGGTGGACGAAGGAAAAATCATTTCAGCCCAACATCACAATGTCTTAACTCCTCATGAACGGTACAGACAAGACCTGGATCGTATCCTGGAAGCATCAGGAAAAGTTCCCCTGATGTTTGGTGGAGATATGGGATGGGATTTGCAGCAAGTAATCGACCTGGCTGTCGGAGAATATGAAAAAGGACGACTTGTTACACTCATGTGGCATTCGCAACGACCGTTGGACGAGGGAACCACCAACTTCAGAGAACAATGCCAGGGCGAATTTAGCGATGAGGAATGGCAGCAACTTATCACCCCGGGAACCGATATGTACAACGGATGGCTGGCCAAAGCCGACGAAGTAGCCGAATACCTTAAACAGTTAAAAGAAAAAAAAATACCCGTGCTATGGAGACCTTACCATGAAATGAACGGTGAATGGTTCTGGTGGGGAGACCGCAAAGGGGAAAACGGTTTCGTCAAACTCTGGAAAATGATGTACGATCGCTACGTAAATTACCATCACCTCGACAACCTCCTCTGGGTATGGAATGCCAACGGCCCTCGCGACATACCCGGAGATACGGCCTACGATTACGATCTTTTCTTTCCCGGCGTGGAATACGTCGATGTGCTGGCTACCGACATCTATAACAACGACTGGAAGCAAAGCCATCACGACCAGCTGATCGAACTGGGCCAAGGCAAACTCATCGCGCTCGGCGAAATAGGCAATGTCCCCACTCCCGAAATCTTGCAAACGCAGAACCGGTACGCATGGTTCATGATATGGACCGGCTTTACATCACCACGGCTTAACTCACAGGATGCACTTCGGGCATTATACACCATGCCGAACGTAGTCACGTGGGAACCAAAAATCAAGTAAACAGAGACCTATATCATTTTTGCATGTAAACTGTTTTGACAAATATATGTCGACATCTAAAGCAAATATCAGATTTTGCGAACAATGGCATGGATTTTGATACACTGTGAACAATATTTAGTATATTTGTCAATCAGTTTATTACATGAATAAGATGAAAAGTAATTATTCCAAACAATTAATGGATGTTCTCGAATATAGCAGGGAAGAAGCAACGAGGCTTCAAAACAGCTATATAGGGCCTGAACACCTTATGCTGGGCATCATTCGCGATGGCGAGGGAAACGCCATCGACCTATTATACAAGTTAAAGATCAACATCCTTGATATTAAAAAAAGCATAGAACAGGATACCCGCAACGTTTATGATGCGGAATATGTTGCCGGCAACGAAATCGTCATAAGCAAAACCAGCGAACGCGTGTTACGCATGAGTCTGCTCGAAGCGCGAGGATTTAAAAGCGAAGAAACGAGAACCGAACACTTGCTCCTTGCCATCCTGAAAGAAGAATTTAATCTGGCAGCCAAAATATTGGGAGAAGCAGGCATAACCTATCGCACAGCCTACAATAAGTTAGCAAGCATGCTTGATATGAATCCACTCCCCGATGTTTATGAAACGGAAGAAATAAGCGATGGATATACCGATGACGACGAGGATGACGACGAGGAGAACTTATCTTCACGGAAAGAATCAACCCGTCAGGGATCCGGCTCGTCGTCGCAACCCAAATCACCCAATGATACGCCGGTATTGGACAACTTTGGTACGGATATGACACGGGCAGCCGCCGATAACCGTTTAGATCCGATCGTCGGACGGGAAAAAGAAATCGAACGTCTGGCACAAATCCTGAGCCGCAGGAAAAAGAACAATCCCGTACTGATTGGCGAACCGGGTGTAGGCAAATCGGCCATCGTCGAAGGACTGGCTCTGCGCATCATTCAACGCAAAGTATCACGCACTTTGTTTGATAAAAGGGTCATAAGCTTAGATATGGCCTCCATTGTGGCCGGCACAAAATACCGCGGACAGTTTGAAGAACGAATCAAAGCCATCCTGAACGAACTGTCAAAGAACCCGAATATCATCCTCTTTATCGACGAAATACATACCATCGTCGGCGCAGGATCGGCTTCGGGATCAATGGATGCGGCCAATATGCTGAAACCAGCCCTCTCCCGAGGCGAAATACAATGTATAGGAGCCACCACATTGGACGAATATCGCAAAAACATCGAAAAAGATGGAGCGCTGGAACGCCGGTTCCAAAAAGTAATCGTAGACCCTACTACGACAGAAGAAACATTGCAGATACTGAAGAATATCAAACCGCAATACGAAGAACATCATAATGTGATTTATACCGAAGATGCACTGAAAGCCTGTGTAACCCTGACGGATCGATATATCAGTGACCGTAATTTCCCCGACAAGGCCATTGATGCACTGGACGAATCCGGCTCGCGCGTACATATATCCAATATCATTGTCCCTAAAAGTATAGAAGAACTGGAAGCCAAGATAGAAAATACCAAAACAGAAAAACTGGTAGCCGTTCGGTCACAGAACTTTGAACTCGCAGCCAGTTTCCGCGACAAGGAACGATATTACCTCCTGCAATTGGAAGCAGCAAAATCCAAATGGGAACAGGAATTGCAAGAACATCGCGAAACCGTAGACGAAGAAAAAGTGGCAGAAGTAGTGGCCATGATGTCAGGTGTCCCAGTACAGCGCATCGCCACGGCAGAAAACGTAAAACTACTGGAGATGGGAGATGTGTTGAAAAAGAAAGTCGTCGGGCAAGACGATGCCGTCTCCAAGATCGTAAAAGCCATCCAACGCAACCGGGTAGGACTGAAAGACCCCAACAAACCCATCGGCACCTTTATGTTTCTCGGACCAACAGGCGTCGGTAAAACACACTTAGCAAAAAAACTGGCGGAATACCTGTTCGACTCTTCCGATTCGCTCATCCGCATTGATATGAGCGAATACCTTGAGAAATTTGCCGTCTCCCGTCTGATAGGAGCGCCTCCAGGATATGTAGGTTACGAAGAAGGCGGACAATTGACCGAAAAAGTAAGACGCAAACCCTATTCCGTCGTCCTGCTGGACGAAATAGAAAAGGCACACCCCGACGTATTCAATATCCTGCTCCAGGTATTGGATGAAGGACGACTCACCGATAGCCTGGGCAGGAGGATCGACTTCAAAAACACAATACTCATCCTTACGTCCAACATCGGAACCCGCCAATTGAAGGAATTTGGGCACGGAATAGGCTTCAACATCCGGGCAGGACAAAATTCCATCGACAAGGAGTTCTCGCACGGAGTCATTCAAAAGGCGCTGAATAAAGCATTCGCCCCCGAATTTCTGAACCGCATCGACGACATCGTCATGTTCGACCAATTAGATAAGGAAGCCATACATAAGATCATCGACATCGAACTGGAAGGATTATACGAACGGATAGAAAAACTCGGTTTCTCGCTGGAACTCGCCAAAGAAGCCAAAGACTTTATCGCGGCCAAAGGATACGACGTGCAGTTCGGCGCACGCCCCCTGAAACGCGCCATCCAAAAGTATCTGGAAGACGAAATGGCAGAGATGATCATCAAGGCCTCCATAAACGAAGGCGATATCATCCACGTCGGCTTCAACAAAGAAGAACAGAAACTCACGGTGGTAAACCTGCAATCCCCTGCCGGATCCTGACCGGCAGGTAGGCATAAGGCCGGAAGAGAAAGCAGACAGAGTGTCAGATTTTCCTTCCGGCATTTTTTTTGTCTTTCTGCTGACAATTCAAATCATTAGTAATCGTAAAATAGATAGTTATTATGTCGAAACAAGGAAACATTGGGGTTACAAGTGAAAACATCTTCCCCATAATCAAGAAGTTTTTGTATAGTGATCACGAAATCTTTCTGCGTGAGATCGTCTCCAACGCAGTAGATGCTACGCAGAAATTGAAAACACTAGCCTCCGTAGGCGAATATAAGGGCGAGCTGGGAGACCAGACCATCCGGGTAACAGTAGACCCTAAGGCCGGAACACTCACCGTCTCGGATCGAGGCATCGGTATGACGGCGGAAGAAATAGACAAATATATCAACCAGATCGCCTTCTCCGGAGCCGAAGAGTTTGTAGAGAAATACAAAAACGATGCAGCTTCCATTATCGGACATTTTGGACTGGGATTCTACTCCACGTTCATGGTATCGAAGAAAGTCGAAATCATTACCCGTTCCTGCCGGGACGGAGCCGTACCTATGCGGTGGAGCTGCGAAGGGAACCCGGAATACCTGCTGGAAGAAACCGTAAAAGAAGAAACCGGCACCGACATCATCCTCCATATCGACGACGATAATACAGACTTCCTCGACAAAGAGCGTATCAGCGGACTGCTGAAAAAATACTGCCGCTTCCTGCCCATTCCTATCGCCTTCGGCAAAAAACAAGAATGGAAAGACGGCAAATACGTCGATACGGAAGAAGATAATATCGTGAACGACACACGGCCCGCCTGGACGCGCAAGCCGGTAGAGCTGACCGATGAAGACTACCGGAAGTTCTATCGCGACCTCCACCCCATGTCGGACGAACCTCTCTTCTGGATACACCTTAATGTGGACTATCCCTTTAACCTGACCGGCATCCTCTACTTTCCCCGCATAAAGAACAATATCGATATCAACAGGAACAAGATACAACTGTACTCTAATCAGGTCTTCGTCACCGACTCGGTCGAAGGTATCGTGCCGGAATTTCTCACACTGCTGCACGGCGTGCTCGACTCACCCGACATCCCGCTCAACGTCTCGCGCTCCTACCTGCAAAGCGACCAGAACGTTAAAAAAATATCCAACCATATCACCAAAAAAGTTGCCGACCGCTTAGAGGATATCTTCCGAAACGACCGCCCACAGTTCGAAGACAAATGGGACAGCCTGCGACTCTTCATCCAATACGGCATGTTGAGCGATGAAAAGTTCTACGAACGGGCAGTCAAATTCGCCCTCTTGAAAGATACGGAAGGCAAATACTATACCCTCGACGAATACAAAACACTCATAAAAGAAAATCAAACCGACAACGACGGACAACTGGTTTACCTCTACACCAACAGCATCGAAGAACAATACAGCTACATCCAGGCCGCCAAAGACAAAGCTTACAGCATCCTCCTGATGGACGGACAGCTCGACGTACACCTCGTAGGACAACTAGAACAAAAACTGGAAAAGACCCGCTTCGTACGCATCGACAGCGATACAACCGCCAATATCATTCGCAAAAACGACGCCACACACGTAGAACTCAGCAGCGACCAGCGCAGCGCACTCCAGGAAATATTCCGGAGCCAGGCGCCGAAAACCGAGAAAACAGACTTCCACATCTCCTTCGAAGCCCTCGGCGAAAAGGCCAACCCCGTGATGCTTACCCAAAGCGAATACATCCGGCGCATGCGCGAAATGTCTGCCATGCAACCCGGTATGGCCTTCTACGGAGAAATGCCGGACAATTATAATATCGTGCTCAACACCGACCACGCCCTGATCAAGAAAGTGATCGCCGACCAGGAAACAGCCTGCGCCGCCTCCCTCGACCCCATCACCGCCGACATCAAAGGATGGCAAGCCCGGCAAACAGACCTTCGCAGCAAGCAGGACCAAAAGAAAGACGAAGAAATATCCGCCGAAGAAAAAGAAGACCTGGAAAATACCAATCGCAAGCTCGAAGAACTCAACAGTTTACGCAACGTCATCCTGGCACAATACGCTGCCGACAACAGTCTAGTGCACGAACTCATTGACCTCGCCCTCCTCAGCAACGGCATGCTCAAAGGCGAAGCCTTGAGCAAATTCATCCGACGAAGCATCCAAATGATCGACCCGGGGCAATAAATATCCAAACCGGTAAACAAATATCATTCCGTAATATTCAAAAAAACACCACCCGGACATTCAAACCCTTGCATGGGCAGTCAAATGCCTTTGCAAGGGATTCTTCTGTCTTGACATTAACTTTTCTCGCCACCAACGCTTACCTGCGCTTTGTTTTCCTGACGGGCGTCACAAAATTCTCGAAGGTAAGCATCTTCAGCGATCTCAACCAATTGCAGGACATCAGTATGAGCGAAGCCTATGCCAGCATCGCACGATATGACGGAAAACAAAGACGAACACTATGATCAATTTGTCTTCTACCTGCTCCTCATCCTTCGGGGGCAATTCGTCCGGACAAAAGTACAAAGCGCCCGCGGCCGCGCCGATGCCATAGTCCAAACCGCCGACACAATCTATGTCTTTGAGTTCAAAATGGCTGGTAACGGTACGGCCGAAGACGCCTTGAAACAAATCGACGACAAAAGTTATCTGATCCCTTATATCGCCGACGGACGCCACTTAGTCAAAATCGGCGCCGCATTCAGCTATGCCGAACGCACCCTCAGCACTGGCTGATCGCCTGAAAATAGACAAAACACATGTCGCCCGACACCAGACGGTTCAGTCGTCGCCTTCATGATCATGATCATGATCGCCACCCTCGTAAGCCAGCTCAACATTGCGTACGATGTACGCTTCGTTGCCGGCGGCATCGGTACAGTACACCTCCAGGTGATAGTCGCCCGGGGCGGCCGTCGTTGGGATGACAATCTCGTGATGATGAACGGAGGTATTCTTCTTGCCCGAAACATCCCATACTTTCTCGAAGAGGAAAGGTTCCAGGTCGGCGCGGGTGGCGCTGTGGGAATGTCCGTCAAAGTTGTGATGAATACCCACTTTGTATTCCTTCAGCATTTCATTGTCGGAGAGTTCCATTTCGAAGTGCACGTCTTCGCCGATCACGAGGACGTCGCCCTCTGCAGGTTCGATCAGGTTGATAACCGGTTTGACGGTATCGCCGTCTTTGTCACATGAAACCGTAGAGAGGGGAAAAATTGCCGTCAGGCAAAAGATCAAAATATAAGAATATACTTTCATTTTAATTGTTTTTAAAAGGTACTTTAATAACGAGTTGGAAGTTTCGTCCCGGCTCGGGGATTTCTATCTTCCGGTAAAAACTGAGATGATTATAAAAAGCCGTATCCAGCAGGTTACGGATCGAGAGAGCAAGCTGCGCCCGCGTCCCGCAGAACGCAACGGAAAAGTTGGCCCCAGCGTGCAGGAGGTTGGCCCCGGGCGTCGGATCTTCGTTGCGCGCCGTACGGCACTGGGCGGCTATGCTTTGACATTCGACCCAGGCCTCAAGGCCCCGCAACGTCCACGATAGCGTATGACGCATCGAGGCCGGAGGGGAGAAGCTCAAAGGTATTTGTTCGTCTACATTATATGTATGCACATATTCAGCCGTCATATCATACGTCAAACAGCGCAGCAGATCGACGGATAGCGAAACTTCCGCCCCGGCGAACACCGCCTCGGCGCCCGTATAGCGGTAAACCTGCCCCGCATGAGGCAGCGACGACCACTCACCAGTTGGCTTTAGGTAAATATAATTTCCGAACCAGGCAACGAAAGGCGACACCTCCAGCGACAGCCCCCGGGCCTCATACGCATAGGCGACATCCCACTGCCATCCTTGTTCGGACGACAACGAGGGCGTACCCTGCTCGTGGCGGAAGGCGCCGTGATGAAGACCGTTCGAGGCCAGTTCGTTGGCCGACGGCAGGCGGAAACTCCGTCCGATGTTGGCCTTGAGCTGGTGCGCCTCGCCAGGCGTCCAGACCACACCGGCCGAGCCGGACACATCGTCCATGCGTCGGTCGACGTCGTAGCTCCGGTCGAGGTATGCCTCACAGTCTATCCTCCCGCGATCGTAGCGGAGTCCTCCGCTCAGGGTCAGTCCGGGACGAAGATGCCAGGAAGCGATCCAGAACAATCCCGTCGTCAGGCGACGGTAAGCCGGCAACAGGAAGGCGTATCCCCCGATACGGTTTTGCTGGTACTGCACGTCCCAGCCGACCGTATGCTCCCACGTCGACCGTAGCAGCCGCAGCTTGAGCGATGAGGCGTAGGTATCTAACGAGAAGAAAAGCTCGCGGTCGGGATCTTTCTCCGGCGGGAGCTGCCCGGCGTAATGTGTGTGGAAGAGACTCCATTCATCGCGGTCGTTGCGCTGAAAGCCGGCGTCCCACGTCAGTTGTCCCCCGTCGATCGTATATTGCTGTCGCGAGGAAACCTTCAGGTGGTTCACCCGGCTATAGGGCAGGTCGATATTGCGCCAGTCGCCATCGTCGTCCAGCCGCGAGGCGTCGGGAATGCCGTGCGCTCCGGCAAAGAAACCCACCTTCTGATATGCATTGCTGACGGCATAAACCGCCCCGTAAGCACCCTGCCGGTATTCGGCATAGAGCGAGACGTCGCGTTCGAGGCCGGCGGTATTCTTCAGCCTTCGAGCCACGGGCAGCCGCTGGGTGAGATAAACGATCGTATCGGCCGGTACGCGGTAATCGCCGAAATGCTGTTCGGAAAAGCGCATCTTGGCGTACCAGGCATTATGCTTGACGCCCAGCATGAGCGAGCCTCCCAACGTCGCATTCACCGATTTGCCCAGCAGCACAGCCTCGCCCAGCAAACAGTTGACGTCTGGGGCGGGGAGCGAAATTATCTCGATGGCTCCGCCCATGGCATCGCTTCCGTACAGGAGCGAGGCTGGCCCTTTGCGAACCGTTATCCGTTCGGCGCGAAAGGCGTCTATCTCAAGGCCATGGTCGGCTCCCCATTGCTGTCCCTCCTGTTTGATACCATTCTCAGTTACGGAGATACGATTAAAGCCCATCCCGCGGATCACCGGTTTGGCAAATCCCGAACCTATATCCATCGAGTGGATGCCCGGCAAATGTTCGAGCGTCTGCGTCAGATTGCCTGTGAAATGCTGCTGCAAGAATCGCTCGCCGGCCACCTCCATGGGCAGGGCCGAAGCGCGCGTCACAACCTTCCGGTAAGGCTCGCCCCGGACAATGACATCCTCCAGACGTATGTTTACCTCGGTCGAATCAGCCTGCTGCGCATCAACAGACAACATAAACCACGACAGCGCAAACATTGCTGGAAAAAATCTTCCTGCAAGCATGTCTGTTTTCGTTTGTTGTTTTTATGGTTACTGATATGATGGAATCACAAAGCGCAATGGCCAGACGGCGGTGCGCGTGGAGAGGGTGAGTGATACGAACGATTGTATGGCGTTGCCCGCCGGAGTGCGGGAGTAACGAGAGCGAATGTTGGGACGGAGAGCGGGGCGGTGGGGGGCGTTTCGATGTAGAGAGACAACATGAACTGGCAAACAGGACAGTTGTCGCAATCGTGATGAACGGCGTCCGAAGCTTCGGAACAATGCCTCTCGCAGTGGATGTGGACGGACTTGAAGACGACAGGTATCATCAGCAGAAGGGCGAACAGCCCCGCCGCTATTGCTTTCTTTTTCGTATCTATCTTGATCCGTCTCTCCACGATTGATTATTTTCCAGAGCAAATGTATGCTTTTTATTTTTTCAACTGAAAGAAGAACTGAAATTTCTCCTGTATTGCGACGGCGAGGTGTTGAACGTTTTCAGGAAGATCCGGTTCATATTGTTGGAATTCTTCCATCCGCAGAGGCGAGCTATCTCGTCCATGTTGAGCCGCGTATCCGTCAAGTATCGGCAGGCAGCTTCGAGGCGCAACTTTTCGACATATTTGATAGGCGTTATATGCAGTTCGCGGACAAAGACCCGCGCAAAGTTGCGCGGACTCATCCGGGATTGGGCGGCCAACTGTTCGACGGTGATCTCCGGCTGCTGCAAATGATCGCAGATCCAGCGGATGGCGTTGTTCAGGGGCTGATGATCGGTCTGCTGCGATTCCAGCATGGCGCTGTATTGGGTCTGGTTGCCTGGTCGTTTTAAAAACAGCACCATGATACGGGCCACATGGAGGGCAAACGTCCGGCCCAAATCCTCTTCGATAAAAGCCAGGGCCAGATCCAGGCCAGCTGTCACTCCGGCCGAGGTGTAGACATTGCCGTCTTTTACGAAAATAGCCTCCGGGTTGACGATGGTCTGCGGATACGTGCGCGCCATCTCTTCGCAAAGCATCCAATGAGTCGTTGCCCGTTTGTTTATCAAAACACCTGCTTCTGCCAGGATGAAGGCCCCGGCGCACATGGCGCAGATACGGCGCACGGTCTGCGACTGTTCTTTCAACCATAACAGCACGTCGTTTGCAACCCCGTTTTTTCGCGGCGCCCCTGCCACGATCAGCGTATCGACCGGATAGGTGATCTCCCTGTACGAGCTTTCGCAGGTGAGGACTACGCCGGGCGACATGCCGACCGTATGGTTTGTATCGGCGGATACGATATGAAGTTGATAAGTAAAACCAACGTCCCGGCCCACCTGGTCAAAATGATTTATCGCCGTCTGAAAGGCCTCGACCGGAGCCGATATATTCAGGAGCGTAGAATAGGGATGCACCAGTATAACGATATGTTTGATCTTCCCCTGCATATTCATCGGTACTTTTTCCGGCAAATATAATCACTCTGCCGCAAATGGCAGTATCTGCACATAATATGTCCTTGCCTGTCAATGGTGAAGGGACTACATTTGCAGGGAATAGATACATCAATTAATATCAAACAGATTAAACATATAAGGTATGAAAACAATTAAAATCGCTATCAATGGGTTCGGACGTATCGGACGTCTGGTGCTTCGCGCAGCCCGCAAGTATGAGAACATCCGGATCGTCGGTATCAACGACCTGATCCCAGTGGAAGAAATGGCCTATTTATTAATGTATGACTCCGTGCACGGACGCTTCGACGGAGATGTCGGCATAGAAAACGGCAATCTGCTCGTCGACGGCCAACGAATCCGTACCACCTCCGTGAGAGACCCGACCAGTTTGCGATGGGATGAAACCGGCGTCGGATACGTCATCGAATCGACCGGTATCTTCCTGACCAAGGAAAAGGCGCAGGCGCATATTGCAGCCGGAGCGAAGCGGGTCGTCCTGGCCGGCCCTCCGAAAGATGATACGCCGATGTTCGTCATGGGAGTGAACGAGAAAAACTACACAGACGAAACGATCGTCTCGAATGCCTCCTGCACCACCAACTGCGTCGCGCCGCTTGCGAAGATCATCCACAATACATTCGGCATCGCGGAAGCGCTGATGACTTCGGTTCATGCCACAACCGCGACGCAGAGGACGGTCGACAGCCCTTCGATGAAAGATTGGCGAGGCGGACGGGCGGCATTCGGGAATATCATTCCCTCATCAACCGGCGCTGCCCGGGCCGTCGGCAAGGTGATACCTTCCCTTCAGGGCAAGATCACCGGGATGTCGTTCCGGGTGCCGGTATTGGATGTCTCGGTGGCAGACCTGACGTGCCGCCTCGAAACGCCGGCAACGTATGACGAGATCTGCCGGGCGGTAAAAGCCGCCTCCGAGAATGAGATGAAAGGCATCGTAGGCTATACGGACGACGAGGTGGTATCCTCCGACTTCATCGGCGAGACCCGTACTTCCGTATTCGACGCCAAAGCCGGCATCTCTCTGAACCCGACGTTTGTTAAGTTGGTCGCCTGGTACGACAATGAATACGGATTTTCCAACAAACTACTTGATCTTATCCTGCACATGGACACCAAACGAACAGCAAACATCTGAACAGCGAATAGCAAATAGCGGGCAACCATCTTTTCAACGGAAAGGGGTTGCTCCTTTTTTTACTCCCAACCTTCCGGCGGATGCGGGGAAAAAACCGGTCTCAATCTCTTTCCGGCCAGCCGGAAAGAGAAAAATCAGTCATCGACAGCCTTTCCTTTCTTATAGAAGGAAGAAATAAACGATCATCCCATTTGCGACCCGGCCGCAGGAAGGATATTTTTTTCCCCGCAAGCTATCGCTCCGAGCGATGAGAGCAAATATTTTGCGGGAAAGCTTCCGGAAATTCCGGAAGGAGCAGATATTTTTCTGTATGACTTTCGGGCGGCCCGGAAGGAAGAAATCAGTCGCTTCGTTAACCCTCAATCGCTATACTTCATTGGGTGTTATTCACATTCAGATCTGCGGTCTGTCCGGTTCTCTCTATCGCTATAATCCCCCCCCATCGCTGCACTTAAGCCACTGAAAAAGTCTTTCAATTTAATTATCTATCCATAGAGACCAATTTATACTATGAAGTTTTTTGCATGGAGGAAGAAAAATGAATGGAAGGAGAGAAGATTTTAGCGGAAAGAGAGGAGGAGGAGAGAAGCAGAAAAAGTAAAAAAGAGGCCAAAAGAGGCTCTTTTACCCCTTGCTGTCCATTATAATAATATAGCCGCGGATTGTATCCCGCTCCTTTACAGCGTTGTTCTTTCCTGATGGCCATATGACC
>JAISWO010000023.1 GCA_031271045.1 Tannerellaceae bacterium
CAGATATGGAGCGAAAGTCTAATAGGATACAATAAAATCTGTTTTTTAGAATGGGTTGATACAAAAATTCCACGCATTGCATACGCCCCAAGTTTTGGGTCGCCAAGTGTATCTGTGCATTTCTTGAGCAAAATAAAGCAATCATTACCCAAATTTCAAGTTGTGACAGTACGTGAAACAAGTGGTGTGGAGATATGTGAGCAAGCTGGTGTTACAAATGCCCTATGTGTGCCAGACCCTACATTATTATTAACTCAATATGATTATTCACTCCTGTTTTCAGATATTGGCAAAGAAAAATACAAACTCCCTCAAAAATATTTATTATTATATAGTATAGGTGATTTTTTTAAAACTGATATCGTCAATGAAATAAAGCAATTTGCCAGACAGAATAATCTTGCAATAGTCTATATACCGATTGGAGGAGAACAAAACGACATAATTGACGAAAATTGCTGGAAGATGTATCCATCCATTCAAGAATGGTTATTTCTGATGACAAATGCAGATTATGTATTAACCAATTCTTTTCATGGTTCAATATTTTCTATCATTTTTAATAAACAATTTGGAGTTTATTTAGCAGAAGGCGAAGCATCCAAAAAGAATGACCGAATACATTCTCTTTTGAACAGTTTGAATTTAAATAAACGTATTATTACTGCAGGTTTACAAGAATTGAACAAATCAATAGCATACGAACCTATAAATGCATATTTACAAAAACAACGAGAAGAAATTCAAGATAAATTTATGCATTGGTTTAATTGAGAAAATAATACTCCTTAAAATTTTTCAAATATCCTAAAATGAAAAAAGTATTATTCATAAATCACACAAGAAATGTCACTGGAGCTGAAACAGTAATGCTTCAAATCATAGATACAGTTTTTTTAGGTGGAAATGAAAAAAAAGTATTCGTTGTGGAACCTATCGGTAAACAAGAATCTCTATTTAAGAGAAGGTTATGTGATATGGGGATTACACATTGCTTTAGTCTTCCGTACAAATGTTGGGGCGGTTCTCTCTTTCGTTCAATAATTGTAATATTCTTTAATTTATATAGTATGTTAACGTTGATATATCATGTCAAAAAAGAGCGGATAGATATCATATATTCAAACACGTCTATTAATTGCATCGGTATAATGGCTGCTATTTTAACCAGAAAACTTCACATTTGGCACTTTCATGAAAGTGTTGGATGGACGAAATATCCAGATATCTTATATTGGATTTTTCTTAAGTATAAAAAAAACACGGTGATATTTATTTCTGAAAACCAAAAAATGCAATGGCAAACACAACTGCCAAAATCTTTTGAAAAGAGTAAAATTATATATAATCCCACAAAAAAAATAAACATAACAGATGTTTATTTCCACAATGACATAGTTTTTGGATATTTGGGGAGTATTGACAAACAGAAAAATATTATTTTATTGCTAAATGCGTTTTACGAACTAACACGTACTCATAACAATGTTAAATTGATAATTGGAGGTAGTGGTACCGACGAAGACGGGTTAAAAAAGCTCATTAAAGATTATTCGTTAGAATCTCATGTGACGATGCTGGGATATGTGTCGGAGGTGTCTTCTTTTTACAATAGCATTGATGTTTTTGTTCTTCCCTCTCTATTGGAATCTTGGGGCTTGGTTTCATTGGAGGCTATGATTGCCCGAAAAGCTGTTATTATGACAAAGAATAGCGGTCTGCATGAAATATTGGAAAATAGAGAAGAATGTATATTTTTTGACCCAACGAATAAACAGGAATTATTAGATGCCATGAAAATCCTTATGGATGAAAAATATAGAACAGCTTTGGCTATGAGAGGATATGAAAAGGTTCGCCAATGCAATTTTAATATAGAATTTAAGAAATCGGTTGATGCTTTATTTGCTTAAATATTTGTCCGTAATTGTTTAAAATAGGGAGAATGAAAATAAGTGCGTCCAATTATATAGAGACAGCTCAAATTCAAACGAGAATCATCAGTATTAACCTATTAATTTTTCAGGACGAGACTAAAATATTCATGATACCTGTATTTATAATAATCCTAAATTACAACAGGCGGAAGACTCCATTGCTTGTGTGGATTCATTGCTCAAAAGCAAATATAGCCCTGTCACGATTTGTGTTATTGATAATGGCTCCGAAAAGGAAAACGTGGTGCTTTTTGAAACTTACTTGCACAACATTCGGACATTTTTTGAGAATGATTCCTTGTCACCGGAAAAAATTAATCTTCATAAGAGAAATTTAATATTCAATACGTGGGATCATCGGATAGCAGAGATACGGAAAATTTAAATTCAGATTATATAAGATAGGTTATATGGTGAATATTTCAAACAAAATGGCTAAAAAAGATACCCCAAAGATTTGTAGATTTTTATTTGCCTTATTAGTTGTTGTGGTGATGATAGATCCAACAAATACAATTTTGGGAGTAAAAGAGCTTGTTTTTATTTGTTTTATATTATCCTGCGTGATATACCATGTAAAAGTACTTGCACCAATGTGGGGTATTATAGGATTGTTTTTTCTTATTTCTATTCTTTCTTTATTTTTTGGATTATGTCAGCAGAGTGAATTTAAGATGGCATTTACAATAGGATATTTTAAAATGCTGTTATTTTTATTTGTTCTTTTATTTGTTCAAAAATTTGATTTTTTGGATAAAATTACAACCGGCGCTATATTAATTTCAATTATAACTATCATTATTGCGATTATTTTTACATACCATATGTCATTTGAACCCAAAATATACGAGTATATATCTTCGCGCGAGAACTTTATTATGATAAGTCGCAGGGTATTTTTGGGATATGAACTTGTACGTTTTTTCTATAAAACATCTCCTATTTTAATTATTCCTTTAGCATTTTCTTTATACCGAGTACTTAATTCTCAACAAAGTGGGAGGAATTTTTTCCTTGCGATTTTATTTTTTGTAACATTAATACTGTCCGGAACAAGAGCAAATATGTTTAGCGCTGTTTTGGTTACCTTATTGATGATAATTTATCGAATGAATCGAAGTAAATTGTGGCACATTGTGGTACCTTTTTTGTCAATATGTTTTCTTTTTTTTGCAGTTATAATGACGAAAAATCTTCTTGAAGATCAAGAAATCTCTGTTTTCATCAAATCAGAACATCAGAATAGCATTATACAATTGCTGGAAGACCATCCTTTGTTTTTATTGTTAGGCCAAGGTCCCGGAAGTTTATACTACACTACAGGCGCAGGGACGTATGTTCCTCAATCAGAATTATCATACATGGAAATAATACGGATGTTTGGATTGTTTATGGGTGGGGTAATAATTTTTTTATGGTTTTTGCCATTAATTATTGCATATAAGCGAAAAAATATGTTGCCTGAATTTTTCCCGTTCTTCATTTCCTATTTGGCTTATTTGTTTATTGGAGGCACAAATCCTCTTCTTTTTAGTTCTACGGGTATGATCGTTTTAGCATGCGCTTATTCTTTTGCTTTAAAAGACCAGCATGAAAATATCAATTATCATTCATCCTCCACAAAAGAATTAGTGGTAACGCATTAAAATACACAAGTAAAAATATGGATAATAGAATTGCAATACTACTTTCCACTTATAACAGTGAGAAATATCTTTGCGAACAAATAGATTCGATTTTAAATCAATCCTACAAAGAGTGGATACTTTACATTCGAGATGATGGCTCAACGGATGAAACATTAAACATCATAAAAGAATATTGTTCACAACACTCAAATATTGTACTGTGCAAATCGGAAAATAAAAACAGGGGAGCAAAAAATAGCTTCTTTTGGTTACTTGAACATGTTGATGCTCTCTACTACATGTTTTGTGACCATGACGATGTTTGGCTGCCGTTTAAAGTGGAAATTACATATAAAAAAATGAAAATAGCGGAGCAAGATAATTTCGACAAGTCAATTATTGTAAACACAGATTTAATGGTTGTAGATAATAATCTTCAAATAATTCACCCGTCTATGTGGGAAGCCGCACACCTTCTTCCCGATATTTTGAAATCTTCGTTTCATTACTTGTGCATTTGTAATTTTGTTACCGGGTGTACGATGATGATTAATCAAAAAGCAAAAGAGGTTTCTTTTCCGGTATCTTCAAAAGCAATTTTTCATGACAGTTGGATTGCATTAAAAGTACTCTATACAGGAGGAATTATAATCCCTATCAAGGAACAAACCATTCTTTATCGCCAACACACCCAAAATGTTTGTGGCGTTCCAATATACCCAACTAATTATATATTAGATAAAATAAAGCATTGCATATCAATTCTAAAAATGAATAAAATTGCATATGAAATGTGTTCTAGCGTGGGGAAAACGAACATCTTTGTTTATTGCCTGTACAAAATTAAATATTACTTTAAAAGAAGATAACAGATTAAATTTTGTTGAAATGGTTTCTGTTTGCATAATCACCTATAATGGTGAAAAATATATTGAACAACAGTTAAAAAGCATTTTAGAACAACTGTCTGTTGATGATGAGGTAATCATTTCGGATGATTCATCCACAGATTCTACGATTGCTATAATAGAAAGTTTTAATGATTCCCGTATTATTCTTTTGAAAAATAACGTTTTTCATAGCCCAACTTATAATATGGAAAACGCGCTAAAATATGCAAAAGGTCATTATATATTCCTTGCAGATCAAGATGATGAGTGGTTGCAGGGAAGAGTCGGTAAAGTTTTGGATTTATTTGTAAGATATCCCGATATATCTTTGATTGTCTGTAAATGTAATATAATTGATGCTACTGGAAATATTGTCAAAAATTCAAATTGTAAGGATTTTACTTTTTTAAATCATGCCTTGTTATGGAATTTACTTCAAAATCCATATAGAGGTTGTTGTATGGCTTTTCAGAAGAATATTCTTGATTTCGCACTGCCATTTCCTGAAAATACGGTAATGCATGATATATGGATTGGACTGTTGGCTCAATTTAATGGAAAATGTCTGTATTATAATAAGCCATTGATAAACTATCGAAGGCACGATTCTAACATAACTAAAGATATTTCTCCATATTCACTCTATTACCGAATTTACTATCGAGTTCTTCTATTAATCCGATTATTCTATCGTTCATGGAAAATAAAGTTAAAAATATCCTTTTAGTATCAGCATTTGGCGACATAATCAATAAAAGCAATAACCGTTTTTCAAAAGTTTATTCCGCATTATCAGGCAATGCGCTACAATTCATAACTTCCGACTTTGATCACTGGTCGAGAACGTATAAGAAATTGGAAACTTTACCTTCCGGAATATATATTCATGTACCACCCTATAAAAAAAGTTTATCAATAAACAGAATCGTTAGCCATATTGTTTTTGCGATAAAATTGCGGTTGGAATTAAAAAGAATGGATTTTAAACCGGATGTTTTATATTGCGTGATGCCGACGTCTGCATCGGCATACGTATGCGGAAAATTCTGTAGAAAAAATAATATCAAGTTTGTTGTTGATGTCATTGATTTATGGCCGGAATCACTATGTCCGGTCAGTCGGTTCTATGGAATATTGAAAATCTTTTTTTATCCATGGAGGAAAATCACAGAAAAGGCGTATGCTTATGCAGATGTGATCTGTGCAGAATCAAAAGAGTATATGAAAGTTGTTAAATGCTTTAATCCTGCTGCTCTATCAAATTATACTTATCTGGGTATTGACAAAATGAGAATCAATAGTTTTCTTTCTCAGAGTACCGTAGAATTAGATAAACCCGAAAATGAATTATGGATTTGTTATGGGGGACATCTTGGAAACAGTTATGATTTTCAAGCAGTAATAAATGCTCTTATCTATATTCAAAACAAGAAGATAAACTATAAGTTCTTTTTTGTAGGTGGTGGCGAGAAAAAGAAACAAATATTATCTCTTTTGTTAAAATGTAACTTGAACGTTACTATTACAGGGGTATTGCCTTATTATGACTATCTCAAATATCTTTCATTTTGTGATATTGGTATTAACTCCTTCAAGGAAAAAACAAAAGTGGTTCATAGTTATAAATTTAATGACTACGTAGCTATGAATTTGTTAGTGTTAAATAATTTGCCAGGAGAAACGGCAGATATGATTTCAACATACAAAATTGGCCTGAATTTTAATTTTTCAGATTATACCCTGTCTGAAGCGCTTTATGAAGTATGTTCTAATTGGCATATTTACAACAAATGGAAAGAAAACAACAAACAATTAGTATCTGATTTATTGGATCAAAATACTATATATAAAAGAATGACCAACTTGTTTTTGTGAATATTCGTTATGATTTAGCTTTATGTGATAAGAATGAATATATATAATAATATAATTAAGAGAAGCATTGACTTCCTTTTTGCATTGGTGTGTTTGTTTGCGCTTTTACCTTTGTTTTTCTTGCTTGCAATTGCCATTAAAATAGATTCGAGAGGGCCTGTTTTTTATCGGGCATTAAGAGGAGGGTATCGTGATATTCCGTTTGAGATTTTCAAATTTCGAACAATGATAGTAAATGCTGATAAAATTGGAGGAAGTACGACTGCTTTAAATGATTCACGAATTACGAAAGTCGGAAAAACTCTTCGGAAAACTAAATTAGACGAAATACCACAATTAATTAATATCATTAAAGGAGATATGAGTTTTGTGGGTCCTCGTCCTGAAATCTTGGCATATACATCTAAGTATACTCCGGAAGAAAAAAGAATTTTGAGCGTCAGACCGGGGATTACGGATATTAGTTCTCTAAAATATATCTCTCTTGATGAAGTGGTCGGCTCATTGAATGCGGATGAATATTATGAGAAATATGTTTTTCATGATAAAAATCGTTTGAGATTGGAATATGTCGATAAACAATCATTTTTGTTAGATGCAAGATTGTTTCTAAAAACAGCATTAAAAGTAGTTAGACAAGTTGTTAAAATATTTGTATGATGGAATATATGACTTTATCACATTCGGAACTGAAAGTATCCCGATTATGTATGGGAGGCTGTCCGCTTGGTGGATACGGATGGGGCGACGTCAATCATAGCGATTTGATACGTTCTATAGAGTCTGCTATAAATCATGGAGTAACAATGTTTGACACGGCGGATATATATGGATTAGGTTCTTCTGAAGAGACTTTAGGGAAAGCGGTAGCAAATCATCGACATGAAATAGTCATTGCCACTAAATTTGGAGTTAGGATACAAAATGGCATTACTCTTTATGATAATTCCTCAAAGTGGATCAGAAAAGCTGTTGAAGGAAGTTTAAAGCGTTTGGACACAGATTACATTGACGTATATCAAGTGCATTATCGTGATGGCAAAACTTCAATGAGCGAAATTGTTGAGTCCCTTTCACAGTTAAAAGATGAGGGGAAGATCAGATATTTTGGATTGTCAAACACATCTATTGATGAACTTGACGAATTGAAATCATTTAATGAAAAATTTGTTTCCTTTCAACACGAATATAGTCTTGCTAACAGGAAAAATGAGGCTCTTATTTTAGAACTTCAAAAGCAAACAAATATTACTCCATTGACTTGGGGAAGTTTAGGGCAAGGTATATTATCGGGTAAATATACACAAGATTCTATTTTTAGTCAAAACGACAGACGTTCTCGTAGTATATATGCTAATTTTCATGGAGATAAACTATTACATAATCTAAGAATAGTGGATTTGTTGAGGGAAATTTCAGAATATACCCTACATTCTATTCCTTCTATTGCGATTCGATTTATTTTGGATTTTTTGAAAGAAAGTATTGTCATAGTTGGTATTAAAAATGAAAAGCAACTCATGTCGAATATAGAATCCATGTCATTCAGATTGAGTGATGAGGAGATAAAGAAGTTGTTACTTATTTCGAATTTTAAGAAGCAATGAATAGTCAGGAACTTGCGTGGAGGATTAGGCGGCATGGGGTTGAAATGACGCATTTGTCGAAGGGCTCACATATTGGTGCGATATTGTCGGTTGCGGATATTGTTGGCGTACTATATGCAGACATTTTAAGAATAGATCCTTCGAGTCCGAAGAAAGAAGATCGGGATCGGTTTATTTTGAGTAAGGGTCATGCCGGTGCTGCTATATATGCGGCGTTGGCGGAGAGAGGGTTTTTCCCCGTACAGGAATTGGCAACTCATTATGCGAATGGAAGTCGTTTATCCGGTCATGTCTCACACAAGGGGGTCCCGGGGGTTGATTTCTCAACAGGTTCTTTGGGACATGGTTTGTCTGTTGGGGTGGGAATGGCGTTGAGCGCTAAATTAGATCGGAAATCTTATCGTATCTATGTCGTTATTGGGGATGGGGAATGTGATGAAGGCGCCGTATGGGAAGCATCCATGTTTGCACATCATCATAAATTGGATAAACTGACTGTTATTGTTGATTATAATAAAATGCAGAGTCTGACATTTTGTGAAGATACCTTATCTCTTAATCCTTTAGACAAGAAATTCGAGGCGTTCGGATATAATGTCCTGAACGTTGATGGACATAATCATTTGGAATTAAAAGACGCCTTCCATACTCCATTCGATAACGGAAATCCTACATTAATATTAGCGCATACGATAAAAGGGAAAGGTGTGTCTTTTATGGAGAATAATATTTTGTGGCACTATCGAACGCCGCAGGGTGACGAATACGAAGCGGCAGTTAAAGAATTAGAGGACAACAGCTATGAGGGATACATTTGTTAGAACGTTGATTGAGATTGCAAAAGCCGACGGGAATGTGCATTTACTGACAGGAGATTTGGGCTTTGGCGTGCTAAAACCTTATTGGGAACAACTGCCTGCTCAATTTACTAATGTCGGTATAGCGGAACAAAACATGACGGGAATAGCTGCCGGTATGGCACTTTCCGGTAAGGTCGTTTTTACATACTCTATCGGCAATTTCTCCACGCTCCGATGTTTGGAGCAAATCAGAAATGATTGTGCTTACCATGATGCGGATGTGAAAATCGTATGCGTTGGTGGAGGTTTTGTGTATGGCGCTTTGGGAATGAGTCATCATGCAACGGAAGATTTGGCCATTATGCGTGCTTTGCCTTCCGTTACTGTTCTGGCGCCGGCGGATTTGATGGAAGCGGAAGCCGCTACTTGGGCGATGTATAAACAACCGGGTACGTGTTATTTGCGCCTGGGTAGGGGAGGTGAGAGAAGGATTCATGATAAGCTTACAGATTTCCGGATTGGGAAAGCGATAAAAATTAAAGAGGGGAAAAGTGTTGCCATCTTTTCTACCGGAGCTATTGTTGACGAAGTCTTGGAAAGCGTAACATTATTAAAAGACAAAAATATCGATCCGGCGGTATTTACTTTTCCTACTGTAAAGCCTATAGATGAGGATATGATCAGAAACTGTTCGAAAGAGTACGAACGGATCGTGACGGTTGAGGAACATAATATTATTGGAGGATTTGGTAGCGCCATATCTGAAGTGTTGGCAGAAATTCCGACCTGCGAAAAAGCGATACAAATAAGAATTGGTTTAAACGATACGTATTCTTGTATCGTTGGAAGTCAAAAGTATTTAAGGAATGAATATGGAATGAGCGCCGCTCGCATTGCGACACGAATAGTTGATTGTTATTGATTCCATTCCCGGATTCTCCATCAAAAACACTCCCCTGCATCGGCGTAACTCGGCCGGGTGCAGGGGAGGGTTTTTTTCAGTCGTCGCGGGTCATCGAGGGGTATTTGACGCCTTCAAGGGTGGCCAGGGTTTCGCCGTCTTGGGTGGAGACGTTGGTCTCGGCAATGTCGAAGCCATAGAAGGGCTTGTCGAAGGTTTCGTTGGCGGCCGGGGGTTCGACTAAGAGGCCGATGGGGGTCACGTTGTCGACGTCCATCTCGAAACGGGCAATGGGGAAGTCGACGAAGGTCTCCGTCTCGGGACTTATGATGTGGACGACGCCGTCTTCGGCTGCCGGGTAGAGGATGGAGGCGAAGGTGGCGGCGTCGCTTGCGCGCAGGGCCATGCGTTCGCCTACGATGGCCTGTGACGAGATGGTCAGCGAGGGAATCGTGTCGTTGTCGCCGGGAGTCGAGGGTTTGCCGCTGCTACCGGGGCGCCACTTCGGGTTGCGGCGGGCGTAGATCGCCTCGTAGCGGTGGATAATAGCGTTGACGTCGTGGATGATTGCGGAGAGTACGGCGCTCACTTCCGGGTCTTTGGGGTGTGACATCTCGTTGGCGTGGTAGAACGTATTGATGGCTTCGAAGAGGTAGCCGCCGTCGAAGTCCGTTTGCCGGCGCGCTCCGGAGAGAGAGCCTTCTGTTTTCATGTCTTCCTCTTTGCCGGTGCGTTCGAGGTAAAGTTCGTTAAAGGCGTTGTTCGCCTGTTCAAGCAGTGCGATGGTGGCGGCGGCTCCCGGTACTAATGCGCTGTCGGCGGCGTATTTCGGCAGTTCCATGTCCTGGATCATGTTGAAGATCATGGCTGTGACTTCGGTCATAGGGGAGCGCAGGATGTCGGCATAATTGTTCATGACTTCCAACAGATCTTCGGCGGCCTTTTTGATCAGGGGGTCGATGTTGTACGTCCCGGCTTCGAGGGTCCGTTTCAGGCCCATGGTTCTTATTCTTCGATTCTCGTGCGCCTCTGTCACATGGCGGGTCTCTATCTTGTGGAAATACCGCTTGTAGATGACGTCTTCTTTTGCAAACGAACGGTCGAAGGCGTTCCATGGCGTCAGCAGGGATAGCGGCTTGAGCGCTCTTGCTGCGATAGCGTCGCGTATGTTCTTGTACATATCGAAATGTTCCGCATTGCGCAGTTTGCCGGGGAACGAGGTGTGAAATTGAATAGCGATCATATAATAATAGTTTAAATTATGTGAATAAATCGGGTGCAAATCCTTGTTATTATTGGCCACAAATATATACATTTAATTTTAATGCGTCCTTTTTTTCTGTTTTTTTTTCAGGGGGAATTATATTCCAGTATGGACGCTCCCGCAAATTGCAGGGAGAAATATATTCCAGTATGGACGCTCCTGCAAGTTGCGGGGGGAAATATATTCCAGTATGGACGCTCCTGCAAGTTTCAGGGGGAAATATATTCCAGTATGGATGCTCCTGCAAGTTGCAGGGGGAAATATATTCCAGTATGGATGCTCCTGCAAGTTGCAGGGGGAAATATATTCCAGTATGGACGCTCCTGCAAGTTGCAGGGAGAAATATATTCCAGTATGGACGCTCCTGCAAGTTGCAGGGGGAAATATATTCCAGTATGGATGCTCCTGCAAGTTGCAGGAGGAAATATATTCCGATATAGGCGCCGGAGCCGGCAGCCGGGCGTCCGAACATAAGGGAAAGGGATTCAAAATATAAATTTGTGTCGTAAAGTTGCTAAACTGGTATTTTTTGTTGACCTTTGCGCTTATTTACTTTAAAACAGGGTAGATTATGGCACGAATTGTATTCTTTTTAGCTGCTGTCTTTTCTTCTTTATTTGCACAGGCGGTTGATGTAAGTCCTATATCTGCTACATTCAGGGCCGGGAATGTGGCGCCTTTGGTTACTCTTATGGATCAGGAAGTCGATATAGCTATCCCCGGTGCAACGAAGAAATGCAATGCGGACGAAGCTGTGGCATTGCTTAATTCTTTTCTCCGTTCCAACAAGCCGTCTGATTTTACAACGCTGCACAATGCGGATAAAAAAGATAACGGCTTCTTAGTTGCCAAACTGCTGACCTCGCAAGGGGAATTTCGCGTAAACATTACCTATCGTATCGGAAATGAAAAAATCATTATCCAATCCGTACGAATCGAATAAAACAAGCAACATGAACCATTTGATTGATGAATTGATCCGCTTGGCCTTTGCCGAAGACATCGGCGGGGGCGACGTGACGACATTGTGCTGTATCCCGCCCTCGGCCACAGGCAAGAGCCGGCTGATCATTAAAGAAGACGGCGTACTGGCCGGCGTGGAAACAGCCGGGCGCATCTTCCGGCATTTTGACCCGGAACTGAAGATGACCGTCTATATAAAGGATGGAACCGAAGTGAAACCCGGCGACGTCGCTTTCACTGTAGAAGGGAAAATACAATCATTGCTCCAAACCGAACGCCTGGCGCTGAACGTGATGCAACGGATGAGCGGAATTGCCACCACGACGCGCCGCTACGTAAAAGAACTGGAAGGAACGCATACCCGTATCCTGGATACGCGGAAAACCACGCCCGGAATGAGGATGCTCGAAAAAGAAGCCGTACGCATCGGCGGAGGCGTGAACCACCGCATCGGACTGTTCGACATGGTACTCCTGAAAGATAATCACGTAGACTTTGCCGGAGGTATCCCGCAAGCCATCGCCTGCGCCCGCCGCTACCTGGAAGAAAAAGAACTGAACCTGAAAATAGAAATCGAAGTACGCAACTTCGACGAACTGGAACAAGTCCTCGAAACCGGCGGCATAGATCGTATCATGCTCGACAACTTCAGTATAGAAAATACGCGCGAAGCCGTCCGCCGCATTGCCGGCCGCTACGAAACCGAATCCTCCGGCGGCATCACGTTCGATACCCTGAAAGCATACGCCCAGACAGGCGTCGATTATATATCCGCAGGCGCCCTCACCCATTCGGTGAAAAGCCTCGACATGAGCCTTAAAGCCGTTCAATGATGAAAGTCCGAATCGTAAACAAATCCCATCACCCCTTCCCTTCCTATGCCACCCCCTTGTCGGCAGGAATGGATATTCGCGCAAACCTTACAGCGCCCGTCGTCCTCCGTCCCCTGGAACGGAAACTAATCCCTACCGGACTTTATATCGCCCTCCCCGAAGGCTATGAAGCGCAGATGCGTCCGCGAAGCGGCCTGGCGCTGAAACATGGCATCTCGCTGCTCAATACCCCCGGAACGATTGACGCGGATTACCGGGGAGAAATCGGCATTATCCTCGTCAACCTCTCTTCCGAACCTTTTACGGTGAACGACGGCGAACGAATCTGCCAGATGATCGTCACTGCTCATGGCCGCGTAGAATGGGAACCGGTAGAAACACTGGACCAAACACAACGGGGAGCCGGAGGCTTCGGACATAGCGGCTATCATTAATTTCAGTACTTTTACTGCATAATTCGGATCCAATGAATAATAATAACCGACACATTGCCAGGCAAGCGGCGCTGATATCTCTCTGCTTACTCCTTTTTATAAATGCCCAAGGGCAAGACGCGAAAGAGAATCGGAAGTTTGACTACTTCTTCTACGAAGGGCTGAATCTCAAAAATGCAGGCAAATATGATGCCGCCTTCGAACTATTTACCCATTGCTTAGCCATCGACTCCACCTCTGCCCCGCTTTTGTATGAGTTATCTTCTTTTTACCTGCAACTGGACCGGCCGGACAAGGCGGTTGAAATGCTCAAGGGAGCTGTACGCTACGGCGCCGGTAATTTTACGTATAAAATGACCCTGGCTACCACCCTGCGCAACCTCGGAATGTATGGCGAAGCCGTAGAAGCATACGAAGAACTGATCGCCGGCTATCCAATGAAAATGGAACTCTACTACTACCTGGCCGACGCCTTGACGCAGGAAGGCGAAATCGGCGACGCCATCCGCGCTTATGATACCCTCGAGTCGATTACAGGAATGAATGAAGGCATCTCTATGCAGAAATACAGACTGTACAGCCTGCTGGAAGAACCGGAAAATGCCTTTAAGGAAGTAGAGAAGCTCGCCGGCAAATTCCCGATGGAGGCGAGATACCCCATTATCATCGGCGACTTGTATCTGGAAAAAGGGAAAACGCAGGAAGCCTACGAATCCTACCGGAAAGCCTACGCAATCGACTCCGAAAACCCCTATTACATCGTTGCCATGTCCAACTATTACGAGGCAATCAACGATAAAGAGGCGGCCGAAACACAGATACGCACCGCATTGGTGAAAGATAACTTAGACATAGAAACCAAAGTAGCCATCCTCTCGCGCTACATCCTCCGCCTGCAACAGTCGCAACGGGGAACCGAAAATGCCGCAACCCTCTTCGAAACCCTCATCGGACAGCATCCCGAAAAGACAGAACTCCGACTCATGTATGGAGCCCTCCTGGTAGCAAACGGAAAGACAGACGAAGCCGGCTTCCAATATCAATTAGTGACAGAAATGGAACCGGCCAACGCCGGCGCATGGCAACAACTGCTCGATATATCCCTCAAAAAACAAGACAGCCAAGAGGTCATCCGACTTTGTACCCGCTGCATCGAACTCTTCCCCGGAGCCTCCGAATATTACTTCTACTTAGGCATTGGCTACTTCCAGGAACAAAACTATGACAAAGCCCTGGAAGTCTACAACGAAGGTCTCCGCATCATACCGTCCGACAACAAACAGCTCCTCTCTACCTTCTACGCGCAGATAGGCGATATCCAACATCAGGCCGGACAACCGGAAAAGGCCTATGAAGCCTACGAAAAAGCCTTGGAACTGAACGATAAAAATATCCTGGTGCTGAATAATTACGCCTACTTCCTCTCCTTGGCCAACAAGGACCTGAAGAAGGCCGAACGTATGAGCGCTCAGTGCATCAAATTAGAACCCGACAATGCAACCTACTTAGATACCTACGCCTGGATATTCTTCAAGCAAGGAAGCTATACGCTGGCGAAGTTCTACATTGAAAGCGCCCTGAAAAAAGACGATACCCAAAGCCCGGAACTGCTCGATCACTATGGCGATATCCTCTTCCTCTCCGGAGAGGAGGAGGAGGCCGTCATCCAATGGGAGAAGGCCCGGGAAAGAGGCAAGAAAAGCGACGTGTTGGACCGTAAAATAAACGAAAGAACCTATATCGAAGACCCCAATGCAAAATAAACCCCATATACGACCCCAAACCATCTCCGCGCTAAGCCTGCTCCTGCTCTTGCTCGCCCTTGCAGGATGCAGGACGTCGAGGACGGTCGCCGTCAGGGAGGCAAACGTCAGCAAAGAAGCCGAAGCCTTTTTCTTCTCTGTCCGCAAGCAGGCCTTTCACTACCGCACGCTCTCGGCCAGGACGCGGGTTGAACTCAATCTCCCCGGGAAGGAACTCTCCTCAAGGGTCGACATACGGATGATAAAAGACAGTGTCTTCCAGCTCTCCGTCCAGCCATTCGCCGGAATAGAAGTCCTCCGGGTGGAGTTCGGTATCGACAGCGTGAAAGTGATCGACAGGATGAACAGACGCTATGTGCTCGAAAGTTACGCCGACCTGAAAGAAGCGGTGCCGGTCGGCTTCAACTTCTACAACCTGCAAGCCCTCTTCACCAACCAGATCTTTATCCCCGGCGAACGGGAGATTACCCCCATGCAATACGGGCGCTTTACGCTCGAACAAGACCGGGCGGCTACCCGGGCCAGGATCAGCGACGCGATGAAACTGCTCTATGCCTTCACCGCAGACGGCGAAGAGAAACTGCTCTCTACCAACGTCGCCGATCCCTCGGATCATTACCTCCTGCAATGGCAGTACAGCGACTTCCGCCTGATGGAAGAACAAACCTTCCCGATGCACATGGAAGCCAAGCTGCTTCGCGACGGAACACCGGCCGGGGAGATGAACCTCACCTTCTCGCGCATACAGCGCGACGTCCCCGTAGTGGCCTCCTTCCCTATCCCCGAAAGGTATAAACGCATTACCTGGGCGGAAATCATCAAAGGGCTCGGATCGTGAACCATTGAAAGATGAGGAGATTTGTCTACATAGCGCTGTGCCTGATGGCCGTCCTGACGGTTTCCGCCCAGAAATCGGCCAAGGTGAGGGAACTCGAAAACCAACGGAAGGCCGCCCTGAACGAAATAGAACTCGCCAACCGCCTACTGGCCGAAACCAACGAGTCGGCCCGCAATTCCCTCAACCGCCTGAATCTCCTCTCCCAACGCATCCGGCAACGCAGGCAGGTCATCTCCCTGCTCAACCAGGAGGTCAACCTTATCGACAAAGAAATCATCGGCATACGCTCCGAAATAACCTCACTCGAAAAAGAACTCAGCGCCAAACGTTCCAACTACGGCGCCTCCGTGCAAAAACTGCAACGGCATTTTACCGCCCAGGACAAACTGCTCTTCATCTTCTCGGCGCAAGACTTCTCACAGTCCTTCCGCCGGATGCGATACCTGCGCGAATATGCCGGCTGGCAGAAAAAGCAGGCAACCGAAATATCCGAAAAGCAGCAAATAGTCAAAGCCAAGTGGGAAGAACTCGAGAAAACCCGTAGCGAGAAACAAACCCTCCTCCAATCCCGCGAACAGGAAACCCGAACCTTGGAAGAAGAAGAAGCCGCCCAACAGAAAGAGATCAACGAACTGAATAAAAAACAACAACGCCTCCAGGACGACCTCAAAAAGAAACAACGTCAAGCCAACGCCCTCAACCGGCAGATCGAACAACAAATCGCCGAAGAAGTGGCCAAAGCCGAAGCCGAAGCTCGAGCCGCTCGCGAACGCGAAGAGAGAAGCAAAGAAACCGCCGCCAAAGCCAAAGAGGCCGAAAACAAACGCGTAGCCGACAGCAAAGGCGGATACGCGATGACGAGAGACGAAAAACGCCTCTCCGACAACTTTGCCGCCAACCGCGGACGGCTGCCGGCTCCCGTTACCGGCGCATACTCCATCACCGGACTCTACGGCGAGCAGCAGCACCAGGACCTTAAGTACGTCCGCATCGTCAACAACGGTATCGACATCCAAGCCACTTCCGGCGCCGATGCCCGCGCCGTATTCAACGGCAAAGTAACCACCATCTTCGTCCAGCCCGGATACAATAATTCGGTCATCGTCCGCCACGGCAATTACCTGACCGTTTACAGCAACCTGAGCGAAGTTTACGTCAAGCAGGGCGAAGAAGTAAAATCCGCCCAGCCCCTCGGTAAAATATATACCGACAGCGAGAACGACAACGCCACCATCCTCCACTTCGAACTCTGGAAAGAGCGACAAAAACAAAATCCCCAACCCTGGCTAAGGCGATAGCTTGTGACGCGCCTGGTCATAACGCTATGACGCACCTGGTCACAACACCATGCTGTGCCTTGATAGATGTTTCTCCGTTAAATCAGAGGGTAATAGGTCTGCCGTTGTAGAAGTCCAGAATCTTGCTCCGGAAGATGAAATCGTATTTGGCTTGTACCTGCTCGGAGAGGCTTTGTGCGTATTTGGTCTTCGATTCGTTGTACTCGAACGCTGTGCTGCGGCCCGTAGCGTAGCGCTCTTCGGCGTATTTAAAGGCTTCGCGGCCGGCTTCGACCGACTCGGTGGAGGCGGCGTACTTCTCACGCGCGGCAACGGCATTGAGGTAGGCTTGCTGTATCTCCTTGTAAAGCACCTTCTTGGCGTTCTCTACGCTCAGCTCCTGCGAAAGGATGCCGGCGCGCGCCGTGCGTACGTTGTTGCGCACCTCAAAGCGGCTGAAGATAGGGATGCTGAGGCTAAGGCCGATGGTCTTCCGTTCGTTTTGCCTCAACTGGTCGCTGAAGGGGACGTTGCTGATGTCGCCGGCTCCGGAGTAATGATAGTAGCCATTGCTGTAACTCAGGTTGAGGTTGAGCTGGGGGAAATAGCCTGCCCGGGCGACCTGGAGCATTCGCCGGCGGCTGTCGAGCAGGAGTTCCTGCTCCCTTATCTGGGGCTTGAGGGCGACGGCATTGGCATAGACGGCGTCCGGCATGGGAATGTCGGTGGTCGGCCCGGTGGAGGGATCGGGCAGGATGGGGGCGGCGATGTCGAATCCGGCGTCGCTGCGCTCAAGCTCCAGCAATTGGGCCAGGTTGAGCAGGGAGAGTTTGACGTTGTTGCGGGCTTCGGTGCGGGTGACTTCGTCCTTGGCGCGCTGTGCGCGAATGTCGTAGAGCTGCGAGAGGGGGACTTTGCCGGCTTCCACGAGGGCCTCCGTCCGCGTGACTTGCTCGCCGGTAAGGGCGATCTGAAGCTCGGCAATGTTCAGTATCTCCTTGTTGTAAAGCGCTTGCAGGTAGTAGGAGGTGATGCTGATGGCCAGGTCGTCTTTGGCCTTGTGGAGGGATTCGATGGCGGCCTGGAGGTCCAGCCGCCGGGCGGCGATGGTGTGTGGGATCCGGAAGCCGTCGAAGAGCGGCATATTGGCTTGCAGGTAGGCCGACGAATTGGCCGAGTTGCGGTCTACGATCACCCCGTCCTTCGAGGGCGAGCGGCCGAAGTCGAAGTTCTGCCCCATCCCGGCGTTCAGGTTCGGCAGCCAACTGTTGCGGGCGGTGTTTGCTTCGATCTCGCGGGTCTCCTGCTCAAGGAGGCGTTGTTTGAGGTCGATATTGTTCTCGGTAGCGTGTCGGACACATTCTTCCAGCGTCCAGAGGTGGTCCTGTGCTTCGGCAGCGAGGCTGCAAAGGAGGCCGATAAGGGGTAGGTATTGTTTCACTTTCATGACTTTGCGGCTTGTGGGGATTATTCTTTCTTCTTATTCGGGTCGATCACTGCTCCGCGTATCTTGTCGGCGGCGGCGAGGCCTTCTTTGATCTCTATCTTGATGCCGTCGGAGAGGCCGGTCGTTACCGGATGCCGCTCGAAGATCTGTTCCGGTGTTTCCTGCCGGAGGACTTGCACGAAGGCCGAATCGCCGTGAAACTCAACCGTACTTTCGGGTACGGTCAGTACGTCTTCGGCCCGCTTGAGTACGATCTCGGCATTGGCGCTGTATCCGGCGCGGATGAAGGCGTCGCCGGGGATGGAGATAGCGGCTTTGATTTCAAACTGTATGGCGCCGTTCTTATCGACTCCCTTGGGCGATACGTACTCCAGCGTCGCGTCGAAGATGCGGCTCTCCATGGCGCCGATCGTCAGCTTGATGGGCATCCCTTCGTGGATGCGGCCGATCTCGGTCTCGTCCACATTGCCCCGGAAGATCATATCGCTCATGTCGGCCACCGAGGCGATGGTCGTCCCTTCGTTGAAGTTGTTCGACTGTATGACGGAGTTACCGACCTTCACCGGCACGTCGAGTATCATCCCCGTGATGGTGCTGCGTATCTGCGTCGTGCTGGTCACCTTCGAGTTGCGGGTGATCCCGTCGCGGATGATCTCCAAAGCATTCTGGGCGTTGGCGTATTCTTCTTTTGCCTTCAGGTAGTTGGCGTTAGAGGCATTGAACTCTTCTTTCGAGACAACGCCCTGGGCAAAGAGCCGTTCGTCGCGCCGGAAGGTCTCCTCGATTTGCTGAAGGGTGATCTGCGCCAGGTTCACGCGCGACTCGGCGCTGTTGAGCTGTACCATCTCCGGTATCACCTTGATGCGTGCCAGGATCTCGCCTTCCTTCACCATTTGTCCGGCTTCTTTCTGTAGCTCGGAGATGATGCCCGATATCTGCGGTTTAATCAGCACTTCGTACCGGGGTTCTACGCTGCCGGTGGCCACCGTCTTGGTTTCTACCGTATCGCGTGCCGGCGTCACGATCTCGTAGACGGTGACAACCGGTTGCGCTTTCTTCCACAGAAAGTAAAACGTGCCGAGCACGGCTACTCCTACAAGCGACAACAGGGTGACGCGGAGTATCTTCTTAAAAATGCGATTCTTCATGTTTCTATGCGTTGTTTAAATGAATTATTCTTCACGTATGGCGTCGATGGCCTTGATCTTCATGGCCCGCCAGGCAGGTATCAGCCCCGCCAGCAGCCCCGCCAGCAGCAGCACGACGGTTGCCGCCACGGCAGTCTGTATACTTACCGAGGGATGGGCAAAGAAGACTTCGCCGGAGTCGGCCGGAGCCGGCTGGGCCATCAGGATACGGTCCACCACGTCGAGGATAAATACTCCCAGACTGAGTCCCAACAATCCGGCCAGCGCAGTGAGGACGAGGCTTTCGCTCATCACCTGCGAGATGATATTGAAG
The DNA here is from genome assembly GCA_031271045.1 of Tannerellaceae bacterium. Lineage (GTDB taxonomy): Bacteria > Bacteroidota > Bacteroidia > Bacteroidales > Tannerellaceae > DFXE01. The sequence continues at coordinate 19,919 of JAISWO010000023.1, forward strand.
GGCTTGGCGCCCAGTGCACGGCGTACGCCGATCTCTTTGGTTCGTTCCTTGATGGTGACCATCATGATGTTGCTCACGCCGATGATGCCGGCCAGGAGGGTCCCCATGCCTACGAGCCAGACTAAGATGTCGATGCCGGTAAAGAGGTTGTTGAACGTGGCGAACTGCGCCGCCAGGTTGATAATGTTTACGGCCTGCGGATCGGAGGGGGCTATTTCGTTCTGTCGCTTCAGTACCGCCGTCACGTCGTCGAGCACTCGTTGCACGGAGGCCTCCGGCAGGATGTTGATGAAGAGCAGGTGGATAATGTCGCCCTGGTTGGTGACCTGCTGAAGGGTGGAGAAGGGAATAAATACCGACTCGGAGGTTCGCCCGTTGATATTGATGCCCGTCGCCTTCGAGTTGGTCACGCCGACCACCTGGTAGTATATGCCGTTCACGCGGATATACTTGCCGCAGGGGTCTTCGTCCCGGAACAGCGCTTCGTTGACGGCCGTTCCGATGACGCAGACTTTCCGTTTGCCTTGTATGTCGATCTCATTGATGAGTCTTCCGTACTGGAGGTTTTGTGCGTCGATCTCGAAGTATTCCGGCAGGATGCCTTTGATGCTGAACATGCCTGTCTGCAAGCGGAAGGAGACGTTCTTGTCACTTCTCCCGCCGGTCAGGAAGGGGGAGACGTGTTTGATGCCTTCTACTTCTTCCTTAATGGCGGTTACATCGCGGTTTCGCATATACCAGTAGCGTCCTTTGTTGAAGCCTTTGTAGGGTTCGCCGGTACGGTCGGCTATGAAGAAGACGGTGTTGGTGGCAAAGCCTTCGAGATTGCCCAGCAAGCCGGTCTTCATTCCTACGCCCGACCCCAGGAGGAGCACCAGCATCAGGATGCCCCAGAAAACGCCGAAGCAAGTCAGCAGGCTGCGTGTCTTATTGCGGGTGATGGTGGCCCATATTTCTATCCATCTGTCGATATCGAACATCCTTTTCGTTGCAGGTTACGAGGTGATCATTGTTCACTAATTGATTAATCGTTGCGTATGGCGTCGATGGCTGAGATCTTGACGGCTTTGCGGGCCGGGAAATAGCCTGCCAGTACGCCGGCGATGATCAGTACGCCGGTGGCAGCGAGCGAGATGCCCAGGTCTACCGTCGGATGGCGGAAGACGGTGGTGTTGCCCATGTCTCCGCTTCCGCCGTTATCGGGGGCGGCGTTGGCGCCGGTCATATCCATGATGTAGTCAACGCCTTCGGCCAGCCCGATGCCGCCCACCATGCCGATGTATCCAAAGACGGACGTCACTAAGACGGACTCGATGATGATCAGGCTCAGGATGGATGATGGCTTGGCGCCGATGGCCTTACGGATGCCGAACTCTTTGGTGCGTTCGCGTACGGTGATGAGCATGATGTTACTTACGCCGACGATGCCGGCCATGAGCGTTCCGATGCCGACGATCCAGATGAAGAAGGCGATGCCGTTGGTCATGCCTTTCCACATCCTGAACTCTTCGCCGGCGCTGTAGAAGCCGATGGCGTTCAGGTCGTCGGGGCTGAAGCGGTGGCGGTATGCCATGCGTTTCTTCAGTCGTTTCTCGAAGGCTTCGGCCTGTGCTTTGGTATTGACGCCTTCGATGGTGAAGACGATCTCGGACACCTGGTAGCCGTCGTCGAAGAGCATCTGCCCGGTTGTAAAGGGAATATAGGCCGGCGAGCTGGTAGCTTTGTTCTCATCTTCGTAGATACCGATCACTTGGTACATGCCGCTGCCTACACGGACGTATTTGCCTACGGGTTCGATCGAGTCGCGGAAGAGAACGGTGGCCATGCGCGGGCTGATGACGATCACTTTCCGGCGTTCCTTCAGGTCTATGGCGTTGATGAAGCGTCCGTTGCCGGCATTCACCGGTACATAATGGATCATGCAGTAATCGGGGTAGACGCTTCGTATCTGCCCGGTGAGATACTCTTTGTTGTAGGAGAGCGTGTCGTTGCGGGTATTCACGGGGGAGATCAGGTTGACTTCGGGGTGATACCGTTTGACGTCCGTCACGTCGTCGATGTTGAAGCGGATGCGCCGGTTGGTGGGCAGGCCTTGCCAGGGCTGACTGGTGGAGCGCGTCCAACATTCGCAGAAGTTGGTTGAGATGTTGCGGAAGTTGTACCCGATGCCATTGCTCAGCCCGTTGCCGGCGCTCAGCAGGACGATGAGCATGAAGATGCCCCATGTGACGGAGAAGCCGGTCAGGAAGGTACGGAGCTTGTTCTTCTTCATCGTGCTCCATATCTCCTGGATGTTGTTGAACTCAAACATGGTGGGGAACTTTTTCGATGCGTTCGATGAGGCCGTCTTTCAGGCGGATGATGCGGTCGGTGACGGAGGCTACTGAGGATTCGTGGGTGACGATGATCACCGTCATGCCTTTTTTGTTTACCTGTCGCAGGAGCTGCATGACCTCCACCGTCGTGACGCTGTCCAAGGCGCCGGTTGGTTCGTCTGCCAGGACGACGCGGGGCTGGGCAATCAGGGCGCGAGCAATGGCGACGCGCTGCTTCTGTCCGCCGGAGAGTTCGCTGGGCAGGTGTTCGGCCCAGTCGGCAAGGCCGACCATGTCGAGGTATTCCATGGCGACGGCATTGCGTTTCTTGCGTTTCATTCCCTGGTAGTAGAGCGGAAGGGCGACGTTCTCGAGGGCATTCTTGAAGGAGATCAGGTTGAAAGATTGGAAGACGAAGCCGATCATCCGGTTGCGACATTCGGCGGCGCGGCTTTCGCTCAGGTCGCGGATCAGGAGTTTGTTCAGATTGTACGTGCCGCTGTCGTATGTGTCGAGTATGCCGAGTATGTTGAGCAGCGTGGACTTGCCTGAGCCGGATGCACCCATGATGGATACCATTTCGCCTTCTTCGATCTCAAGGTCTATGCCTTTGAGGACGTGCAGGGGCGCTCCATTGTGGTAGGTCTTATGAATGTCTTTCAATTGGATTATCATCGTCGTTTCGTTTGTTATCTTACTGTATAGACGCAAAGGTGCGGAAAATGTTTCACTCTTTGTGCGTTTTTTTTGAATTCTCTCCTTTTTGTATCCGTCCGGATTTACGCAGGGCTTCGGCGAGAACGTACAGTATCTGTCCGTTGATGCTGCGGAACTCGTCGGCAGCCCATTGTTCGAGAGCCTCCATCATGGCGGGGTCGATGCGGAGGATGAATGTTTTGTTTGCTGTGTCCTTTCTGGGCATTCCGGCGGGGAGGTTAGTGGTGCAGGGTGCCGGTGTTGAGTACGGGCTGGGCGGCTTCGTCGGAGCAGAGGACGACTAAGAGGTTGCTTATCATGGCGGCCTTCTTGTCTTCGTCCAATGTGATGACGTTGTCCTTCTCCAGCTTGTCGAGGGCGAGCTGCACCATGCTGACGGCGCCTTCGACGATCTTTTCGCGTGCCGAGATGATGGCGTCGGCCTGTTGGCGGCGGAGCATGACGCCGGCTATTTCGGAGGCGTAGGCCAGGTAGTTGATGCGCGCTTCTACGACTTCGATTCCGGCGATGCTGAGGCGGCTGTTGATCTCTTCTTCGAGCTTGCGCGAGACTTCACCGTCGTCGGACCGGAGGGTGATGGTGTCTGAGGCGCCCTCGTGCGAGTCGTAGGCGTACATGCCGGCGATGCGGCGGAGGGCGGCGTCGCCCTGTATGTTGACGAAGTTCTCGTAGTTCTGCATCAGTTTGGATAGCTTGACCGACGGATCGGCGGCGGCGTAGAGGCTGTTCTTGGTGGCCGATGCGGAGGAGGTGGTGGATGAGGTGTCGATGTTGAACATGGCCTTGTAAGTGTCTTTTACTTTCCATACCATCACGGCGCCGATCATGACCGGATTGCCGGCTTTGTCGTTTACTTTGATGGGGGGGAGGTCCAGATTACGGGCGCGGAGGGTGATCTTCTTCCGTTCGTTGAAGGGATTGATCCAGAAGAAGCCGTTGTCGGTCAGTGTGCCTACGTATTTGCCGAAGAAAACAACGACGCGTGCTTCGTTTGGTTCGATCACCGTCAGTCCGACGATCGTGAGTGGGACCATCAGGCCTCCCAAAGTGGCGCTTACGGGGAGGATCCATACGGGCAGCTTCAGCCCCAGACCGATTGGTACGCAGAAGCACAGGGCGGCGACTACAAGAATCATAACTGTCAGGGCGGCGAATCCTGATACTTTTACGCCGGTGAATGTTCTTTCTTTTGTTTCCATGATAGTAGTTATTTCAGAATGATATTAAAATGATATCACAAAGGAATGGATCTTTTCTGAGATTCCAAACGTTTGTGCGTTAATTATGCTTAATGGAGGTTCGTTTGTTATGTTTGAGGCTTTCCGGTGGGAGGCAGGAGGCCGGATGTTTGTTGTTTATAGTCTTGTGGTGACCACAGAGTGGCCAAAAGTAATTATTCTGAATCTTGTGGCGACCACAAGATGGCGAAAAGTAGTTATTCTGGATCTTGTGGTAACCACAAGATGTCCAACAACTGTCATTTCTTGTTTCTGTTGTGACCACAAACTGTCAAAAAGGCTGATTTTGGTTTCTGTGGTGACCACAAGATGCCCGATAACTCTTGTTTGTTACTTCTGTGGTGACCACAGAGTATTGAAATTTATTATTTGGAGCTTCTGTGGCGACCACAGGCTATCTATTTGTGTCGTTTGGCGGCTTCCTGTCGACAACAGAGGGGTTATATAAAATAATTGAGGCTTTCTCGTCCGGTGAGAAAGCCTCAATGCATCATTGTTGTGGGAAGGATCGTCGGCAGGCGGTCTTTAATTGCTCCAGGGCTTGCTTCAGTATAGCGCGCGGACAGCCTGCATTGAGTCGCATATACCCCTCTCCGGCTGCGCCAAACATGGTTCCGTTGTTCAGTGCCAGCCCTGCCTGGTCTTTGAAGAGAGCGACGAGGTCTTTTTGTTTAAGCCCCAGCTCGCGGCAGTCCAGCCAGATCAGGAAGGAAGCTTGCGGCTGGTAGACTTTGATGGCGGGGAGTTCTTCTTTCAGGTAATGTGTCACGAAGGCGACGTTCTCCATCACGTAGCGGAGCATCTGTTGCAGCCACTTTGCTCCGTGCGTATAAGCGGCGGTGGTCGCTTCGTAAGCGAAGATCGTTCCCTCGTCCAATTCCCTCGCCCTGAGGAAGGCGAAGAACTTATGCCGGATGTGTGGGTCGGGAATGACGGCGTACGAGGTGACGATTCCGGCGATATTGAACGTCTTGCTGGGCGCCAGGAAGGTCAAACTGCACGAAGACGCGGCGTCTGATACCGTGGGGAAGGGGTGATGCGTATGGCCGGGGTAGGTCATCTCGGCATGTATTTCGTCGGATATGACTAAGATGTGATGCCGGGCGCAGATGTCGGCCAGGCGTACGAGGGTTTCCTTGTCCCAGACGATACCACCGGGGTTATGAGGACTGCAAAGTATGAAGACCTTGCATTGCGGGTCGATGACGGATTCGAGGTGTTCGAAGTCCATTTGATAGACTCCGTCCACCCATTTCAGCGGATTGTCGACCACCTGCCGGTGTTGCATCTCCGGGACCAGCCGGAAGGGGTGATATACCGGCGGCTGGATGATCACCTTGTCTCCCGGCAGGGTAAAGCAGTCGAGCGCGAAGGCGATTCCTTTGACAATGCCCGGTATGTAGCTGATCCATTCCTTCCGGGCTTCCCATTGGTGCTTTTGATGCAGCCACGCGAGGATGCTTTGGTAGTAGGCGTCCGGAGCGAAGGTATAGCCGAATACTTCGTGACGGCAACGTTCCTTTATTGCGTCGACGATGAACTTCGGCGTACGGAAATCCATGTCGGCCACCCAGAGGGGGATCAGGTCGGCGCTCCCGAAACGTTCGTCCAGCAGGTCGACCTTGAGGCAGTTCGTGTTGTGACGGTCGATAATCTCATCAAAGTTGTAGGCATAAATGTCTGTGTCAGTCATGTTGTTTATGTTCATGTGTCTACGTTTTAGTTTCTGTGGCCAAAGATACATCAAAAAAAGCGATCGGAGAGGTTCACCAGGAACAACTGTCCGGTGGTGCGGGTAAAAGCCGTATAAAGCCAGCGGTAGAACGGTTCGCCGAGCATCTCATCGTTTACATATCCGATGTCGAGGAAGACGTTTGCCCACTGTCCGCCCTGTGCTTTGTGGCAGGTCACGGCGTAAGCGTACTTCACCTGAACGACGTTGTAGTAAGGGTCGGCCTTGATCTTCTTCATCCGTCCGGTTTTCGTGCTGATGTGGCTGTAATCATCCATAACGGCATAGAAGAGTCGGTCGTTTTGTTCTTTCGACAAGGCCGGCGATTCGCTTTGAAGGGAGTCGAGTACGATCTTAATGTCGGCCTCCGTGTCGTAATCCTGAAACCGGACGCAGACATCAGCAAACCGGAAGCCGTACAATTCGCTTGTCCCCTTGACGCGCAAGACTTGTATAATCTCGCCGTTGGCAATAAAGTCCATCTCCTCATTGCCCGCCGTCCAGTAATAGTTGTTCCGGGCGATCATCAGCCGGTCGCCGGTCGATAGTTCTTCCTCCCGGTAGAGGATGCGGTTGCGAATACCATTATTATATATGTTCGCTTGCTTGTTCGACCGGACGACCACCATTGTTTCCTCTATTCCGTTGCGGGCATAAGCCGTTGCAATTTCATCCGCCAGGTCGTCGCCTCTTATCCGCTTTACGCCGGCGCCTCCCTGCAACTGCAATTTGGGGAACAGATCCGTTGCGCGCTGCCTGATTGCCTCCCTCAGGCGGGTGGCATTAGACAGGATGTCCGACTCTTCATTTTGCCTTACTACCTGCGTGAGTGTGGCTTCAAACACCTGGAGGTTATATCCCCGTAGCGTTCCGGGATTAAGAGCCGGACTTTCTTCCAGCATAACGGGCGGAAGCTGTGCTTCGTCTCCCATGAGTATCAAGCGGCAATTCTCGCCGGAGTAAACATATTGAATCAGGTCGTCGAGCAAGCATCCGGAGCCGAAAGCAGCATACGCGTCCGTCGCCTGATTGGCAATCATGGAAGCCTCGTCAACGATAAACAAAGTGTTTTTATGCGGATTCCCCGCCGGGACAAATCCGGCAGGCTCGTTGGAAAAGCTTTTCTGCCGGTATATTTTCCTGTGTATAGTGTAAGCCCTGTGCCCGGCGTAGAGCGAAAAGACCTTCGCCGCCCGTCCGGTAGGAGCAAGCAGGATGGTTTTTTGCCTCATACTCTCTAACGTCTTCACCAAGGCTCCGACCAACGAAGTTTTCCCCGTCCCGGCATAACCTTTGATCAGCAAAACCGTGTCGGGATCAGGGTTGGAGACCAAGAACCCAGACAGAATCCGCAAGGCTGCAATCTGATCATTCGTGGGCTTGTGAGGGAAATGCTGCAAAATAATGTCTTCCAAATAACTATTTACCATTTGTTCGCGATATTTTTTTCGAGATAAAGATAGTGTATTAAATATTCTTTTTTAAATTTGCCGGACGAAATAATTTAAAAACAATATAACCATGAAAGTTACAGTAAAAGTTTTGCTCTTAGTTGCAGTTATCCTGTTGGTTTATATGTGCTATGCAAGTGTTATGGTTTCTGTCAGATTTGACAATGAGAAGAAGATCCGTGAGGCAGCAATCATCGCCCGCCTGATTGATATTCGTAAAGCACAGATTGAGTACAAGAACATCCACAAGGAACATGCTGCCGATTTTGACCTGCTTGCTAAATTCCTGAACGAAGAAAAACTGCCATTCTTAGTAAAAGAAGGCATCTTGACCGACGAACAATTGGAAGCCGGGATGACGGAACAGGAAGCCGTTAAGAAGGGAATTATCAAACGTGATACCATCTGGGTGCTGGCGAAGGACACCTTGTTTGGAAAAAGTTTCGATCCCAGTGTATTGCGCTATGTGCCGGGTGCTGATGTGCAGTTCAGTATGGATACGGCAACGCTCATCTCCGGTTCGGGATACATCGTTAAAGTATTCGAAGCCGGCGTGAGATATGACGACTATCTGGGCGATCTCGACAAACAACTACTGTACAACCTGAACGAAGTTGCCAATAAGCAAGACAAATATGCAGGCTTGAGAGTAGGCTCGTTGGTCGACATCAACAACAACGCAGGCAACTGGGAAAACTTATAATTCTGCCACCCATATGATGATCAGTGTTCCTGATACGCTGACAACGGACAATTCGGAAAAATATATCATGTCCATCCGGCTCTGGTCGGATGGACTTTCTTTTTCTGCATACAATCCGTCGGAAGGGCAAAGTTTCTTTTACAGGGAAGTGGCGTTCGACCGGAAGATCCCTTATACTACATCGCTTAAGGAAGTCTTTTTTATGAACGAATGTCTGGTCTGGACGTACAAACGAACCTATGTGCTCTGCCAGACGCTTCAATACACCCTGGCGCCGGAAGATAAGGCTCAGGATAAACTACGCTTCCTCTCGTTTAATTTCTCATCCCCTGAAAAACGATGCTTAGATAATTACCTGAAAGACGAAAAGGCTAAATTGATCTTCGGAATGAATGATGACGTCTATGAATTTTGCGCCCGGACATTGACTAACCCGCTCTTCACACATCATGTCACCTCGCAACTGATTACGCTGAAAAAGCAGGTCAGGGATGAAACCCTAAATCATGTGTTCGTGGTCGTACACCGCAGGATAGTGGATATAATCTGCTTCAAAGGAACGAGACTGCTGTTGGCCAATTCGTTTGAATTCGAACAGTTGAACGACTTGCTGTATTACATCCTTTGTGTATGGAAACAGACAGAGATGGATCAATTGAACGACAGACTGCTCCTGTCGGGAGAGATCAGTTTATGTACGAAGGTTACCGGCGCTTTGCAGACGTATATCCGCCATATCGGACGAATGGAATTACCGGCGAAAGCCTATTTGCTGGGAGGTGAGATACGGCAAGCACCAATGGACTTGATATTGATGTTGACATGCGAATAATAAGCGGTATTTACGGAAGGCGGCGTTTCAGCCTTCCTCCTTCTTTCGGCGCACGTCCGACGACGGACTTTGCGAAAGAGAATCTGTTCAATGTCTTGGGTAATATGACTGACTGGGAGGGGTTGGTGGCCTTGGATCTCTTTGCAGGAACGGGAAGTATCTCGTTTGAACTGCTTTCGAGGGGCTGTGCCGGGGTTACGGCTATTGAAATGAATAAGGTGCATGTCGCCTTTATCGGTAAAGTGGCCAAGGAGCTGAAGACCGATCGCTTGCGCTTGATGCGGGGAGATGTTTTTCGTTACCTTCAGACCAGGATCCGGCAGCGGTTCGACTTTATCTTTGCCGATCCACCGTATGCGCTGAAAGAGTTGCCCGACATACCGGCCCTTGTCTTGGAAAAGGATTGGCTGAAGGAAGGGGGTATCTTCGTTATGGAGCATCCCGGTGGGTACGATTTCTCGTCTATGCCTTGCTTCAGGGAGCGCCGGGTCTATGGCTCCGTCAACTTCAGTATCTTCGTCAAAGGAGAGGAGAAAAGAGACGCATGAAGGATTCAATGATGCGTAGCCTGACCGGACGCTTCAGCCATCGGGAAGGGATGAGCTTTTCGCAACGTTGTATATCGTGCAGGAATATCCGTTTCATCTGAAGGGCAAAGTCGTTCTGATAGACAAAAGAAGTAATCTCGAAATTGTGCTCAAAGCTGCGGAAGTCCATGTTGGCGGAGCCGATGCAGGTCAGGATGTCGTCGGAGACAACTAATTTGGCATGTAGAAAGCCTCCTTCGTAGAAATATACTTTCGCCCCGGCCTTTACCATATCGTCGATGAACGAGCGCGAAGCCATATTAGCCGTCCGGCTGTCGGAGCGCTTGGGCAGCATCAAACGGACGTCGACGCCTCCCAGGGCGGAGGCTTGGAGGGTTTGGTTCAAACCTTCGGTCGGGAGGAAATAGGGCGTTTGTATGTAGACGTATTGTTTGGCGTTGGCAATCGTGAAAATGATGGCTTGCAGGAGCGTTCGCCACTGACCGACGGGGCCGCTGGTGAGTATCTGCATGATGTTGTCGCTGAGAGGCGTCGTCGGGGGATAATAGGCTTTGTCGTTCAGGAGTTCTTTGCTGGCAACGTACCAGTCGATCAGGAAGGCGGATTGCAGGCCGTGGACGCCTTTGCCGGTGAACCGGAAGTGCGTATCGCGCCAGCTTCCCCAGGGGGTTCCTTTGATGTAGCGGTCGGCTACGTTCATTCCGCCCATAAAGCCTATGCGGCCGTCGATGACAACGATTTTGCGGTGATTCCGGTAGTTTACTTTGCTGGTGAAGATGGGGAAGGCTACCCGCAGGAAGGCGTAGACTTCGATGCCTGCGTTTTCCATTTCCTTGAAGAATTGTGTTTTTACGTTCCAGCAGCCTACGTCGTCGTAGAGTACGCGCACCTGGACGCCGGAGCGGGCTTTGGCGATCAAGAGGTCGCGGACTTTCCTGCCGATCTCGTCTTCGAGGAAGATGTAGTATTGGAAATGAATGTGATGGGTGGCGCTTTCCAGGGCTTCGAACAGGGCTTTGAATTTATCCTCTCCGTTGGTATAGATGCTGATGTCGCTGCCGCACAGGAGCGGGCATTGGTTGTCGCGTCCGAGCAGGGAGACCAGCGGGCGATAGGATTCCGGTACGGTGCATACGTCCTGGGCCGGTTTCTTTCCTTCTTGCGGACGTTTCATGATGCGTTTGTAGGTACGTCGGGAGATGATGCGCTGCTTGCGGTTGTCCTGCCCGAAAAAGAAATAGAACACCAGCCCTGCTCCGGGCAGCATGACGAGTACGACGATCCAGGCGATCGTTTTCAGCGGGTTCCTGTTCTCTGTAACGATTACTGTGATCAGTCCCATGATCGTGATGCAATAGAAGATAAATATGATTGATCCTACAATGGCTTGTAAGGAGATACCGGTATTCATAGGCTTGTATTTTTGTGTCAAGGTTCGTCATAGCGTTGTAACGTCCCTCGTCATAGCGTTATGACGAGGGACGTTACAATGTTATTGGTTCCATACGCGCGGCGCGGGGACGGGGGGAAGAGGTTTGCGGTCTTTTAAGTCCTTCATTATCTCTTCGATAGCGCGATCGAGTTGCTGGTCTTCTCCGGCCCATTGGCGGATGGGGTCGTTATCGACGAGGATGTCGGGGTCAACGCCGTGGTTCTCGATGATCCACTCGCCGGTCTTCGGGTCGAAGCTGGTGAAGAAGGGGACGCGCAGGTCGGTGCCGTCGATGAAGGGGAGCGAGCCGCTGATGCCGACAATGCCTCCCCAGGTGCGCGTGCCGATGAGCTTGCCCAGGCCCAGGGCGCGGAATCCCCAGGGGAAAAGGTCGCCGTCGGAGGCCGAGTATTTATTGATGAGGCATACTTTGGGGCCTACCTGCACGGCGTCGGGTATTTTGCCGATCTGGGAGGAGCCGCGCGCCATGGTCAGGCGGTAAGGCTCGCGCGCCAGCCGTTCGAGTATCATCGGGGAGACGTTGCCTCCGCCATTGGCGCGGTCGTCGATGATCAGTCCTTCCTTGTCCAACTGGGGATAGAAGTAGCGGGAGAATTCGTTCAATCCTTCCGCTCCCATGTCGGGGATGTAGATATAGCCTACCTTGCCGTTGGTTGCTTCGCTTACTTTGCGGATGTTGTCCTGTATCCAGTTATAGTGGTAGAGGGAGTATTCTTCTGCCAAGGGGAGGATGACGATCCGGCGGGCGCCGGCAAGCTGGGGCTTGGCATTGAGCGACAGCTCTGTTGCAATGCCGGCTTTTCCTGCCAGCAGGGCGTAGAGGTCGTTCGTGCTATGGGTCGGTATGCCGTCGATGGCTACGATATAGTCACCGGCTTGGGCTTCGATGCCGGGTTCGGTAAGGGGCGAACGGAGGTCTTTGTTCCAGGAAGCGCCGGGGAGAATCTTTGTCAGCCGGAAGAAGCCGCTACCGGGATCGCGTGCGACTTCGGCGCCCAGCAATCCTGTTGAGATGCGTTCGGCGCGGTCTATTTCGCCGGGGGTCACGTAGGCATGGCCGCAATTAAGCTCGGCTATCATCTCTCCGATCACGTAGTTGAGGTCCAAGCGGTGTTTGACGTAAGGGATCAGGGGCGCGTACTTCTGTTTCATGGCCTTCCAGTCTACTCCGTGCATGTTTTCTACGTAGAACCCGTCCCGCATGGCGCGCCAGGCTTCGTTGAATATCTGCTCCCATTCTTTCGGATAGTCGGTAGCGATCCGGATGTCGGTAAGCTTTACTTCATCCTTGAGCTCGGTTTTGCCGTTGGGAATATCCGTCACGTAGATTGTCCGGCCTTTCCTGAAGATTGCTTTCTTCCGGCCCGGTTCCACGCTCATGGTGGCGGCGGCTATTTCTTCTTCCTTCTGCTTCTTCAGGTCGTAGACTTTGGCGCTTCCTCCGGTGGTGTAGTATATCTTTTCGCCGCTGGCGTAGAAGTTCCGGTAGGAGCCGGGCGTGAGCGGCAGTTTGATGATGCGGTCTGTGATGCCTTCGGCATCGAATACGACGGTACTGTCTTTCTTGCCGTCGCTTTTCTTAGCCGAGGCGCTTCCTCCATCTTCGGGTAGGAAGGGCGACGGCGTATTTTTCGACAACAAGGCCAGGTAGACGCCGCCCATATCGTTGTATACGTAGTTCCATTCCGTAGATCCGTAGATGGGATTAAAGTCGCGCGCCGAGGCGAAGACAAGGTATTTGCCGTCTGTGCTGAATACCGGCGAGGATGATTCATACCATTTGTCGGTAACGGGGTATTCTTTCTTTGTGGCTATGTGGTATACGTAGACAACCGGGAAGTCATTCTCCCCGATACGTGAGTAGGCCAGCCATTTGCTGTCGGGCGAAAACGAGACGTTGCGTATTTCACCCACCGGATCCTGCAAAACGGTTCTTGCTTCCTGGGTGCTTACATTGAGCAGGTTGATGCGGTTCTTCCGGTCTGTATAAACCAGCGTTGAGGCATCGGGGCTCCATTTGAGCGAGCGGATGTAGGTGTCGTTGTTCCGGGTGAGTTGTTGGGCCTCTCCTCCGGTTGCCTCTTGCAGATACAGTTCGGTCTCTCCGGTAGCATCCGAGATATAGGCGATGTATTTCCCGTCGGGCGACCATTGGGCGTTGCGTTCGTGAGCGCCGGGCGTACGGGTGATGTTTTTGGTAACGCCTTTCCCGGCGGGCAGGTTAAAGACTTCTCCCCGGGCTGTCACCGCCAGTCGTTCGCCGTCGGGCGACAGGCTTGCGTCGGAGAGGTATTGCGAACCGTCTTTTATCTCGCTCCGGGCATAGATATGATCGGACGAGAGGGTGATGTTTATCTTTTGTGGCGTGCGTGTGGTTGCATCCATCTTATACAGGTATCCGCCGTTTTCGAAAACGATGCTGTTACCGTGTGTGCTGGGGAATTTCACGTCGTATTCCGTAAATTGGGTTACCTTTTCCGTTTGCTTCGTGAGGGTGTTGTAGACGAAGATATTCATCGTACGGTCGCGGTCGGAGAGAAAGAAGATGTTGTCGCCTATCCACATAGGCATAATCTCCTGCGCCTCGTTTTGGGTGATGTTGTCTACTGATTTCTTTGCCGGGTCGTACACCCATATATCATCCGCCATTCCTCCTTTGTAGTACTTCCAGGTACGGAACTCCCGCATGACGCGATTGTATGCCATTCGTTTGCCGTCCGGCGAATAGCTACAGAATCCACCTTCGGGCAGTGGAATGGCTTGCGACAATCCTCCGGCTTTGTTTACTGTATAGAGACGTCCTTCAAATCCGCTGCCGATGCGATTCCGGTAGACGATACTGTTTCCGTCGGGCGTCCAGGTCATGACGATATTGCTCGGTCCCATGCGGTCGCCCAGGTCATCGCGGCTATTGGTGGCGGTATAGGTCAGCCTGAGCGGTTCTCCTCCGGTCAGCGGGATGGTGTATACTTCTGTATTCCCGTCGTACTGTCCGGTAAAAGCGATGTTTTTCCCGTCGGGCGAGAAACGTGGAAACATCTCATATCCTATGTGTGAAGTTAGCCTGGAGGCTTCGCCTCCGGTCAACGGCGCTTTGTATAAATCGCCGGCAAACGAGAAAACAATTTCGCTACCGTTGGTTGCCGGGAAGCGCAGCAAACGTGCTTCCTCTGCCGCCTGTAGCGAAAAGGTTATTCCTGTCCACAGCCATAAAGCGTGAATGAATGTCTTATACATATACTATGCTGTATCAGTCTAATTACAATACCTGAATGTTTTCGTCTCCCTGGTCTTCGGCTGAAGGAGTGATCAGCTTATATCCTTTACCGTGAATGTTAATGATTTCGATAGAGGGATCGTCTTTGAGCAGTTTGCGCAGTTTGGTGATGTAGACATCCATGCTGCGGGCATTGAAGTAGTTGTCATCCACCCAGATTGTTTTCAGGGCGTAATTGCGTTCCAGTATCTCGTTGGCATGTGCACAGAGGAGGCTCAGCAGTTCACATTCCTTTGTGGTCAATTTGGTCACTTTGTCGCCTATTGTCATGATCTGTTTTTGTGTGTCGAACAGGAAGTTTCCTAATTTATAGTAGGGAACTTCTTTGAGTTTTTTCCCTTTTACGCGACGCAGAATAGCTTCGATACGCAGCAACAGTTCTTCCATGCTGAACGGTTTGGTCAGATAATCGTCGGCTCCGATCTTGAATCCTTCCAGAATATCTTCCTTCATTGTTTTTGCAGTAAGGAATATGACAGGAATTTCGGGGTTTATGGACCGGATTTCCTGTGCCAGGACGAAGCCGTCTTTTTTCGGCATCATGACGTCTAATACGCAGAGGTCGTATTTGCCTTTTATAAACCCTTTGTAACCGGCTTCACCATCGGGGAACAAATCTGTAACATAACCTTTAGCTTGAAGGTATTCTCTTAATAACATTCCCAGGTTCTCGTCGTCTTCGCAAAATAAAATTCTTAATTTTTCTTCCATAATTTATTTTTTTATGTGAGGTAAAGTAATAATGAATTTCGTTCCTATGTTGCCGGCTCCGTTTTCGGCGCGGATGTTGCCGCTGTGGTCTTCCAGCATTTTCCGTACGTAGGCCAGGCCCAGCCCAAAGCCTTTTACGTCGTGTACATTACCGGTGGGCACGCGGAAGAAGCGGTCGAATATTTTTTTGAGGTATTCTTTCTTTATTCCTATGCCGTTGTCTTCTATTGATATGAGCAATTTCCCGTTCTCGTTCCATGTGCGGGCCATCAGTTTCAGGGGGACTTTCTGCCGGCGGTATTTGACGGCATTATCCATCAGATTGAACAGTACGTTTGTCAGGTGCATTTCGTCTACATAGATTGTAGAGTTCTCGGCCTTCAGATCAATGTCGATAGAGCCTTCGTATTTTTCTACTTTCAGGGCAAAGGTGTTGGCGACGCCGGCGATCAGGTCGTTGGCATCTACTTCTTTCAATTTGAGCGTTGCTTTTTGCCGTTCAAACAGTGACATCTGCAATACTTTCTCTACCAGGAAGCCCAATCGTTTTGTTTCGTCGTTTATGACGCCTGAAATATGTTTGAATACGTCGGGGCTTTTGGTGATATCAGAGTCTTTAAGCATTTGTGCGGCCAGCGAGATGGTGGAAACGGGCGTTTTCAATTCGTGCGTCATATTGTTGATGAAGTCGGTCTTCATTTCGGAAAGTTTCTTCTGGCGGAAGACAATATATAAGGTAAAGATAAAAGTTACCAGGAGCATCAGTGAAAAGATGATCGACGGGACGATAAAGGTCACTTCACCAGAGATATAATTCTGCTTGGTGGGGAAGAATACCTTGATATAGTTTTGCCGCGACGGGGGATCATTGGGAAACAGTACTCCGGTTTGTATGTCTGAGGCAAGGGGCGGTTTTTTGATTTCGTCGCTTTGGTATACGGCGACTCCGTCTTTGTTTATTACAGAGAAGACAAATGCAAGGTTTAAGCCGCTGTTTGCGAACTCTGTTTTCAGATAGTTGTTCAACTGCTTGAAGTCTACGCGTTCTTCGATGGGTTTCAGGCTGGATGTGTTCAGCATATTGACCAACACTTCGCGCATCAGGTATTGGTTGTAGAGGTAGCGGCGCTTATAGTTGTCGTAAAATTCTTTCGATGTGGAAACGATGTCGTTTGACGGGGATTTTTGCAGCAGAGGAGGGGAGGATAGCGGGCGCTGCTGTGTGTTCACGCTGCTATGCAGTTCGATCCGGCTTTGTGTCGTGCCTGTGGTGTTTGACATTTCGAAGCGGAAATATTCTTGTATATCCGGTATTTCGTTGGCGGCGTTGTTTTGCCGGTGATAATTGCTGATGTCTCTGCTGATGTCTTCTTCGATGTATTGGCGCATTTCGTCTAACTCCAGGTTTTTGGATACCTGCAGGAGGCACTTTTTGACTGTTTCATTGAACTGTTCGCTTCGTGTTTTAAGGATTTCACCTACATACGTTACTTGTATATAAAGCAAACCTGCAAAAGCGAATGCCAAGACGAGCGCTAATAGCCAAATGGTAGATTTCCTCATATATCTTTACTCACATCGTTTTAATGTGGAACAAATAACGGATTCTTTGATTTAATATTTGTATAATAGAAGTGAAAAACGTCGCCTTTAATTGTTAATAATCTAATATGATCTCTTAAATACGGGCAACAAGCGATTCAGAATGAATGATTAAGTTGAGAAGTGGGATATTGGCTTCAACGAATGGCTACTTTTCTGACGGTTTCGCCGATGCGGATGATATAGTATCCTTTCGCAATGTTTACAACGTATTCGCCATTGGGCTGTTTCATCTCGATGTCGACGACTTTGATGCCAACTACGTTGTATATCTCAAGTCGGCTGCCTACCGGGGCATTGGTGACTTTGATGCGGTTTTCCGTGGCGATAACTTCTATATTATTCGCGTTCGCCTGCTGTACTTGCTGTGCAGCGAGCGGGGGAAGTACGGTCCAGAAGACTGCGAGGAAAAAATAAAATACAGCTTTCATACTCTTGTCCTATATGTTGTACAAATGTAGAGAAGATTCTTTACATGAGAGTAGGATGGTTCAAAAATGATCCTCTGTTTTATGTTTTTTTTCCTCTTCTTGTTTCTCTCTCCATCTGAGGCGACGGATCTGAAGCCATCGGAGCAGGAAGATGGCGAGTAGGGTGATTCCCATGATCAGGAAGTAGTGCGGGTAATCAGCATCGGGTTTATTCCCCGGCCATCCGATGATGCTCATCACGATCAGGTAGAGCAGCAAGAGACCGTTGATGATATTGACTTTCTTCATTTTTGATTTAATTGTTTTTTCTTGTTTCCGTATATCTGACGTCACAAATGTACGGTTTTTTTCAGGAAGTCAGCAAAGGAGAAGAAGTCGGAGTCTTCCATTTCGTAGATAAGCTTCCGTACGTCCTGCATGGAGGGGATTTTTTTATTTCCTCAAGTCCTGATCGGTGCAAGAAGTTGGATGATGATATCAACATCCGTAATTAGGATCTGCTGAAAAACCGTCAATCATTTGTAAATAAGATTAATCTGCTAAATTTGCGAAAAGAAGAACACGGAAACATGAAGGAAAGACGCAAAAGTTGTGCATTTACCCCCCCCGTTGCGAGAGTCCCAAGGCCACTGAAAAAGTCTTTCAATATACTTATCTGTCCATAGAGACCTGTTTCCTGCTATGAAGTTTTTTGCACGGAGGAAGAAAAACGAATGGAAGGAGAGAAGATTTTAGCGGAAAGAGAGGAGGAGAGAAGCAGAAAAGTAAAAAAGAGGCCAAAAGAGGCTCTTTTACCCCTTGCTGTCCATTATAATAATATAGCCGCGGATTGTATCCCGCTCCTTTACAGCGTTGTTCTTTCCTGATGGCCATATGACC
>JAISWO010000024.1 GCA_031271045.1 Tannerellaceae bacterium
ACTCAATTAAAGGGATGATGGCAACTAAGGTAACGAATATCCAACAAAGTTATGCCAAATCAAATACCTTTTCATCCCCTTTGGTGAGCGAGAGCGATCATGTCTGTTTCATATTTTAAAAGATAGTTTGTTCTATTGAAAATTGGGTGTAAAGTTAGATAGTTTATTTTGCATAGAAAAGGTCAAATACTGTGTGATATTGTTCCAAAAGGAGGGGCGCTGATTTTATTGTGTGTTTCTTTCATAGGTTGACTTGCCTTCGTAGCGTCAACATTTAATCGACGGTCCTCATTTTCCTTCTATGGACTGCCGCGGTTGGAATGGTGAATAAGTTCCGGCTGACACCCTTCAGATGACTGAATGGCCTTTTCAGTGCGGCCATCAAACCTGGCGAAGAAAGGCTCCAGCCTACTATCTTGGAGAGTAAGCTTCCGTAACGAGCGACAGGCGTCGCAGCGCTGCAATTCCTTCAGCGCGTCATTCTCGCAGAGTCGTCCTTTTCTCCGGCAAACAATTATGCAGGGATAAAGAATATTCGGCAAGCTTGCAAAACTTTTTTCAAGAGGTAAAAAGCGGCCGGTGGGAAGGTAAAACAGAAATCAAGGCGTTCGCTAAAAAATTTATCCTGACGGATCGTTTGCAAGTTATACTTCGACTGCATTCTTAATAAGGGATTCGGCTTCAAGTTCCAGAGCTGCCTCAAAGAGCAAAGCATATTCGGTCGTCACGGGCCGCTTTCCATTCAGGAGTTCGTTCAGAACGAAATATAAATCTTGTTTATCTTTAACCAACTTCTCGAAGTTTAGTCCGTTATATCGACGAAGGGCATTGATGCGGCAACACATCAAGCATAATATCTATGCAACGCTTGTACCGGTGAATGATTTCCGGCTGAAAGCGGTATTTTTTATCGTCTGTTCTACCCGTTTCGTACAGGTCGTGCAAATATTCTTTTTTCTCTTGTATTCGCAGTATATAGAATGCCTTTTCCATCAAAGGGGATGCCTTTTGCGGTAGGCGCGGCGGAGGAGGAAGTCCATGCCCAGCAAGAGCAGGGACAGGACGCCGATATAGAGGTAGAAGGGCAGGGAGGGTAGATCGGGCATCCGCCACTCTATGCGCGGGATGCCGGCATAGAAGATGGCGCCTGCCGCTATTCCCATGATGGCCAACGAAGCGAGGCTGACCGCCGCAAGTCCCATGAATTCGTTGCGTCGTTTCTTGCGGGCGGCTTCTTTGAGGATGCGTTTCATCGTATCATTGCAGAAGGACGCGTTCAGGTCTTCCTCCGGCAACCGGCTGAAGAGGAGTTTCAGCCAATCGGTTTCTTTCTCGTTCTTATTCATTTTCTTGTTCCTTTGTTGGATGTGTGAGCATGACAAAGAGTTTTTTCCGTATGCGATGCAGCCTGACCTTTACGTTCGACTGGGAAAGACCTGTGATATGGGCTATCTCTTCGATGCTTTTCTCTTCCGTATAAAAGAAGAGGAGAATAGCCTGTTCGTCGGGCGCCAAG
Organism: Tannerellaceae bacterium; assembly: GCA_031271045.1. Lineage (GTDB taxonomy): Bacteria > Bacteroidota > Bacteroidia > Bacteroidales > Tannerellaceae > DFXE01. The sequence goes on from JAISWO010000024.1 coordinate 1,517, forward strand.
CGGGAAAGCGCCGTTTCCAGGCGGGTGATTTGTTCGCTATCATCGTTTGCGCCAAACATTTCGGCGGTCATTTCTTCCGGCGCATTTTCTATCAGCGCCTCGTCGATGGCGAGGAACTCATGCTTTTTCTTTCTCATTTCCGAGATCGCCGTATGATAGGCGATCCTGTATATCCAGGTAGAAAAGCTGCTCTCGCCCTTGAAAGCGCTCAAGCTCCGAAATACTTTCATAAACACATCCTGCGTCAGTTCTTCCGCATCCTCCCTGTTGCGTACCAGGCGGAAGATGAGCAAATGAACCTGTCGGCTGTATCTATCCAAGAGGCAAGCGAAGCAGGTCGTATCGCCTGCTAGTACGCACTTGACATAATATGTGTCGGAATACAACTCCATGTTACTTTTATAGACGCATTTTTCCCCAGAAAGTTACACCTCTGATTACCTTGTTCGATTCTGTAACCTTTCGTCTGTTTGCGCGTCAAAAAGGGTACAAAACATTATTCATTTAATACACACATCGTATGTTAGAATTTATTATGGTACCCTTAGTGGTTGGGATTTGCGTTGCAGGAACGTATGGTTTATTTGAGTTGTTTGTACGCCGTAAAGAGCGTCTGACGATTATTGAAAAGATTGGCGAAAAGCTGGATGCGTCTGCATTTGAAGGAGTGAACCGGATTTCGGGCTTTTTCCCGAAGATTTCGTTCAGCGCCTTGAAGGCTGGTTGCCTTCTCACCGGCGCCGGTTTGGGATTGTTGATCGGCTTCATCATCCATGTATCCTTAACGATATACGGCCTTTATGAAGCCAATCCGGAAGGATGGGGAAGATGGCATAACAACAGTATCGAAACGGCCTACGGCGCTTCCGTCCTGCTCTTCGGCGGTATCGGCCTGATCATTGCCTTTGTCATCGAACTGAAGATGGGGAAGAAGAAAGAAGAATAAGCGAGGAGTATGCTTCGTAGCTTTATAGCTTTCCTACGTCCTTTAGTTCGATTAGTTTGTTTACGATAGCGTAGACCGTCAGACCACTGGCGCTATGGATTTGTAGTTTGCGGGCGATATTGCGACGGTGAGTGATTACAGTGTGAGCCGATAGAAACAGTCGGTCGGCAATTGCCCGGTTAGTCATTCCTTTCACTACGCAAACTACAATTTCCTTTTCTCTCGCACTTAGTATCTGTTGTTCTTCATTTTCTGTAACACCCTGTATCTCATCGGCATATAGGCGTTCTAATTTCTGTCTGATTTCATCGTTTGTTTCGTAGATATTCATCTTTTCATCGAATGGGAACAAGACAGACCGATCGACCAGATTATATAGCAGGGCGATACATTTCATCACCGGACAGCCACATTCTTCTTTTAGTTGCTGGAGAGTAAATCCGGTAATCATAGACGGATTTATAATTAATATATCCGGTTTGTGCGTGCGGATTACTTCGTGGACAAATTCGCTTCGTGCGATTTCCATTATTTGAAAGCGGAAGCCCGAAAGTCTTTTCATCTGTACTTCCACACCGGAGCGAACAATGGAGGAGACTTCAGCAACAGCTATTTTAAGATTGATATTCATTCATTTATATCTGTTTTTCCAGCGCTAAAATGGCTGGAGTGAAAAGATTGTCTTCGATCAGATTATGTGTGAACAGATCTTGTTCGGTAGCGAAGAGGTCGAACAGTACGCTGTTGAGTGAATGACTTCCTTTACCTGGATAATATTTAAGTAACAGGTTTTTCAGTTCAACGATTTTCATCTCTATCTGATCATGTCGTTTGCGAAAGATGGAGATATTGTATTTGGCATCTTTTTTTCCTTTTAAAAGTCCACGCACGTAGGGAAATACGGTCTTCTCTTCATATCTCATGTGTTTATCAACTTCTTCGGTATATTCGTCGAAGAATTTAGTGATGATAAATGCTACGTCTTCAGGGCAATCATTGATTGATTCTACTAATTTAATCCGCAGGTGGGGAAGACGGAATTTGAGGAAATAGTCATGCGCATTGTGCAGATAAATAATCAGTGCTTCCACGGAAAGATGTTGGCCGGCATATTCTTCTACGAGGGTATTTTTCCCCTCGATCAGAAAATTCACAACTGCCAGGAAGGTACATATATCCACGTCATTCTGTCGGCATATTTCTCCTATGGTTTTGTCTCCAAACCCCAATCCAATACCAAAGCGACACATGACAAGCACCATCGGGTAATTGTCACAAATCAAATCGCTCATTTTATCGGTTTCTCTGTATAGACCTTTTTTGTACATAATGCTTATACTGCTCTTTTCGTTTGTGTTTGCATGTCAAAATTACAGAAATAATCAGGTATAATGTGCGCAAAGACAAGATTATTATGAAATAATCACTACTTATAGGTAACGGCTCTTGGGTTATACATACATATAGGTATTGCGGGAATTTCGAGGCAGGCATACCTTTGCCTCGAAATAAAAAGGTAACACTATTAGTATAATCGCTATATCAAAACCTCATGCTAATTATGTAAGCATATAAGATGATTTAACAACACGTACGGGGTAAAGGAGTTTTTGACGACTTCCCCCTACCACGCAAAAGGAGTCCTTCTGAGAAGAACGACTCCTTTTGCAATTATATAAACAGCCGGATGATATAATAAAACACCATCGACATGATGGCGCTGACCGGGATAGTGAGTATCCATGCGATCAGTAAATCTTTCGTCACTCCCCATCGTACGGCAGAAAGGCGCCGTATCGCTCCGACTCCTATGATAGAACCTGAGATAGTGTGTGTCGTACTGACGGGTATATGTAGTAGCTCGGTGATATAAAGAGTAATTGCGCCGGCTGTTTCAGCCACGGCTCCTTCCAGGGATGTTATCTTGGTTATCCGGCTGCCCATGGTTTTGACGATTCGCCACCCTCCCGACATGGTGCCTAAAGCAATCACGCTAAAACAAGAGAAAGGTACCCAAACGGGCATCGAGGTTATATCCGGGATGAGGTCCGAAGCATAAAGCGCTGCGGCAATAATACCCATCACTTTCTGCGAATCGTTAAGCCCATGTCCTGTGCAAAAAAGGGCGGAAGAGATCAACTGAAAATGGCGAAACCATATTTCGGCTTTATAAGGCTTGGATTTCCGTGAGACATACATCGTGACTGCGGCCAGTATAACGGCTAACAACAAACCAATTAACGGGGCGAGAAAAATGAAGGAGGCTATCTTGAGGATCACTATCCCTTGAATGCTTCCAAATCCGGCGTATGCTATGGCTGCACCGGCGAATCCGCCGATTAGCGTATGCGAGGAAGAGGACGGGATGCCCAGCCACCAGGTAAGCAGATTCCATACAATGGCGGCGATCAGTCCGGCCAAAATAACGCTTAGGGTAATAAACTCGGGGAAGACGGTCTTGGCAACGGTGTTGGCAATGCCAAACTCGCCAATGATATATTTAGCGATGAAGAATGCGACAAAATTAAAGAAAGCAGCCCAAATGACTGCCTGAAATGGTGTCAAGACCTTAGTTGATACAACTGTTGCGATGGAGTTGGCAGCGTCGTGAAAACCATTGATAAAATCAAAAATAAGAGCTAAAGCGATTACGACTATTAATAGTATCATTTTCTTTTCTTTTACGAATACTTGATAATAACCGTTTTGATCGTCTTTCCTACCGCTTGTGCCGCGTCGGCTGCTTTTTCCAATTCGTGAAGGATGTCTTTGAGTTTAATGATTTCTACTGCGTCTTTTTCGTTCTCAAACAGGTTGATGAGGAAGTGTTCATACACATCGTCGGCTTTTTTTTCCACTATTTCCAGTTGTGCACAGTGTTCTTTTATTTTGTCAGGGCGTTTCTTGAAGGTTTCAAGTTCTTCGATGGCTTGTAGCAAAAAACCGGACGATTCGCGTACTAATTTGGCCAGGGTTGTTGCACTTTCTGGAATTTGTTTGGGATTGTATAACATGATGCGTTTGGAGCAGCTGTTTATCAAATCCATAATATCATCCATTGAGGATGAGAGTTCGTTGATGTCTTCCCTGTCGAAAGGAGTTATAAACGTATTGTTCAATTCGTCAAAGATTCTAGCCTGAATGCCATCTGCCTTGTGTTCCAAGTCCTTGATCCTTTTGCAGTAATCAACAGCGTCGGTATGATTGGACACCTGCACGCACTCAATGATCAGGTCGGCTGCCTTAACAATTGTTTCTCCCATATCATGGAGCAATAAGAAGAATTTGTTCTCCTTGGGTTTTAATTTATCAAACAAATGATTTTTCATAAATAATTCATCTATATATGTTTGGAGCAAAATGCAATTTCTGACGGCAAATGTACATAAAAGTCCTCACATATACACAGACTCATAAAAATACCGGATCAAAAAAGGCCGACATTCACATGCCGACCTTCCATCAAGTTATCAAATTTCGGACTTTAGCCTTCAGTATAAACTTCAGTCAAAGCCCTTTTTCTCTTCTTCTGATTCATTTTTCTCTGAGGGCGAAAATATACATTATTTTTATGCGCCTATACCCAATCCACATCTTTTTTATACCTTTGCCCATCATTTATAATTTAATAATACATGAGTTACCTGATTAAACCTGCCGGATACAACGCCCTCCTCGATCTGTCGCAAACAGAACTGGGAATCAAAAAAATCAAAGACTTCTTCCAGCAAAACCTCTCTTCCGAACTGCGCCTGAGGCGCGTAACAGCGCCCCTGTTCGTCCTGCGCGGAACAGGCGTCAACGACGACCTGAACGGCGTCGAACGCGCCGTTAACTTCCCCATCAAAGACCTCCAGGGCGCCCAAGCCGAAATCGTCCATTCCTTAGCCAAATGGAAACGCCTCACCCTGGCCGACTATGCCGTCGAACCTGGATACGGCATCTATACCGATATGAATGCCATACGCGCCGACGAAACGCTGGGCAACTTCCACTCCCTCTACGTCGACCAATGGGACTGGGAACGCGTCATGAACGACGGCGAACGCACCATCGGCTTCCTCCGCGAAATCGTACAGCGCATCTATGCCGCACTCGTCAGGACGGAATACATGGTCTACGAAATGTTCCCCGCCATCCGACCCGAACTGCCCGCCGACATCGCCTTCATACACGCCGAAGACCTTCTGCAACAATATCCCACCCTCACACCCAAAGAACGCGAAGACGCCATCACCCGCCGGCACAAAGCCGTCTTCATCATCGGTATCGGACATCCCCTGAGCAACGGCGAGAAACACGACGGACGAGCCCCCGACTACGACGACTGGTCGACACCCGTTGATGGCAAACCCGGACTCAACGGCGACTTGCTCGTCTGGGATAACGTTCTGGGTCACGCCCTCGAACTCTCCTCCATGGGTATCCGCGTCAATCCCGAAATCCTGCTCCGCCAACTCGCCTTCTGCGGAGCCGAAGACCGCCGCGAACTCTACTTCCACCGCCGCCTGCTCGACGGCGAACTGCCGCAAACCATCGGCGGAGGCATCGGACAAAGCCGCCTGTGTATGTTCTTCCTCCGCAAAGCGCATATAGGCGAAATACAAGCCAGCATCTGGCCCGACAACATGCGACAGGAAGCCCTCCTGGCCGGCATGCCCCTGATATAAACAAATCCCCCTCCCCCCGACTCCTATGGACGTAAAAATAGAACCCGGATGGAAAAAACAACTGGCGGAAGAGTTTGACAAAGACTACTTCCGCCAATTAACCACATTCGTGCGCGAAGAATACCGCCGGCATACCATCTACCCTCCTGCCCCGGCCATCTTCAACGCCTTCGACCACTGTCCCTTCGATAGCGTGAAAGTCGTCATCCTCGGACAAGATCCTTATCACGAACCCGGACAGGCGCACGGACTTTGCTTCTCCGTACGTGAAGGCGTCCCCTTCCCGCCGTCCTTAGTCAATATCTTCAAAGAAATAACTGCCGATACAGGAACGCCCCTGCCGGCAAACGGCGACCTGACCCGGTGGGCCGACCAGGGCGTCCTGCTGCTCAACGCTACCCTGACAGTCAGGGCCCATCAAGCCGGATCACATCAAAACAAAGGCTGGGAAACATTCACCGACGCCGCTATCCGCCGCCTTGCCGAATCGCGCGACCACCTTGTCTATCTCCTCTGGGGCTCCTACGCCCAGAACAAAGGCTCCCTCATCCCTTCCAAGCGTAACCTTGTACTACGCAGCGTCCATCCTTCCCCTCTCTCTGCCTACCGCGGCTTCTTCGGCAACAAGCATTTCAGCCAGGCAAACGACTACCTGATCGCCTGCGGCAAAACCCCCATTGCGTGGTGAAACCTTTCCGTAAAGAGGGGGTTTGATACCCTTTTTTAATACCATTTCTGGCCGTCGTGGTAGCTGCTGCGGCGGTCGTATTTGAGGTCTTTCAGGAGGGAGGAACTGACGGCGATGGAAAACGTATAGGACTTGGCCTGCCCTATGGGACGGATGCTGGCCGACATGGTGAAGCAGTGCAGGTTGCGGGAGATATTGCAGGTGACGTAGGAAATCTTTTTAGCCTCAAAGTCGTAGGTGCCGTTGAAGTTGAACTGCCAGTTCTTGGTCGGCTGTATGTTGCCGCTGAAGCTAAGTGCGTTGGTGACTTTATAATCGTATTCTTTCTTATCGTAGTTGAAGGCTCCGTAACCCAGGCTCCAACTGTAATTGACGGCGAAGCTCCAGGGTATGCTGTTGATCCAATAGCCGTTGACGTCGGTTTCGCCGTCGTGTTCGTGTCCGGTTTGGCTTTTCCTTAGCCGTCCGCCTTTTTGTTCGGGTACTAAGCTGTTGATTTCGCCAAACTCGTCGAGGGTTGTTTGGGGTTCGTCGTCGCTGCCTTCGGTTGTGGGGTCGGTGGGGTCGTCGGGCAGTTCTTTTCCGCCGAGCAGGAGGCGGAGTTGTTTGAAGATGCCTTTTTTGAAGGTTTCGTTGTTGAAGGTATAGGAGAAGCTGGTGCCGGTGGATTGCAGGCGTCCGAGACCTTTGCCGGCCTGGATGCGCATGACGTCCTGTCGCCGGAAGGTACGGACTCCGTTCGGTCCTTCGTCGACGCGGTAGGTGTAGGTATCGAATACGCCGTTCAGGTTGAGGGTATAGCTTTTACCGAACTTCAGGCGTAGTCCGGCGTTGAGGTTACTCCACTTGAAGGAGTCGGCGATGAGGTTGTGGCTCATGCTGAGGGAGAGTTTGTCGATGAGGGATACTTTAACGTCGGCCGAGTCGTGCGCGCTACGGACTTTGGCTTCGATGTTATTGTCGAGGCTGAAGCTGATATTGCCTTGCTGGCCCCGGCCGGGCACGCCGTACATGCTGCTTTGGTAGGGGGAGTAGGTGACGGCGCGTTCGTCGCCTTGGGCGTCGATGTAGTTGTATGTTTTGTAGAAGCCGTACTTTGCGTTGGAGAAGTCGGGTGTAAAGCCTAAGCTGACGGCCATATCCATGCGGTGTCGGATCATTTTTACCCAGGGTACGAAGGAGAAGGGCTGGAAGAATCCGTACATGGTGGTGGAGGCGGATACGGAGGCGTTGTAGTCGTATACGCGGTAGAATCCGTATGTGGTGTCGGAGGGGGCCATGCGGTTGTTTTCGAGGTCGTAGGCTTGTTCGATTTTGTTGCTGTACCATCGTTCGCGGTAGGTTAGCGAAGGGGACAGGTTGATGTAGTTGAAGAGGTTGAAGGTGGCGCTGACGGGTATTTGGTGCTGCATGGCGTTTTTCCAGTCGCGGACGAGGTTGGATTGCATGAAGCGGTATTCTTTGGTGGAGATGCTGTTGCGCAGGGTACCGGTGTAGCTCATGGAGATTTTTTCGTACCAACGTTCGCTGCCTACGGCCTGTTTGCGTTTGAAGGGGAAGATGCGGCTCATGGTGATGGAGATGTCGGGGAGGGTGACGTTCAGCATGGTGTCGCGGGCTGTTTGGTTGATGGTTGCTGAGGCGGAGAGGGTGAGGGGGTTATTGGGGAAGCGTTGGGTGAGGTTGATGGAGGAGCTTTTGGTATTTTGGGTTGAGGTGGGTTTGTAGTAGCCTGCTACGTTGTTGCGGTCGTATCCGGAGGTGGCGAAGTTGACCGAGACGGAGAGGGTGCGGTAGGGGTTGGCCTTGGCGTCTTGGGAGTGCGTGATGGCGACTTTGAAGTCTTTGGTTTGACTGTAGTCGGGCAGTCCTTTGTCGCCGAGTCGGGTGACGATATAGGAGGCGTTGATATTGCGGTTGTAGCGGTATCGTTTGCGGTTGGTGGAATGGAGGTTGAGGCCCCAGGATCCTTTGGTGTAGTATTCGCCTGTGAGGGCAACGTCGATATAGTCGTTGATGGCGAAGTAGTAGCCGCCGTCGCGGAGGTAGAAGCCTTTGGTTGATTCTTCGCCGTAGGTGGGGAAGAGGATGCCGGAGGAGTAGGTGCTGCTGAAAGGGAAGAAGGCGAAGGGCAGTCCGAGGGGATAAAGGGGTACGTCTTCGATGACGAGGTAGACGGGTCCGGTGATGATTCGTTTGCCGGGGTATACTTTGGCGCGGGTCATGTTGAAGTAGAAGTGGGGGTGGTCGTGGTCGTCGCAGGTGGTGTATTTGCCTCCGGTCATATTCATGATGTCGTTGTCGAGCTTCTTGGTGTTGGTTGAGGTGAGGTATCCTTCGCCTTGCTGGGTGACGACGTCGGTGATATAGCCTCTTTTGGATTGGAAGTTGTAGCGCATGGTGCGGGATTCGTATTCCTGTTCGCCGTCTTTGAAGAGGGGGTGTCCGTACTCGTTGCCCAGGGTGTCGAGGGCATAGCGGGCGAAGACGAGGCTACTGTCGAGGTCCATTTCGATGATTTCGGATTCGAGTTGGATCTGCTGGTAGTGGACGTTGCCTTGTCCGAAGAGGTAGGCGCGGTTGCGGCTTGTGATGATGATGGAGTCGTTGGCTACGTAGTGGACCGGTGCATCGAGGCCTTGTTTGATGGGGGCGATGGTGTCGGCGGTCTGGAGGTGGGTGCTGTCGGGCGGGGTGGTGTCGGCCTGTTGTGCTTCGAGGGCGGGTGGGAGGGCGAAGAGGAGGAGGATCGAGAGGAAGATGCGGCACCATTGTTGGAAGCGTTCGACGGCGGCGTCGCCGTGGCGTGCGAGGGTGAGGATAATCTTATCGATGGGTTTTTCCTGGCCCAGGTGTGTTTTGCTGAAGAACTTGTCGGCGAAGCAGATCAGTTGTTCTTCCTGGGAGAGGGGGAGCATATCACGGGGGGGGAGGGGGAGGGAGCGTCTGAGGATTTCTTCCCGGGTGATGCCGGTGCCGGTATGCCGTTCGCAGACGAGGGCGTGTTGGGGGTATCCTTCGCGTCGCATGAGTTCGGCTCCCAGGTAGCCGTGGCAGATATAGTCGGCGTCGCCGTGGCAGTCTATTTCGGGGGCGTTGCAGAGGAATACGCCGATGTCGTGGAGCAGGGCTGCTTCTTCGATGAAGGCGGTGTCGAGCTTCAGGCCGGGGTGGGCGTGGGCGATGTGAAGGGCTTTGCGGGCGACGTCTTCGCCATGCCGGTGGACGATACGGAAGGCTTCGGAGCCCGGGTCGTAGTAGCGGGACAGGAGGTCGGTGGGGTTCACGGGCAGGGGCGTTAGAGGTGGATAGTGACGAAGCCTCCGTAGGGGGGTATGATGCTGAAGGCTTCTTCGAAGTCGACGTCGCCGGCAATGAGGCGTGCGCAGGTGAGTATGCCGCCGTGTGCGAAGATGCCTACGTGGTGGTAGTTTGTGCTTTTAAGGCTGTCGAAGAAGGCCGCCAGTCGTTCGTACTGCATCCGGAAGGATTCGCCGCCGGGGGTGGGGACGTTGAAGTAGTCGCTCTGCCACAGGTGCAGTCCGGGGGTTTCGATCTGGTCGAAGGGGCGCATTTCCCATTGCCCGAAGTGGAGTTCCTTGAGGCGGTCGTCGCGGATGGCGTCCTTGTATCCGCAGTAATCTGCCAGGCGCACGCATCGGCTCAGGGGGCTGGTGTAGACTTGGTCGAAGCGCTCTCCGCGGAGGCGTCCGGCCACGTCGGCGGCTTCCTGGGGGAAGGTGTCGCACAGGGGGACGTCGGTCTGCCCGTAGCAGATGCCGGGTGCGACGTCGACTGAAGTATGCCGTATGAGTGTTATTTTCATTAGATAATATCGTTTTTGCCTGATTGTTGTCGGCAAAGGTAATATATTTGCATCAACATTTAAGCTATCTGTCTATGTCTAAGAATTACATCTGGAAAATATGGCTCAGGCTCAACCCCTTGAACCGCAGCGTTGAGAACGATTACATCGCCGATACGTCTACCTTCGGACGCACGGCCCATAACGAAGAAGTGGCGCGCTGCATCGTAAAAGGGCGCAGCGAGATGCGCTACGAAACCATCCTGTCCATCCTCAACGAGCGCGACACGGTGGTGCGCGACATCCTCCTTTCCGGCTCGTCGGTGCAGGACGGCAACGTCTACCTGGCCCCGCGCATCACCGGCACGTGGACCGGCCTCTCGCAGACATACGATCCTCAGTTGCACAAGACCACCGTCGACGCTTACCCGACCTCCTCCCTGCGCCGGGCGCTCAGGGCCGTAGGCGTCGACATACTGGGCCGCAAGAACTGCGGCGGCGCCCTGATAGGCCTCGTTACCGACGTCCGGACGGGCGATACCGGCGGCAACGTCTCTGCCGGAGGCGAAATCATCATCGAAGGCCGTAAGATCATGGTCGTGCCCGCCAGGGAAGAAGGACTGGGCGTTTTCTTTGCCCCGGTCGACGGCGGCCAGGCAATCCCCCTCGACGCACCCCCGGCCCTGAACACGCCCCGGCGCATCATCTGCCGCATCCCCGCCCAGGTGACGGCAGGCGCCTATATGCTCCAGATCGTCACCCGCTACTCCAACAGCTCGGTCCGCCTGAAGTACCCTCGCACCCTCGAATACGAGCTGCCCCTAACCATACACGCACTCCACAGCGCACCTCAACCGGCAGAATAGTTCAGTATGAACTGCTCCCATAGTTGAGTGCGAACTATTCCCATAGTTCGATGTGAACTATGCCCATAGTTCGGTGTGAACTATTCCCATAGTTCGGTGTGAACTATTAGAATAGTTGAGGCACGCCACGGAGCAGCACCGTCCCTAAGCGGCGGGAAGCAAAAAGCAACCGCTCCACTCGCATCTGAGACAACGCCTTAGGCCTTTCCGGTCACCATAACCGAGTAACAACGATAGCGATTTTACCTACGAAAAGGTATTGCCGCCCTTTTGTGCAGCCCATACTTTTGCCCCGAAACTTATGAGTATGGATACACGAACCAAAAAACAAACTTTACTGATACCTGTCTTCCGCTTCGCCCTCCTGCTGGCGACGTGCCTCCCCCCGGCAGCCGGCGGACAGGGCGTCAACAGACAGGGAATCGAGGGAAAAGTAATCGCCTGCAACGACAACCAGCCCCTGGCCGGCGTCGCCATACGGATTGAAGGCACCTCGACAGGCGTTATCACCGGCAGCGACGGCCGGTATTCGCTCCCCAAGCTGGCCCCCGGACGTTACGCACTGTCGATCTCCTTTACGGGAATGAAAACCGAAACCCGTACCGTCAGCCTCGCCGCCGGGGAAACCCGGAACGTCGATGTCTGTTTGCAGGAAGACGCCCTTACGCTCAACGAGGTGCTGATCACCGGCAAGTCGGCAACGCGAAAGATCAACGAACTTGCTTACAACATCGTGGCCGTAGAGATGAAACCGTTGCATAATACGTCCATGGACCTTAGCCATGCCCTCGACCGCGTGTCGGGCGTGCGGATCCGCGAAAGCGGAGGAGTCGGCTCAGGATTCAACTTCTCGCTCAACGGCTTCACCGGCAGGCAGGTCAAGTTCTTCATCGACGGCATCCCGATGGAAAACTTCGGCTCCTCCTTCCAAATCAACAACATCCCGATCAACCTGGCCGAACGTATCGAAGTGTACAAAGGAGTCGTACCCATCTCTTTCGGCGCCGACGCACTTGGAGGGGCGGTGAATATCGTCACCGGTAACCGGCAAAACAGCTACCTCGACGCCTCCTACTCCTTCGGCTCCTTCAATACGCATAAGTCCTGCATCAATGCCGGATATACTGTCGCCAACGGCTTCACCTTGCAACTGAACCTCTTCCGGAACTACTCCGACAACAACTATTACGTCGACGTCGACGTTGCCGACCTCTCCACCGGATTGTACGAAAACCGCCGCGTGAGGCGCTTTCATGACAACTACCACAACGAAACGCTCATCGCCCAGGTAGGTGTGACGGGAAAGAAATACGCCGACAAACTGCTGCTGGGCCTTACGCTGGGGCAAAACAAGGCCGACATTCAGACGGCAGCCCGCATGGACCGCGTTTTCGGCGAACGCTACCGCCAAGGCAACATCCTCATGCCCTCCATCCGTTACTCCAAGAAAGACCTCTTCGCCAAAGGGCTTGACGTCAACATCACCGGCAACTACAACCTCGGATTCGAACAGACCGTCGATACCGTCGCCCGGCAGTACAACTGGCTGGGTGAATACAAAGAAAAGCCCTCGCCCGGCAGCGAACTGAGCCGTACCCTGTACAAATACAATAACCACAACGGACTGCTGACCGCCAACATCGCATACAAAATCAACGACCGGCACTCCGTCATGCTCAACAACGTCTTCAACGCCTTCGACCGCACCGGAAACGACGACGCAAACCCCGACAACCAGGAAGTACGCCTGCCGCGGAAAACCATCAAGAACGTCGCCGGACTGGGCTATAAGTTCGATTACAACGACCGCTGGAACACCTCCGTCTTTGTCAAACACTTCACCCAGTCCACCTCCTCGTTCACCACCGTCTACTATACGTCCGAAGGAACCATCTACCCCGAACTGAAGAACCGGTTCGATAAGATCGGCTACGGACTGGCAAGCGCCTACTTCCTCCGCTCCGACCTCCAGCTCAAGTTCTCGTACGAAAAGAGCTTCCGCCTGCCGGAAAACGAAGAACTCTTCGGCGATGCAAACACCTTGCTCGGCAATACCGAACTGCGCCCCGAAAGCAGCGACAACCTGAACCTGGGGCTGAACTTCAACACCACCGCCGGACGAAACCACGGACTGATCTTCGACGGTAACCTGATCGTCCGCAACGCTGTCGATTACATCCGCCCGCAGCAAAACACCAACGGTACGCACCAGATAATGACCAACCAACGCGACGTGCTCAACGTCGGCTACAATGGAGAAGTACGATACTCCTACAAACGCCTCCTCACAGCCGGCTTCAACTTCACGTACCAGAACCTCCGCAATAACACCCGCTACGAAGAAGGCGCCACAAGGGAAAGCACCGTCTACCGCGACCGTATCCCCAACATGCCCTACTTCTTCGGCAACGGCGACGCCAACCTCTTCTTCCCCGGCGTCGGAGGCAAGGACAACAACCTGAGCATCGGCTACAACCTGCTGTTCGTTTACGAATATTACCTCAAATGGCCCAGCCAGGGAGCCTCCGGCAGCAAATACACCATCCCCACCCAACTATCGCAGGACGTCAACATCACCTACGCCATCCAAAAGGGCCGCTACAATATCTCGGCAGAGTGCAGGAACATCATGGACGCTAACCTGTACGATAACTTCAGCCTTCAAAAGCCCGGACGAAGCTTCTCCATCAAGTTCAGGTACTTCATCAGTAATAAATAATCTCTTATACAATCACCAACAAATAAATAAAGCAATTATGAACTATTCAAACATCAAAAAGTCAGTACTCGCAATATGCGTTGTATCCCTGTTCGCCTCGTGCGACAAAAAAAACGATGCGCCCGAACCCGAAGCCGAGGGCCATTTCCAGTACGTCGTCGTAGCAACGCCCGAAGGAACCGTCTCCGAAGGCGCCGACTACCTGCTGCAAACCGGTAGCCTGACCGAAGGCAGCATCACCACCGTAGGCGCAGGCCTGGAACAGGACGGATACCGCTATTATGCGTTTCACAAGAACAAAGTCTTCAGTTTCCTCTACGGACAAGGTAACCCCGGCGCCGTCACCACCTATGCGCTGGACGAAAAAGGAATACTGACGTTCCAATCCAACCTGCAAACAGAAACCGTACAAGTATTCGGCACCTATGGCGACGAACTGATCCTGATCAAATGTCCACGTTCGTTTGCCGCCCCCAATGCCGGCATTTACCGCGTAGACGCCCTGAATCCCCAGATCGTCGGTACGACTTATATTGACGTGACGCAGTTGGCTGGCAACGGCGAAATGGCCCACTTCACCGGCGCCTTCCAGGTAGACAACAAGGTGTACGCCCCCTATATGTGCATCAAGGACAACTATTTCCGTACCGACCTCACGGACAGTGTCTGGATTGCCGTCTTCTCCTGGCCCGACATGACGCTGGAACGGGTCATCAAGGACGACCGCACCTCGTATATCGGTCATTATTTCGCACTCAAAGGAGTGACGCAGGTCGAAAACGGCGACGTCTATACCTTCTCGCACGCCCCCACCGGCCATGCCGAAAATGGCATAAAGCCATCCTCGAAGCCGTCGGCCGCCCTCCGCATCAAAAAAGGCGCAAGCGAATTTGACCAGGGCTATTTCTTCAACATCCAGGAAGCATCCGGCGGTTATCACCTGCATAAATCCTTTTACCTGAGCGGCACAAAATTCCTGCTGACCTTCTCTTCCAACAAGGAGCAGACACCCCAGTGGGGAGATACCAACGAACTGAAATTCGCCATCACAGACGTAGCAACGCAGTCGCTCACCTGGGTAAGCGGTATGCCTGAGCCGGAACAACTGGTACACGTATCGCGGCTCCCCTACGTCGCCGAGGACGGGACGTTCATCGCCTTCGGCATCACCGTCAAGGACGAATATCCCCATATCTACACCATCGACACCTCCACCGCCAAGGCGACCAAAGGCCTGGAAGTCATCTCCGGATGTATCACCTCCATCGGCAGACTGACTTTCTAACCCGGCAGTGCGCAAGAAAAGAAGCAGCAGGAAAACATCCCCATGAATGATTAACATCGATACATGAAAATACCGGCATATAGGGATTGTGCACTCTTTTCGACCACCTTACTTTTACGAAGAAAAATTTAAAACTACTATGCACACATTAGCAAAACTCCAATCCTATGCCGGCGGCAGGAAGGTGCTGTTTCCGCTTTCAATGGCATTGTCGGCGCTGGCTGCATTGGCAGGATTGTTGCCATACGTGATTATCTGGCTTATTGCCGGCGAACTGTTTGAAGCGGGTGGGAATGGCGGCGAGCCCGGGCAAAGAATCATCCCGCTTGCATGGTGGGCTGTGGGCTCGGCGGTCGGGAGCGTGGCCATTTATTTTGCGGCGCTGTGGGCGTCTCACCTTGCAGCTTTCAGGGTGGAAGCGAATATCCGGCGCGAGGCGATGCGGAAAATTGTCGCCATGCCGCTCGGCTTCTTCGACAGCCATACGAGCGGGCGCATCCGCAAAATTATCGACGACAACGCAAGCACGACGCACAGTTTTCTGGCGCATCAGTTGCCCGATTTGGCGGCTACGGCGCTGGTTCCGGTCGCCGTTATCGTTCTTGTCCTTGTCTTCGACTGGCGGCTGGGCATTGCCTGCCTTGTGCCGATAATTGCCGCCCTGGTGGTGATGTCGTTCACGATGGGCGAGAAAGGGCGACAGTTCATGCGCAGCTACATGAACTCGCTCGAAGAAATGAATACCGAAGCGGTCGAGTATGTACGCGGGATACCCGTTGTGAAAGTCTTCCAGCAGACGATTTTCTCTTTCAAAAACTTCCACCG
>JAISWO010000066.1 GCA_031271045.1 Tannerellaceae bacterium
CAGGTTTAGAGTACGCGTCTGGGGGGCGTGTGGTCGCTAGTTCGAATCTAGTCACCCCGACATGGAGAGCAAGAGGTTAGCAGTTCGTTCTGCTGACCTCTTTTTTTGTGCGCCGGGCAAGACCAGCGCCCCGTAACACAAGCCCGCCAAGGCGACAGTCACGATGCAACGTTACATCGCGTCTGTGAAAAGAGAAGGAGAGAGACTGCAAACTATGAAAGAATAGGATAGTGATTGTTACGGTACAAATACAAGGAATACGTACCTTTGCCGGATAAAAAACAAAAATATGAGGCTTCACCTGAACACAGACAGCAACAAAGAATTTGTATCCTTCAATTATCAACCCAAGCTGGTTGGAGTTCTTCACAAATGGATTGGACCCAACGACTTGCATGGGAATCCGGCACTGTATTCCTTCTCCTGGCTGACGAAGGCAGAGGCCGGCAAATCAGGACTATCCTACCCTTCGGGAGCAAAAATATTTATAAGCTTCCATGACGACGAGTATCTGAAACGGGTTGTAAAAACGATCCTGAAAGATCCCGGGATGTGTTTCGGGATGAAAGTCGTGGATATAACGATTGAAGAGAATCCGGATCTCAGCCAAAGAAGCGCCTTCCAATGCGCCAGCCCTATTTTCATCCACCGGAATGACGGCCGGAAAGACACCCATTACACCTTTGAAGACCCGGAAGCAGGCAGTCTTCTGGAAGAGACCCTACGGCATAAAATGAAATTAGCCGGCTTGCCCGAAGACGAAAGCCTGAAAATACGGTTTGACGCCTCAACCCATGGCGCAAGGATAAAAATCGTAGATTACAGGGGAATAAAGAACCGGGTAAGCATCTGCCCGGTCATCATGGAAGGAAAGCCCGAAACCAAAGTGTTTGCCTGGAACGTAGGATTAGGAAATTCGACAGGGATTGGATTCGGATCTATATATTAAGAAAACATTACCCAAAAATTATATCTTTGCATACATCTTTTATTTAATAAACAGCACACAACATGAAAGAATATTATGTAGTAATGAACGACGAACGAAGCGGCCCTTATTCCATCGAGGACTTAGCCGCGCTCCATATCACGTGCGACACTCTGGTTTGGACCAAAGGCTTTCCGGACTGGCAGCAAGCAAGCGAAGTCTATGAATTGGCCACCCTGTTTCACCCCCCCCTTATTCCTGCCCATAGCCCGGCTTCCCGGCATGAGGAAGACGACGACGACGAGGTGGATGACGACGAAGAAGATGACGACGAAGACATACGCCAATGGAGCCATTCGCGCCGTTCGCGCACATATCGCCATCACCAGGAGAAGGCAACAGATTCCGCCTTCTTCACACTCATCAAGCCCTACCTGCAGTTTATCGACAAAGGACAGATCTACCGCAAGCCATTCAGTTGGCTATATAAGCTGATAGCAGGGTTGAACCTGTTGCTTCCTTTGGTTATCTTGTATCAGGGAATCGAGAACGATGTGCTTAATTTCCCCTCCAAGATGATCGTCGCATCTTTTCTTTCCTGGCTGGTATTTGCCTTCGCAGGTTGGATCAGTTTCCAGCTTTGGTGGGACAGATCAGACAAGGTGCTGCAAACCTCGGAAGACAATGCCGACTTTCCGGCCACGCCAGTCATTGCGCACTTCATTCAAACCTTCGGCGAATGGTTGGGCACTTACGTCGTCGTCGTGGGATTCTTTGTATCCCTCTTCACCGCCCTCTTCCTGTCGGATGAGGCGGATCTTTTCGGGGAGATTATACCATACTTTGGAGCGGCATCCATCATCGTGATACCCCTCGCCGGCTTCCTAATCATTATCTTCTTCCGGCTGCTGGCCGAACAAATCCGCGCATTAGTCACAATTGCAAATAACACAAAGAAGACCAACACAGGAAGCTGAAACCATGAAACGCAACACTCGGAAACAGACCAAAGCAGAAGAGAAAAAGCCCCTGCGACCAGCCCATCGGCAAAGGTTGCAAGATCGCGTCAACACCTTTTTCGAACAAAAGCAACACTCCTTGGCAGTGCTTTCGATCCTCTTGAGCGCATTGATGAGCATACTTTTGTTTGACATAAAAGTCAGCCTCAGCGGCGATGATTCGGATTACATCATCGGTGCCCATAACTTCTGGCATCACTTCACATTTCCCAGCGGTCACGGCGCCGTATTGTATCAGATGATCCTGTCCCCTTTCGTCGGCCTTTTCGGAATGAATTTATTCTTGCTCAAATCCCTTTCGGCGATCTTTGCCATAGGGGCGGTCTGGCTGTTTTACAAAAGCTTCCGCGAATGTATACCGGCAGCCGTGCTGATGCCCTCGTTGCTTTTGGTCAGCATTTGCGCATACGTATTCTTTTATGCCTCGCATACGTATAGCGAGATGTTTTTCATGCTGATGCAAGGGCTTTTCGTCTACTATTTCGCCCGGTATTTCTTGGTGAAAGACGACGTGGTCTATCACTTGAAAACCGATTGGCGCAAATACCTTCTCCTTGCCTCTCTCATCCTGGGCGTCGTATTGGCGCGCCCCATCGGATACGGGATATTGGGCGTTGTGATCCTGTTTTTTGCCATCCGGCAACGCTGGAAAGATCTTCTGTACCTGTTTGCCGCCTCCCTCTGCGTCTTTGCCCTGTACAAGTCATTCAAGCTCATACTGTGGCCGGGAAGCAGCGAGACGCTCAACTTCAGCACCTTCTTCTTGAAAGACCCCTATAATCCGGCTCTGGGAATGGAAGATTTCCCCAGCCTTGTAAAGCGGTTCACACAAAACTCGCAGGTCTATCTCTCGGCCTTTCTGTTCCAGTTTATGGGACTGATACCGGATACGCATAGCAGTATGTTTACAACCAGCACCGCCCGCACGCTGGCGATCTACATCCTATATGCCGGCTGCCTGGCGCTCGCCTTCAAACGCAACAACGCCCTGCTGTTTGCCGGCATCTACGCCGGGGTGATGAACTTTGCAAGTTTCATCGCCCTCCAGTCAAATTGGGGACAAGACCGTTTGATCATGATTTATTACCCATTCATCCTGCTCTTCTTCCTGGGCGGCATCTGGTATCTGTTCCGGATCAAGGCACTGCAAAAAGCGTTTTTTATCTATCCCATACTGCTTCTCACGCTCTGCGTTGGTACGCTTACCACCACTAAAGGGCGGGTGGAGCAGCACCTTCCGGTTTTGCAACAGAACTTACTCGGTGACAAACTCTACGGATATACTCCGGACTGGGTCAATTTCATCAAGGGAAGCCAATGGGCCGCCAAGAATTTAGACAAAGACGCCGTCATCGTCAGCCGCAAGCCTACCATGTCGAAAGTCTATACCGGGCGCGATTTCACCGTGACGCAGACGGTACTGCCCGTCCCGATAGACACCCTGGCCTCGCTGCCGGCCAGGATAGCCGACGACGAGATCCTCCTCGTGATGGATATGTCCAAAGGACTTTTTGTGGGGGAAAGCGTACGCTATATAGTAACATACGTCAGGGGAACGCTCAAATTCTCCATCAATGGGACGGAGACGGTCGGCGTATGCGTCTATGCCTTCCGCAAAGACGATGTCGGCGAACGGCTACAGTATCTGGAGGAACATCAAATGGCATACACCTTCGACCTCAACGATCTCATCGCTCAATGCCGGCGTATGGAATCCTTCCGCATCTACGATCCCGACATCATGGTCCGTTACCTGGAAGACACCGGGATCGATTATCTCCTGCTCCCCCAGCTACGCGTATACCCTACGGTGCGCACAGGGGATTACATCAACGACGTACACCGTTACCGCGAATTTATCTCCTTCAAATACCAGGGCCTTTTCCGCACGATTCATACGATAGGAAAGGAAGAACCCTGCGAAATTGTAGAGTTTATACATTGAAGCATGAAACTGTTAGGAAACATCATCTGGCTGCTTTTCGGCGGCATCATCATTGCATTGGAATACTTGCTGGCCGGCTTTCTACTGATCATAACCATTGTTGGCATTCCCTTCGGTTTGCAGGCACTTAAATTATCCCTCCTGGCATTATCTCCTTTCGGCAGCAAGGTAACCGACAACGGCAGCTCCACAGGATGCTTATCTGTCCTAATGAACATCCTGTGGATATTGATCGGCGGCATTTGGATCAGTCTGACGCACCTGGGGTTCGGGCTATTGCTGTGTATCACTATTATCGGAATACCTTTCGGCATACAGCACTTCAAGATGGCCGGCCTGGCGCTGACCCCTTTCGGGAAAAACATCTCGTAAACAACAAAGCATCCGTTTACCGTCGCGTCGCAGCAAAGACAGGGAGCGACGCATTGGGCGCATTTCTAATCAATGAGGCGGTAATTTTGACGTGCCTCCTCGCGGGAACAGGCATTAAAATGCCACCATTCGTAGCGAATAGTACGAAAGCCCGCCTGCCTCATCACTTCCCTAAGCAAACGGCGGTTATGGAAATCTTCACGGGTAATCCTGTTCGATTGCAACAGGAGATTCTCTTGGTCCGTATGCGCCTCTTCTCCAAAATAATCGAACGCCGTACCCATTGGTAGCGGTATACCCGAATCATCAGCAATGGTCACATCCACCGCCATGCCGTAATTGTGCAGCCCTCCGCCCTTAGCGGGATTGCTTACGTAGTTAGTCTTAGGCGTTCCCCTAACGATATTCCACATCGTACGCTGCACCGACATGGGGCGTGCGGCGTCGTATATGAGCAAGGTATATCCGGGATGTTTGGCTTTCAGCAGACATTGCGCTTTCAGCAGCCTGGCGGCCGCATCCGGATGCAGCCAGGCTCCGGTGATACCGGTATAAACAACTTTCCCCATCACATTATCCGACGTTGCATAACGAAGGCAAACGCGCAGGGAGGTATCCATTTTTGCAACATCCACCAGACCGATGGATGACAGATAACGATCAAGATCTCCCGCGCGTCCGGAGCCGGGAAGCAGCAAGGAAAACAGAACGACAAATAAACAGAACGTCTTTTTCATCCCTTTTCAACTTATGCTTGTCTGCTCCACTTCTATGGGTTGATGAAGAAAGAGGGAGGCTGTCCCGGCAAATTTATCCACCGATTCCGTAGTCAGAAACCGGCGGGAAGCCCGTTTGGTGAGTTGTTCATCCATCTCCGGATGACGGATCAGATAATCAGCCAGGCTCTCCGCCACCCGTTCTCCCTGCGCAAACAAAGTAATGTCGGCCGGAATAAAGGATCTTATCTTATCCAGCAGCAGCGGATAATGCGTGCATCCCAGGATAAGCGTATCAATCTCCGGGTCGAGGGAAAGTATGTGTACGAGATGTTTCTTTACGAAATAATCGGCTCCGGGAGAAGCAAATTCATTGTTCTCAACCAATGGCACCCACATCGGACAAGCTTCGCCGGTGACTGTGATATGCGGGAATAAATGACGGATTTCAATCTGATAGGATTGCGAGGAAATGGTACCGGTTGTTCCTAATACACCAACATGCTTCGTCCGGCTGATGCCGTCTATCACTTCCACCGTCGGACGGATCACGCCCAACACACGCAGGGAAGGATCAAGCTGCGGGAGATCTTTCTGCTGAATATTGCGCAAAGCTTTGGCCGAGGCTGTGTTGCAAGCCAGAATAACCAAACGGCATCCTTCGTCGAACAATTTCATCACCGCCTGGCGCGTAAAACGGCAGACGACATCGAACGATCGCGTCCCATAAGGCGCTCGTGCATTATCTCCCAAATAAACATAGTCGTACTGAGGCAAAGTTTTCTGTATCTTATCAAAGATAGTCAGTCCACCGTAACCGGAGTCAAATATGCCGATAGCACCCATATATACAAACAGAGACTGTCTGAATCCAGAACAGTCTCTTCCTGATTATGTTTACGATGATGATTATTGCAATCCTAATTTGGTTTTCACAAACGGAGTTGCATCAATAGCTGCGCTTCCTGTATAAAGGAACAGAGACGGCTCCATGCTCACAATGTAAGTATAACCTTTTTCATCCCCTACCGCTTTAATGGCGTTTACGATTTTCTCTTGAATAGGTTGATACAGTTCCTGCTGTTTCTTCTGTACATCTTCTCTGGCAATCGGCACGAAGTTTTCCATTCGGACGCGCATATCTTCAATTTCCTGCATTCTTCTCAACTTGATGTTTTCCGTCAGCGAATCTTGCTGAGCTGCGAAATCCGAATATTTTTTGGTATATTCATCTTCCATCT
The DNA here is from genome assembly GCA_031271045.1 of Tannerellaceae bacterium. Classification (GTDB taxonomy): domain Bacteria; phylum Bacteroidota; class Bacteroidia; order Bacteroidales; family Tannerellaceae; genus DFXE01. The sequence goes on from JAISWO010000066.1 coordinate 6,222, forward strand.
GTTTCAGTTCTTTTGTATAACCTTCATTCAAATCTGCGATTTTCTTTTCAATGGCAGACATTTCCGGCATAGCTGTAAAGATGGCCTGGATATTCACATGCGCAATCTTCACTTCTTGAGCCAAAACTCCCAAAGGAAGGAGCATAAACAATAAGACAATAAGTTTCTTCATTTTCTATTCACTATTTGTTATGTTAGTATTCAATTATGTATGTTTTTTGCACTAAAGCGCACAAATGTAAGGATTTATTTTGAATATCCTAATTTGCGGAGCACTTCATTGCTGATATCAATCTTAGGAGAGGCAAAAATGATGCTCATAGCCGAAGCCCGGTCAATCACCAACTGATAATTATTTGCTTCCGAGATCTCCTTCACAGCCGTATAAATCTCATCCTGGATAGGCTTCATCAAGCTTTCTCTTTTCTTATAAAGCTCGCCTTCCGGACCGAAATATTTCCGTTTGAGTTCCTGGGCTTCTTGTTCTTTCCGAACGATGGCCTCTTCCCGTTTGGTTTTCATTTCTGCCGAAAGGAAAACCAGGTCGCTTTGATAGGTCTTATACATATTCTGGGCTTCCTGCTGGATGGCTTCCACTTCATTCTGCCATTGTTGAGAAACTTGGCTGAGTTGTTCGTTTGTCATCTCGTATGCAGGAATATTCTTCAGAATGTATTCCATGTCAATTAAGGCAAATTTTTGTGCTATCCCCGTCCACGAACAGAGTAATAGCAGACTACAGACAATAATCTTTTTCATACTTATTCTTTTTATGAGACTAAAATGTTTAACTAAAATTCCTGACCCAAGATAAAATGGAATTGGCTTCCCCCTCTTGTGGTGCTGTAATCCGGTATATCAAAGCCATAAGCCCAGTCGATACCCATCAGTCCGATCATAGGCAGGAAAATACGAACGCCTACCCCTGCCGATCGCTTCAATGCAAAGGGGTTAAAATCTTTCAATGTTCCCCAGGCATTTCCTGCTTCCACAAAAGCCAGTCCATAGATAGTGGAAGAAGGCTCGAGCAGGAAAGGATAACGCAGTTCCATACCTAAACGGGTATAAGCATATCCATAGGGAGCGCTGGAACCGGCAATACTCCCGTCATCATATCCTCTCAAAGCAATCGTTTCTGTCGCCGTCATACCGGTATATCCTGTCATACCACTACCTCCCATATAGAAAGTTTCAAAGGGTGATATTTTATATTTATTGTAGTGACCGAGGAAACCGTATTCCACACGCGACATCAGAACGGGCGTCCGTTTGGCCGACTGGGGCGAAATCAAGGGTGTAAACACTTTTGCTTTGATTTTCCATTTGTGATATTCGAGCAGCTTCTGCCTGTTGGCAGCCGTCATCGAAGCATAATCCTTCCCGTCGAAGAGGGAATAAGGAGGCGTAGCGCTTAAAGAAAACGAGAATTGAGATCCTTGGCGCGTATATAAGGGATTGTCTATCGAACTGCGTTGCAACAGAAGCTCCAGATTGATGTTATGGCTGGTTCCGGTAGTGAATCCCATGCTATACATATACTGCCAGTTTTTCAGCATATACACTTGATAGCTTAACGTTGCCATAAACTGGAAAAAGTCGTCCGGCCAGTTCAGGCGTTTCCCGTATCCGGCAGAAAGGGCTATCAGTTCAAGGGTTTGATTAGGGTCGTAAGCAAGTTCGTAGCTGCCATAGGGATCATAACCGTAACTGCTAGTGCCATATCCTCCCATTCCACTACTATAGTATGGATACCCTCCATAACCACTGTAGTAGTTTGACATTGTACTGGAGAGGAAATCGGTGTTATAACCCGTCTGTTTAGAGTAGTATGCGCCAACAGATAAAGTATTGGGACGTTTCCCTCCAAACCACGGATCCATGAAAGAAATGTTATAGCCTTGGTAATAACGTCCGTTAGTCTGTCCACTGATCGTCAATGTCTGTCCTTCTCCCTGGGGGATAATGCCTTTATATGTTTTAGGATTGAGAAAGTTCTTCATGGAGAAGTTGGTAAACTTAAGGCTTAATTTACCGATGACGCCCACCTGTCCCCATCCGGCAGAAAACTCTACCTGATCATTGGCTTTCGACACCAATGAATATTGGATATCTACCGTGCCGTTTTCCGGGTTGGGGAGTGGCTGTGGATTCATATTCTCCGGGTCGAAGTGCCCCATTTGGGCCAACTCACGGACGGAACGTATCAGATCTTCTCGACTAAACAGCATCCCGGGCTTGGTACGCAGTTCGCGACGGATAACGTCTTCATAAAGTCGGTCATTCCCTTCGATGATGACACGATTGATCGTAGCCTGCGGCCCTTCCTGAATACGTATTTCCAATGAAATGGAGTCATTCTCGGCTTCCACTTCCACCGGGTCTGCGCTAAAGAAAAGGTATCCGTTATTGAAATAGACATTGGATACGGACTCGTCTTCAGTACTCAAATACTCATTCAGTTTTTTCTGATTATATACGTCGCCGGGTTTCATTTGCAAAACAGCAGACAAGTAGTCGGTCGGGTATTGCGTGTTTCCTACAAAACGGATGTCTTTCAAATAGTATTTCCGGCCTTCTTCTATCGACAGATAAACATTTACCGACTTATCGTTGACGTTGATTACGCTGTCCGTCAGAATAACAGCATCCCGGTAACCATATTCATTATATTTTTCTATCAGATTCTTTTTGTCCTTTTCATATTCTTCGGTTGTAAACTTCTTGGTACTGAACATTTCCAATATACTGGTTTTAAAACGTCGGGGAAGCGAGAACTTTTCGTTCGTTTTTTTCATAGCCTTCCTCAATTGAAAGCTACTCAGGGCGCTATTGCCGGAAAAGACAATCTCATTGATTTTTGTCTTTTCATTCTTGTCAATATGAATATCAACGATCACTTCACTTTCATGCGCAAGGTCATCCTTTTGGACAATATTCACATCCACATTCTTAAAGCCTTTCCCATCAAAATATTTTTGGATGAGCATTTTGGCTCTATCCATCAAGTTAGGCGTCACCTGATAGCCCTTTCTGAGCCCCAGGCGGGTTTCCAGTTCTTCCCGTTCACCTTTTTTTACTCCGTAATAGTTTACTTGCGAGATGCGTGGTCGCTGTTTCAATTGGATTTCCAGCCAGATCCGGTTTCCTTCAATTTTCGTTGCAAGCACTTTTACATCGGAGAACAATCCGTGCCTCCAGAAACGTTTTACCGTAGCCGTGATTTCTTCACCCCCCGGGACTGTAATCATATCACCTATCGAAAGCCCGGAAAGTCCAATGATGGTAAAATCTTCATACAATCCTTCTTTCAGTCCCGACACTTTAATATCTTCTATTTTATATTTTCTGGGCTCTTGCGAATATGAGATGACCGGCGTTTCTTCCGGCTTCTCAGCCCACGTGATGGTATCGCTTTCCTGGGCAAACGCTCCAAAAACAAAGCTTAAGGAAACAAAAAACAGCACTATTCTCTTACACATATTAACAGCTATTGTTTTATCGATTTAATTGCTCACTTATTTTACCGAAACGCCGTTCGCGTTGTTGGTAATATAATATTGCTCCATACAGTTCTTCTTCTCTGAAATCTGGCCAATAGGTATCCGTAAAGTAAAACTCGGAATACGACATTTGCCACAGCAAAAAGTTGCTTATTCTTTTTTCGCCTCCTGTCCGGACAAGCAAGTCGGGATCAGGAATATTCTTTGTCGTTAAATAGGTTGAAATCATCTCTTCCGTTATTTCGTCCGGCCCGAGTTTCTTATCCGACACTTCACGGGCTATTTGTTTTACCGCTTCAGTTATCTCCCATTTGGAAGAATAACTAAGAGCGAGGACAAGAGTTGTCCCTGTATTGGCAGAGGTTTGTTTCATACAATCATTCAATGTCTCATACGTTTTTCCCGGCAAGCGTTTGAGGTTACCGATCGCCATCAAGCGGACGTTGTTTTTCATCAGATCCGGTGTTTCGCGATGAATGGCTGTGACCAAAAGCTCCATCAAAGCGAGGACTTCTTCCTGCGGACGATTCCAGTTTTCGTTGGAAAAAGTATAGACGGTTAAGTATTTCAAGCCGACTTTGGTAGCGGCTTCCACTGTTTTGCGGACAGCCACAACGCCCTCCTGGTGTCCGGAGTGGCGGCTTTTCTCTTTCTCCTTCGCCCATCTTCCATTTCCATCCATGATGATGGCGATGTGTTGCGGCAACTGTTCTTTATCTATCTTTTCTATCAACGACATGTCTTTTCAGTTTATAAATCCAACCGACTATTGTTGCATTGACTGCAACGCAGGCCGAAGTCCCATGTAACGGAGAGCAGCAAAAAAGAATACCAGTCTTTATTCTTCAGAACGCTGCCGCTTACCTGATACGGATTATCCAATAAGGTGTTGCTTTCGTCCGTCACATCGAAGTCGTCTCCGAACAGCTTATGAACAGCAAACTCGCATCCCAGATTAATCCTCTGTTTTATCTTATACTTAACCCCTACGCCTACGGGTAGATTCAGTCCTGCGAATGTACGTCCGTTTCCGGGAGCAACCGTCATTCCCAAACCCATCAGCACATAGGGCGTAAAGCGCATTGCATTGGCATAGGCGAATTTGTCGCTGTAAGGGAAAAAGTTAAACTCCATCTGAGCACCCAACTCCAACAAGTTCCGACTAAAAGAGGCCTGTACATTCGCAGGGAAGACATTCTCTTGTCCTATGGTCGTTCCAGTCACTTGTCCCCACATCAAGTCTGCCTTAAAAGCCCACCTGAGGTTCGCATTGTAACGGAAGACTGCTCCTGCAGCGGGATTTAAATTCCTGAAGGGCGCGTTTTTGTTCGCATCACCCATATAAAATGAGCCGCCTGCCATCCCGCCTGCTTCAAATTTATATTCCTGCGCTTTCAAAGCAGGATATGAACCGATGAACAGACCTATCAGCCATACAATATGCCGAAAAGATGCGGGCGCCATCACAAAGCGTTATTTTAAGCGGTTGATACGTCCGCGCCAGATTTCGTCCAGCGTTTTCGCTCCCCGGCTTGTTTTTCCACCGAAAACAAGCATGTACTTACCGGCATCCACATGCAGGGAAGCATAGCCTCTTGCCGTATAATCTTCGGGAAAAAGCTTCAAGGAATCAGCCGGCGCCCAGGTTATGCCATTATCTATGGATACATGTATATCCTTCAAAGCCTTGTCTTCGTCGTTTATGCCTCCTGTCAGATAGAATTTATCATCGTAAGATGTGAGCATGACACCGGTTTTCTTTTCAAAGAAATTCTCCTGTTCACCCGACAAGAAAGCCCAGGAGAGGGCGTCGGCGGTAGCCCAGGTTGTATTCAGCAGCCGGCCGTTTTTGTCTTCTCCGGCCACAACCGTCAGATATTCATTGCTCATGCGATCATAACTGAGAGAGCTGAAGCCGCTAACGGGGAAGTGATCGGGTAGGGTTTCGCCCAATGTCCACTGCTTGTCCTTATTCATGCCGGCAAAGAAGTATGCGTCTCCGCTTTTCACGATTGTGGCCAGCGTTGCAGGAAGCCGTTTTTCTCTGATAACACCCAGGAGGGCTTTGATTTCAGGGGTATCATCTACTTTCGTCCATTCTTGCCCGTTTATTGAGCTGTAAAGTTTACCGGCAACCGGCACGTACAGTATATTCTCAAAAAGTGTGATCTGAAAGATGTCTGCATCATCGGGCAGGCCATTCAGGGGTAGCTCCTGCCAGTTTCTCGCATCCGTTGCTAAAGAGTAATATAAGCGGTTAGCAGATGTTTCGGAGATATACAGATTGGAAGGATAGACACCGAATGTTTTCACATACATCAAGTAGGCGTCCTCTCCTTCGCGGGTATAGGGTATGACTTTCTGTTCATCGGCCTCTGCTCCGGTCATTTGTCCGGCGTAGCGTTCCCAGACCATGAGGTCGGGGATGATTTGGTGTATATTTACCCAAGCGGTATAGTTCTTTGTGGTAACGCCATCGTAGGCTACGGTTGTAAACTGTACCGGTTTGGAGAAGTCCAGCGAGTCGGTGCCATTCCACCAGATGACAGTATCTCCCACGGCTTCCTGGACGACCTTGATAGCACTCACTCCCGTGGTATAAGACAGGGTACAGATGACTTTGTTAACCTGTGTGCCGTAAGGGAGGGAATCGTTATTGAAGATGAAGCCGTTCACTTGGTCTATTGTAAACTTCGCGCTACTCAGACCCGTTATTGAATCATGTGAGAGGACGAAAGAAGATATTTGTGCATCTTTTATTTCCGTCGTAGTATCTATATCACCACTACCCAGGCACGAGGCCATCAACATCATTATGAATCCGGTAATAAATGGTACAATGCCCTTTTTCATTTATACATATATTAATTTCGTATTGAGGGACAAAAGTAGAAACAATTTTGGCTTTAGCTCTCATGTGAGGCAATATTTATGTTATTTTAGCGACAGTTGACACAGTTTCAGTACACAATGGTATGTCTCTCCTTCCCGTCCATAGGTAAAACTAAACTGTTCAGGGTAGATCAAGCCCAGTCGTTTCTGGAGGTTGGAGAGTCCGATGCCCGATCCGCTTTTATCCTGTTCGTTTTTGGGGAAGTAGCTGTTTTGTATCCGACCGTTTATTTCCTTGTCGGTTGCTGTTATTTCTATGCGTATGAAGGAGGCGCGGCTGTTGTTTACACCGTGTTTGAAGGCGTTCTCGATGGGTGTGATAAACAATAGTGGAGCAATCAAGAGGTCGGGCGAGGTATAGGAGATATGGGTGGTTACCGAGACATTTCCCGGCAGGCGGATACGCATCAGTTCGACGTAGTTGCGGATAAAGTCCATATCTTTCTCAATGGTGACGAGCGGTTGTCCGCTTTCGTAGAGGACATAGCGCAGCAGGCGGCTCAGTTCGTGCACTACTTCCTGCGCCCGTTCGGGACTGATAGCGATCAGGCTGTAGATATTATTCAAGGTGTTAAACAGGAAATGGGGGTTGAGCTGGCTTTTGAGGTTCTTCAGCTCGGCTTCGCTGCGGCTGCGTTCGAGTTCTTTCCGTTCGGCTTCGGCGGTGTACCAGCTACCGGTCATCTTGTAGGCCAGGCTGATGGTGATGATAAAGAAGTAGCCCAGGATATTGATGCCGATGAAGCGCAGGATCTCCCACCTGTTGTTCCAGGAAAAACGGATCTCCCCGGTCGGGTTCGGGGAGATCCCTTCCAGCAGGAGGTGAAGGGATATACAGAGGATAAGGATTAACAGCAAGTTGCTCAGTAAATAACGCGTGATCTGCTTGGTAAAGAGGTACTTCTTGACCAGAAGGAGGTAATTGGCATAGAAAACGACGATATAGGAGCTCAGCACCAGGACAAAACCCAGGTAGCGTTTCAAGGTAAGGACTTCCGAGTCGTCTCTTCCCGTAAACAAGAAGGGGAAGGTAAGCAATACACTCCAGGCTACGATATGTATCAGCCCGTGGAGGCGTTTGGAGGAAGTTTTCAACGAGGGGATCGTTTCATTCATAGCGGATGGCTTCGATAGGATCCAACTTCGCTGCTTTCTTGGCCGGATACCAGCCGAAGAAGATTCCCGTCAGGGTGCATACGGCAAAGGAGAGGGCTACGCTCCAGGGCTGTATTACGGCGGAGAAATTGAGCAGCAAACGTATCAGGAACGAGAGTCCTCCACCGATCAGTACACCGAGCAATCCTCCGGTAATGCTGATCAGGATGGCTTCGATGAGGAACTGCGCCAGGATGTCACGCCCTTTGGCTCCGATACTCATCCGCAATCCTATTTCGCGCGTCCGTTCCGTGACGGAGACGTACATGATATTCATGATCCCGATACCACCCACTAAGAGCGAGATGCCGGCAATGGCGCCGAGCAGCAGGGTGAGCATATCCATGACCGAGGAGATGGTGGAGCTGAGTTCTTCCATTGAGCGGATATTGAAGTCGTCTTCTTCTGCATCTTTGAGTTTGTGGTTGCGGCGCAGGATGTCGGTGATTTCCTCAATGGCTGCCTGCGAATATTCTTCGCGGATGGCGGAGGCCGTCATGCCCTGGAGGTAGGTAATGGCAAGGATACGTTTCTGGATGGTGGTATAGGGAGCCAGGACGATATTGTCCTGGTCCATACCCATGCTGTTGTATCCTTTGCTTTTGAGCACTCCGATGATGCGGAAGGGGATTTTATTGAAGCGTACGACTTTGCCGACCGGATTCTCGCCGTCGGGGAAGAGGTCGTCGACGACGGTTTTGCCGACGATGCATACTTTGGCGGCCGTTGCAATGTCTTGTTCGGTGAACATCATACCGTCGTCGATACTGTAACGGCGGATGTCGAGGTATCCGGCGCTCACACCGTAGATGGTGGAGGGCGTATTATTGGCACCGTAGATCAGTTGTCCGGCGCTGTTGACCGAGGGCGAGATGGCGGAGATGAAACGCGACTCGTTGCGTATGCTTTCGTAGTCGGCCATTTTGAGGGTTTCCATCGAAGAGGCGCTTTGTCTTACGCCTCCTCTGGTATCGGCTCCGGGCTGTATCATGATCATGTTGGCGCCCATTTCGCTGATTTGGTCTTGTATGCCCTTTTTCGATCCTTGTCCGAGGGCGAGCATGGTGATGACGGAGGCGACGCCGATGATGATGCCGAGCATGGTGAGGAAGCCTCTCATTTTGTTGTTGGAAAGGGCTTTTAGCGCAATCCGGAATAAGTTTGTCAGGTTCATACGTTGTTGGGTCAGTCATTATCTACCGGCAGCTTGGCGAGGGCTTCGGCGGCCGATTGGATATGGTTATTTATGGTGTTGGAGATCACCCGTCCGTCCTTGAGCTGGATATTGCGGCTGCTGTATTGGGATATTTCGGGGTTATGGGTGACGAAGATGATGGTCCGTCCCTGGCTGTGGAGGCGTTGGAAGAGCACCAGTATTTCGTGGCTGGTGCGGCTGTCCAGGTTGCCGGTTGCTTCGTCGGCGAGGATGACGGCGGGGTCGTTCACCAGGGCTCGTGCAATGGCGACGCGCTGCATCTGTCCGCCCGACATCTGGTTGCTTTTATGGTTCAGGCGGTCGCCCAAGCCGACGGATACGAGCGATTCGACGGCTTTGCGGCGGCGGGCGGAGGCTGAGTAGGAGGGGTTGTACATCAGGGGAAGTTCGACGTTTTCGATGGCCGTTGTCTTGGGCAGCAGGTTATAGCTTTGGAAGACGAAGCCGATCTTGCGGTTGCGCAGGGTGGCGCGTGCGTTTTTCCCCATCAGGCGTACGGAGACGCCGTCTAAGTAATACTCTCCGCCGGTTGGGGTGTCGAGGCATCCCAGGGTATTGAGCAGGGTGCTTTTGCCGGATCCGGAGGTTCCCATGATGGTTACGAACTCTCCTTCGCCGATGCTGAAGGAGACGTTCCGGAGGGCATGGACGGTTTCGTCGCCGACGACGAAGTTGCGGGAGATGTTCTCCAGGCGTATGACGTGCTTGTTTGTCATGGCATCATTCCTCCTCCTGGTCCTCCGGGTCCTCCTCCTCCTCCGGGCGGTGGTCCCATGCGGAAGGGGCTGGAGGAGGGCGCTGCGGCGGGTGTGGCCGAGAGCATTTCGAGCACGATTTCTTCGCCTTCGTCCAGTCCGCCGATGACTTCGGTCAGGTTGAGGCTATATGCTCCGGTGGTGATGTATTTCGGTTGCAGGGTATTGCCGTTTTTCTGCCATACGATTTTCTTGCCTTCCGGGGCAGGTTGTTCGGCGGGAGCGACGGTCAGTTGCATGGCTGCGAGGAGTTGTTCGTCGGGCAGGTATCGGAGGGCTTTGGAGGGGATGGTCAGGACGTTGTGCCGTTCGAGGGTATAGATGGCGACGTTGGCGGTGAGTCCGGGTTTGAGTTTGAGGTCGGGGTTGTAGGCGCTTATAACGACTTCGTAGGTGACGACGTTGGAGGTGACGATGGCTTCGAGGCGTACTTGGGTGACTGTACCTTCGAAGACGTCGTCCGGATAGGCGTCGACGGTGAAGCGTACGTTCTGTCCTTCTTCGACCTGTCCGATGTCGGCTTCGTCAACGTCGGCAATGACGCGCATCTGGCGGAGGTCGTTGGCGATGGTGAAGAGGGTCGGGGTGCTGAATCCGGCGGCTACGGTCTGTCCTTCTTCGACGGCTCGGTTGATGACGACACCGTCGATGGGGCTTGTGATGGTGGCGTATTCCAGGTTGCGGCGTACGCGGGTCATGTCGGAGCGGTTGCGGTCGTAGCTGCTTTTGGCTCGTTCGTAGTTGTAGGTAGCAGTTTCAAAGTCGGTATCGCTGATGAGTTGTTTTTCGTGGAGGAGGAGGCTACGGGCGTAGTTCTTTTCCTGGTATTCGAACTCTGTTTTGCTGCTGGCCAGGTCGGCTTCTTTGGAGAGCAGTTCGGCCTGGAGGTTGATTTTGTCCATCTCGGCCAGGAGTTGTCCGCGGGTGACGACGCTGTTGAAGTCGACGTGTATTCTGTCGATGATGCCCGACACCTGGGTGCCGACTTCTACTTTGACGACGGGTTCGACGGTTCCGGTAGCCGTTATGGAGTTGCTCATTGTGGAGCGTTCGGCCCGTACGGTTTCGAGGCGGAGGGAGGCCGGTCCGGAGGCTTTTCCTCTGAGCAGCACCAGTGCGGCGGCGAGGACGAGGACGGCGGCGAGGACGAGGAAGAGGGTTTGCTTCTTTTTCATATTGTGATTTGTTTTTTCTGGTAAATATTCAGGAGTTGCAGGCTGAGGATGGCCATGTATTTGCTTTGCAGTTCTTCCTGCTGTGCGTTGAGCATATTGTTCTTTTCGGTGAGCAGTTCGAGGGTGTTCTTCATGCCGAGGAAGAATTGTTCTTCGGTGAGCCGGTAGCTTTCGGCCACGTAGCGGAGGCGTTCGGCCGAGGCGAGGTACTGGTTCTGCGCGGAGGTTGCGTCGAGGTAGACACCTTCGACGGCACGGAGGAGGGTTTTATGGGTACTCTGCTGGTCGAGGCGGCTACCGGTGAGCGAGAAGCGGGCTTTGTTGAGGGCCGTACGGTTGGCACGGTTGCTGAAGATGGGGATGCTGAGGGTCAGTCCGACGCTTTGGTTGAGGCGGTTCCAGAGCTGGTCGCCGAAGGACAGGAGGGCGCCGGAGGCATTGCCTGTTGACAGGGCGGCATTCATCGAGAGCGAGGGGAAGTAGGCGGCGCGGGCTTTGCGGGTTTCGAGTTCGGCAATGAGGATGCTCAGTTCGCTGCTGTGGACTTCGGGCATGACGGCCAGGGCGGAGGCGTAGATGACTTCCTTGGGCGGCAGGGCGGTCAGGACGTCGTCGGCGGTCAGGGCGGGGATGACGAGTTCGATTTCCTGTAGAATATCCAGTTCGAGCAGTTGTTTGAGCTGGAGCTTGTAGTTGTCCAGGTTTTTCTTTGCTACGACCAACTGGTATTTATCGGTACTGTACTGGCTTTCCATCTGTGCAAAGGAGACGCGCGAGATGGATCCGGCACGGAGCAGTTCTTCGGCACGGTTGCGCTGGGCTTCGGATACTTCGACGGTATTGGTGTTGATCCGTACGGCTTCCGTAGCGTAGAGAGCTTGCAGATAGGTTTGGACGAGCGAGATTTGCACTTCGCGTTCGTTCTGTTCGAGGGTCAGCTCGTTGACGCGGTCTTGCAGTTCTTGCTGCCGGATGGTGTTCGTGCGTCGTCCGGCGTCGAAGAGGGTCCAGTTGGCGCTGAGGCCGTAGGATCCGTTGTAGCTGCCATTGTCTGCTGCGGCGTCGGCGGGCTGGTAGGAGAGGTTCTGCGAGAGGGAAGCCGAGAGGGAGGGGAAGAGTTGCGCCCGGGCCTGCCGGGTGTCTTCTTCTCCGCTTTGTATTGTGACGCGGCTTTTCTGGAGCTGTATATTGTGCTCCAGGGCGTAGGCAAGGCAATCCTGCAAGGTCCAGGGGCCGCCCGTTTGCGCTGCGAGGCCGGGCAGGAGGAGGAGGAATGTTGCCAGGAGGGATAGATTCCGTTTCATATTCATAATGTTTATTGTCATCATTAACGTCATTATGTTGCAAAGCTAAGCTGCTTGCCCCGGCAGGCAAAACAAAATCGGCAGAGAATAGCAAAGAACAGATAAATACTCCTAATAAATCGACGAAGCATGCTGTTATTCTACGAAATGCCCCTAATAAATCGACGAAACATGAGGTTGTTCTACGATTTGTTTCTTACTTTTGCGCCATAGTAAGCAGCATAATGTTGTTATTTTTAAATACATGTACAATGCGCCATTTTTGAAAAGTCAATGGCGTGTACATTCCGGAGGGGATGCTCGTGAGAGTATCCCCTCTTTCTGTCATACCAGCCCGCCCCGCAACCTCACAGCCCCTCCTTACAGAGTCGCGATGTAACCTTGCATCGAGACACGATGTAGCCTTGCATCGCGATAAGATGTAACGTTACATCGCGACAAGATGTAGCGTTACATCGTGACAAGATGTAGCGTTGCATCGTGACAAGATGTAGCGTTGCATCGCGATACGGTGCAGCATTGCACTGCGATACGGTGCAAGGTTGCATCGCGACTCTGTAAGGAGGGGCTGTGAGGTAGCGTTACCGGACGGTGAGCGTGCCGTTGTAGTCAATGCGCCGGGGCTCGTTCAGGAGCGTCAAGGCATCGACGAAGCGCGTAAGGATATAAAGCGAATAGGAGCCCGGCGGGAGCGAGGGCAGGACGGTGACGATCTTCTTCGGATAGTTGATCGCCGACGCCGGGAGGGGATAGACGGTGAGGCCGTCGGTAAGGAAAACGCCTAAGCCCGCTTCGCCGGAAGGGGTGACTTTGATGCGCCGTCCTTCGATGATGAGAGAGCCTTCGGGGGAGATCGTGCCGTCAATCAGTCCGGTCGACACATCGGTCACCCGGCCGATAAAGGCGTCTCCGGGGCGGAGGCCCAGTACTTCGACGCGGACGTTCCTGAGCCTGTCGCGCATTTGGGCGGTGAGCCGAACGCCGAGGGTGACCTTGTGCGCCTCCGGGTCGTAGGTCGTCGTTGCATGGGGCCAGGCTCCCAGCACCTGCGGCGCGAGGCGGCAGATGAGCGTCTGTATGCAGTATCCCTCGCAAAGCTTTTCGCTGCGAAGGAGGTCGGTCTCGTTGATAACGGCCAGCAGGGTTTCGTACTTGATCTCGCTGCCCGCGTCGACGATCATCCGGGCGATGTCGCTATTGTGCAGCGTCCGGCCTTCGGTCGACACTTCGGCCACATAGCTTTTGTCGTCGCTGGAGGCGAGGGGATTCACCCTCAGCCATACTTTCCAGAAGAATCTTTTGATCATGCCTCTTGCTTGTTTTAAAGTTAAGATGACCCAAAGGTACGATTATTCCATCAACCGCAATGCCCGGAGGCCCCCCTCTTCCCGCCCGCCTGTCCATAATGACAGAAAAAACAAGAGTTGTCAAGCAAAATAACGCACAATTATTCCATTCAAAAATATAATGCTTATATTTGCGGCGTTTCAATGGAAGATTGAAGGTTATCGAATCGTCCGGCATCTCATAAAGTCAGTCCTTTGCGAGGAAAAAAATACCCTCCGGAGGGTATTTCGGCAACTGCCCCACCCTTCTACCTTTGCCTCCTGCTGAAAACAAACAGATACATTCATTATAAAACTATCAAAGTATGAGAAAAAGAACACTACGCATGATTGCAGCTATGCTGCCCCTGAGCACGATCTTATCGCTGGCCCAGACGCTGAACATAAGCGGTACTGTGACCGAAGCCGGTGGAGAACCCATCATCGGCGGTACGATTATCCTGCAAGGCACATCCTCCGGCACCATAACCGGTATCGATGGCTCCTACTCCATCACCGCCCCGGCGAACGGGACACTCGAATTTCGCTACATCGGTTTGGAAACCAAAGTAGAACCCATCCAGGGACGCACGACGATCAACGTCGAGCTCAGTAACTCCTCCATCGCTGTGGACGAAGTCGTCGTCATCGGCTACGGTACCCAGTCGCGGCGTACGGTGACTGCCTCCGTAGCCTCCGTCAGCGGCGAAAGCTTCAAAGACCTGCCCGCCCCCAATGCCGAATCAGCCCTCCAGGGACGCGCTTCGGGCGTCAGTATCATCACCCCGAACGGAGCCGTGGGCCAGGCGCCCGTCGTCCGCGTCCGGGGCGTATCGTCAATCAGCTCCGGCACGGAGCCGCTCTACGTCGTAGACGGCATCCCGGTGCAGTCGGGCAATGCCGCCTATATCGGCAACACCAATGCCCTGGCCGACATTAACCCGGCCGACATCCTCTCGATCGACGTCCTCAAGGATGCCGCCGCCGCCGCCCTCTACGGCTCGCGCGCTGCCAATGGCGTCGTCCTGATCACCACCCGCAAGGGACAGCAAGACAAAGCCCAGGTCAGCTACAGCGGCTGGATCGGCATCACAACGCCCAGCAAGCAGATCCCCGTCCTCGACGCCGCCCGCTACGTCGAGCTCAAGAACCTCTCCGTCTCCAACCGCTACGGGACAGACGAACGCTCGCTTACCTCCGGATACGTCTCGCCCTACGGAAACAAAGCCTACAACCTCTGGCAGCTCGACAACGGCAGCTACGTCGATACCGACTGGGGCAAGTACATCTACCAGACCGGCCTGCAACACACCCATACCGTCTCCGTCAGCGGAGGAACGCAGAAAGTGCAATACTACCTCTCGGCCAATTACACCGACCAGACCGGCATGATCGTCAACGACCACTACGACCGCCTCGGTGGAACCGCCAACATAACGGCCCAGGCCTCCAACTGGCTCAAATTAGGCTTCAACCTCAATGCCACCACCTCAACCACCTCCAATACCGACCTCGGCCGGAAAGGTAACCAGTACGCCATCGCCAACTTCTCCCGCATCGCCATGATCCTCCCCCCCAACATCCCGGCGTATGATCCCGGCTCTGGGAAGCCATACGGCGACGATCTGGGCGGCATAGGCTATGGACCTAATACTACCCGGGCCGCATATTACAATCCGGCAGCCATCGTCGACTATGGCGACGGACAGAAATCCGACATCGCACGCATCATCTCCAGCTATTTCGCAGAAATTACGCCCCTCCAAGGACTGACGCTGAAAACGCAGCTCGGTATCGACTTCCAGCAAGTCTCAGACCAGGAGTTCAACAACCCCTTCCACGGAGGAGGCTTCTCGCAGCATGGAACCGTCTACAAAGCCTCCGGGACAACAACAGCTATAACCTGGAGCAATACGGCACAGTACAGCTTCAGCCTGGGCAATCATAACTTCGACCTCCTGGCCGGACAGGAACTCTACGAAAAGAAATTAGACCGCTGGGGCGCCTACCGTACCGACATCCTCGACGATAAGTTCCGCGTTTACCAGGCCGATTTCAACAACACCTATCCGTATACCGGCGCCAACAATCTGCAAGAAAGCAGCCTCTTCTCCTACCTCGGACGTCTGAACTACGACTACCAGGCTCGTTATATGCTTTCGGTCAACTTCCGTCGCGACGGCTTCTCGGCACTGAGCAAGAACCACCGCTGGGGGAACTTCGGAGGCGCATCGGCCGCCTGGCGTATCTCCAGCGAGGACTTCTTCAAGCCTCTGAGTAACTTCTTTACCGACCTCAAGATCCGCAGTAGCTGGGGAATCGTCGGTAATACCAACATCAGCCCCTACGCCGCCAAGTCGTATTACCAGAGTGGCTTCTACGGAGGCGACGGCGCCTACTACCTGTCGAGCATCGCCGATGCGGAAAACCTGAAGTGGGAGTCAAGCACCAAATTCGACGCCGGCTTCGCAGCCCAGATCAAGAACAACATAATGGTTGAATTTGACTTCTACCACAACCAAGCCGCCGACCTCATCCTCGACGTCCCCGTCGCTTACTCCAAAGGCATACCGGGCAACAAGATCACCACCAATGCCGGCGCCATGACCAACACAGGTATCGAACTCTCCATCTCAGCACAGCCCGTCAAGACGAAAGACTTCAGTTGGAATACCTCGTTCAACATCACTACCCAGAAGAACGAAGTGACAAAGCTGGCCGAAGGCGTCTCCGAAATTATCGGAGCCAACGACTATAACATCACCCTGCCCGGCTACTCGATCGGACAGCTCTACATCCGCACCTCTGCCGGCATCGACCCCGCCACCGGACGGCGCATCCTGATCGGCAAAGACGGCACCGAGGCGGTCGTTATATTCGAAAAAAGCGCCACCTACTACCGCCGCGACGATCCCGACGTCCCCTACGCACAGGCCGACATCACACAGAGCATCGCAGGAGGTACCCTGCCGACCTACTACGGCGGATGGACCAACGACTTCAAGTACAAAAACTTCGACCTCTCCATCCTCTTCCAGTATTCGGGCGGCAACTACATCTACAACGGCTCCATCGCCACCATGAGCGATATGCGCTTCTGGAACAACTCCGTGGACTTTTACGAAACCTATTGGAAGAACCCGGGCGACAATGCCAAGTTCGCCAAGCCCATTTACGGCGATAATGCCTCCAACGGCTCCGTATTCCCTATCAGCGACTGGGTGGAAAAGGGCGACTACCTCCGCCTGAAATCCGTCACCCTGGGCTACACCTTCAAGACCCGCAACTGGGCCAAAAGCGGCATCACCGGCCTCCGGCTCTATGCCACCGCCCAGAATCTCTTCTGCCTGACGGGATACACCGGCCTCGACCCCGAATCGCTCGTCTCCTCCAACGACCAGGCCGCCCTTCAAGGTGGAGTGGACAAAAATGCTCTTCCTCAAGCAAAAGTGTTTACCTTTGGAGCAAATATTACTTTCTGATTTGTTGAACTACTATTAAAATGAAGATTATGAATAAAATGTTTCTATACAGCCTGTTCCTGCTCAGCATAACGATCTTCTCTTCGTGCGAAGATTTCCTGGAAAAGGAACCCCCTTTGTACTTCACCGAAAACGAAGTATTCTCGGATCCCAACCGCCTCGAAGCCGCCGTCAACGGTCTCTATCTCGGAATCAAAAGCCAGTATGCGCTGGGAGGGAAAGTGTTTGTGATTGTCGACAATATCGGGGACGACTTTATCAATGTGGCAAACAACGGCTACGAACTCACCTTCACCTACGATATGAAAGTGACCCTCGACCGGCAGGAAAGCTACGAACTGTGGCGCTACACCTATCTGGCCATCAACCGTTGCAATACCTTCCTCAAAAACATCGAAGCCAACAGAGAAGCCGCCGGAGCCAACTACGACCGCTACGTGGCCGAAGCCAAGTTCGTCCGCGCCCTGGGGTATTACTACCTGCACCAGATCTATACGATGCCTTACGTGATCAATCCCAATGCCAAGTCGGTGGTACTCCGCCTCGATGCCGAAGGAAGCCTGGAGAACAACAACCTCGCCCGCTCGTCGTCTACGGAGGTCTTAGACCAGATCCTCCAGGACCTCTCAGCCTCGGACGCATTGCCCACCGGAGTGGGAACGGAAGAGTTCATCGTGCGGGCTACGCAAGCCGCCGCCGAAGCGCTCCGTCAACGCATCTACTTAGTGAAAGGAGAATGGGATAACGCCATTGCTTCCGGCAGTAAAATAACCGGCTACACACTGGCTGACGACATCGTCTCGATCTTCCGGGCGCCCTATATCACCTCCGAGCATATCTTCTCCCTCCCCTTCGACGCCACCAACCGGCCGGGAGGGCAATACGCTACGGGCTATTACTACATCGGCGGGAAGTCAAACCATATTGACGTCGTTGCAGGCATCGTAAGCATACCAGGGTACGGGAATCCCAAAGACGCCCGCATCGCCGGACTGACCAACATAAACGACGGAGGGAAATTCCTGGCCAAATACACCAACAGCACCTACATCGACTGGTTGCCCATCTTCCGCTATGCCGAAGTACTGCTAAACTCAGCCGAAGCGCATTTCAACAAAGGGGAAGAAGCCCAGGCTTTAGCCCTCCTGAAACAGGTACGGACGCGCTCACTCGCACCGGCTGACGACGAACTGAACCTCGACGGCCTCACAGGCAACGCCCTCAAAACAGCCATCATCAACGAACGCCGCCTGGAGCTCCTCGGTGAAGGCGTGCGCGGACTGGACATCCTCCGCAGGGGAGAAACCTTCTACAAACAACCGGGTACCGACTACCAACTGATCGTCGAACCGGAAAAAGGTATCAACGGATACATCTGGCCCATCCCGCAATTTGAAAGATCTAACAACAAATTAATAGAAGATTGAAGATGAAAAGAATGTCTTGTACCCTTGCCCTCCTCTGGGGAATAAGCGCCGTAACAATGGCGCAGGAGAATAAAACAGACGAAGCCTTGTTCAGAGAGGCTATCCAAACGCTTTCGTCAGACGAGTTCGGCGGACGAAAACCACTCTCACCGCACGAGCCGCTGACGGTTAACTACATCGCCGGCCAATTCAAAGACCTCGGACTCAAACCTGCCAACGGCAACAGCTACTTCCAGCCCGTCCCCCTGCTGAGCGTGCAAACGCAGATCCGCAAGGACAACATCGTCGTCAACGGCAAGAAGGGAAACCTGACGCTCAAACCCTTTACCGACTTCGTCCTCTGGTCGCAACGGAGCGAAAAGAACCTCAAAGTCCAGAAGGCCGATTACGTCTTCGTGGGCTTCGGCATCAACGCTCCCGAATACGGCTGGAACGACTACGAAGGAGTAGACGTGAAAGGCAAGATCGCAATCATCCTGGTGAACGATCCCGGTTTCTACAACGATCAGCTCTTCCGGGGCAAGAACATGACCTACTACGGACGGTGGACTTATAAGTTTGAGGAAGCCAACCGCCAGGGAGCTGCCGCCGCCTTCGTGATCCACGATACCGCCCCGGCCTCCTACGACTGGAGCGTCGTGCAAAACTCCTGGGCAGGCAAGAACCTGGCTCTCTACTCCGCCGACGAAGTACTGAACTTCAAAGGGTGGCTGAGCAACGCCTCCGCCAAACTTCTGTTCGAGAAAGCCGGCGACTCGTACGACAACGCCTTCGCTGCCGCTCAAAAGAAAGGCTTCAAAGGTTATACGCTCGGAGTGAAAAGTACAGTCGAACTCATCAACGACGCTAAGATAGAGAACTCCTCCAACGTGGCCGGCGTATTCGAAGGCACAGACCTGAAGGACGAGTACATCGTCTATTCCGCCCACTGGGATCACTTCGGCATCGGTATACCTGTCGACGGCGACAGTATCTACAACGGAGCCAACGACAATGCCTCCGGCGTAGCAGCTCTCTTCGTTATCGCCCAACGCCTCAAACAACTGCCCCAGCGCCCGCGCCGCTCGATCCTCTTCCTGGCCGTAACGGGCGAAGAGTCCGGCTTGCTGGGCTCCGAGTATTATGCCACCCATCCGCTCTTCCCGGTGGATAAAACCGTCGTCAACCTCAATATGGACGGCTACGCACCCAAGCATCGCACGCGCGACATCATCCTGGGAGGAGCCGGCGATGCCGATACCGACAACTACGTGCTCGAAGCTGCCGCCACGCAAGGGCGCATCGTCAAGCCGGCAGCCAACCAAACCGGCGGTGGATACTTCCGCTCCGACCACTTCAACTTTGCCAAAGTCGGCATCCCCGTCGTCCTGGCCAGCGGCGGACGCGATTACCTCGACCCCAAAGCCGTAGAAGACGAGAAAGCCCGCTATGGCGAACGCCGCACCTACCACCAGCCCAGCGACGAATATCAGCCCTGGTGGAACGTTGCCGGCTCGCTGGAAGACATCTACCTCTACTACGGCATCGGTCTCCGCTTAGCCAACGACGGCTACTTCCCCCGATGGAACGAAGGCATCATCTATAAAGAAGTCCGCGAAGGGAAGAAGCAATAACTCCTTACCGCCTTTTTTCTCCGAGGCTCTATAACGTCCGTACAGGCAACCCCTGCACGCTGCGTTATAGAGCCTCTCTTTTTACAGCCCCTCCCCTGCTGCGATCGGAGAGCAATATCCCCCGTACAACCTCCCAAAATGACAACGCGAAGCAATTATCTATGATACGAATGGGCCAATCCGGCAGCGGGGAGCATTCGTAGCGGATACGAATGGGCCAATCCGGCAGCGGGGGGGCGTTCGTATCCTAATATAACCCTTCAAAACGATAACCGGAGCAAATGTACACAGTAGAAACCCCCAATTTGTTGTCTATCGTGTGCAAATAAGCTACATTTGCTTCATCATCCAAAAAAGAGAAACAACTATGTCAACGATCCAAGCTATTGAACAGCGCCGCTCGGTGCGCAGTTATACAGACATCCCCCTCAGGCAGGAAGACGTCGAACGTATTGAGTCATATATCGCCGGTTTGGAGGCCCCTTTCGGAAGGCAGGCACACATCCGGCTGGTTCGCCGGGATCTCCCTCAGGGGAAAGTAAAATTAGGCACATACGGCGTCATCGGCGGCGCGCAGGATTACCTGACGCTCTGCTGCGGCAACTTGCCCTTAGACGACGAGAGCGCGGGCTACGTATTTGAGAAGCTGATTCTTTTCTGCACATCCATCGGGCTGGGCACCTGCTGGCTGGGCGGAAGCTTCAGTCGGAAGGACTTCGGGGGGCAGGTTGAGCCGGAAGCCGGCGAGCGTATACGCGCCGTCTCGCCGGTGGGTTATGCCAACGACCGCAAACGCCTGTGGGACGTCCTCATCGGCGCCGAGCGGCACCATACGTCGCGCAAGCCGTTCGATTCGCTTTTCTTCCATCACGACTTCCTGACGCCGCTAACAGAAAAAGCGGCCGGTATCTACTACCAACCGCTTGAAATGGTGCGCCGCGGGCCTTCGGCGAATAACTTCCAGCCTTGGAGGGTGGTGGTCGATGCACCCCAGGTGCACTTCTTTCACCGGAAGACCCTCGGCGGCTTCGACGCCCTGGATTCGGGCATTGCCCTGGCTCATTTCGGAGAGACTTGCCGCGAACTGGCCCTTGCAGGCCACTTCGAAGTACGGCCCGACCATCCCGTAGCGAAAGACGTTGTCTACTCCGCCACGTGGATAGCGGACTGACTCATTTTACCGGATAATCCTTATAGTACTTGTCGATGCATCTCTTAAAGAGGTTGAGGCTGTCGATCGACGCCTGCATCGGTTCGGCCTTTCCTTCAAATTCGAGCGTAACGTATCCACGGTAATTGCTATCGTAGAAGATCTTGAAGATGCGGTCGTAGTCGAGGTCGAGCGAGTACCACGTACCGCCGCCTTGATAGGTTTTGCAGGAAACGAAGACGCAGTCGCCAATGACCTGTTCGATCTTGCTGTATGGATTTTCGAGGAAGTTACCCGTATCCAGCAGGAATTTGAGCCATTCGGAGCTGACGCTGTTCTTGATGCGGATCATGCCTTCGGGCGTGCCGGCAATACCCCAGTGGTTTTCCAGCGCCATGACAACCCCGCACTTTTCGGCAGTAGGAATGCATTTGTAGATACAATCCTGCACCCATCCGAAGCCATCGTCTTCGGTATAACCTTCAATGACCGGTTCGATGCCCCGCGCCTTCATCAGGTTGTCGAACGAGCCGGTCGTTCCCCAGGTTCCCGAATTGAGGCGGATGGCCGGTATGCCCATGTTGTAGGCCAGCTCAAGGCAACGGATAGTATGTTCGACCATGCGTTGGCGATACTCCGGCTTGGGATCTACAAAGTCCTGATGAATGGAGAGGCAGGCCAGCTCGACACCGTTACGGAAAGCCAGTTGTTTGAGTTTCTGACAATAGGCGTTGTCTTCGCTGGGCATGCTGCGGTGCAGGATATCGACGGCATCGATACCGAAATCAGCGGCCGTGAGTATACTCTTCTCAATACCTTCGGGATCGCGGCGGAAGCTTTGCAGGCTATAGGTCGAGACGCAGAGCTTGGGGCGTCCCTTGACCGTGCCGGAGGGCGGAGATACAACAGGTTGTACCGGAGCTCCGGCTCCTTCGGATACGGCTGCCTTAACAAAAGCGGGCAGACTGGCGCTTGCTGCTCCGGCAAGGCCGGTGGCAAGGAATGAACGACGATTGAGTTTCATCTTGTGTGTGTTTTAGTTTTATGTGTCAAAGGTTATTCCAACGTCTTGATACGTATGTTGCGGAACTTGACCGCCGAGCCGTGTCCCAGAAAGCCGATATGCCCTTTCTTGTTAAACAGTCCGGGATGCTCGCGGTGGTCGGGGGTCCCGTTTTTGACGGCTTCGCGGATATTGCCATCCACAACCGTCTCGCCATTGAGTACGACCTTGATATGATCGCCCCTGGCCGTCACCTCTTCGTAGTTCCATTCGCCGGCAGGCTTGAGGAAACCGTGTCTGGCCGGCAGGATACCATAGACCGATCCATGATACTGGTAGGGGGTGATGTCCTTGTAGACCGGATGTTCGCTATCCAATATCTGTATCTCCATGCCAACGTATGCAGCATCTCCTTCCATCGGAGTGCGGATACCCAGGCCGTTGTTCGCCGCCGGCGTCAGTTGGAATTCAAAGCGGAAGACAAAGTCGGCATATTCCTCCCGCGTGTAGAGGTTGCCTCCGGAGCCCTCAGAGGGATAGAGGGCGATATGTCCGTCTTCGACGCGATAGTCGATGATGTTTCCTGTCCACGCATCTAAGTTCGTGCCACCGAACAGGATCTCAAAGCCTTCTTTCTGTTCTTCTTCGGAGAGGACGTAGGGTACAGTCTGCGCGGCGGACTGTGTCGGCAAGGCTGCGGCAAGCAGCAGGAAGATAGCTGTCAACGAATATAAACTCTTCATTTTATCTCTATAATTTAAGTGCAACATACAATCCAAGGCTTGGCTACGGCTTCCATACAGGCGACCGTAGCCAAGCAGAATACGTTCTACTCATTCGGCACAAAGAGCTGGCGCGTCCTGAGTGACGGATTCATGCAAAGATCGTTAATATTTCGGATTCTGCGTCAGGTTGGGATTGATTGATAATTCGCTGCTTGCGATGGGGATCAGGTTATCACGTCCGAGATCATACCCATTGGCAAACTTGGTTTCAATCTTCTGTCCCAATGCGCC
>JAISWO010000021.1 GCA_031271045.1 Tannerellaceae bacterium
TTGCAGGAAAACCATACAACTCCTATTTGGGAACAATTTGGGAACAAATTTTAAAACAAAAAATCTCAACTGATTCATTTTCAATCATGATTTAAACTCTAATATACCCAGAGCCGGGGGAAGGTGTATCCGATCCGTATATTCTGTACTTTCAGGAAATCGCCGTCGAGGATATAGGCATCCGACACTTGTCCGTTATGATTCAGGTCGGCCCTTGTCAGACGTGGATATTGGTTGGTGCTGCCTTCGCCGGACCATGCGTTGCGAGCATATTCGGACGAAATGTTTTGCAAGCCCTGTCCTACGGGATTCAATATGGAGATCAGGTTGCGGTAGGCATAGGAGAGGATATCCTGTCCGGCCACTCCGTACAGGTAGGCATTAAAGTCCCAGTTCTTCCAGCTTACGCCTACGTTCAGGCCGTAGGTGAAGTCCGGATATCCGTTTCCGATGATTGTGCGGTCCTGATCGTCGACCCAGCCGTTGCCGTCGATGTCTACATATTTGAAGTCGCCCGGCGCTGTTCCCGGTTGGAAGTAGTATTTGGGCCCGTCGATTGCATTTTCAAGGTCAGAGCCTGCGGCGGCGGCATTGGCGGTGGCTGTTGCGTTGGCGGCATCAATGTCGGACTGGCGTTGCCACAATCCGTCGGTTTTGAGGCCAAAGAAAGAGCCTACCGGATAGCCGTCGCGCGTGACCGAATACGGATCCCACCAGGAACCGTTGATGGGTCCGTTGCTATAATATATGTCGTCGCCAACGGAGATGGCTTTGTTGCGGACGGTTGTCAGGTTGGCTTTCAGATTCAGGCTCCAATCAGGGCTTAATTGTTTCTGATAGCCGGCCATCAGTTCGAAGCCCCGGTTGCGGATATGTCCGGCGTTGGTATAAATATTGTCATAGCCGGTTGATATACGCATTTGTTTATAGAGGAGCAGATCTTTGGCATCCCTTTGGTACCATTCGAGGGTAAGGGACAAAGCATTATCGAGGAAAGACATATCGAGGCCTATGTTTGTTGATTCGTTGGTTTCCCATTTGAGGTTGGTATCAATTTCCCGGAGTTGGGCCAAGCCGGGGGCTATGGTTGGCAGCGACGTAAAAGGCCCTGGGCCTCCCTCGTAGAAATAGTACGCGATACGGTTTGAGCTCAGTTGGTTTATCGACAAATTGGTTGAATTGCCGGCATTGCCGGTTTGCCCCCATCCTGCGCGCAGTTTGAGATTGTTGAACAGGTGCTGATTTTTCATGAAAGCCTCTTCCGTAATTCTCCAGGCGAGGGAGAAGGAGGGAAATGTTCCGTAGCGGTTTCCGGCTCCGAAGTTAGAGGAACCGTCGCGGCGGAGGGTGGCTGTCATGATGTAGCGATCGTCATAGGAATAGGTCATACGCCCAAGGAAAGACTGCTGCCTGTTCTGCCGTTCCAGTCCGCCGGAGGCGGTTATGGTGGTGGGGCTTTGCGTCAGCGCTATCTGGCGTATATTGCCGGTCGGGAAGTCTTCGGCGGTTGCGCCGACGCTTTCCCCGTCGCCTTTGGTGACGGAATATCCGACCATAAGGGTTGGGTGATGCTTTCCCCAGGTGCGGTCGTAGGTGAGATAGTTCTCCATGATATATTCGATGCTGCTTGACTGGTTCAGCCTCAGGTCGTCTGTCAGGTTGGGCATAGCCGTACGGTTGTGACGGATGTCATAGCTATTGTAGGCCCTGTGGGCCACGTTTGCGCTGAAGACGTTGCGGAAAACGAGTTCTTTCAGGATCGTGATGTCAATATTCAGGTTGGCCAGCATACGGTCGCTTGTGGTTTTGTCGTCCCTTGTCCGGGCGGCGGCGACGGGGTTATCGGCGCTTTTGTTATTGAAGCCGTTTCCTTCGCGGGGGAAGTGTCCCCAGGTGCCGTCGGCGTACTGTAAGGGGACGGGCAGCAGATTACCGTGAACGTCTAAGGTATCCATCGTCGGGATGGTGTTGGCGTACGTAAAGAGGTTGCCTCCACCGGCATTTTCCGAGTGCATAAAGTTGATATTCAGTCCGGCCTGGATAAAATTCTTCACCTGATAGCTTACATTTGCCCGGGCGGTCAGGCGTTGCATATAGGAATTGATGATGATCCCTTTATTATCCAGGTAGCCGACGGATATCATCGACTGCAAGTTATCGGTTCCGCCTGAGGCTGAGAGATTGTATTGGTTTCTCCAGGCGGGTTCCGACATTTCCTCCTGCCAATCGATCTGAGTCAGGGCATTGGGATTGGCCCAGATCGGATTGTAGACCGGGGGAGAGCCGGCGATGGCGTCGTTACGGGCGGCGGTGTTGGCGGCGGTGGCAAATTCGGAAGCCGTTGCCGCTTTGATCTTGGATGCCGGCGTTTGCAGTCCGCTACTGGCTGTGATCGTAATGTTGGCCCGGCCTTTTTGCCCCTTTTTAGTCTTGACCAGGATGACGCCGTTTGCTCCGCGCGAGCCGTAGATGGCTGTGGCGGAAGCATCTTTGAGGATGTCAATAGATTCTACGTCGTGAGGATTGAGCCACGAAGCATTTGTGCCGACCATGACGCCGTCGATGACCCAGATCGGGTTCGCGTCGTTGTTGATGGTTGCCGTACCTCGGATGCGGATGGATATATCCCCGTCGGGCGCTCCGGAATTACGCAGGATCTGCACGCCTGCCGCCATGCCCTGCAAGCCTTCGGCCAAGGTTGTGGGATTGCGTCGGATGACGTCGTCGGACGAGACTGAGACGACGGCTCCGGTAATGTCTGTCTTTTTCATACTTCCGTAGCCGATGACGACGACTTCTTCGAGCGTTTCGCTGTCTTCACGCAGGACGATGTTGTAGGTCGTGCGGCCGCTCGTGAGGCGCACTTCCTGCGTGAGGTAGCCGACGTAGCTGATCCGGAGGATGGCATTGGGAGGAACAGACAATTCAAAGTTTCCGTCAATGTCGGTCACCGTACCCAGGGTCGTGCCCGCGACCTGGATATTGGCGCCGATGATGCTTTCCCCCGACTCGTCGGTGACATTTCCCCGGATCGTGACGGACGCCTGTTGCTGAACGGAAGCCTTGCGGTAGAGGGCCACATGGTGGTCGACAATCCTGTAGCCAAAATCATCTTTGTTGAACAAGTGATCCAGGACATCCTGGAGATTTCTGTCGTCCGCGTCGATACTGATCGTCCGGCTCAGGTTCACATCGTTCGCATTGTAGACAAAGGTATAGTCCGACTGTCGCTCAATGGCCTTGAGCGCTTCCAGTACGGTCCCATTCTTAATCTTGAGAGTAACGCCATTTATTTGAGGATGAGCCCCGGTTGCAAAACTTCCGGCGCAGGCGCAAATAAAGAGAAGTGTGGTTAGCAATGTCCTGATTCGTTTCGCAGGACGTTTGGGAGAGAAAAAAATTCTCTCCGAGTACTTTTCTTGAAGAAATAGTACATTAATCAAATGATTTTTCATACATTTGTACTGTCTTTAATTATTACTGACTCAGTAGCACCAACTACTGTTATTTTTTTAAAGGTTGAATATTTGGATCAAGGGTTGGGATGTTAGCGCATTCCCGACCCTTCTTCTTTAGCCTGTTCTTATGTGTTGTTCATGAGATGCTTATTTTTTAGAATGAACCGTCTGTATAAAGAGACGATGCTTTTCAAGAAAAACCCTAATTTATCGGCTTATTTTGGCGTATTCCCCTTTTTCCCGCATCCGGCAGGCCGCCTTGAAGGTTGCGCATCCTGACGGCTCCTGCTCAACGTTCATTTCATCCCGCCGCAAAAAGTATTTCCTTCAACCGGGCTCATTTCATTCCGCCGCAAAAAGTATTTCCTTCAACCGGGCTCATTTCATCCCGTAGACAAAAAGTATTTCCTTCAACCGGGCTCATTTCATCCCGCAGACAAAAAGTATTTCCACCAACCGGCTTCATTTCATTCCGCCGCAAAAAGTTATTTCACCAACCGGCTTCATTTCATGCCGTAGACAAGAAGTTTTTCCTCCAACCAGGCTCATTTCATCCCGCCGCAAAAAGTTTTTCCTCCAACCAGGCTCATTCCATCCCGCTGTGAGAAGATTTTCCTTGAAAAGAACCCCTGTTTCCCCCGCACGAAACGCAATAGAACCGGATAAACCGATAATTCATCGAAGAGAAGAGTTGGATGGATAAAGATAATGCGTACTTTTGTCCTCTGTAAAAGATAAATACAATTTATTATTAGAAGTATGAAAAAGATATTGGCCGCATGGTTGACACTGATCTTCCTTTGCGCATGCGAAGGCCCGGTGAGGCCTCCGGAAGAACAAACACAATGGAAATCTGTGTATTATACGGTAAAAGAAGCAGACTGGAGATTAGTCGGCAGGCCCGACGCTCTGAATTCGTTCTATCAATACAGTTTTGAAGAACCCTCACTTACAGACTTTATCTACGAAGAAGGCGTCGTCATGGGATACGAAGTAGCCAATTACGGAACGAGGGACGAACTCCTGCGCCCGTTGCCCGACACCTGGCCGGTAGGAGAAGACGGCATGTTCTGGACAGAATCCGTCAGTTTCGAATATAAACCGGGGCTCGTCACATTCTGCATCGGTTACAGCGATTTCGCCACCAGCGTGCGCCCTCTCACAAAGACATTTAAACTTATGATGATCTGGTAATATGCAGACACAAGACAACGTATTTGAAATGGTCGCCAAGACGCTGTATGGCCTCGAAGACATACTGGCCGACGAACTGATCGCCCTGGGAGCAAATGACGTACAGACCGGCCGGCGAATGGTATCCTTCACAGGAAACAAAGAACTGCTATACAAAGCCAACCTCTATTGCCGCACCGCCTTGCGCATACTCAAACCGATCAGCCACTTCAAAGCCAGAGACGCCGAAACGGTATACCGCAAAGCCAAAGAAGTATCCTGGGAAGACTACATCGCGCTGGACAAAACCTTTGCAATCGATTCGGTGATCCATTCCGACGACTTCAACCACTCCAAGTTTGTAGCCTACAAAACCAAAGACGCCATCGCCGACTACTTCGCCGAAAAGTACGGCAAACGACCCTCGGTACGAATCAGTAATCCCGACATCTATATCCATGTGCACATATCGCATAACGACTGTACCCTCTCGGTCGACAGCTCCGGCGAAAGCCTGCACAAACGCGGATACCGCGTCGAACAAACCGAAGCGCCGCTCAACGAAGTCCTGGCCGCCGGAATGATCATGCGAACAGGCTGGCGGGGCGAATCCCACTTCGTCGACCCCATGTGCGGATCGGGTACGCTGCTGATAGAAGCCGCCCTGATAGCCCTCAATATACCCCCCGGCATCTACCGCAAAGAATTTGCCTTCGAGAAATGGATAGACTACGACCACGACCTGTTTGAACGCATCTTTAATGAAGAAAACGAACGCCCGTTTACCTTCAAATGCTGCGGCAGCGACATCTCGCCGATAGCCATTGAAGCAGCAGAAAAAAATATCCGCAACGCCGGCCTGATCAAATATGTCGACCTCAAAGTACTCCCCTTCCAACAATACAACGAAGCCCCCCGGCCCGGTATCATGGTAACAAATCCCCCCTACGGCGAACGCATTTCCTCGCGCGACTTAGCAGGCCTCTATTCCATGATAGGCGAACGCATGAAGCACGTACTGACAGGTTATAAGGTCTGGATCATCAGCTACAAAGAAGAATGTTTCGAGAAAATAGCCCTCCGCCCCAGCGAGAAGATAAAAATATTGAACGGCTCGCTGGAATGTGAATACCGCTGCTATGAAATGTTTGAAGGCGCCAACAAAGACTACAAAAAAGCCCTCCACGCCGAAGACGCCGCGCAACCCGAAAGGCGTCCCTTCCGGAAAGACAAACCCGACCGCCCGGCCCGCCGCTTTGCCGCCGCCCATGCCCGCGACGACCGCCCCGACGAGGCCGACTACGCCTCCTTCCGCGAACGCAAACAGGATAAAAAACCCTTCGGCAAGAAACGCTTCGACAATAAAAACAACAAACGATGAACCTCCTCCTCTTAGGATCCGGCGGACGCGAACACGCCCTGGCCTGGAAAATAAAACAAAGCCCCAAAGTCAATAACCTCTTCATAGCGCCCGGCAATGCAGGAACTGCCCGCGAAGGCGTCAACGTTGACATCAGCGCCACCGACTTTGAATCGCTCAAGGCCTTTGCCCTGGCCAACAACATCGGGATGGTAGTCGTCGGGCCGGAAGATCCTTTGGTGAAAGGCATCTATGACTTCTTCCGCGACGATCCCGCCTTGCAGCATATCCCCGTGATCGGCCCCAGCCGGCAAGGTGCGCAGATGGAAGGAAGCAAAGACTTTGCCAAAGCCTTCATGCAACGTCATCACATCCCGACAGCCCGCTACCGGAGCGTCGCAGCGTCGAACCGGGAAGAAGGAGACGCTTTCCTCGCCTCCCTCGTTCCGCCCTACGTACTGAAAGCCGACGGCCTGGCAGCCGGCAAAGGCGTCCTGATCATCGACAGCCTGGAGGAAGCCCAAAAGGAACTGGCCGAAATGCTGGCCGGCAAATTCGGCGACGCCGGCAGGACAGTCGTGATCGAAGAATTTCTCAAAGGCATCGAATGTTCCGTCTTCGTACTTACCGACGGAACAGACTACCGCATCCTGCCCGTAGCCAAAGACTATAAGCGCATCGGTGAAGGCGACACAGGCCTTAACACCGGCGGTATGGGAGCCGTCTCGCCCGTACCCTTTGCCGGTAAAACCTTTATGGAAAAGGTAGAAAACCGTATCATCCGCCCCACCGTCGACGGCCTGAAGGCCGAAGGAATCGACTACAAAGGCTTCATCTTCTTCGGACTGATCAACGTCGGAGGCGAGCCGTTTGTGATCGAATATAACTGCCGGATGGGTGACCCGGAGACGGAAGCCGTCATGCTTCGCATCGACAGCGACTTGGTCGAGCTGCTGGAGGGCGTCGCTGCGGGTCGCCTCGGCGAATGTCTGCTGACGGAAGACCCGCGTGCAGCCGCCACCGTGATGCTGGTCAGCGGAGGCTATCCCGGCGCCTACGAAAAAGACAAGCCGATCAGCGGTCTCGCCGGCGATTTGCCTTGCGGGACAGTGATTTTCCATGCCGGCAGCCGGGCCTCAGGCGGAGAAACGCTGACAAACGGCGGGCGCGTACTGGCCGTCAGTTCCCGCGGAGACAGCCTGCCGGAAGCCCTCGCGCACTCATACCGGGCGATCCACTCCATTCACTTCGACAAGATGTACTACCGCGCCGACATCGGCAAGGATTTGCAAGAATGAGAAGCAAAGAGACAGGCTACGACAGGCAAACGTCCGGTATAGACACTCCTTTCAACTATATCCTTCTGGCAGGGGTCTCACTTCTGTTCTGGGTAAGCGGTTACATGACTTCCGCCGGCTATCCGCTGCATATAGACGCCTCCTCCACTCCCCTGTGGAAGCTTATCAGCCGGAACCTGACCGACAAGACGGAGGTCTATGCCGCAGGCCTGCTCCTGGCTGCCGGAGGAGGATTCCTGATACACCGGATCAACTACGTACTGGTGATCATTCGCGAGAAGACGCTGGTGCCTTTTCTTCTGTATATCCTGCTGGTCAGTTCCGGTACGGACTTTGCGCCCTTGAGTTCTGCCTCGTTGGGTATCTTTTTCCTCATACTCGCCTTTTATCAACTGTTCATTTCCTATCACGACAACGAGGCGATACGGCCCAGCTTCAACGTGGGCCTTTTCATCAGCGCCGGCAGTTTGTTGTGGATACATATCCTGTGGTTTCTTCCCATCTTCTGGTGGGGGATGTACAGGTTCAAGATACTGAGTCCGCGTACCTTCCTGGCATCGTTTGCCGGGACGGCGCTCGTTTACTGGTTTCTGTTGGGGTGGTGCGTCTGGCGGCAGGACTATACGCCCTTTACCGTCCCTTTTGCTTCCTCGCCGGAAGCCGGTTTTCTCTTTGGCCTCGAAAGCCTCCGGCCGGCCGAATGGATCTATGTGTTGTACATCTTCCTTCTGACGGCCTTGCCCGTCGCCCATATCCTGTTGCATGAGTCGGACGACAACCTTCGTACGCGCCGGTTCCTGTCGTTCCTGATTGTATTCCTGTCGGCCTCGTTTGTTTTTTTCTTTGTCTACGGACAGTCGTCGGACGAATTTCTGGACGTAGCCTGTATGCCGGCCGCCATCCTGGTGGCGCGCTTTTTCACGGAGAAGAAGCAGAAGCGCCGGATATGGCTTTATTACATTTTGATTTTCCTGCTTATTCTTATTTCCCTGCTTCGGTATTCATGGACATCCTCATTGAATATGGCTATTTAGGAGTATTCGTAGCTTCTTTCCTGGCGGCGACGGTACTGCCGTTCAGCAGCGAGGTGGTGTTGACGGGCGTACTGTGGGCCGGTGCGAGCTACGGGCCCTGCCTCATCGCCGCCTCGCTGGGCAACTCCCTGGGAGGGATGACGTGCTACTGGATCGGCCTGTTGGGGAAGGCGGAATGGGTGAGCAAGTATCTGGGCTTGGACGCCGGCAAGCTGCACAAGGTGCAGGAATGGGTGAAAGGCAAGGGTGCCTGGGCGGCTTTCTTTGTTTTTCTGCCCGGCGTTGGCGACTTCATTGCCGTGGCGCTCGGTTTTCTCAGGGCCAATGTGTGGATCGTAGCCCTTTCGATGACGGCGGGCAAGACGCTCCGCTACTGGGTGTGGATGGAATTAATATATAATATATGGTAAACGAATTACATCTGTTAGGAAAGAAGACGGAATACAGGCAGACGTATGCGCCGGAGGTATTGGAGACGTTCGCCAACAAGCATACGGAGCGGGATTACTGGGTGCATTTCGATTGCCCGGAGTTTACGAGCCTGTGCCCGGTTACGGGACAGCCGGACTTTGCAACTATTTACATAGACTATCTGCCGGACGTGCGGATGGTGGAAAGCAAAAGCTTGAAACTATATCTTTTCAGCTTCCGCAATCATGGCGCTTTCCACGAAGAGTGCGTAAATATGATTATGAAAGACCTGATTGCGTTGATGGATCCCCGGTATATTGAGGTGACGGGGCGGTTCTCGCCCCGTGGAGGGATCAGCATTTATCCTTATTGTAATTACGGAAGACCGGGAACGGATTACGAGGCTTTGGCGCGGCAGCGCCTGTTCACGCATCAGGGTCGCTGAGGCTTCGGAGCGCGAGGGTCTGTCCGTCCCATTCGATGAAAGAGAAGTACTGCATCCAGTCGCCGGCGATGAGCAGGCGGGCGCCGTGGCCGAGGTCGAGGTCGAGCATCCGGTGAAGGTGTCCGAAGATAAAGAAGTCGATCTGCGGATGATGCTGGAGGTAGCTACGGGCAAAGTCGGCGAGTCGTTCGGCGGCGATGCGGCGGTAACGTTCGCCTTTTTCGCTCGTTAATCCGTCGCGGCGGCTGCTGAGCGACCATCTCAGGGCGAAGCCGAAAGTCCAGCGAGGATGGACGGCGGCGTAGAGCCGTTGGCAGAAGCGGTTGCGAAACATGGCGCGCAGGAAGCGGTAGGAGACGTCCTGATAGCCGACTTCGTCGCCATGAGCGAGGAAGAAGCGTTTGCCCAGGAGGTCGGTTGTCAGAGGTTGCCGGTGGATGACAGCGCCGGTTTCGCGCGACAGATAATCGAACAGCCATACGTCGTGATTGCCGGTAAAGAGATGAATCTCGACGCCGGCGTCGGCCATTTCGGCCAGTTTGCCGAGGAAGCGGACGAATCCTTTGGGCACAACGTATTTATACTCGTACCAATAATCAAACATATCACCCAGGAAATAAATTGCGGCGGCGGAGGCTTGGATACGGTCGAGCCAGCGTACCAAGCGTCGTTCGACGGCTAAGGAATCGACGTGAAAGCGGGCGCCGAGGTGGGCGTCGGCCAGGAAATAGACTTTGCCGGGTTTTTCAGCCATGCGTTGCAGGTGGTATGAATCAAAGGAAGCCAAGTTCGAGCCTGGCTTCTTCCGACATCCTGCTCCGGTCCCATTCGGGTTCGAAGACAAGGTTCACTTCCACATTATTTACATTCTTTACTGCCTCCACTTTCATACGGACGTCTTCGACGATATAATCAGCGGCGGGACAGTTCGGCGCCGTGAGGGTCATGTCGATGCGCACGTTCTGCTCGGAGTCGATGTCGACGTCGTAGATCAACCCCAGATCGTAGACGTTGACAGGTATTTCGGGATCGTACACAGTCTTGAGCGCTTCGACGATCGCTTCTTCGGTGTGGAGAAATTCGTTGTTCATTCTTTTATTTCGGTGTATTGAACTTAATAATTTTATACAGTTCTCGCTTTAAATTAGTTTTGATACATTATATATAGTTCCGTTTGGGCTTTTTTCCTGCTTGCACAAGGTTGTGCAAGGCCCACGGAGGTCTCTTTTTGGCTTGCACAAGGTTGTGCAAGGCTCGCGGAGGTCCCTTTTTGGCTTGCACAAGGTTGTGCAAGGCCTTCCGGAGGCTTTTTCCGACTTTCAGCATGTGATGGAAGGTTCAACGGGGGCCCTTTCCTGCTTTCAGACTCTTCTGAAAGCCTTGCGGAGATTTTTTTCGTTTTCATCATCTCCCGACAACAAAGGTAGGATTATTTTGGATGTGTCAAATAAACAGGATCATCTTGGCGTAAAAAAATGGCGCTGTCACCTTTCTAATCTCAGCCGGTGGGGTGGGGGAGAAGGGTTTGTTTGCGGGCGGCTTTGCGGACGGTTTATTGCGAGGGAGTACAAAAAAAACGTACCTTTGTGGCAGACTGTTTCAACGTCTTTTTAATCATTTAATACATGTAATCTTATGAGACTATTGATTTCTTTGCTCCTCTCCCTGCTGACGCTCCCGTTGCTGGACGCGCAGGAACTGAAGGTCATCAAGCTGGAAGCTCCGGACAAGGCTGGAGGCGCGCCGCTGATGAAGGTATTCAACAATCGGAAGTCGGATCGTGAATTTTCTACCGCAAAACTCCGTCCGCAAGATCTCTCGACCCTCCTTTGGGCCGCCAACGGCATCAATCGCCCCGACGGTAAACGTACGGCCCCCTCGGCCGTCAATGCGCAGGACGTAGACGTATACGTTCTCTTTCAGGAAGGCGCCTATCTCTACGACGCCAAGGCGCACGCCCTGACGCCCGTAGCGGCGGGCGATTATCGCGGGGACGTGGCCGGGAGGCAGGAATCGGTGAAAGCAGCGCCGGTCATCCTCGTGCTCGTGTCAGACCTTGAGCGATTGAGCAAAACCCCCGACGAGGGGACCCAGCGGACGGCAGCCGTTGATGTCGGCATTGTGTCGCAGAACATCAACCTCGTCTGCGCCGGGCTGGGGCTCGCAACCGTCCCCCGCGGTTCGATGGACCAGGACGCCCTCAGGAAAGCCCTCAAACTCAAACCCACGCAACTGCTGCTGATCAACAATCCGGTCGGCTATCCGAAGCAATAACCTAACGGATGCGGGTATTCCTTTCCTCCGTCATTGCACAGTTGCTGCTCAATCCCTACGTCTTCTGGCGGGGCTGGCAGGCCCTGGCTGGGAAAAAGCGTTGGCGGGCGCTGTTTGCGACCTGTTTTACGATCGAAATACTGACCTTCCTCGTCGGGTACTTCTTTCACAAGGAGCTGCCCGACGACGTGATGGTCGGTATTCTGTTTTACTGCGGGACGTGGTACGTTGGCCTTTTGTACGCGACCCTGGCGCTGTGCGTCGTCGAGGCCGTCCGCTTCTCCCATCGCCTGCATCCCTGGTACCCCGGCTGGATTGTCGCTCATTGGAGCCGGGTGAAACGGACGCTCTTCGTCCTCGTCATCGCCGGCCTGTCCGTATTGTTGTATGCAGGGCATCGTCGGGTGATGCAGCCCGTTGTCCGCCACGTACACATCGACCTGCCCCGGGGCCCCGGGGGCCGCTTCGACAGCCTGACCGTCGTCATGATGAGCGACCTCCATATCGGCGAGATGATCGGCAAAGAGCTGGTGCAACGCTACGTCTGGCTGAGCAATGCACAGCGGCCCGACCTCGTCGTCCTGGCAGGCGACCTTCTGGACTACGAATCCCGTTTCGCCGAAGACGCCTGCATCGCCGACGATCTGCGCCGGCTCGAAGCCCCCTGGGGCGTGTATGCCATCAATGGCAACCATGAATACCGCGCCAACCGCCATGCCAAGAAGAAATGGATACAAACGACAGGCGCCATCCTGCTGGTCGACTCCACGGTACTGGTCAACGAATCGTTCTACCTTGTCGGTCGGGACGACATGGTAAACCTCAAACGCCGCCCCCTCCGCTCTCTCATGCAACCGCTCGATGCCCGGAAGCCCGCCATTGTGCTCGACCACCAACCCTGGTCGCTGGCCGAGCTGGCCATGAACGGCGCCGCCCTCGGCCTGCACGGTCATACGCACAACGGCCAATGGTGGCCCTACCCCCTGGTGATGAAGTTCGTCTACGAATGTCCCTATGGTTATTACCGCAAAGGCGGCACGCAGTATTACGTCTCCTCCGGCATTGGCGCCGCCGGCCCCCCGTACCGCATCGGCACAGTGTCCGAACTGGTTGTACTCCACATCCGGTTCATATAAAAAAGTCTCCCGGCTACTATACCGGGAGACCCATCGGCGTTTTAGTTAAGAGAGAGAGAGAGAGTCACCATAAAACTAACCTATATCTAATACTGTAAACAAACTTCCGCCCCTCTTTGTTCGCTACCACAGAAAGAAACTTCCCCCGGAGCCCCGTTTATTCAACACAATGTATATATTTGTATACACAAACAAACGATAACAACCCGCAAACAAAGCAATCCAAATGAACTGGACCCAGCTACTCTCCGGCAAGCGCTTAGGCATGGAATCTTACGCCGAACGCAAGCACGAACGCACCGACTTCCAGCGCGATTACGACCGGCTGATCTTCTCCTCCCCCTTCCGCCGCCTGCAAAACAAGACACAAGTATTCCCCCTTCCCGGCAGCATCTTCGTCCACAACCGGCTAACGCATAGCCTGGAGGTCTCCTGCGTCGGGCGTTCGCTGGGCAACAACGTCGCCAAAGGCCTTGCACAGAAATATGCCTCCGGCGAAGCCAACTTCCCCGAGATAGGCTCCATCGTATCCGCCGCCTGCCTGGCGCACGATATGGGAAATCCCCCCTTCGGACATTCGGGTGAACGCGCCATCTCGGCCTATTTCCTTGAAGGGAACGGACGTGAACTGGAGCAGGCCGTCAGGCAGGAAGGCGGGCGCTGGGAAGACTTTGTCCGTTTCGAAGGCAACGCCAATACGATGCGCCTGCTCACGCACCGCTTTATCGGGCGCCGTCAGGGAGGATTCGCACTCACCTACTGCACGCTGGCTTCCATCGTAAAATACCCCTATGCTTCGACCCTGTCGCCCCACGGCAAGTTCGGCTTCTTCCAGACCGAAGAAGAGACTTACCTCCGGATCGCTTCCGAGCTGGGCCTCCAGGGCGCCGGGGGCCGCTACCCCCGCTATCCGCTGGTCTACTTAGTCGAGGCCGCCGACGACATCTGCTACCAGGTCATGGACATCGAAGACGCCCACAAGCTGCGCATCCTCAGTAGCGAGGAGACGAAAAACCTTCTGCTGGGATTCTTTCAGGGCGAACGGCTGCAACATACGCTCGACGTGATGCACCGGGTGAACGACACCAACGAACAGATCGCCTACCTGCGTTCCAGTATTATCGGAAACCTGGTAGACGAATGTTCGCGTGTATTTCTCGAAAAGGAGGAGGAGATATTGGAGGGCCGCTTCCTCAGTTCACTCATCAAGGAGATCAGCCCGCCGTTCAGGGACGCCTATGCAGCCTGCTCTAAAGTGGCCTGCCGGAAGATCTACTGCGCCCGCGAGGTCGTTGACGTCGAGCTGGCCGGCTACCATATCTTCAGCCGCCTGATCGACCTGCTGACCGACGCAGTGATGAACCCGGCGCATGCTTACAGTCGCCTGCTGTTACAACGTATTCCGGAGCAATACGATACGCAGGCTCCCGGCGCCTACGGCAAGATTCAATGTGTATTGGATTATATATCGGGTATGACAGACGTTTATGCGCTCGACCTGTATCGTAAGATTACGGGCCTGAGCCTGCCGGCTGTGTAGCCGGTCAGTATTCTTCGCGGTATTTGTTTTCTTCGCGGTCTTTCAGTACGCTAAGGTAGCTTTTGTAGCGCGAGGGGCTGATGGTTTCCTGCCTTACCGCTTCCAGAACGGCGCAATCCGGCTCGTGCCGGTGCGTACAATTATTGAACCGGCATTGGGAAGAGCAGGAGAAGATCTCTCTGAAATAGTGCGAAATTTCGGCATCTTCCATGTCAAAGGTTCCGAACCCCTTGATTCCCGGCGTATCGATCAGGTATCCCCCTTCGGGCAGGGGTATCATCTCCGAGAAGGTGGTTGTATGCATACCCTTGTTGTGATATTCGGAGATATGTCCTGTTTTCAGTTCCATTCCCGGAACGAGGTTATTGATGATTGTTGATTTCCCAACGCCTGAATGTCCGGAAAGCAGTGTGATTTTATCTTTCAATTCCGTTCTGAGGTTGTCCATTCCGTCTCCGTTTTTGGCGCAGAGCCTGGAGCAGGGGTATCCGATGGACGTATAGAGGGTGATGAGTTTTTCCATAGCCTCTTTATCTGCATCCCGGAAGCGGTCTATTTTATTGAAGACCAGTTTCACGGGGATATTATAAGCTTCGGCGGCTGCCAGGAAGCGGTCGATAAAGACGGTCGTGGTGATGGGATAGTTGACAGTTACAATCAGCATAGCCTGGTCGACGTTGGCTGCCAGGATATGCGATTGCTTTGACAGGTTGGAAGCTCGGCGGACGAGGTAGTTCTTCCGTTCCTCTATTTCGGTGATGAATGCTGTACCTTCGGGATTAGGTTCGATTTGCACGCGGTCTCCAACGGCGATGGGATTGGTGCTTCGTATGTCGCGAAGGCGGAAATTCCCTTTAATCTTACTTTCGACATGTCTTCCGTCGTCTGTCAGGACGGTATACCAACTGCCGGTGTTTTTTATTACCAGTCCTTTCACACGGTCATGATTTCTTTCTCTTTGGCAGCATAGAGTTCATCTACCTTTTTGATGAACTTGTCGTGTATTTTCTGCACTTCAGCTTCTGCGTCTTTCTCTACGTCTTCGGGCACTCCGTCTTTGATGCTTTTCTTGAGCAGTTCGATGGCATCCCTTCGGGCGTTGCGCACGCTTATTTTGGCGTTCTCGGCTTCGTGCTTGGATTGTTTAGCCAGTGTGCGGCGTCGTTCTTCGGTCAGGGGGGGGATGCCCAGACGTATGACTTCGCCGTTGTTCTCGGGTGTAATGCCGACTTCGGAGTTGATGATTGCTTTCTCGATGTCTTTGATCAATGATTTCTCCCAGGGAGTGATAAGAATGGTTTTTGCATCGGGGGTAGTGACGGTTGCCACGCCGGTCAAGGGTGTCAGGCTACCGTAATAAAGGACTCTGATGCCGTCCATTATTTTCGGGTTAGCTTTTCCGGCCCGGATATGGGCCAGTTGTTCGTCGAGATGGAGAATAGCATCTTCCATCTTTCCTTCGGCTGTCTTTACGAATTGTTTCGTTTCTATCATAACATTAAAACATTAATACATTTTAGGATTAACAAAAGTACGAAAGTTTTTATTTCATGCAATAGCTTCGGTCAAAATTCCATTTTATCTCTGGAAGACGAGGCTTTTCCTCCTTCCTTCCGGCCTTTCCTCGAAGAGATTCATCCGGCGCATAATTCCCGCTCTACTTACAATTGGGAGTTGAGTTTTGGTTAACTTTGCCCGCAGTAAAGAGTGTTCATTTATATATAGTAACTATATGTGTTCCGGTTATCGGTTATCCATTATTCATTATTCATTGAACTTCCGGGTTCCTGCCGGAACGTCGCGAGGCGTCTATACCACGCGGGATGTGTGGTATGTAACAGTATTTTCGCAAGGCAGATGGGGGGTAGGGGAGTGTGCACCTTTGCCCAACCTGAGTTGCGATGCTATACCCGGCTATGAAAAGGAGCTTGCCAAAGCCTGCCGGCAAGTAGAGGAAACAGGCTGCTTAGATATTGAAGCATTACGGCCTTATCCCTCCATTTTGTTTGGATTGGAAACGGCTTTCCGGCATTTCGAAGCCGGTAGTTTCAGACTATGGCCCTCGCCTTTTTCACGCGGAGAAGCCGGCATACCGATCAACGGCCTGATATGGATGGCCGATTATGATGATATGTTGCGACAGGTAGAAAGTAAGATACAAGCAGGCTTTCGCTGCATCAAACTGAAGATTGGCGCCATTCGCTTCGAAGAAGAATATGCCTTGCTTCGTCATATACGCAGGCATTTTACAACCAAAGATATCGAACTGCGCTTAGATGCGAACGGAGCTTTTATGCCGGCAGAGGCATTGGATAAGCTAACCCGTCTGGCAGAATGGGATATCCATTCGATTGAACAACCTGTCCGGGCCGGACAATGGGACGTCATGGCGCGTTTGGCGGAACAATCACCCATCCCCATCGCATTAGACGAAGAACTCATCGGTCACCATCGCCCGGAGGACAAACAACGCCTGCTCGCCGCGATCCGTCCACAGTATATTATTCTGAAACCTTCCCTGCACGGCGGCATCAATGGATGCAAGGAATGGATCAAAGAAGCCGGCAATTGTACCGGCTGGTGGATCACCTCTGCCTTGGAGTCAAATATAGGACTGAATGCCATCGCCCAATGGTGTGCCACCCTCAACAATCCTCTCCCCCAAGGATTGGGAACAGGTGAGCTCTATACAAACAACATAGAGTTGCCGCTACAACTTTCCACGCCTGATCCCCGGCTCGCATCCCCGGCTCTTTGGTGGAAGGAACGTCCATCTTTTCCTTTTGCATGGGAGAACGGTGCGGAGATAGAGGTTGAAACTTCCGGTTCCACCGGCGCTCCCCGTTTATTGAAGGTAAAACAAGAGCAGATGATACGGAGTGCTTGGCTGACTTGCTCTTTCCTTGGATTGCAAAATGGAGATAAGGCCTTGCTATGTATGCCAGTGCAATATATTGGAGCGAAGATGATGGTGGTACGTACAATAGTGGCAGGGCTTGAACTGATTGTTCGTCCGCCTTCCGGACATCCGTTGAAAGACATAGATACATCGTTCCGTTTTGCGGCGATGGTACCTCTTCAGGTCTATAATTCTCTGCAAATGCCTGTCGAAAGAGAACGGCTGATGCGGATAGGAATCCTGATTATTGGCGGCAGCTCTATCGATCCGGCTATGGAAAAAGAACTTCGTGACTTCCCCAATATAGTTTATTCCACTTATGGAATGACAGAAACCTTGTCGCATATCGCTTTGCGCCGCCTAAACGGCAATGAAGCTTCTCCATATTACCAGCCTCTTCCGACGGTTAAACTCTCACTCTCGGATGAAGGCACCTTGATTATAGACGCTCCGCTCGTTTGTAATACGCCACTCATCACTAACGATATCGCCGAGCTCCTTCCCGACGGCCGTTTTCGTATTCTGGGACGGAAAGATAATTGCATCAACAGCGGAGGCATTAAACTGCAGATAGAGATATTGGAAGCAAAACTGCGTCCTCTCATGCCGGTTCCTTTTGCCATCACTTCCACTCCCGATCCTCAACTTGGTGAAGCCATCGTTTTATTAATAGAAAAAGGAGACTATGCCATTGATCAGTTGCAGAAAGAAATCTCTTTATTGCTTCCTAAGTACGAACGTCCCCGGCATATCCGAGAGGTAGCAGCTATTCCTCTCGCCGGGAACGGCAAAATCAATCGTCCTGCTTGCAAAGAATTGTAGATGGTTTGAAAATTGCATTCAGATTCATCAGGAGTCATCAATCTTGAATATATAGTTCAAAGGAATGCCCACAGTAGATCCCCAGCTTGAATAGTAGCCGTAGCTTGTGCCGTATGTATCCGATAGGAAAGATGTAGATTCCCCCTGGAGGAGGGGTAAAATAAGCGATATCTCATATTCCATTGTCAGCGAGTCATTATTTTTTCTCTGTGTAATTCCTTGTTTACAAAGCATTTGATTTCTTTCCCAATGACAGTTTCAAAAAAAACATCACAAAAGTTTTGGAGGGAAAGAAAAAGCCACTACTTTTGCACCCGCAATCCGATAGCGAGAGCGCAGTCCGGGCGAGAGCGTCCGGCAGTAAAGTAAAAAA
>JAISWO010000048.1 GCA_031271045.1 Tannerellaceae bacterium
TCAGTTCGTATTTGCCTGACGTCAGCGAAACCGGCAACAGGGTTGCATCCTGATGTACCTTATATAAATAATATACCCAATAGGTCGGCGTGAGCAGCATTTTTTCCTTATCCGTCAAAATGACGGCTTGCAACACATTAACGGTTTGTGCGATATTCGCCATTTTCACGCGGTCGCAGTGCGCATTGAAGATGTTGAGGTTGACAGCGGCTAAAATAGCGTCGCGCAAAGAGTTTTGCTGGTAAAGGAAGCCGGGATTGGTGCCGGGTTCTACGTCCGTCCAGATACCCCACTCGTCGGTCATCAGTCCGATATGTTTCTGCGGGTCGTATTTATCCATGATGGTCGAATGTTTGGCAACCAGCTCTTCCATGAAAAGCGTATTGGAAATGGTATTGAAATACTCTGTTTCGTCGAACTGTGTTGCCGAACCTTTTCTACCCCAGTTGTTTGTTGGAATAGTGTAATAATGCAGCGACAAGCCATTCATCTGCCATCCGACGTTTTTCATTACCGTTTCCGTCCAGTTGTAATTGTCGGCATTGGCTCCGCAGGCGATTTTGTAGA
The DNA here is from genome assembly GCA_031271045.1 of Tannerellaceae bacterium. Taxonomy (GTDB): domain Bacteria; phylum Bacteroidota; class Bacteroidia; order Bacteroidales; family Tannerellaceae; genus DFXE01. The sequence continues at coordinate 568 of JAISWO010000048.1, forward strand.
GACGGTTGTCGCCATAGTTGCGGCAGTAGGTGGCATAACGGCGGTACAGGTCGGAATAATGGTCGGGCGTCATATTACCGCCGCAGCCCCAATTTTCGTTGCCGACGCCCCAGAATTTTACTTTCCAGGGTTTTTCGCGACCGTTTTGTTTGCGGAGGTTTGACATCGGGCTTTCACCGTCAAAAGTGATGTATTCCACCCATTTCGACATTTCTTCCACGCTTCCGCTACCGAGATTTCCGGAAATGTAAGGTTCGCAGCCCAATTGTTCGCAGAGGTCGAGGAACTCATGCGTACCGAAACTGTTATCCTCTACAACGCCGCCCCAGTGGGTATTTACCATTTTCGGGCGTTTGTCGCGCGGGCCGATGCCATCCATCCAGTGGTATTCGTCGGCAAAGCAGCCGCCGGGCCAGCGGAGGTTGGGGATTTGAATGTCGCGCAATGCTTGTACTACATCGTTGCGGATGCCGCGGGTGTTGGGAATCGGCGAATCTTCGCCCACCCAGTAACCGCCGTAAATGCAGTGTCCGAGGTGTTCGGAGAAATGCCCGTAGATGTGTTTACTGATAGTTTCTTTGCCCTGATCGGCATTGACAACTAATTTATTTTGCGCCGATACCGGTAAACTGAAACCGAGTATCACTAAAGTCTGAAATAAAAAATTTCTATTCATCCTGCTTGTAACTTAATTGATTATTATTGTTATCTATCTTTCCTTCGTAATCATCAAAAAACACCTTCATCCTTCCCTCGCCTCGATTCGACCATGCGTAATCCGGACGGACGGCGACGGTGCGTGGCTGCATCGGGAAATTCAGTGTGATTTCGGTGCCGGAATGTTTTGCGTCCACGAAGGGATACGGATTTTCAGGGTGAACGGTTGCGATTGTTGCGGCACATCGACCCGTGGAATAGACAGAAAAAAAGGTTCCCTTAGCGGACAGTCAGGGCCTCGCCGGTATAAACCGTCTCGACCGTACGGCCATCCGGAGCATCCGGAGTGATGAAAACGACGGAGATATTGCGTTCGGAGATCATACCGGGATAAGAGCCCTGGCGGGCGCCGATGACGAGCGTTTGATCCGCATCGTTGTAAGCGAGCGGGATCGTACTGTAGTTGCCCTGTTCGTAATCGTAGGTCAGGCCGTTGTCTTCGTAGAGGGAGAAGGAGCCGTTGGCGCCGGTGTAGACGTACAGGGTCAGGTCTTTCTGCTCGTCGGCGGTCGATTGTACGACTTCCCCCGTAGGGACGATGGAGCCTGCGCGTACGAAGAGGGGGATCCGTTCATAAGGAGCCTCTACCGTGCGGCGTACTCCACCTTCGAGGCTTTGTCCGGTGTAATAATCATACCATCCTCCGGCGGGGAAGTAAACGTCACGCTTCCTTTCCTTATATTTATAGACGGGACAAACCATGAAGGCGTTTCCGAAGAGATATTGATCGCCGATGTCGTACGTAGCCTTATCGCCGGTAAAGTCCATTGGCAAGGCGCGCATGATGGTGTAGTCGTCGAACCAGGTTTTTGCTGCCAGGCTGTAGATGTAGGGGATCAGGCGGTAGCGCAGTTCGGTGTAATACTTCATCGACTGATAGGCGGGAGCGCCTTCGGGCGCGATGTTGTAGATTTCCCGATAAGGATACTGTCCGTGTGAACGGAAGAGGGGACAGAAGGCGCCGAACTGATACCAGCGTGTATTGAGCTCGCGCCATTCGGCGAGGTCTTCGCTGCCTTCACGGGCAGCGGTGTAGCGGTTTTCGACGCAGAAGCCTCCGATGTCCATGGTCCAGTACGGTATGCCGGAGAGGGCGAAGTTAAGTCCGGCGCTTATCTGGGCCTTCATATCTTCCCAGCGCGTGGCGATGTCGCCGCTCCAGGTGGCGGTGGAATATCGCTGAAGTCCGGCGAAGCCGGAGCGAGTGAGCAGGAATACCCGGTTATCAGGATTGACCGAGCGCTGTCCGTTATAGATAGCGTCGGCATTGACTAAGGCATAGGCATTGAAGAACTTGGTGGAAGGCCCAAGGGCGGTTGGTCCCTGGAGGAGTTTGCGGTAATCCATGTCGGTATTATCCTGTATGTTCGGTTCGGAAGCATCCATCCACCAGGCATCTACGCCGAGACTGTAGAGATGTTCGTTCATCTGTTGCCAGAAGAGCTGACGCGCAGCCGGGTTGTAGGCATCGTAGAAGGAACCCATGTAACCGGGATAGATCCAGTCGCGAATACTGTCTTTGACGGCCTGTTGATAGATGGCGCCGATACTGTCCAGCTCTTTGTAATGCTGAGTGGTGATATAGAATTTGGGCCATACGGAGATCATGAAGCGAGCTTTCCGGTCGTGTACCTGACGGATCATTCCGGCAGGGTCAGGATAACGTTTGGCATCAAATTCGTGACTTCCCCAAGCATCAACGGGCCAGTAGTTCCAGTCTTGTATGATGACGTCGAGCGGAACTTCGCGTTTGCGATACTCATCCAAGGTGGCCAGGAGTTCATCCTGGGAGCGGTAATGCTCGCGGCTCAGCCAGTAACCCATAGCCCATTTGGGCATGATCTGACTTTTGCCTGTAACGGTGCGATAGCCCCGGATGGCGCCGTCCATCGAGCCTCCGTTGATGAAATAATAGTCGATGACGTCGCCCATTTCGCTCCAGAAGGCAAGACTGTTCTGTTCGTCTTCGGGAAGGGGGGAGAGGACTTTGAGACCGAGGTAGGAGACACCCCCATCCGGTCGCCATTCGATGCGAAGAGGATAGCGGGCGCCTTTTTCCATCCGGTAGCTGATCTTGTAGTCGTTCGGGTTCCAGGCTGTGCGCCAGCGTTCGGGGATTACTTCGTGGTTGTCGATGAAGACGCGGGCGTATCCGGCATAATGGAGTTTGAAGTGATGCGTTCCGCTTTCCCGGGCTTCCAATTCGCCTTCCCAGGTGGCGGAGCTACTGCCGCGGAGGAAGCGTGCGGGGAAGTTGCGGATCGTTGTCAGGTATTCGTAATCGACAGTTGCTTCGGTGCGGACCGTATGCAGCGTGGAGCCGTCGCGACTGCGGGAGTCGTAAGACGCTGTGAGGCCCCCTTCGTTGCCTTTGGCGTCGTAGATTTTGAAGACTTCGTCGAGGTTGGCATAAGGGCGGGCGTCGCCGAAGCGACTGAGGGAGTAGTTATGCCAAAGGACGCCGTAGCCTTGCGTTGAGAGGATGAAGGGGACGCTTACTTTGGTGTTGTACTGGAAAAGTTCCTCGTTGCGGCCTTTGTAGTTGAACTCGTCGCTCTGATGCTGCCCCAGGCCATAGAGCGCTTCGTCTTCGACATTGTCGAAGACTTGCCGGAGGCTGTAACCTTGGACGCTGTCCACTTCGATGGGGCTAAAGGATTTGCCGCCGGCTTTTTCGCTCAGCAGAAGGCGTCCGGAGGCATCGGTAAACCATACGCGGCCGGAGGATTTCAGGAGAAGGGCACGGGTAGATGCGGTACTCAGTACGACGGTATCGCCCTTGGTGGTGAGGGTGAAGGGCGGGATGTTGCGAGCTTGCGTATCCTGTATGAGGTTGACATCTTCGGTGATGGTGGTCTGCGGCGAGGCCGTTACGCGGATGACGTCGTCGGCGATGACTTGCAGGCGGACCACCTTCGCTTCGCCGTCGGTTATGCGGACGACCACGCCGTCGTTCTGCCGTTGCATCAGGCAGGAGGAGAAGCAGAGCAAGAGGAGGGAGAAGGGAATAAAAAAGGTTTTCATATTGCAGGAGTTTTAATGTATGTCAGCGGGTCAGTTTCAAGGTCGTCTTTCCATCCGGCAGACCGCGGACGGTTTTGTTCTTTACGGAAACCTGGAGAGGATAAAGCTGTTCGTCGCCGGGCAGAAAGAGGAGTCCGGCAGCTTCTGTGGCATCGGCGGCATAGAGTTTGAGTTCGATGCGGCTCCAATCCATTTCGCCGGTCGACTGAGCCAGGCCGATGTGCGGGATAGCCGAGCCGTCGCGTACGAGGATGATAGCCGGGATGTCGGCAACGGGTATGGTATGGTATCCTCCGGTGTAGACCTTACCGGTTTGATAGTCGATCCATTTCCCTTTGGGGAGGTAGACGTCGCGTTCTGCACCGCTTTCGATCAGAGGAGCCACCAGGATCTGGCTGCCGAAGAGGTACTGGTCTTCAACGAGCCAGGCGCCTTTGTCTTCGGGAAATTCGACAAAGAGAGCGCGGAGCATCGGGAGGCCTTTTTCGCTACACTCTTTTGCCTGAGCGTAGATGTAAGGCATCAGCCGGTACTTGAGTTCGGCGCTTTGGCGGAAGGCCTTGACAAAACTTTCGTTGTAGAGCCAAGGTTCGGTAGGAGGGGCTCCATGAGCGCGTGAGTGTGAGGAAAGGAAGCCGAAAGGCAGCCAACGGCGGTATAACTCTTCGGGAGTAGAGACGACGAAACCGCCAATATCATGGCTCCAGAATGAAAAGCCGCTCAGGCCGAGCGAAAGTCCTCCGCGGAGGGTTCCTGCCATGCCGTAGTTGGTGTTTGCTGCGTCGCCGCCCCAGTGAAGCGGATAACGTTGTGATCCTGCCCAGGCGCTGCGTGCCCAAATGATATTTTCGTTGTTTATTTCGCGGGTGATGTCGGCCACGGCTTTGTTGTAGCGCAGGGGATAGAGGTTGTGTTCATACAGTCCGCTGTGCCCGGAGGCGTATTGCCCTTCGAGGGGGGCGGCTTCGCCGAAGTCGACTTTGATAGCGCCGACGCCCATACGGATCAGGTTGCCGATCTTCTGCTGATACCAGCGGACGGTTTCGGGATTGGAGAAGTCGAGGACCACATCCTCGTAGGGCAGTTGTCCTTTATCGTTGCGGACATGGAGATTTTTCTCGATCAATTCCCGGAAGAAGGGGTTCTTCGGCGTAAAGTAGGGCAGTTGCCAGAGGCTGACACGGAAGCCATCCTTGCGAAGGTCGGCGAGCATCTTTTCGGGATTGGGGAAGCGCGAGGGCGAGAACCGGTAGTCGCATTGCCAGTCGACGTCGAACCATCCGGTGTCGAAATGGATCACGTCGGAGGGGACCTTATGCTTGCGCAAGTTGGCGGCGACTTCATAGCCTTCCTTTTCGCTGAAATAGGTGATGCGGCTCATCCAGGTACCGAACGACCAAAGCGGAGGCATGGGCGACTTACCGGTGATGGAGGTGTATTCGTCGAGCACTTCTTTGGGGTCTCCGAGGAAGAAGAAGAAGTCCATGCTTTCGTCGGCGAGGAAGAGTTTGGTGGCATTGATGTTGGTTGCTCCGAAGTCGCAGGTGACGGGAGCGGAGGTGTGCATAAAGACGCCGTATCCACGGTTACTCAGGTAGAAGGGGATGGGTTTGTACATCTGGTCGGTTTCCGGTCCTTGCGGATCGGTGACGAAGAGATTGACCTTTTGGCCCACCTTATTGAGTCCGGTAAATGATTCTCCGCAGCCGAAGATCATCTCGCCGGGCGAGAGGGCGAAGACAGGGTTGATGCGGCGACTGTTGTCGGCTCCGCGTTTGATGAAATTAAAGGGCAGGAGTTTGACCTGGGTCGAGTCGTTGTCACGCATCCTCCAGGTCTGGGTCAGCAATTTGCCTTGGGCATTGCGCAGGATGATGCGCCAGGGTCGACGTTCGACGGTGATGCTTCCGGCGGGGCCGGCATAGACGACGGCGGCGCTATCGTTGCGCACGATCTTCCAGGACGTATCCGCGCCGGGCTGTCCGTCGAGCATCAGCGAAGGTTCGTCGAGCGGTTCGACCGGCGTGGTGAGCATACGGATGCGGAGGGTGCGCGAAGAGACGAAGTCGATTTTGAAACGCAGCTCCGGGTTGTTGTCGTACGCCCGTCCGGGGAAGTCAAGCATCCGCAGGGGACGCGCCACGACGGTATTGGTATTGAAGGCCTGTCGCGAGAAGAGGTTATACCTCCGCCAGAGGGTCGTCCCTTCGGCCCGGTCGGCATCGAAGGAGGTAAGCTCGTCGGCAAAGAAGAAGATGTTCGTGAAATCGCTAAAGTCGGCACTCACATCCCTGGCGATGTTCATCAGGTAGGGTTGTCCGGCGTTGATGTTCAGTTGGGCCTTTACCGGAAAGGCCAGGGCAGCCATACAGGTGGCGCCGAGGAGGACTGAGAGGGTTCGTGTTTTCATACAAATCATTGATATATGGTTGAGAATCTGTTTATTTCTATCCGGATCGCCCCGAAGGGCATTTGAATATCCATACAAAGATATTCGAATATCCTTGTATGGACATTTGAATATCCAATGAAGGGCATTTAAATGTCCTTGAAGGGCATTTGAATATCCTTGTATGGACATTCGAATATCCAATGAAGGGCATTTGAATATCCTTGTATGGATATTTGAATATCCTTGTATGGATATTTAAATGTCTTTGAAGGGCATTTGAATATCCTTGTATGGACATTTGAATATCCTTCAAGGGTTTTTAAATCTCTTTCAAAGGTTTTTAAACGCCCTTAAAGGTCTTTAAATGTCCTGAAAGGGTTTTTAAATGTCCCTGAAAGGTCTTTAAATGTCCCTGGAGGATTTTTGAATGTCCCTGAAGGCTTTTTAAATGCCCTTCAAGAGTCTTTAAATCTCCTTCAAGGGTCTTTAAATGTCCTTCAAAGGATTTTTGAATGGGTGAGCAAGGCATTTGAATGGGTAAAGAGGGTTTTCGGATGTCCCCGGGGGGAAATGAAATGCCCGGGGCGGGGAGGCTAACACCCGGCCCGGGCATCCGATGATTCAGGCTATGTTCACAGTCGACGGATTAATAACCGGGATTCTGGTCTTCGGGGCCAATGGCATCGTTGGTGAGGATTTCCTTTTCGGGAATGGGGAAGAGCATCTTGTTCGGATTATGATCGAAAGCGCGCCAGATGTGCCAGTCGTCGTAAGCTGCATCAGGGTCGACTTTGGGATCGACGCCGACGTTCTTCGGATATTCGCGTTCGACGTACTCATCTAAGAGGCCGGAACGCTTGAGGTCGTAGAAGAAGCTGAACTCAGCGTTGAACTCGTGGCGTCGCTCCATGTTGATGGCGATCAGCAAGGGATCAGCCGAGTAGCCTTTGTCGGCCTTGTACTGGGTGTAGTAAGTCTGCCCGTCGGGCACGTTGACGGCCTCGGTCAGCATCGGGATCGCGTAGTCGGGGTCGTTAAGCCCTACCTCCAGGTTGCCGAAAGCCCGCTGGCGAATCTGGTTGACGACGCTCCAGCCGGTAGCGACGTCGCCCGTATGGAAGCAACATTCGGCATAATCCAGCAAGACTTCCGCATAGCGAAGCGTGCGCAAGGTGAAGGGCGTATTGATGGTCAGGTAATAGTCAGCCTTGCGACGCCAGTATTTGACGCTCGAAATATTGGGCATAAACTCCGCCCCGGTCTTCACCCTGGGGGCGCTGACAGCTCCGATGACCTCGCCGGTCCACGGATTAGCCTCGCCCAAAGCCACCATAGACGCCCTGCGGCGACGGTCGCCTTCTTCGAAGGACTTATAACATTCCCACGAGATGAAGAGGGATCCCCATCCGTTGTACTCCATCGAGGCGGTATTATAGAGGACCCACATATAGTGGTCTTCCTGCGGGCTCCAACCGTTGTTGCCGCCCATATTATTTCCCCAGTCCGACCATTGGACAACGGCGAAGACGTCTTCAGTCGTCCAGGCCGTTTCGGGATCGAAGAGATAGCTGTAACAAGGCAGGAGTGAATAGGTGCCACTGTCGATCACCTGTTTGAACAAGCCCTTGGCCTCGTCGTATTTCCCCTGATACATCTTGGCGATTGCCTGATAGCTGAGGCAGAACCCCTTGGTGATGCGTCCGTAGTTGCCGTTGATCGGCGTCCAGTCGAGGACCGCGGCGGCAGTTGAAAGGTCTTCGATGATCAAGTCCCAGGTGCCGTCTTCCGTTTCGGGGCGCGGCTTGGAGGGCGTGTTGGAGTAGGTCTCTCCGGCTTGAAGCATGGGGATACGCCCGAAGTTGCGGGCTAAGTTCAGGTAATTCCAGGCGCGGATAGCCAGGGCCTGGGCGCGCATCTCGTTCTTGGTCTTTTCACCTCCGGCGAAGAGGCTGGGATCCATTGTTTCCAGGCCGGCGAGGAAGATGTTGCAGCGCGAGATGGCGGCGTAGTGCCCGATCCACACCTGTTCGAACTCACTACTCGAAGCGGTCCAGTCCTGTGTGCAATAGGTCTTGTCCCATCCGCTGGCCTGCGTGTCCATAGTCGGGTGATTGGCGAGCATGAACTGCGGCTTGAAGCCCCACATCGACAAGTCGGTGGCAGCGCCCGATTTGGTGGGATAGAATGTATCGTAGCAGCCGATCAAACCGGCCTGTGCATTGGTTTCGTCGTCAAACATCATGTCTCCCGGAAGGATGTCGTAATAGTCCACCTTCAGATAGTCTTCTCCGCAGGAAAAGCCGGCGAAGAGCATAAACGTTACTAACAGATATTTATATATATTTTTCATGACTGATTAAATTTACTCATTGTATAATTAGAATTGAACATTCAAACCGCCTGCAATTGACCTCGGATACGGATAGCGCCCGCTATCGAACCCGGTACGCAAGACATTGGACTCGCCGACTTCCGGATCGCCGTACTTATTGTAGGGCGAGATGGTCAGGATGTTTTCAGCCGATATAAAGATGCGTGCACTTTCCATCTTGAGCGGGCGGAGGATCGACCTGGGGACGGTATAACCGATCTGGATATTGCCGATTTTCAGGAAATCGCCGTCCTTGATGTAAGCATCCGAGGCGCGCTGGTTCAGGTTGCGGTCGACGATCGTCAGGCGTGGGTATTCCGTACTCAGGTTCTGCGGCGTCCATGCGTTGTTGATGTATTCCTTCAAGGTATTCTGCACGCCGCCGGTGGTTTTGTAGAGCTGAGTCATCTTCATCGAGGCGTAGGAATAAATATCCACTCCTGCCACTCCGTAGAGGTAAACCATCGCATCGAAGTTCCTGTAACCGGCCGTCAGGGTGAGCCCATAGTTCAGGGTGGGGAAGCCATTACCGAGCACTTCCCGGTCTTCACCGTCGATGTATCCGTCGCCATTAAGGTCCTTGTACCTGAAGTCGCCCGGAGCCGTTGCCTGCAATTGATAGACCTGGATAGCTCCTCCCGTCATATCGGAAACACGTTGATTGAGCGCGTCGATCTCGGCCTGACTCTGGAAGATACCTTCCACGCGGTAGCCAAAGTAAGAGCCGACGGCGTAACGTTTCCCGGTTTCTTCGTCTGCTTCCCTGGTGACGGAGTGTTGACCCCAGTTGTCGCCGTCTTCGGCGCCGGTGTAGTAGATCGGGTCGCCGACTTCGATCACTTCATTCTTCAGTGTCGAGCCGGAGACAGTTGCCCCGAAGCTCCAGTCGCCGATGCGTTTGTTGTAAGCCACGCTGAACTCCAGACCTTTGTTCTGTATGTGCCCGGCATTGGTATAGACCTGGCTGAAACCTGTCGAGGGTCGCATATTACGATAAAGGAGCAAGTCTTTGGAGTCGCGGACGAAGTAATCCAGCGTAATGTTCAAGCCATTGTTCAGCAAACCGATGTCGAGACCGACGTTAGTCTGGGTATTTGTTTCCCACTTCAGGTTGGTATCAATCTCAGTCAGCTGTGCGTATCCGACAGCCTTCTCGTAATCGCCCGTGTATCCGTTCAACGTTCCCCAGTCGTAGGAAACGCGATTGGAAGAGAGCTGGGATTGCGAAAGGTTCGTTGCCCCTCCGGCATTCCCCGTCTGTCCCCATCCGATGCGCAGCTTGAGGTTGCTGAAGATGTCGAGGTTCTTCACAAAGTCTTCTTCCGACAAGCGCCAGGCTAAGGTAGCCGACGGGAACATCCCCCAGCGGTTGCCCATCCCGAAGTTGGAAGATCCGTCACGCCTGACGGTAGCCGTGGCGATATAGCGATCCATCAGCGAATAGACCGCCCGTCCGTAGTAGGAGACATAGCGGGTTTGGATATTATATCCCCCGTCCCCCGTACGCGAAGCCTGGTCGCTGGTGAGCGAGATCCGGCGATAGCCGTCGGAGACGAAATCCTTCGCACTCGCGTTCAGCCAGTGGCCCCAGGAGTTACTGACCGTATTACCGGCCGTCAGGGTGAGGTTGTTGCTGTCGTTCTTCCAGTTGTAGGTGAAATAACTTTCCAGGGCCGTATTATTGGACTGGCTCTGGTTCATCGAAAATTCACTGACCCGGCTCGACGACGGTACGCGGTCATTGACAATACTGAAGTTACTCCCGTCGGATGTGCTGAGCCGGTACGAGGCAATGGAACGGAACGAAAGGCCTTTGAATAACTTCAGGTCTATATAGGAACTGGCCAGGATCGTATTACCGTAGTCCGGCGTCAAATCGGATTCTTTCCGGTTCGCATAGGGATTGTCCTGCCCCTTTTGAATATCTCCCTCGCCGGTTACCTGCATGAAGCCATAGTAAGAACCGTTGGGAAGCCTGTCATTGTAATTGTGGCTGATAAATTCGCCCGTCACCTCGTCGACATAATCCATCGTCGGCGTCAAGATGGCATAGCTACGAAGATTACCGGTTATCTCCCTCTCATTATGCTGGAAGGAGAGGTTGCCTCCGACTTCTATGAACTGCACCTTGTAGACCGTACTGGCGCGAGCCGTGAGCCGCGAATAATGTGTGTCGATCACGACGCCCTCATTGTCCAAGTAGCCGATAGAGAAGGTAGACCTCGTCTTTTCCGTACCACCCGACACTGACAACATATAGTTCTGCTGCAAAGCCGTCCGTGTCATAGCATCCTGCCAGTCGATCGTCCGGAGCTTTCCGATGTAGTTCTCGCCGAAAGCCAGGTTGGTCAACGCCGCACCGTCACTGGCCCGCCCCTGACGGACGGAATAGGCAAACAGTTCGGCATCGGCAACATCTAAATTATCTCCCTTAAACTGGGCGCCGAAGTTGGCCGAGAAGTTGATGTTGGTCTTTCCCTGTTCTCCTTTTTTGGTCGTTACCAAGATGACGCCGTTCGCTCCGCGTGCACCGTAGATGGCCGTAGCGGAAGCATCTTTGAGGATTTCTATGCTTTCCACGTCGGCGGGATTGACGAAGTCGATGCTGGTACCGACCTGTACGCCGTCGACTACATAAAGCGGGTCAGCCGATCCGTTGACCGTAGCCACCCCACGGATACGGATAGTAGCAGCTCCCGAAGGATCGCCGGAATTACGCGATACCAGGACCCCGGCTGCGGCACCCTGCAAGCCTTGCACGATACTGACCGGGTTGCGTTTCATCATCTCCTCCTGGTTAACGGAAGCAACCGAACCGGAGATGTCGCTCTTACGCATCGTTCCATAGCCTACGACGACGACTTCGTCGAGCAGCTCCGTGTCTTCGCGTAAGACAATAGAGTAAACGTTAGCCGTTCCGATCCTTACGTCTTGCGCCAGATAACCTACGTAGGATACGCGAAGGCTTGCGCCTTGCGGGACGGAGAGCGCAAACTTGCCGTCCACGTCCGTAATAACGCCGGTTGTAGTACCGGCAACAGCCACATTGGCTCCGATAACAGGCTCGCCGTTTTCGTCCGTCACCGTACCGGTGATGTTTTTCGACTGCTGTTGTGCAATCATCACTTCCGGATCCGCATTATCTGCGACAGCCACTACGGGCATCACAAATACGGAACCAAACAGAAAAGCAAATCCTAATGATTTTACGATGTGTTTCTTCATACGATTCATTTCATTTAATTTTTAGGTTCTCATTTTGTTAGTACTTTAAGATTAGTGATAAACCAACACTATGGGTCAGTTCAGGTCAAAGGTATAGGAGAGGGAGAAAAGAGAAGGGGTAAGGATGTTTCATATTGCAGGGTGTAATCGTCAGAAACGAAAATATTTCCAAAAAGAAGTCATCCATTTCATAGCTTTGTGTGATTAATCATCTAATAACACATTTTTATGAGAAACTTCCATCGGTTAGTTGTTCTTTTATGTTTTCTTTCTTTCCAGGCATGGACAATTGTCTGTGGCCAGGCAACTTTCAGGAACCCCGTCATAACAGGGATGAACCCCGATCCGAGCATCTGCCGTGCAGGCGACGATTTCTATCTGGTTACTTCCACTTTCGAGTATTTCCCCGGTCTTCCCATTTACCACAGCAAGGATTTGGTACACTGGAAGCTGATTGGGCATGCTTTGTCGCGCGCAACGAACAACCCGTTGATGGGTTGCGAGGCCTCCAGGGGAGGTCAGTATGCCCCTACAATCCGATATCATAAGGGAACCTTCTATGTGATCGGGACAAATTACGGAGGAGAAGGTTCGCAGGGTATTTCTTACGTCTCGGCCAAAGATCCTGCCGGCCCGTGGTCTGATCCGGTATGGATCGGCGAATGGTTTGTCGACCCTTCGCTTGAATTTATCAATGATACGGCGTATTACCTGAGTCCGGATAATAAGGGAAGCTTTTTGCTCGGCATCATTGACCTCGAAACGGGTAAGTTTACCGAACCGTTGCGGAAGATAGCTGCCGGCTTGGGCGGGAGTTCTCCCGAAGGGCCTCACTTGTACAAAGTGAACGACTACTACTATCTGATGTCGGCCGAAGGGGGAACGGGCTACCAGCACCGGGAAGTGATACAACGCAGCCGGTCGCCCTGGGGACCGTACGAACCAAGTCCGCACAATCCGGTTCTTTCCAACATGAATCATCCGGAGCATCCGTTCCAGGCCATCGGGCATGCCGACCTGGTTCAGTTGAAAGACGGCTCCTGGTGGGCCGTAAGCTTAGGCATCCGTCCCCGCAACGGTCGCTTCCAGCATTTGGGGCGCGAAACCTTTCTGGCGCCTGTCGCCTGGGATGCAAACGGCTGGCCTAAAACAGGTACCACCGGCGTTGTGCAGGAAGAGTATCCCATTCCCAAGCTGCCGCCGCATCCGTGGGAAAAAGAACCGGTGAGGGATGATTTCAGCAGCGCCACATTAAACTTACAATGGAACTTCATCCGCAATCCTTATGCGAACTGGTCGTTGACCGAAAAGCCGGGCTATCTGCGGCTGAAAGGCTCGGCGATCAATTTTACGGAAAAGAGTTCACCGGCCTTCGTTGGTCGCAGGCAAACGGCTTTCGACGTGATTGCTTCCGCTAAAGTCGGCTTTACGCCCGTCGCCGACAACGAAGAGGCCGGTTTGGTAGTAAGGGCCGACGATAAAAACCATTACGACCTGCTCATCACCCGGCAGGAAGGCAAGCGGGTAGTGATGCTCCGGAAATGCCTGAAGAATGAAATCGCGAGCGTCCACTATACAGCCATTCCCGACGGCGACCTTATCCTGCGGATCAGCGCCACCGACCGGGAGTACAAGTTCTGGATACAGCCGGAAGGCGCTCAGCCCGAACTATTGGGAACGGCAACGACAAGGGACGTTTCCAACGAAGCAGTCGGAGGCTTTACCGGCGTCTACATCGGCATGTATGCTTCCGGCAACGGCAAAGCCAACACTCATCCGGCCGACTTCGACTGGTTTGATTTCGAAGAAGACTCCAAATGACACATACAACATCTAAATCCGAATGTAATATGAAAAATGTATTCACAGCGATATGCTTATTCCTGTTCGCCCTGCCGGTAAACGGACAATATAAGGTAGAAACCTTAGGGATACCGGCTGATTATTATTCAAACCCCGTCATAACGGGAATGAATCCCGATCCGAGCATCTGCCGGGCCGGCGACGACTTCTATCTGGTCACTTCCACTTTCGAGTATTTCCCCGGGCTGCCTATTTACCACAGCAAGGATTTGGTGCATTGGAAGCTGATCGGGCATGCCTTGTCGACGCCCCGGAGCAATCCGTTGATCGGTTGCGACGACTCCAGAGGAGGTCAGTATGCGCCTACGATCCGATACCACGAAGGAACCTTCTATGTGATCGGGACAAAATACGAAGGGGAAGGACCGGAGGGTATTTTCTACGTCTCGGCCAAAAACCCCGCAGGCCCGTGGTCCGATCCGGTATGGATCGGCGAAATGTATGTAGACCCTTCACTTGAGTTTTATGACGGCAAAGTGTATCTGGTCTGTCCCGACAACAGAAATCCGGAGAATGAAGGCGCTTTCCTGCTCGGCGTCATTGATCTCGAAACGGGGAAGTTTACCGAGCCGTTGCGGAAGATAGCGACCGGTTTGGGCGGGAGTTCACCCGAAGGGCCTCATCTGTATAAAATAGATGGCTTCTATTACCTGATGACAGCCGAAGGGGGAACGGGCTACCAGCACCGGGAAGTGATACAGCGCAGCCGGTCACCCTGGGGGCCATACGAAACAAGTCCGCACAATCCTTTCCTTACCAATATGAACATCCCGGAGCATCCGTTCCAGGCCATCGGGCATGCCGACCTGATTCAGTTGAAAGACGGCTCCTGGTGGGCCGTAAGCTTGGGGATCCGTCCTCGTAACGGTCGCTTCCAGCACCTGGGGCGCGAGACGTTCCTGATACCTGTCTTACGGGATGAAAGCGGTTGGCCCCTGACAAATACCGGCGGCGTGGTACAGGAAAAGTATCCCGTCCCCAATCTGCCGCCACATCCGTGGGAAAAAGAACCGGTGAGGGATGATTTCAGCAGCGCCACATTAAACTTACAATGGAACTTCATCCGCAATCCTTACGCGAAAGACTGGTCCTTGACCGAAAAGCCCGGCTATCTGCGGCTGAAAGGTTCGGCATTAAACTTATCGGAAAAGAATTCGCCGGCTTTCGTTGGTCGCAGACAAACGGCTTTCGACGTGGTTGCTTCCGCTAAAGTCGGCTTTACGCCCGTCGCCGAAGGCGAAGAGGCCGGTTTGGTAGTAAGGGCTAACGGCAAGAATCATTACGACCTGCTCATCACCCGGCAGGAAGGCAAGCGGGTGGTGATGTTCCGGAAGGTGGTAAGGGAAAAGGTCGTGCATACCGCTTATACGGATATACCCGACGGCGACCTTATCCTGCGGATCAGCGCCACCGACCGGGAGTACAAATTCTGGATACAGCCGGAAGGTGCCCGGCCCGAACTGTTGGGAACGGCATCGACAAGGGATGTTTCCAACGAAAGAGTCTACGGCTTTACCGGCGTTTACATCGGCATGTATGCTTCCGGCAACGGCAAAGCCAACACTCATCCGGCCGACTTCGATTGGTTTGATTTCGAAGAAGACCCTCCGTTGTTTTACAAATGGGCATTATAAACACACATACACATGAGAAGCGTTTTAGCAATTATATTATTGGTTTCACTGGCTTGCCAGGTAAAAGCCCAGCGCCCGGATCTTCTTTTCCCCGGGGATTATCCTGATCCGAGCATCCTGCGCGACGGAGAGAATTACTACGTCGTTCATTCGTCTTTTGAATATTCTCCGGGGCTGCTGATATGGCATTCCACCGATCTGAGAAACTGGAGGCCCGTAACCCATGCGTTGCACACATACGTTGGCCCGGTATGGGCGCCCGACCTGGTTAAGTATGACGGAAAGTATTACATATACTTCCCGGTCAATAATACGAACTACGTTGTCACAGCCAACTCGATCGAAGGCCCCTGGAGCGATCCGGTAGATCTGAAAACCGGGAATATTGACCCCGGCCACGTAGTGGATGCCGAAGGCAATCGGTATTTGTATTTCAGCAGCGGCGGCTATGTCCCCCTGGCCAAAGACGGACTGTCCGTAACCGGCAAATTGGTGCATACGTACGACGGCTGGCCTATTCCGCGCGATTGGACCATTGAATGTTTCTGTATGGAAGGGCCTAAGATCGTCAAGCGAGGCGAGTATTACTACCTGACCGTAGCCGAAGGAGGCACCGCCGGGCCTCCGACAAGTCACATGATCATATCGGCGCGTTCACGCTCTCCGTTCGGGCCTTGGGAAAATTCACCCCATAACCCCATCATCAAGACAAAAGACAAAGCGGAGAGATGGTGGTCCAAAGGGCATGGAACCCTCTTCGAAGATAAAGCGGGAGACTGGTGGATGCTCTATCATGCGTTTGAAAACGGCTTTTACAATATGGGACGCCAGACGCTGATCGAACCGGTAGAGTGGACGGTCGACGGCTGGTTTAAGACGCCGGACAGCGCCGCGGGAAGTCTGGACGGAGAATCGCAATCGCCCGTTTCCGGCACAGCTTTCTCGTTGACGGACGACTTCTCCGGCCCAACACTGGGTTTACAATGGCAGTCTTTCGGAGCATATACGCCCGACCGCTACCGGATAGAACATCATTCCTTAACGATGAAAGCCAAGGGGCGATCCGTCCAGGACAGCCCGCCTTTGCTTTGCATCCCGTCGCATCATTCTTATACAGTTGACGTGGAGATTTCCACAGAAGGGAATACGACGGCAGGCCTGATGCTTTTTTACAACCCTAATTTCCATTCCGGAATCCTGGCCAACAGCAGGAACATCCTGGCCAACCTCCGGGGATGGCAATTCGTTACAGAGAGGAATGTCATAAACAATCATACCTTCCTCCGCCTGAAAAAGACGGACAACATCGTAGATATGTTCTACAGTCCGGATGGAAAGGAATGGATCAAAATCGAAAATTCGATCGAAGTATCTTCCATGCATCACAACGTCCTTTCCGGATTCCTGAGCTTGCGCATCGGTTTATGCGCCATCGGAGACGGATCGGCAAAATTCAAGAACTTCGTCTATACGCCCCTTCCCTGAGAGGGAGCGATCTTTTGCAGGAGACTGTCGGAGGCGATCAAACTATACATAGTTTGGTCTGTCCCGACACTCCGTGAAAGAAAAACAACCGTCTTTTTGTTTCCTGTCCGGGCTATATCTATATTTGTTCCCAAATAAATCTGATACATAACAATTATGAAACTTCAAATCATTACCCTCTTCAGTCTTTTTGCAAGTCTGTCGCTCACGGCCCAGATCCATTTGGAAGGATACCGGCAGGCCGACATCCATCCCAACCTGTCGGAAGGACGCTGGCAAGCTCGCTGGATATCGCTACCGGACGAACCTGCCAATGTGTACGGTGTCTATCATTTCCGTAAATCATTCGATCTGGACCAGGTGCCGGCGCGCTTTATCGTACACGTATCGGCCGACAACCGGTACAAGCTCTACGTGAACGGCCGCTTCGCCTCACTGGGCCCGGCCCGGGGTGACATATACAACTGGAACTTCGAGACCATCGATCTGGCTCCTTTCCTGAAGAAAGGGAAAAATACGCTGGCCGCCGTCGTCTGGAACTATGCCGAACAAAAGCCGGTGGCGCAGATTAGCTTTCACCAGACCGGTTTCATTCTGCAAGGAAATACCGACGCCGAATCCGTAGCCAATACCAACAACACATGGCTTTGCCTCCGGAACGAAGCCTACCACAGTTGGAACGAATGGACCGTACCGGGCTACTACGTCGCAGGCCCCGGTGAGCTGCTGCACATGGCCGCCTATCCTTGGGGATGGGAAACGCCCGCGTACGACGACGCGCATTGGAAAAAGGCCCTCAACGGCCTGGCGGGAGCCATGAAGGGAGCGCGCGATTATCCCGGACGCCTGCTTACGCCCAACCCGATACCTCCGATGGAAATGACAGTCGAACGCCTGGCACAGGTCGTAGCCTCCGAAGGCATAGCCTGCCCGGAAGACTTCCCCAGACGTACCGTACCGGTCGAGATCCCCGCTCATAGCTCCGTCCGCCTGCTGCTCGACAACCGTCAACTGACCACCGGATACTTTTCCCTCTACTTCAGCGGCGGAAAAGACGCCGAAGTACGCATCGGATACGCCGAAGCCCTGTACGACGGCAACGCGAAGAAACACCGCGACGAGGTGGCGGGCAAACGCTTCATCGGCTACGAGGATAAAATCATTGCCGGCGGAAGCCAGGGGCAGTCCTTCACGTCGCTATGGTGGCGCACGTGGCGCTATATCGAACTGCGCATCACAACCGCCGACGAGCCGCTCAGGCTGGACGACCTGTACGGAACCTTCTCGGCCTATCCCTTCCGGAACGAATACACCTTTTCGGCTCCGGGACATCCCGAACTGAACCGGATGCTCGACATCGGCTGGCGCACCGCCCGCCTCTGCGCCAACGAGACTTATATGGACTGCCCCTACTACGAACAGTTGCAATACTTCGGTGACACCCGCATCCAGGCGATGGTCACCCTCTTCAACACCCGCGATCCGTATATGGTGAAACAAGCCCTCGAACAAGGCCGCCGCTCAATCGTCCCCGACGGCATCACGATGAGCCGCTACCCATCGGGGCTGCATCAGTTTATTCCCTCCTTCTCCCTGTGGTGGATCTGTATGGGCCACGACTATTGGATGTATCGCGGCGACGAAGCCTACCTGCGCAGCCTGCTGCCTGCCTTCCGGGGCGTCCTGTCGTGGTACGAACGCCTGCTGAAGTCCGACAACAGCCTGGGTTATGTGCCCGAATGGTTCTTTGCCGACTGGTCGGCCGGCTTCCCTAATGGCGAGCCTGTGCGCGAGAAAGAAGGCAACTCCGCTTTCCAGGACTTGATCTATATCCTCGCCCTCGACGCAGCATCCGGAATGGAAGAAGCCTTCGGCATGCCGTCCCTGTCGCAGCATTACCGCAACCTGGCCGACCGTATCCGTCAAGACCTCCGTGTCAAATACTGGGACCGGGAGCGAGGCCTGTTTGCCGATACGCACGATCACCGCGCCTATTCCCAGCACGTCAACGCGCTGGTCGTCCTCTCCGGCATCCTCGCCCCGGAAGAAGCCTCCCAACTCATGCGACGAACCTTGGAAGACAAAGACCTGGCACAAGCCACCATCTACTTCCGCTACTACCTGCACCAGGCGCTCAAACAAGCCGGCCTGGGCGACCTTCTCCTGGATAACCTCCAGATATGGCGCGATCAGATGGCCCTCGGACTGACCACCTGGGCCGAGATGCCCGAACCCTCGCGCTCGGATTGCCACGCCTGGGGCGCCAGTCCCAACATCGAGTTCTATCGCATCCTGCTGGGCATCGACAGCCAGGCGCCCGGCTTCCGGAAGATACGCATCGCCCCCTCGCTGGGCCATCTGAAAACCGTATCAGGCTCCATGCCCCACCCCTTGGGAACCATCTCCGTCGCCTACGACTTAGATAAAAAAGGCGCCCTCCAAGCCCGCATCACCCTCCCTGCCGGAACCTCCGGATCCTTCGTGTGGAAAGGCAAAGAATACGAACTGAAAGCCGGCCAACAAACGATACAGAGCGAATCATATTGACATGTTGAAATATTATTTGTTACTTTGCTTCACGTTTGTGAACAAACAAACCCTCTTTCATTTCCGGACATTACTAACATTAATTATATGAAAACAAAAAAGTTTTTACTGCAAGAAAAAGACATACCTACGGCTTGGTATAATATCGCCGCCGATATGGAAAACAAGCCGCGCCCCATCCTGAATCCGGCAACCAAAGAACCACTCCGGGAAGAAGACCTCTATCCCCTGTTCGCCAAAGAACTGGCGCATCAGGAACTGAACGCAACCGATGCCTGGATTGAAATACCCGAAGGAGTTCGCGACATGTACAAGATATGGCGTCCAACGCCCCTGGTACGCGCCTACGGACTGGAAAAAGCCCTGGATACGCCGGCGCATATCTACTTCAAGAACGAAAGCATCAGCCCCGTCGGTTCACACAAGCTCAACTCCGCCCTCGCACAAGCCTACTTCTGCAAAAAGGAAGGCGTCACCAATATTACCACCGAAACAGGCGCCGGGCAATGGGGCGCCGCCATGTCCTACGCCGCCAAAGCCTTCGGACTGGAGCTGGCCGTCTATATGGTCAAAATAAGCTACCACCAGAAACCCTACCGCCGCTCCATCATGCAAACCTTCGGCGCACAGGTCATCGCCTCGCCCAGCATGAGCACCAAGGCCGGACGACAGATACTGACCGACCACCCCAACTATCAGGGAAGCCTCGGCACCGCCATCTCCGAAGCCGTAGAACTGGCCATCCAGACGCCCAACTGCAAATACACCCTCGGCAGTGTTCTCAACCACGTCATGCTCCACCAGAGCGTCATCGGACTCGAAGCCGAAAAACAAATGGAAATGGCCGGCGAATACCCCGACATCGTCATCGGCTGCTTTGGCGGCGGATCCAACTTCTCCGGCATCTCCTTCCCCTTCCTCCGCCATAAGCTGACCGAAGGCAAAGACATCCGCATCATCGCCGCCGAACCAGCCTCCTGCCCCAAGCTCACGCGCGGACAGTTCCAGTACGACTTCGGCGACGAAGCCGGTTATACGCCCCTGATCCCAATGTTTACCCTCGGTCATACCTTCTCGCCCGCACATATCCATGCCGGCGGACTGCGCTACCACGGCGCCGGCGCCATCGTCAGCCAACTGCATAAAGACAAACTGATGGAAGCCGTCGACATCCCGCAGTTAGACACCTTCGACGCCGCCACCCTCTTCGCCCGCGTAGAAGGCATCATCCCCGCCCCCGAATCGGCCCACGCCATCGCCGCCACCATCCGCGAAGCCCAACAAGCCCGCGAGGAAGGAAAACAAAAAGTCATCCTCTTCAACCTCTCCGGACACGGACTGATCGACATGGCCGCCTACGACCAATACTTCGCCGGCGACCTGACAAACTTCGACCTCACCGACGAAGAAGTGGAAAAGAACATCGCTGGATTGGAGAAAATAATATAAAACACGTCAAACCCATAATCATATCATACAATGAATAACGCTATTTTTAAATTCGCAAAACCTGTCAACGAACCCGTCAAAGCATACGCCCCGGGAAGCGCAGACAAAACACTGCTGAAAAACGCTCTCAAACAACTATCATCCGAAGAATGGGACATCCCGCTGGTGATCGGTGGAAAGGAAATACGTACCGGAAATACCGGCAAAGTAGTCATGCCCCACGACCACCGGCACGTACTGGCCACCTATCACAAAGCCGGCGAGAAAGAAGTACAGCAAGCCATCGACGCCGCTATGTTGGCACACCGCGAATGGTCCGGGCTCCCCTGGGTAGAACGCGCATCGGTGATGATGCGCATCGCCGAACTGATCGCAACCAAATACCGCTACCTGCTCAACGCCTCCCTCATGCTGGGACAAAGCAAGAACCCGATGCAGGCTGAGATAGACGCTCCTTGCGAACTGATCGACTTCCTCCGCTTCAGTGCCTTCTATGCCGGACAGATATACGAAGACCAGCCTTATTCCGACGCCGGGATCATCAACCGGATGGAATACCGGGCGCTGGAAGGCTTCGTCTTCTCGCTCACCCCCTTCAACTTTACTTCCATCGCCGGCAACCTCAACCTGGCGCCGGCCATGATGGGCAACGTAGCCGTATGGAAGCCCTCGACAACAGCCATCCATTCCAACTACCTCCTGATGCAGATATTCCGGGAAGCCGGACTGCCCGACGGAGTCGTCAACTTCATCCCCGGACAGGGCAGCGTGATCGGCAAAGTCGTCACCTCAAGCCGCGACCTGGCCGGCTTCCATTTCACAGGCTCGACCGGCACCTTCAATAAGCTATGGCTTCAGATGGCCGAAAACCTGGGCAGCTACAAATCCTATCCGAAGATCGTCGGCGAAACGGGAGGCAAAAACTTTATCTTCGTACATCCCTCCGCCCCGGCTGCCGACGTAGCCACAGCCATCGTGCGCGGCGCCTTCGAATACCAAGGGCAGAAATGCTCGGCCGGCTCGCGTGCCTACATCCCCTCCTCGCTCTGGAAAGAGATCAAAGAAAGAGTCGGCGATATGCTGAAAGAAATCAAAATGGGCGACGTGCAAGACTTCTCCAACTTTGTCAATGCCGTCATCGACGAAGCCTCGTTTGATAATATCATGGACTATATCCGCTACGCTCAACAGGCGCCCGACGCCGAAATCCTTTTCGGCGGAAAGGGAG
Source organism: Tannerellaceae bacterium (assembly GCA_031271045.1). Classification (GTDB taxonomy): domain Bacteria; phylum Bacteroidota; class Bacteroidia; order Bacteroidales; family Tannerellaceae; genus DFXE01. The sequence continues at coordinate 22,503 of JAISWO010000048.1, forward strand.
ACAAATCCGCAGGTTATTACATCGAGCCTACCGTCATCCTGACCACCAATCCTTCGTTCAAGACGATGACGGAAGAAATCTTCGGCCCCGTCATCACCCTCTATGTGTATGATGACAACCAATACGAGGAAACACTCGACGTCTGCGACCGCACTTCACCTTACGGGCTGACAGGCTCTATCTTCGCACGCGACCGTTATGCCATCGCCACGGCATTCAACAAACTGCGCTATTCGGCAGGCAACTTCTATATCAACGACAAACCTACCGGCGCCGTCATCGCCCAACAGCCTTTCGGAGGTTCGCGCGCTTCGGGCACAAACGACAAAGCCGGCGGCCCGCTGAACCTGATTCGCTGGACCAATCCGCGAACCATCAAAGAAGCCCTCGTCCCCCCGACCAATTATTCATATCCCTTTCTGAGCGAAGAATGAACAACCAATTGTTCACTCTCCACTATTTACTATATCATCATAATAAACATGTTAGATTTTAATAATACAGAAATAGCCTTCGCTTCAAAGTCTAAAGCGGAGTTGAACAATGCCTACCTGCTGTTCAGCGTCATGAAACGTCCAGGCATTGTGAAGCTGGGGAAAATTGCCTGCCATATCGCATTGAAGATACATTTTCCCCTTGCGTGGATCGTCAAACCTACGCTCTACAAGCAATTCGTCGGAGGTGAAACCCTCCACGACTGCACCCGGTATATCAATCAGTTGAAACACGACAATGTGAAATCCACCCTCGACTACTCAGCCGAGAGCGAACAAACCCCGGAAGGCATCCAGGCCACATTGCAGGAAACAATCCGCTCAATAGACTTTGCCCGGGAGACACCCGACATAGCCTACGCCGTATTCAAACCCTCGACCATTACGACCGACGAACTCCTCAGTAAGGCCTCCGAGAAAAAAGAAAAACTCAGCATCACCGAGATCAAAGCCTTCCGCGAATTTCGCGAACGCTTCATGCTCCTCTGCGAACGGGCGTATAAGAATAATGTACGCATCTTAGTCGACGCCGAAGACTATTGCTTCCAGGATGCCATCGACGAGCTAACCGACGAAGCCATGCGACGATTCAATAAAGAACGCGCCATCGTATTCGCCACCCTTCAAATGTACCGTCACGACCGTATGCCCTATCTGCACCGTATCTACGACGACGCCGTAGAAAAAGGCTACTATCCGGGCATTAAATTCGTCCGCGGCGCTTACATGGAAGAAGAACGCAAACGGGCCGCAAGCCTCGGCTATCCCGACCCGATCTGCAAGGATAAGCAGGCGACGGACAAGAATTTCAACGACGGCGTCCGGTTCGTCATCGAACATATCGACCGTATGGAACTCTTTATGGGTACGCACAACGAGGAAAGCAACTATAAACTCGCCTCCCTGATCGACGAGCATCAATTAGACCGGAATACACAGCGCATCTACTTTTCCCAACTACTGGGAATGAGCGATAACATCTCCTTCAACCTCGCCCACGAAGGATACAACGTCACCAAGTACGTGCCCTATGCCAAAGTAAGAGACGTCCTCCCCTACCTGCTCCGACGGGCAGAGGAAAACACCTCGGTGGCCGGACAAACCGGGCGAGAACTCAAGATGCTCCAAGCCGAAAAGGAACGCCGCAAACAATCAAAGACGGCCGCCATCTGATAAACCCAAACCAGAATAAAAATGAATGTAAAAAGGAATTATATACATAGCATTATTCTTACAGGACTGTTTACCTGCACCTGCGCATACACACATGCGCAGGAACAGGTAAGCGCTCCCGAAGATACGGTTATGCTTGTAAAACCAACCAACGCAGATATGGACAAAATCATAGACCTGCGAACGCTACTGAACCAACAAAACAAAACGTATTCACAACCCGTACCCATCAACAACCCTCTGCTCCGTTTCCTGGAAACAGACGAAATACCCCTCTCGCCCGAAGCACTCTACTGGGCGCGCTTAGTAAGAGACGCCTCCGCACGATTTGATGAAAGCCTGAGTTTCCGGGATACCATCATCGTGAGCCACCTCTTCATGCCTCCCATCTTCCGTGGAGATGCCGTAAACAATACGGATGCAGCGCTCTACGACAAAAACCGCTGGAAGCTCGCCCCCCCACCCTTCCGCTGGTATCAAACCGATACAAGCCTGTTCCTCGACGTAAAGCAACGCTTTGAAATGGAAAAGCTGGCGCTCCGGTACGTCGAAGAACATCACCCTGCCTATTTCCGCTATTCCAAACGCGACCTGCCCAACGACATCATCCGCATCACCAGTATCCGAACACCTGTCTACGAGGAAGTGCCACTGAAGATAAGCTCCGAAATCGTACAAAGCGAATTGGAAGCCCCCGCCAAATTCATCCCCGACCGCCTCTACTGGCGCTCCGCCTTCGAAAGCGCTATCCAATTCTCCCAAAACTATGTCTCTCCCAACTGGCATAAAGGAGGAAGCAGCAACCTGAATATCTTCACCAAAAACCACCTCAAGTACGATTACAGCAAAAATAAAATACAATTCACCAACGAAATAGAAATAAAAGCCAGCATATACAACGCCCCCAACGACACTCTGCATGCCTACAAGATCGGCGACGACATCGTCCGGCTGCACAGCAACGTCGGCTACAAGGCCTTCAACAAATGGTTCTACACCTTCGATGCCGAGTTCAAAACACAGCTCTTCAGCAACTACCAGGAGAATACCCCCGTCAAACAAGCCGCCCTCCTCTCACCCTTCGCCTTCAATATGGGTATCGGTATGAAGTACGACCTGAACAAAAGCTTCCGTACCCGCAACCGCAACCTCAAGCTCAGCGCCAACCTCGCCCCCTTCTCCTATACCTTCCTCCAAAGCCTCAACAAAGACATCGACCTCGGCCGCCACGGCTTCCGCAAAGACAAAGATACCGGCGAGTACCAAAACACGCTGAACCGCTTCGGATCCACCATCCGCACCGACATGACGGTCAACTTCAACCGCAACATAAGCTGGCAGTCACGCTTCTATTATTTCACGACCTACGAAACCAGTCAGTTCGAGTTTGAAAACACCCTCATACTCGCCATCAACCGCCACTTCTCCACCCGCATCTACGCCCACCTCCGCTACGACGACACCGTCGCCAAAAAAGAAGACTTCAACAGCTATTTCCAACTAAACGAACTCCTCAGTTTCGGTTTCAACTACAAGTGGTAAAGCCACTTAACGGAAGCTCCCGTTCCAAAGACGGGAGCTTCAAGTCAAGAGACGAGAGCTCCAAGTCAAGAGACGGGAGCTCCAAGTCAAGAGACGGAAGCTCCAAGTCAAGAGACGGAAGCTCCAAGTCAAGAGACGGAAGCTCCAAGTCAAGAGACGGAAGCTCCAAGTCAAGAGACGGAAGCTCCAAGTCAAGAGACGAGAGCTCCAAGTCAAGAGACGGAAGCTCCAAGTCAGGAGACGAGAGCTCCAAGTCAGGAGACAATAGCTTCCGTTCAGGAGACAATAGCTCCTGTAAGCCTTCGCAGAAGCAAAGAATAAAAACCCCTACCCCCCCTAAAGCCCCGCCATCCGGTATGGCCGATGCTTTTTTGCAAGAAAAACTCGTAACCCCTAATCCCCAACTCGCAACTTTTAATTACTTTTGTGGCGTTTTGCAATGTCGGGATTACAATAATGGAAGAAACGATGACTCATTGCGGAGTCGTAGAACGCATAGAAGGACATACGGTGTATGTGCGAATAGCTCAGCAGCCGGCATGTAGCGGATGCCAGGTGAAGGCGGCGTGCACAACCGCAAACGGGAAAGAACAAATCATCGAAGTAACAGACCCCAGCGGCGCCTTCCGCGTCAACGAACCGGTCCGGATTGAAGGAAAAAACTCGATGGGAACAAGAGCCGTGTTGCTGGCGTTCATCGTCCCCCTGGCGTTAATCATCGCCACCATCCTTGCCGGCTCTGCCCTGCAATGGGGAGAAGCGGCGAGCGCACTGGCCTCCCTGATCCTGTTGCTTCCCTATTACATCATCTTATATTTATTTCGCAACGTGTTGAAAAAGAAATTTGTATTTACTATAAAGAAAATGAATCCGGAGATATGATACTAATAGCCATTCTCACATTAGGAGGCATCGGTATGGCCGGCTCCGTTCTGCTATATGCCGCTTCCAAGAAATTTGAAGTGTACGAGAACCCGCTCATAGCCGAAGTCCAGGAAGCCCTGCCGGCAGCCAACTGCGGCGGATGCGGTTATCCGGGATGCGCCGGATTTGCCGCCGCCTGCGTCAACGCTTCCTCGCTCGACGACCTCCTCTGCCCGGTCGGTGGAGCCGACGTGATGAACCGCGTCGCCGCCATACTGGGCCAAAACGCCGCTAAAACCGATCCCAAAATCGCAGTCGTACGCTGCAACGGCAATTGCCAGGCCCGCCCCCACGTCAACCGCTACGACGGCGCCCGCAACTGCGCCGTCGCCTCAGCCCTCTATGGCGGCGAAACCGGTTGCTCCTACGGCTGCTTAGGCTATGGCGACTGCGCAACGGCCTGCACCTTCGGCGCCATACACATCAACCCCGCCACCGGACTGCCGGAAGTGATCGAAGAAAAATGCACCTCCTGCGGCGCCTGCGTCAAAGCCTGTCCCAAAAATATCATCGAACTGCGCAACAAAGGCCCCAAATCGCGCCGCATATACGTCAGTTGCGTCAACAAAGACAAAGGAGGCCCCGCCCGCAAAGCCTGTGCTAACGCCTGCATCGGATGCAGCAAATGCGTAAAAGAATGTCCCTTCGACGCCATCCAAATGGACAGCAACGTAGCCTGGATTGATTTCCGCAAATGCCGCCTCTGCCGCAAATGCACCCTCGTATGCCCCACCAAAGCCATCCACGAGCTGAACTTCCCGCCCCGCAAAGAAGCCGCTACCGAAGCCGGCGGTGCAAAAACGAAAGACATCATCAACGAAAAAACAAATAGCGCATGTTAAGGACATTCCGCCTCGGAGGCATCCATCCGCCCGAAAACAAACTGTCGGCAGGCAAAACCGTTGCCATCCTTGCCCCTCCCCCACAGGTGATCATCCCCCTGGGGCAACACATCGGCGCCCCGGCCCAGGCCGTTGTCGCCAAAGGCGACCAGGTGAAAGCCGGCACCCTGCTGGCCAAAGCCGCCGGCTTCATCTCCGCCCCCATCCACTCATCCGTATCAGGCAAAATAACCAAGATAGACCAGGCCGTCGACGCCAGCGGCTACGCCCGTCCGGCCATCTATATCGACGTTACAGGCGACGAATGGGAAGAGACAATCGACCGCAGCGAAACCATCCGGCGCGAATGTACCCTCTCATCCCAGGAAATCGTCGCCAAAATAACAGCCGCCGGCATCGTCGGACTCGGCGGAGCCACCTTCCCGACGCACGTCAAATTAACGCCCCCACCGGGAAGCAAAGCCGGGATATTGATCATCAACGGCGTAGAATGTGAACCCTATCTGACGTCCGACCACGCCCTGATGCTCCAACGAGGCGAAGAAACGCTGACCGGCGTCTCCATCCTGATGAAAGCCATCGGCGTCGACCGCGCCATCATCGGCATCGAAAACAATAAGCCCGACGCCATATCCCATCTCCGTACCTTAGCCCGTACATTCGCCGGCATCGAAATCATGCCCCTGAAAGTACAATACCCGCAAGGAGGCGAAAAGCAACTGATCGACGCCGTCCTGCGCCGGCAGGTGCGGAGTGGAGCCCTGCCTATCTCGGCCGGCGCCGTGGTACAGAACGTCGGGACGGCATACGCCGTATACGAAGCCGTACAGAAGAATAAACCCCTCTTCGAACGCATCGTCACCATCACAGGCCGGGGAGTCGCCAACCCGTCCAACTTCCTCGTACGCATCGGTACGCCCATCCGCTACCTGATCGAAGCCGCCGGCGGACTGAGCGGACAGACAGGAAAAATCATCGGCGGAGGTCCCATGATGGGCAAGGCGCTCGTCAGCGCCGACATCCCCGTCGCCAAAGGCAGCTCCGGTATCCTCGTCCTCCCCCGCGAAGAAGCCGCGAGGAAGCCCTCCCTGCCCTGCATCCGCTGTGCGAAATGCGTCGCCGTATGCCCGATGGGGCTGAACCCGACGCTGCTGATGACCGCCACCGAATTTGTCCAGTGGGAGATGGCCGAAAAGAATTACATCGTTGATTGCATCGAATGTGGCTCCTGTAGTTTCACCTGTCCGTCCCACCGTCCTTTGCTCGACTACATCCGCTTAGGAAAAGGGAAAGTAATGAACATCATCCGCACCCGTAAATCATGAACAATATCGTATGGAAAACAAACTGATCATATCCCCCTCGCCCCACATCCACAGCGGCGACAATATAGGCCGGAACATGTACGGCGTACTGGCCGCCCTTATCCCGGCCTTCGCAGTATCTCTCTATTACTTCGGCCTGGGAGCGCTCATCGTCACTGCCGTATCGGTCGCCTCCTGCGTCGTTGTCGAGTATCTGATTCAGAAATACCTGATGAAGCAAACGCCTGCCATCACCGATGGCTCGGCCATCCTGACCGGCGTCCTGTTAGCCTTCAACCTGCCGTCCAATCTGCCGGTATGGATCGTCGTCATCGGCGCCATAGCGGCCATAGGCATCGGCAAGATGCCCTTTGGCGGATTAGGCAACAACATCTTCAACCCTGCGCTGGTCGGACGCGTCTTCCTGCTCATCTCTTTCCCGGCGCAGATGACCACCTGGCCGCTCCCCGGCCGCTTTCCGATGGATTACGTCGACGCTGCCACCGGCGCCACCCTCCTTTCGAAGCTCAACGAAGGCGTTTCGCAGTGGCCCTCGTTCGTAGACTTGCTACTCGGTAATATGGGCGGCAGTCTGGGCGAAGTAAGCGCCGCCGCCCTGCTCTTAGGCTTTGCATATCTGCTGGCGCGCAAGATCATCAGTTGGCATATCCCGGTAGCCGTCGTCGGAACGGTCGCCGCCTTCACCGGCATCATGCACCTGGCCGATCCCTTGAGCTATGCCGGTCCGCTGATACATCTGATGTCGGGCGGTTTGCTGCTGGGCGCTATCTTTATGGCAACCGACTACGTCACTTCGCCGATGAGCCGTAGCGGTATGCTGGTCTACGGCGCCGGCATCGGACTGCTGACGTCCGTCATCCGTCTCTTCGGAGCCTATCCCGAAGGCGTCTCCTTTGCCATCCTGATCATGAACGCACTCACGCCGCTGATCAACACCTATTTCAAACCCAAACATTTCGGAGGAAAATAAATATGGAGAAGTTATCATCCACCCTGCCCAATATGTTTCTGTCGCTGATGATCACCTGCGCCGTATCGGGCATTATCCTGGCCGGCGCCAATATGTACACTGCCGGCCCCATCGCCCTTTCTAAAGCCGCCGCATTAGAAAAGGCCATTAGCGACGTAACCCCCGATTTCGACAACAATCCGCTGGACGAAGCCTACCATGGCGTCACCTCCGACGGCGATTCGCTCCGTATCTACCCCGCCCTGAAGGATGGGCAATTAGTCGGCGTCGCCGTCGACAGCTATACAAAGAACGGCTTCTCGGGCGAGATAAAAATCATCGTAGGCTTCGATGCCGAAGGAACCCTGATCAACTATGCCGTCCTGCAACATGCCGAAACACCCGGATTAGGCTCGAAAATGGATGAATGGTTCCGTACGGACAAGAACCAACAAAGCGTCATCGGTCGCTCATTGGCAGGCGGCAACCTGGCCGTAAGCAAAGACGGCGGCAACGTGGACGCCATCACCGCCTCCACCATCACCAGCCGCGCCTTCCTCGACGCCATCAACCGCGCTTACAGCGCCTACAAAGGAACCTCAACCGACTCCACCACCGGAGCCTCAACCAAGAAAGGAGACAGCTATGAATAACATCAAGATCCTGCTGAATGGCATCCTGAAGGAAAACCCGATCTTCGTCCTGCTCTTAGGCATGTGCCCGACCCTGGGAACGACCTCGTCGGCTATCAACGGTATGGGAATGGGCCTGGCCACCACCTTCGTGCTGATGTGCACCAATATGGTGATCTCGGCCCTGAAGAACCTGATCCCGAATGCGGTGCGTATTCCCGCCTACGTGGTCATCATCGCCACCTTCGTCACGCCGCTACAGATGTTCATCGAAGCCTTCCTTCCGTCTCTATACCAAAGTCTGGGATTGTTCATCCCGCTGATCGTCGTCAACTGCATTGTGCTCGGACGCGCCGAAGCCTTTGCCGGCAAACACGGTGTGATACCTTCAGGCTTCGACGGCTTGGGCGCCGGACTGGGCTTTACGCTTGCCCTGACGCTGCTGGGCGCTACGCGCGAGCTGCTGGGTACCGGCAAGATCTTCAACCTCGTCTGTATGCCGGAAGAATACGGCTCCCTCATTTTCGTCCTGGCTCCCGGCGCCTTCATTGCGTTGGGCTTCCTGATTGCCCTGATCAATAAAGTCCGTAAAGTTTGAAACACACAATACATAAGACATGGAATACATATTAATATTCATAGCCGCCGTCTTTGTCAACAACGTTGTCCTGTCTCAATTTCTGGGGATCTGCCCTTTCTTAGGCGTATCCAAGAAAGTAGAAACGGCAGGCGGGATGAGCGCAGCCGTTACCTTTGTGCTGACTATCGCCACCATCGCGACCTTCCTGGTGCAGAAATACGTCTTGGACGTCTTCGGGCTGGCCTTTATGCAGACCATCACCTTCATCCTGATCATCGCCTCCCTGGTGCAGTTGCTGGAGATCGTACTAAAAAAAGTATCGCCCGCCCTATACCAGGCCTTAGGCGTATACCTGCCGCTGATAACGACCAACTGCTGCGTATTGGGCGTCGCCATCCTGGTGATCCAGAAAGACTATAATTTAGTACAGGCCGTCGTATTTGCCATCTCCACAGCCATAGGATTTGCGCTGGCATTAACTATCTTTGCCGGCATCCGCGAACAGTTGGCCCTGACGCACATCCCGGAAGGCATGAAAGGAACGCCGATCGCCCTCATCACCGCCGGACTGCTCGCCATGGCTTTCATGGGCTTCTCCTGTATCGTATAAACAACTCGCAACGTATAACTCACAACTATAAAAAGCATGAAACAGAAAATTTTAGTAACAGGTGGCGCCGGATACATCGGCTCGCACACCGTAGTAGAACTCCAAAACGCCGGATACGAGGTCATCATCATCGATAACCTCTCCAATTCCAATGCCGATGTCATCGACGGCATCGAAAAAATAACCGGCATCCGCCCGGTATTCATCAAGCTGGACTGTAACGACAAAGAAGCCCTGAACGCCCTCTTCGCTACTCATACAGGCATCAAAGGCATCATCCATTTTGCCGCCAGCAAAGCCGTTGGCGAATCGGTACACAAACCGTTGGAATATTACCGCAACAATATCGTCACCCTCCTCAACCTGCTGGATCTGATGCCCGTCTACGGCGTAGACGGTATCGTCTTTTCATCCTCCTGCACAGTCTACGGACAGCCCGATATTCTTCCGGTCACGGAAGACGCCCCCGTCAAGCCTGCGCTCTCTCCCTACGGAAATACCAAGCAGATCAACGAAGAAATCATACGCGACGCCATCCACGCCGGACTACCGTTCAAGAGTATCATCCTGCGCTACTTCAATCCCATAGGAGCGCACTCAAGCGCCGAGATCGGCGAACTCCCCAACGGCATACCGCAGAACTTAGTCCCCTTTGTAACGCAAACAGCCATGGGCATCCGCAGCGAACTGAGCGTATTCGGCAACGATTACGATACGCCCGACGGCTCCTGCATCCGCGACTACATCCATGTCGTAGACCTGGCCAAGGCACATGTCGTCGCCATGGACCGTCTGTTGGAAAACAAATCCGAAGACGCACTGGAAACATTCAATCTCGGCACAGGCCGGGGCGTATCCGTACTGGAACTGATCGAAGCCTTCGAGAAAGGAACCGGCGTGAAAGTCCCCTACCGTATCGTAGGCCGTCGCGAAGGCGACATTGAGAAAGTATGGGCGAATCCCGAACACGCCAATAAAGTATTAGGCTGGACAGCCCGCGAGACAGTAGAAGACACCATCGTTACCGCCTGGAACTGGCAAAAGAAACTCCGCGAACGCGGCATACAATAAGACAACAGCATTGGCAAGGACAAAGAAACAATTACCCGTACTGGAAGAGGTAGAGATCAGCAGCGTGGCGGCCGAAGGAAAGGCCATAGCACGGGTGAACGATCAAGTCGTTTTCGTTCCCTTCGTAGCGCCGGGCGATGTGGTAGACATCCAACTGACCAAGAAGAAAAGCAGCTACGCCGAAGGGAAGGCCATCCGCTTTCACCGATACTCGCCCGCGCGAGTTCAGCCCTTTTGCCTCCACTTCGGCGTATGCGGAGGATGCAAATGGCAACATCTGCGCTACGAAGAACAACTCCGCTACAAGCAAATGCAAGTAACCGACAGCCTGGCGCGTATCGGTAAGCTTTCCGCCGGCGAAACCCTCCCCATCCTCGCCTCCGGGCAAACACAGTACTACCGCAACAAACTGGAGTTTACCTTCTCCAACAAGAAATGGCTGACGGCAGAACAGTTGACGACCGGGCCGGCACAATCGCCCGCAGAGGCCGGAAGCATGAACGGCGTAGGCTTCCATATCCCCGGCATGTTCGACAAGGTGCTCGACATCGAAACCTGTTACCTGCAAGACGACATCTCGAACCGGATACGCCGCTGCATAAAAGCCTACTGCCTGTCGCATGAAGGATACCCCTTCTTCGACCTGCGCGCACAGGAAGGCTTCATGCGCACACTGATCATACGCACCTCCTCCACAACGGGCGAAGTGATGGTTATCCTCGTCTTCTTCTACGAAGACAAAGCCCGCCGCGAAGCCCTTTTGACGCATCTGGCCGAAGCCTTCCCCGAAATAACGTCGCTCCTGTATATCATCAACGACAAATGCAACGACACGATCACCGACCGGGAAGTAAACCTCTTCCACGGGAAAGATCATATCATCGAAGAAATGGAAGGCCTCCGGTTCCGGATCGGAGCCAAATCATTCTACCAAACCAACAGCGCCCAAGCCGGCGAACTCTATAAAGTCGTACGCGACTTCGCCGCCCTGAAAGGAGACGAACACGTGTACGACCTCTATACCGGTACCGGCACGATTGCCAACTTCATCTCCCGTCGCGCCGCCCGCGTCACCGGCATCGAATACGTACCCGAAGCCATCGACGACGCGCGGCTGAACGCACGGTTGAACGGCATCGGCAACACCTTTTTCTTTGCCGGCGACATGAAAGACATACTGACCGCCGGTTTCATCCGCGAGCAAGGACGCCCGGACGTCGTCATCACCGACCCGCCGCGCGCCGGAATGCACGAAGGCGTCATCAACGCCATCCTCTCCGCCGCGCCCGCCCGCATCGTGTACGTAAGCTGCAATCCCGCCACCCAGGCCCGCGACCTGAGCCTCCTCAGCCGCAATTACACCCTCGAACGCATGCAGCCCGTAGACATGTTCCCCCACACACATCACGTAGAAAATGTCGCACTCCTGATACGACATGAATAATACGCCACATCCGGGGCGCCTGTTCCGCCTCCTTCTCCTGTGCGTCTTATGTCCGGCGCTCCTCGGCAGTTGCCGCACGAAGCCCGGCGCACAGACGGAAACAACAGACATGGATTTCCCTCAATTGAAAGAAAAAGGAGAGATTACGGCCGTCACGCTTTACAGTTCGACCTCTTATTTCCTCTACCGAATGGAACCGATGGGCTACGAATACGAGCTGATCCGGGATTTCGCCCAAATGCACAACCTGAAGCTGACGGTGAAAGTCGCCGAAAGCCAGGCCCGCCTGATCGAGATGCTGCAAGCCGGCGAAGCCGACGTCGCCGCCTACCCCATCCTGTTCAGCCAGGAGCTGAAACAACAACTGATCTACTGCGGACGCGAATCGCTCTCCTCCCAGGCGCTCGTTCAGTCCCTTGGGCCGGGCGTCAAACGGCTGACGGACGTTACCGGACTGATCGGGAAAGAGATCTACGTAAAGTCCGGCTCCCGCTACCACGACCGCCTTCAAAACTTAGACAGGGAGCTGGGCGGAGGAATCCTCATCCACGAGGTGGACGACGACGACGTCAGCGAAGAAGACCTGATCGAGATGGTCTCGACAGGGCAGATCCCCTACACCGTCAGCGACGAAAAAGTGGCGCTCCTGAACAAGACGTACTATTGGAACATAGACGTCAGTCTGAAAATCAGTTTCCGGCAACGCTCCTCCTGGGCTGTCAGGAAGAACGCCCCCCTCCTGGCCGAAGCCATCAACCAATGGGCGTCCGGACAGGAAAGCGATCAATCGTACAAGGCAACTGCCAAGCGCTACTTCGAACTCAGCAAGAAAATACTGGAACAGAGCACCCCCGCCATCCGGCAAGGCCAGATATCGCCCTACGATTCACTTTTCCGGAAATACGCCCGGAAGCTGGAGTGGGACTGGCGCCTGCTGGCCTCTTTAGCCTATCAGGAATCCCATTTCAAAAACACGGAAATATCCTGGGCCGGCGCCCAGGGGCTGATGGGCATCATGCCCGGAACAGCCCGCACGCTCCGGATACCGCTTCAGGACCTTGCCGACCCGGAAGTAAGCATCCGGGCCGGCGTCGAAGTCCTGTACATCTTCCGTCAAGGCCTGAATGAAATAACCGACGCCACCGAGCTGATCAAGTTTACGCTGGCCGCCTACAATGCAGGCATCGGACACATATACGACGCCCGCCGCCTGGCCGGCAAATACGGGAAAGACTCCACCGTATGGGACGACCATGTGGCCGAATTTGTCCTTCTCAAAAGCGAACCCGCTTACTACAACGACCCCGTCTGTCGCTACGGTTACCTCCGTGGACGCGAAACCTTCTACTACGTACGCGAAATCCTCGGTCGCTACGAATATTACTGCCAACAAACCCTCGCCTCCCAATAACTCCCCGGCTCCCAGCTCCCCGGTAGCGGATGGAGAAGCCATTTCAAAAAGAATTTGCCTTTCCAGAAAATATGGAGAAGCCATTTCAAAATGAATTCGCCTTTCCAGAAAATATGGAGAAGCCATTTCAAAATGAATTTGCCTTTCCAGAAAGTCTGGAGAAGCCATTCCAAAATGAATTTGCCTTTCCAAGAATTTTGGAGAAGCATTCCAAAGTGAGTTTGCTTTTCCAAAAAATTTGGAGAAGCCATTCAAAAATGAATTTGCCTTTCCAAAAAATTTGGAGAAGCCATTCCAAAATGAATTTGCTTCTCCAAAATTCTTGGTTCCCTAACGAAGAGTGTGAAGACCAGGCATCTTCCGCATCTTCCTCATCCTACAATGTCGGATCGCAGAGATCGGGAAACTTTTGCTCATTTTCCGGTATCTCTGTTTCCATGACAGGAAAAGCCGGGGAGTCTTCGACAGTATCGGCGAGGCGTTCTTCGACCTTGGCGAAGAAGTTCTTCACAAAAGAGGTGCGCTTGTCGTTGAAGGGATCGCTTTTGGTGTAGGAAGTGCTGTATACTTTGCGGACGTCTTCGAGATGGAGTTCGTCGAACAGGATTTGCTTCAGCAGGGGGATCTGTTTGATGTCGACGTCGTAGAAGAAGCTCAGTTTGTCCATGCCGAGGTGTCTGAGGTCTTCCTGCGAGAAGCGCAGGCGCTTGCGGAGGTGTTCACCTTCGGGCATACGTTCGTTGAACATGGGCAGGAAGGTCAGCACGATCAGGTTATCGCCGTCTATGGTGAAGGCGAAATAGCCGAGGGTCCTCTCATAAGGGCCTTGTGGCATGACGTAGGCGATGTACAGCCTTCCGTCGGCTCCGCGAATGACCTTTTGTACGTACATGAGCGAAAGGAGGATGCTCTGGTTGCGCACGACGGCGTGGAGCGTGTCGATACGTTCTTTGAGGCGGTGCAGGGCGTGCGACTGGATGTAGATATCTAATTTGCGGTCGTTGTCGACATCGGGGAAGAGTTTGCTCATGGCGATGGTGGCGCCGGTGCAGGAGGTTTCGCCCATGGGGCCCTGGAGTACGCGGTATGCGAGATGTTCTTTGCCGTAGTAGGTGAATCGCATGGACTGACATTCGTGCGTTGTGATGTACTCCCAGTGGTGTACGAGGGCCCGGCCGACCAGGACCTCCGGCCGGATCTGCGCCAGTCCGTAGATGCGGAAGTTGGGTTGCGAGAGCGACATGAGGGAGATCCTGATTGTTTCGGCGATCATCATCTGCCCCTTCATGGTGATTTCGCTTTCCTTCAGGGTGGCGAGCAGTTGTCTGGCTACGTCATCTTGCGGCGGCGGCAGGCGGTTGCCTTTTACGATGGCATTGAGCATCATCTCCAGGCACTGTCCGACGGTCATGATTTCCATCCACGTGACGCCGAGTTCTTCGTCGAAGATGTCTCTTTTCAGGCACATGGTCACACTGCCCTGGATGTAGTCCAGGAAAGACCTGGGCACTTTGTGTCCTTGCATGGCTGCGACGTAGGGCGGCGTGACGGTGACGCAGAACAGGTCTTGTTTTTGGCGTTTGGTGAACGCGTCGAGGAGTTTTTCGTCTCCGTCTATGGCCCGGATGATGCGTTTGGCGGTAGCATAGCAGGCTTCCATATAGGCTTGGCTATGTTTGTAGCCGCTTTGCGGGGCCGGGGGCGCTTTCTGCGCTTTTTTTCTTTTCTTATTCTTCGCCATGGTCGGGTTGTATGTCGTTTGTTTCTATTTTGCTGAAGAAATTCTTCACGAAAGACGTACGTTTTCCGATGAGCGCCTGGTCTTTGTCGCAGAAGGTTTTGTAGAGGTCGCGGATATATTCGAGATGCAGTTCGTCGAACAGGACTTTCTTCAGGGCGGGGATCTGGTCGATGTCGACGTCGAAGAAGAAGCTCAGTCTGTCCATTCCGAGGTATGTGACGTCTTCCTGCGAGAGTTGGAGGCGTTCGCTGAGGATTTTTCCTTCGGGCACACGTTGGCTGAACAGGGGGAGGAAGGTCAGTACGATCAGGTTGTTGCCTTTGACGGTAAAGGCGAAATAGCCGAGGTGGAGTTCTACGTTGGTTTCGGGCAGGAAATAGGGGATGTATAGTTTTCCGTCGGCTCCGCGTATGGTTTTTGAGCACATGAGCGAGAGGTAGATGTATTGGTTGCGGATGACCGGGTATATTGCGTCGACTCGTTCTTTGAGCCGGTGCAGGGCGTGCGCCTGTATGTAGATGTCCATTTGCATTTCGTGCCGGGCGCCCGGTATGACTTCGTCTTTGGGGATGTAGGCGGCGGCGCTGGGAAATTCGCTTATTGGGGCGAGGAATATGCGGTATGCGAGGTGTTCCTTTCCGTGGTGCGTGAAATGCAGTTTCTGACATTCGTGGGTGGTGATGTATTGCATTTGCTGAACAACGGGTCGGTCTATCAGCGCTTCGGGCTGTACGGTATCCAGTCCGTAGATGCGGAAGTTGGGTTGCGAGAGCGACATGAGGGAGATCCGGATCGCGCCTACGACCTTCAGTTGGCTATCGGCAAAGATATGTTTCTCATGAAAGACGTCAAGCAGGTGTTTTACGATGTCTATTTGTGGCGACGGCAGGTAGTTCCTGTTTGCTTCGGCATCGAACGACAGCAACAGGCATTGCCCGACGGTCACGATGTCCATATAGGACACTCCATGTTCTTCGTTAAAGGGTTTTAATCTCATAAAATCCGTCAGGTTCTCCTGTATATAGCGAAGGAAAGGCTTCGGCACTTTGTGTCCGCGCTTTGCGGCGACGTATGGAGGGGTGATGGTGATGCGGAACAGGTCTTTTTTCTGGCGTTTGGTGAACGCATCAAACAGCGTTTCGTCTTCGCCTACTGCCCGGATGATGCGCTTCGCGGTGGCATAGCAGGTTTCCAGGTAACTTTGGCTATGTTTGAATCCGGTGTGCGATGAGTGCGGTGTTTTCGACGGTTTCTTTCTTTTCTTATTCTTCGCCATGGTCGGGTATATTTTCTTGTATGGTTTCTTGTATATCTTCTTCTATGGTTTCCTGCATGGTTTCCTGCATGGTTTCCTGCATACTTTCTTCTATTTTAGCAAAGAAGTGCTTTACGAAAGCCGTGCGTTTTTCATTGAAAGGTTCTTCTTTGGTGTAGGCTGTGCTGTATAGCTTGCGGATGTAATTGAGGTGCAGTTTGTCAAACAGGACTTTCTTCAGCATGGGGATTTGTTCGATATCGACGTCGTAGAAGAAGCTCAGTTTGTCCATGCCGAGGTGTTTGATGTCTTCATGCGAGAGGTGGAGTTGTTCGTAGAAGACTTTTCCTTCGGGCACGTGCTGGCTGAGCAGGGGGAGGAAGGTCAGAACGAGCAGGTTGCCGCCTTCGATAGTGAAGGCGAAATAGCCGATGATTCTCTCGTGGGATGCTTGTGGCATGACGTAGGCAAGGTATACTCGTCCATCACATTCTATGACCTTTTGCGTATACATGAGCGAGAGTAATACCAACTGGTTGCGGACGGTTGGGTGGAGCGTATCGATGCGTTCTTTCAGGCGGTGCAGGGCGTGCGACTGGATATAGATGTCGAGCAGGCGGTCGTATTTCGGCCTGGTGTCGGGGAAGAGTTTGCTTCTTGGTATGATGCCGCCGATACATTCGGTTTCTTCGCCCATCGGTCCGACGAGTACGCGGAAGGCGACGCGCTCTTTGTTGTGGTACGTGAAATGCAGTTTCTGACATTCGTGGGTCGTAATGTACTGCATGTTCTGGAGCACCGGCCTGTTGGTTGCCATCACGGTTTGGAGCGCATCGAGTCCGTAGGTGCGGAAGTTCGGTTGCGAGAGCGACAAGAGCGAGACTTTGACCGAGTCTATGATCAGTCGCTGGCTTTCCGAGAAAATATCTTCTTTCCTGAAGACGGCGAGCAGGCGTTTGACAACGGTCATTTGCGGCGGCACCATGCGGTCAAGCTCTTCTTCAGCTTCGAGGGAGAGTATCAGGCATTGTCCGACGGTCACGATGTCCATCCATGTCACGCCAAATTCTTCGTTATATAC
Source organism: Tannerellaceae bacterium (assembly GCA_031271045.1). Taxonomy (GTDB): domain Bacteria; phylum Bacteroidota; class Bacteroidia; order Bacteroidales; family Tannerellaceae; genus DFXE01. The sequence continues at coordinate 39,577 of JAISWO010000048.1, forward strand.
TTTCCGTTTCAGGTACATCGTCAAATTCTCTTGTATATAGAGCAGGAATGTCTTCGGCACTTTGTGTCCTTGCTTTGCCGCCACATAGGGAGGTGAAATTACGATGCGAAACAGGTCTTGTTTCTGGCGTTTGGTAAACACATCCAGCAGGGCGTCGTCTTCGCCCACTGCCCGGATGATGCGCCGCGCGGTGGCGTAGCAGGCATCCAGATAACTCTGAGAGTGTTTGAGCGTAAGGTGTGAAGGCGGCGCCGCCCTCTGTACTTTCTTTCTTTTCTTATTCTTAGCCATAGTTTCATTCGATTTTAATTTGTTTCGTGACAAAGTTAAGTGAAAAATCGAATAATCGGGGAAACACCAATTCCTTCGGTCATCCCCTCTTCCCCCGGGCGCCCGGGCCTTTCCCCGCAAGGGAGGCGACCGGGGGAGAGGTTTCAGAGTTCTTTCACAAACTGTATTACCGTAAGCCGGTGTACTCCCAGCGCCCTCGCAATAGCGCTTTTCGAGAGCTTTTTCTCCAACATCATTTTTATCTCGGCTTCCTTACCGGTCAACTTTCTGGTTTTGGATTTGCTTCCTTTGGGCCGGCCCAAGGTCACGCCTTCGGCCCGTTTGCGGGCGAGGGCCTCTTTGGTGCGCTGCGAGATCAGGTTGCGTTCAATTTCTGCGGAAAGTCCGAAAGCGAAAGCAAGCACCTTGGAATTGATGTCGTTACCCAAGCGGTAATTATCTTTGATCGTCCATACCCGGACGTCGCGCTCCATACATTTATGCAGAAGGCTCATGATCATAAGCAGATTCCTGCCCAGTCGCGAGAGTTCTGAGCAAATCAGTATATCGTCCCTTTTCATTTTCCTGAGAAGCTTGCCGAGCTTCCTGTCTTTTATGTTTTTTACTCCTGAGATCGTTTCCTCAATCCACCGGTCGACGGTCATTACGTTTTTCTGACAAAATTGATTGATCTCGAAACGTTGGTTTTCTACTGTTTGTCTTTCGGTACTTACCCGAATGTAACCATAAATCATATTATTTTTTATTTTAGTTTGAAACTAATATCAAATGCAAAGTGGCAGGGTATAATAATGTATAAGGTATATGGCAGATTTGCCTTATGATGCGATGTAAATACAATCTGTTTCTCCATAATTCATAACTCCAGGTTGCAAATCTACTGAATATTTTGCTACTTTCGCACGGTGATGAAACGATACAGGGATTTCGGAAGTTTTTTGGAAGAGACATTTCCATTCAAGGTGCAGAAAATATCCGTGAATGCAGGCTTTAGCTGTCCTAACCGCGACGGCACGAAAGGATGGGGAGGATGCACCTATTGCAACAATCAGACCTTCAGTCCCGCCTACTGCCATACGGGGCAAACGGTGAGTGAACAGATGGAATCCGGCATCCGCTTCTTCTCCGGCAAATATCCTGACATGAAATACTTAGCCTACTTCCAGGCCTATACCAACACATACGCATCCATCGGCAGCCTCATCCGCAAATACGAAGAAGCGCTCGCCTTTCCCCATGTAGCCGGCCTGATCGTCGGCACCCGCCCGGACTGCATGCCGGAGGAATTGCTCCGCTACTTTGCCGGCCTGGCACGCAGGACGTTCGTACTCATCGAATACGGCATAGAAAGCACCCTCGATACGACGCTCCGCCACATCAACCGCGGACATACGCATGCCCAGTCGGAAGATGCCATACGCCGCACCGCCGACCAGGGCGTCCTCACCGGCGCACACCTCATCCTGGGCCTGCCCGGTGAAAGCCGCGACGAGATACTCCGGCATGCCGACATCCTGTCCGGCTTGCCCCTCACGACCCTCAAGCTACACCAATTGCAACTGATACGTCACACACGTATGGCAAGCGAATACGCCGAACGCCCCGAAAGGTTTCATATTCCGACCATCGACGAATACATCGACCTGGTCATCGACTTCCTGGAAAGGCTGAACCCGGCGACCGTCGTCGAACGCTTCGTCTCGCAATCGCCCAAGGAACTGCTCATCGCGCCGGACTGGGGACTGAAAAACTACGTCATCACCGCGAAAGTGCATCGCCGCCTGGCCGAACGCAACACCCGGCAAGGCCGGTTACAACAAGCATACTATAATTAATATAAACATGGAAAGAAAACAATCATGGCAGGGACTAACCCTCCAACAAGTGGAAGAAAACAGAAAGCGATACGGTGAAAATACGCTTACACCGCCCCCCAAGACCCCGCTTTGGAAACTGTTTCTCGAGAAATTCGACGACCCCATCATCCGCATACTGCTCGTCGCCTGGCTGCTGTCGCTCGTCATTGCCGCCGTGCACTGCTGGGGGCCGGAAGCCAAAGGCTTCAGCGCCTTTCTCGAGCCGATCGGTATCTTCTTCGCCATCCTGCTGGCCGGCGGCGTCGCCTTTATCTTCGAAGCAAAAGCCAAGAAAGCCTTCGACGTCCTGAATACCGTCAACGACGATACGGAAGTGAAAGTGATACGCGAAGGACATATCACCCAGATTCCCAAACGGGAGGTCGTAGTGGGCGACATCGTCGTACTGGAAACAGGCGAGGAAGTTCCGGCCGACGGGCGTTTGCTGGAAGCCATTTCGCTGCAAATAAACGAATCGACTCTGACGGGCGAGCCTGTCATCTCCAAAACAACGCGCAAAGAAGACTTTGACCCGGAAGCCACCTACCCCTCCAACGTCGTGATGCGCGGCACAACCGTCGTCGATGGCCACGGTGTCTTTGAAGTAGAACAGGTAGGCGACGCCACCGGCTACGGCAAAGTGTACGAAGGCTCCCAGATAGAGAACAACATCGACACCCCGCTGCAAATGCAACTCAAAGGACTGGCCAAAGTCATCAGCAAGGCAGGCTACGCCCTGGCGGGGCTGACCTTCGTGGTGCTGACTACCCAAATCCTGCTCGCCTCCCCTACTCCTCCGGCAGTGGAACTGATCAGAGAACTGCTGAACATCTTCATGATTGCCGTCACCCTGATTGTCGTCTCCGTCCCCGAAGGACTCCCCATGAGCGTCACCCTGAGCCTGGCGCTCAGCATGAACCGCATGTTGAAAACAAACAATTTAGTCCGCAAAATGCACGCTTGCGAAACGATGGGCGCCACCACCGTAATCTGTACCGACAAGACCGGCACGCTCACCCAAAACCAGATGCAGGTGCACGAAACAAGCTTCTACAACCTGAAAGACCAGACCCTGGGAGACGACGCACTGAGTCAACTCGTCAAGGAAGGCATCGCCGCCAATTCCACCGCCTTCCTCGACCATAGCGGAAGCAAGGTAAAAGCCCTTGGCAACCCTACCGAAGCCGCCCTGTTGCTCTGGCTCGACAGCCAGAAAGAAGATTACCTCGCCCTGCGCGAACAGGCCAGGATCGTGGAACAACTGACCTTCTCCACCGAACGCAAATACATGGCCACCCTCGTACACTCTCCCCTGCTGGGCAAGAAAGTCCTGTACGTGAAAGGCGCTCCCGAAATTGTCCTCTCCCTCTGCCGGCAGGTCGCCATCGACGAGACGCAGAAGCCCGTTGAAGCCTGCAAGGCGGCGATTGAGCAACAGTTGCTCGTCTATCAGAACCAGGCCATGCGTACTTTAGGATTTGCCTATCAGATCATAGAAGCCGGCGAACCGGACAGATCGTATTTCCCCGGCGGCCGGTTAGCGAAAGATACCGACCTGACGTTTATCGGCATTGCAGCCATCTCCGATCCGGTACGCGCCGACGTGCCCGATGCCGTACAAAGCTGCCTCAAAGCCGGGATAGACGTCAAGATCGTCACGGGCGATACTCCGGGCACCGCCCGTGAGATAGCCCGCCGGATAGGCGCCTGGAAAGCAGAAGACACCGACCGTAACCTTATCACCGGCCCGGCCTTCGAAGCCCTTACCGACGAAGAAGCCCTCGAACGCATCCCCGGCTTGAAAATCATGTGCCGCGCGCGCCCGACAGACAAACAACGCTTAGTACATTTACTGCAACAGCAAAATGCCGTGGTAGCCGTCACCGGCGACGGCACGAACGATGCGCCGGCGCTGAACGCCGCCCAGGTAGGCCTCTCGATGGGCGACGGCACCTCCGTAGCCAAGGAAGCCAGCGATATCACCATCCTCGACAACTCCTTCGCCAGCATCACCCGCGCCGTGATGTGGGGACGTTCGCTCTATCGCAACATTCAGCGCTTCCTGCTCTTCCAGCTTACCATCAACGTAGCCGCCTGCCTGATTGTACTGATCGGCTCGCTGATCGGTGCCAAGTCGCCGCTCACCATTACGCAGATGCTTTGGGTCAACCTCATCATGGATACCTTTGCGGCTGCCGCCCTGGCCTCGCTGCCGCCCAATCCCAAAGTGATGAACAACAAACCCCGCAGGAGTGGTCCCGGCGGCGACTTTATCGTTTCGCGTCCTATGATCTGGCACATCTTTACCGTCGGCATCCTGTTTGTGATCATTCTTCTGGGTCTTCTGATTTATTTCACCCATACGGGAGGAGGTCTCACTTCTTACGAGTTATCCGAGTTTTTCACCTTTTTCGTCCTGTTGCAATTCTGGAATATGTTCAACGCAAAAGCCTTTGCCGACAACAAATCGGCCTTTGCCAACTTGCGCCGGAGCCCGGTCTTTCTCTGGATAGCCCTTTTGATTATAGCCGGTCAGTATCTGATTGTCACTTTTGGTGGCGAGATGTTCAATGTGGAGCCTCTCGGTTGGAAGGATTGGGGTTTGATTCTTGCATCCACGTCCGTTGTCCTCTGGATCGGCGAAGCGGTCCGTTTCGTCCGTTTCATACTCCCCAGCCTTCGCGGTCGAGGTTACGGTAATTGATAGCTTCGGACAAATGATGTGCGGCAACCTGTTCGGCGCCTTCCAGGTCGGCTATGGTACGAGATACTTTGAGGATACGATCGTAGGCTCGCGCCGATAGGTTGAGTCGCTGCATGGCGGTTTGTAGGCGTTTCATGCCGACTTCGTCGGGCGTCACGTAGTGGAGAACCTGGCGGGTCGTCATCTGCGCGTTGCAATAGATCCCGTCTGTATCTTTGAAGCGCGCTTCCTGTATAGCTCTTGCTTTTATCACCCGCTTGCGGACAGCTTCGCTGGATTCGGACGGCGCCCGTTCGGATATTTTCTCGAAAGGCACCGGCACGATCTCTACCTGTATGTCGATCCTATCGAGCAAAGGTCCGGAGATGCGGTTCATATACTTCTGCACGGCTCCGGGAGGGCACAGGCAAGGACGTTCGGGATGGTTATAATATCCGCAGGGGCAAGGATTCATGGAGCTGACCAGCATGAAGCCGGCCGGATAATCGACGGAGAAGCGGGCGCGCGAGATGCTGATCCGGCGGTCCTCGAGCGGCTGGCGCATCACTTCCAGCACGTTCCGGTTAAACTCCGGCAATTCGTCGAGAAAGAGCACGCCATTATGCGCCAGGCTGATCTCGCCCGGCTGCGGAGAGGATCCTCCGCCGACCATTGCCACGTTGGAGATGGTATGATGCGGCGAGCGGAAAGGACGTTGCGCCATCAGCGAAGTACCTTTGCCGATCTTTCCTGCCACGGAATGTATTTTCGTTGTCTCGAGTGACTCCTGAATACTCAGGGGAGGCAGGATAGAAGGCAGCCGTTTGGCAAGCATGGATTTACCGCTTCCCGGCGGGCCGACCATCAGCAAGTTATGTCCTCCGGCGGCAGCTACTTCGAGGGCGCGTTTGACGTTCTCCTGCCCGCGCACATCCGAGAAGTCGTACTCGAACAGTTCCTGCCGGGCGTAAAACTCGGCAGTTGTATCTACGGTGACCGGTTCGGCCGTTCGTTTACCATCGACAAACTCGACCACTTCGCGGATATTGTTCATTCCGTAGACATTTATTCCGCTGACGACGGCGGCTTCGCGGGCGTTTTGTTCCGGCAGGATCAATCCCTTGAATCCCTCTTCGCGCGCTTGCAGGGCGATGGACAGGGCACCTTTTATCGGCAGAAGGCTTCCGTCGAGGGAGAGTTCGCCCATAATCACAAACGAGTCTAAACGCGAGGTATCGATAGTTTCGGCGGATGCCAGGATGCCAATGGCCAGCGGCAGGTCATAGGAAGAGCCTTCCTTGCGAATGTCGGCCGGCGCCATATTGATCACAATGCGATAGCGCGGGAACTTATAGCCGGACGTCCGCAAGGCAGCCCGGATTCGTTCGCTGCTTTCGCGCACGGCTATGTCGGGCAGTCCTACGAGAAAGAACTGGATTCCTCTTGTACATTCTACTTCTATGGTTACGATGGTTGCCGAGATACCCTGAACGGCGGCGGCATAGGATTTGACTAACATAATCAGCGAATAAGATTTTCGAGTGTGCGTTTTATTTCGGCGCCGTTTTCGGTTTTGAGGATGATGGTTCCTTCTTCGTCAATCAGGAAGCAACGAGGCAGGGCGCTTACATTATATAGATCCACCAGCAGGGTTGCCTGTCCGGCGGAGTCGGCGACTAAGTTCCATTGTATGCTGTCCCTTCGGAGCACTTCCCTGAGTGCCGTCATGTCGTCATCAAGGCTGACCAAGAGTTGTTGCAGTTTGTCTTCCGGATAGGCACGGTCTATTTCGTCGAGATAGAGGTCGTCGGTTTGGCACATATCACACCAGGGAGCTGTGAAGGTAAGCAGGAGGTATTTTTTCGGAAAAGAGTCGAGACTCAGCGTTTGACCATAGATATTTTTGACCGTGAAATTGGGGGCTTCCGCTCCGAGGGCAGTGCGTTTGGCGCGCGCGCTGTATTGTTCCAATTCTTTGACGAGATAAAAATCCTTTAGTTTGGGGTCTAACAGGATCAGGAGTTCGTCTAATTGACGGGTATCGTCGGGGTTGAGGAGGAAGGTTTTCATCAGGACGACGGAGGCGGCTTCATCAGGATGATTTTGTATGTATCCCAGCACCTCTTCGTTTAGCCGGTGGTTCACATTGGCCTGGCGGGAGGTCAGGTCGTTCGAGGGCTGCGTTTCGTTTTGCATCCGTTGCCGGAGGTCTTCCTGTTCTTTTAGGAGCGAGGCGAGTTGTTTGCGTACGGCGGACAGTTCGTTGTTCAGCCGTCCACCTTTTGCGTGCAACATATAGGATTGTTGCACATCGCCAGTGAGCGTCACCTTCTCGTTAGGCTCGAGGTAGATGGTAAACCACCGGGTTCGGTCTTCGAAAAAGAGCGTTACCTGCCGGAAGTCCGTTTGTTCCTGTTTGATTCTGAATTGTCCGGGCTTATCGCATACGACGGAGTCAACAACATTCCGGTCTTCCGATTCAAAGACTGCGTATATATGTTGATCTTCCAGATTGGCCAACTTGCCGTCAATCCGGTAAACAACATCCCCGCCACAGGATGACAGGAACATCAATAAACTTATTATCAAATGAATTCTTTTCATATCACACCTTATTATTCCCACAAATAAAGGTTTAAAATCGGCCCGAAGATAACACTTTTCTTTAATATCTCTTTATACTTCGTAAGAAATATTATGTGGTATGCTACGAATAACCTCTTCCGAGGCTTTCCCGGCGCTTTTCTGGCGATGCCGTCGGACGTTGGGCAGCGTCATCTCCTTCCTCTTTTCGGTATGAAGCACGCGATGGAGCGGTTCAACGGCCCGAGGTCATCCGGTCCAACTGGCGTCGTCCAAGCGTCCACCGGCTGAGGCCGCGTTCGGCGAAGCTGAATTCAACGCCGACTTTCACGATGCGGCGCCCGTTGGCGGTATAGGGGATCAGATAGCCTTTTTCGTCGATCTGTTTCAACGCATCCTCTGCCGTACCATTGCCGGAAATCTTGAACTCAAAGACATAGATTGTGTCGGCGTTTTTAACGCTGGCATCGATGCGGACGCGGACGCTTCGCACTTCCGTCTGCACAAACTGGCCCATCAGGGTGAACAGCAGGTAGAAGAGCAACTGATAATGCCTTTCCGTCCGGTCATTCAGGTTGTAGAGAATGGTTGCAAAGAAAGCGCGCATATCGGTCATAAAGCCTTCGACATCGCCACTCATGAGTTCTTTGACAAACTTGCCGGCAAAGAAATCGTTCAGTTCATATCGCTCCACCGGCAAATAGGCCGGCAGCAGTTTCCACGAGAAACCGTATTTCACTTCTTCGTTCGGATAGCCCAGCACATAGGCGTCGAACATGGCGTCGTAGGATTTGATGGTCAGGTAACCGGTTTGGTAAAGAATAAGAAGAGGATTGTTGTCGCCTGTTCGATAGTCGGTGATGGAATCGGCCTGCGGTGTCGTACATATCGTAAGCCCCGAGACGGAAGCCTTAGTCGACTTCCCCATCGCCAATTTTCAGATGGATACCGACGGCCTGACCCCCATAGGATTCCTGCTCGCCCCCCGGCCACCGTCGAGACCTTCGACACTCCCTTCTTGGGCTTCAGACTGACCGAGACGTACGTCACGACCCAAGACGGCGAAACATTCGCCACCCTGCAAGGCATCCAATACCTCTCAATGACCTGCGAAGAGTGACAAACGATTCTTCACATAAAACGCTGTCATGCTTTTTAACTCAATAGACTTCGCCGTCTTTTTGCCCATTGTCTTTGCAATATACGGGTTTGCGTGCAAATGGAATCTGTGCCTGCAAAACCTCTTCCTCGTTGCCACCAGTTACCTCTTCTACGGATGGTAGGACTGGTGCTTTCTGATCCTGATGACGCTGACCATCCTTTGCAGTTATGCCAGCGGAATACTCATCGACCCATGCTCATAATATAATATAACTTAATTGCTTCTTTAAAATACTGCTTTTGTTTCTTTGTACGTAAGTGCATCGTTAACTCTTTTAGGAGTCAACTTTTTCTATGGTAAGACAGGAACAGCTTGCAGGCCGACATTGACCGTTGGTCGAAAGGTGTGAATGTGGAAACAGAAGCAGACGCCGACGACAGTCTTTCATTCTACCAGAGAGAATACCTCATAAAGATAGCCGCCCTGTGCAAATCCCGGAATGTAGAGATGATCCTGATCAATACCCAGACCTACAAATCGGAAATCTACGGACGTCTCGACAAGCCGGAAGATTTCCGCAACGCCTATTTGCCGGAAGTCACCTATTGGGACTATTTCGCCTTCCCCCTTCCCAACGACTGTTACGCGATATAGGACACCTGAACCATAAAGGCGCCACCCTCTTCAGCCATTATTTGCAAGATAACCACCCGTAAGACTTTAGGAATCCGTCCGCAGGAGAACGAAAAAGAGCAACCTCCCTTGCCGGATGGCTGCTCTTTTTACGTAGTTACAATTTCCGGGGGATCATTACCGGAGGATGGATCACTCCAGCCGTCGGGCGCCGTCGCTGATGACGACGTCGTACAGCCGCGGCTCGTGCCCAAACCGGTCCCGGAAAGCGGCAAAGGCCTCGGCCACGAAAGCGTCGTAACGATTTTCCTTCACTAAGTTGATGGTGCATCCGCCGAATCCTCCACCCATCACGCGCGAACCGGCAACGCCGCAATGGCGGGCGACGTCGTTGAGAAAGTCCAGTTCCGGGCGGCTCACTTCATAAAGCTCGCTCATGCCACGGTGCGTGCCGTACATTCGTTCGCCGACCGTCTCGTAGTCTCCCTGTTCAAGGGCGGCGCATACGTCCATCACGCGCTGCACTTCTTCGATCACGTATTGGGCGCGGCGGTAGTCCTCTTCGCTGATGGAGTCTTTCACTTCGTCGAGCATATCCAATGTCGCGTCGCGCAGGTATTCCACCTCCGAATGATTCCTCCGTATGGCGGCGGCAACCCTTTCGCACGACAGGCGGCGCTCGTTGTAAGCCGACGAGGCCAGTTCGTGCTTCACGACCGTATCGAGCAGTACCAGCTTATAGCCCGCCGGATTGAACGGATAGTATTTGTATTCCATCGAACGGCAGTCGAGCAGCATCAGGCGCCCCTCCTTCCCGAAGAGGGAGGCAAACTGATCCATGATGCCGCATTTCACGCCACAATAGTTGTGCTCGGTGGCCTGCCCGATACGGGCCAGCTCGAACTTGTCAATCTTCAGTGCGAACAGCTCGTTCAGGGCAAAGGCGTAGACGCTTTCCATCGCTGCTGACGACGACATACCGGCTCCCAGCGGGACGTCGCTCGAAAAGGCCGTGTCGAATCCGCCGATCTGTCCGCCCCGTTTGATGATCTCGCGGCATACGCCGAAAATGTACCGCGCCCATTGTTGCGCTGGAGCGTTTTCTTCGCAGAGGCCGAAGTCGGCTGTTTCGCCCAGGTCGATAGCAACAGCCCTTACCCTGTCTGTCCCGTTTAAGCGGATCTCGGCGACCATAGCCTTGTCGATAGCGCCGGGGAAGACGAAGCCGCCGTTATAGTCAGTATGTTCACCGATCAGGTTGATGCGTCCCGGAGAGGCATAGACCACTCCAGCGACGCCGCCAAAGTGGTCCATAAATGCGTTTCTTACTTTGTCTATGTTCATCTTTTGTCTTTATTCAACGGGAATATCTTTGTTTACGTTCTTGCTCCCGATCAGTGCATAGTACAGCAGATAGATCAAGCCTGCAACAACGATCCAGTAACTGGTCTGATAGCCTGTGCCACCGGTCATATCTACAATGCCGTTCTGCAATAAGGGCAGGATACCTCCACCGCAAACCAGCACCATGAAAATACCCGAAGCCTTCTCGGTGTATTTACCCAAGCCTTCAACAGCAAGGTTGAAAATACCACCCCACATCACCGACGTACACAGTCCGACAAGCACCAGGAGCGCCGCGCTGACCGGTACTTGTTCCAATCCGAACAGCGCATCCGCCCCATTCTTGAATACCGGCAGATTGACCAGCACGTTGGTCGGGGAAAAGATGGCGATAACAGTAAGCGCCAAACCGACAACGGAGGAAACTCCCAGCATAGCTTTAGCCGACACCTTTCCGCCGATAGCTGCGCCCAACAATCTTCCGATCAGCATCAGGAACCAATACGTTGCCGCCACGCTGCCGGCAATTGCTTCCGCTGCGCTTCCACCGGCGCCTAATACATTTAAGTCAGGGTTCTGCAACCATTTGTTCAATACGTTGGGAATACCTACTTCTACGCCCACATAGACGAAGATTCCGATTGCGCCCAGAACAAAATGACGGAACGACAATGCGCTGTATTGTGAAGATTCCTCCGATGCCACATGCTTCTTCTCGCTTTCAGGAATAGCAGTCAGCAAAATGACTACGAATGCGAATGCGAAAATCGCCAGGGCGGCATACATTAGCGGGAAGACATTGCTGATCTGAGCGTTCTTTATTCCTTCAGGGATCAGGATACCGGTCAGGATAATGACGGCCGTACCGCATAAGGAGTTAAAAGAACCGCCGATCTGGATCAACCGATTCCCTCCCTTGCCGCCGCCTCCGAGCGTATTCAGCATCGGATTGACTACCGTGTTGAGTAAACACATAGAGAATCCAGCCACGAAAGCGCCTAACAGATAAATACCGAAGCTTCCCGCTGTCCCGGAAAGCGTCTGTATACCTACGCCTGCGAATCCTACGATAATAGCGATCAACGCCGTTTTCTTGTAACCGAGCTTTTGCAGTAGATTACCAGCTGGATAGCCCATAATTGCGTAAGCAATGAAATTGGCAAAGACGCCCAGCGTCCCCATCCAGTTTGCCACTTTAAACTGGAACTTCAGAATGTCACCCATTGGGGACGCTAAGTTTGTCACGAAAGAGATCATACCAAACAGGAAGATCATCACGATGATAGGCAACGCGTAATTCTTTTGTTGTACGTTTGTTGTCATAATTTTAAGTTTTAAAGAGATTAGTATTATAAATGTGATTGTTATTCTTCTGTGGAGAAACGGAACAGGGTTCTGCTCCGGAAAACTTCTCCCGGACGGAGCACAACGCCGGGGTAATCCGGTTGGTTCGGACTGTCGGGGAAATGCTGGGTCTCGAGGCAGAGGGCGGATCGTTGCGGATAGCGTTGACCGTTCTTGCCGATGAAATTACCTGTCATCCAATTGCCAGTATAGAGTTGTACGCCGGGTTCGGTGGTAAAGACGTCTAGACTGATCCCTGTCTGGGGGGAGACGCAACGGGCGCAGAAGGATAGGTTTCCGTCTTCCTTCTTATTTAATATATATGTATGGTCGTATCCTTTGCCGAAGACAAGCTGCTCGAACGGTTCATGGATACGGGCTCCTATTTCGTACGGGGTACGGAAATCCATCGGCGTACCTTCCACTTTTTCGGCCGGACCGTAAGGGATAGCTGTAGGGCCGGTCGGCAGGTAGTTGTCGGCGTTGATAGTCAGCAGGTGGTCGCCGATGCATGCATTGCCCGCTCCGGAGAGATTGAAGTAGGCATGATTGGTAAGGTTCAACACCGTGGGCTTGTCGGTGACGGCCCGGTAGGAAAGGAAGACTTCATTATCGTTGGATAAATGATAAATGACGGTTGTTTGCAGATTGCCGGGGTATCCTTCTTCGCCGTCGGGAGAGGTGTATGTCAGTTCGAGGGTCTGCGCGTCGATGAGGCGGGCGTCCCACACAACGGCGTTGAAGCCTTTGATTCCCCCGTGCAGGCTATTGGGGCCGTTGTTGATGGCCAGGTGGTAAAAGGCACCATCTAATTCGAACGTACCTCCGGCGATGCGGTTGGCAAATCGTCCGCATATAGCTCCGAAGTAGGGTTCTTCCGAGCGGAGGTATTCCTCTATGGAGTCGTGTCCGGTCACTACGTCTACGCCTTTCCCGTCGCGGTCGGGCACCACAAGCGAAACGATCTTTGCGCCATAGTTCAGCACAGTAAGCTCGGCTCCCTTTTCATTGGCAAGAACGTAGAGTCTGGTACCTTTCCCATCCCATTGTTTCTCAAAGTTTTCGGTGGTTAGCCCAGATAACGTTTTTGTATTTTTCATGGTATTATGGTGTCAAAAATTGCTGATAAAAGTACTCCTTCTTTGTAAATGGAGCATGATTTGAGGGATGTTCTTCAACATGATTTTCTTACTCTTTTCTGTGCCATATTTCCCAGGAGGCAAACGCTTGCAGGAGGAGCATCTCCAATCCGTTTTTTACCGTAGCGCCCTGCGCTTTGCCCTTTTGCATGAAGAGGGTTACGTCGGGATTATACAGCAGGTCGTACAATAAATGCTGGGAGGTGAGCCATTCGTATGGTATCTCCGGGCATTGGTCGATGTGAGGATACATCCCGGCGGGGGTTGTATTTACGATGACGGTGTATTGCTCCAGTATCCGGGGCGATATTTCATCGTAGGTGATGCAAAACTCTTTTGTGGTGCGCGAAACGAACGTAGAGGCGATACCTAATTGTTTCAATCCCTGGAAGACGGCTTTCGATGCGCCTCCGGTTCCTAATATCAGCGCCTTCCGGTGCGTTTCGTTTAATAAAGGTTCGATAGATTGCTTGAATCCGATGATGTCGGAGTTGTAGCCTTTGAGTTTGCGCTTGCCGAAGTTTCCTTTGCGGAAGGCGATGACATTGACAGCTCCGATTAGGCGTGCGTCTTCGTCGATATCGTCTAACAAGGGGATGACGGCCGTCTTGTAAGGCAACGTTACGTTCAATCCACAAAGGTTGGAGTTTTCTTTCACGATGTTTTTTATCTCTTTGATGTTGGGTATCTCGAAGTTGACGTATTCGGCGTCGATATGTTCGGCGTCAAACTTCTGGTTGAAATATGTCTTCGAGAGCGAGTGCTCCAAAGGATAGCCTAATAAACCATATTTTTCCATATCTGTGTTAGCTTCATTTTTAGTTTGTCTTTTCACCTGTATATAGCGAGCATATTCCGAATGTGAATGTGCGTACGTCGACGTTCCCGAATCCTTGCCGGCGAAGTATTTCTGCCATGGCTTCTCCTTGCGGGACAGCGCGGATAGATGCCGGCAGATACCAGTAAGCTGTATTCTCGCCGGAGAGGAGTCGTCCGACGGAGGGGATGATTGTTTTGGAGTATAGTTCGTAGAGTTGTTTTACCGGGAATCGCCGGGGGTGGGAAAGCTCCAGTATCATCAGATGTCCACCGGGGCGAAGTACGCGGTACATTTCGGCTATTCCGCGTTCGATGTGTTCAAAGTTACGGACGCCGAAGGCTGCAGTTACGGCGTCGAACGAGTTGTCGGCATAAGTGAGCGACAGGCAGTCTTGCCGCTCGAAGGTGATTTGGGCGGAGCATCCACAGACGACGGCTTTGCGTCGTCCGATTTCCATCATACCTTCCGAGAGGTCGACTCCGGTGATATGCGCCGGGTGAAGCGCCTTGTGCATGGCGATGGCGAGGTCACCGGTGCCGGTGGCGATGTCGAGGATATGTTCGGGCGAGAAGGGTCGCAGGAAGGCAATTCCCCGGGCTCGCCACCGTTTGTCGATGCCGAGCGAAAGGGTATGATTGAGCGTGTCGTACGTCCGGGCGATAGCGTCAAACATGCGTATGTTGTCAGAACGGATCATTTGTTCCGAATCAGGTATTGGGTTGTGTTTTCTTCGATGCGTGAGAGCAGGTGGGTGGTATCGCCTTTGATGAAAGGTTCTCCGGTGATATGTTCGAAGAGTTCGGCGTATCGTTCGCTGATGCTTTCGACGATGCCGGGCGTCATTTCGGGGATGGTTTGCCCGGCTTGTCCCTGGAATCCATTTGCCATCAGCCATTCACGTACAAACTCTTTGGAGAGTTGCCGTTGGGGTTCGCCTTGGCGGAAGCGTTCGTCGTATCCTTCGGTATAGAAATAGCGCGAGGAGTCGGGGGTGTGGATTTCGTCTATCAGGTAGACGACGCCGTCGCGCCGGCCAAATTCGTATTTGGTGTCGACGAGGATCAGTCCGCGCCCGGCGGCTATTTCACTGCCTCGCAGGAAGAGTTGCATTGTGTATTTTTCCAGCAGGGCATAGTCGGCTTCAGATACGAGTCCTTGTCGGAGGATCTCTTCTTTGGAGATATCTTCGTCGTGCCGGCCTTGGGCGGCTTTGGTTGTCGGGGTGATGATAGGCTCCGGGAAGCGTTGGTTCTCATTCATGCCGTCGGGCAGGGGTATGCCGCAAATCCGGCGTACGCCGCTTTTATATGCTCGCCAGGCGCTGCCGCAGAGGTAGCCTCGCACGATCATCTCAACCGGGAAGCCTTCGCATCTCAGGCCTACGGTCACCATCGGGTCGGGAGTGGCGAGTTTCCAGTTCGGGCAGATGTCGGCGGTGGCGTCTAGGAATTTGGAGGCAATCTGGTTCAGCATCTGTCCTTTGTAGGGGATTCCTTCGGACAGTACAACGTCGAAGGCGGAGATACGGTCGGTGGCGACCATCACCAGGAGGTTGTTGTTGATGTTATATACATCCCGCACTTTGCCGTGATACACGCTTTGCTGTCCGGGGAAATTGAAATCTGTTCCGACTAATGCTTTCATTCTTCTTTATGTTGTATCTTATTGTACTTGTCGTATGCTTCCACAATGCGTTGCACGAGCTTGTGGCGGATGATGTCTTTCTTGTTAAATTCGATTCGTCCGATGCCTTTGACGCCTTTCAGGACTTGCATGGCGTGTACCAGGCCGGAGGTGACAGGGGTGGGGAGGTCGATCTGCGTGATGTCGCCCGTGACGATCATCTTGGCGTTTAATCCCAGGCGGGTGAGGAACATTTTGATTTGGTGTGTCGTCGTATTCTGTGCTTCGTCGAGGATGATGACGGCGTCGCTGAGCGTACGTCCGCGCATATAGGCCAGGGGGGCGATCTGTATGATGTTGTTCTCCATGTATTCTTTGAGTTTCACGCCGGGGATCATGTCTAAGAGGGCGTCGTACAGGGGCTGGAGGTAGGGGTCGAGTTTGTCTTTCATCTCGCCGGGCAAGAATCCCAGCTTTTCGCCGGCTTCGACGGCGGGACGGCTGAGGATGATTTTCTTGATTTCTTTGTTCTTCAACGCCCTGACGGCCAGCGCTATGGCCACGAAGGTCTTGCCCGTCCCGGCAGGACCGATGGCAAATACCAGGTCGTTTTCTTCGAACGACCGGACGAAGGCTTGCTGGTTTTCCGTACGTGCCACGATGGCCTTTCCGTTGATTCCGTGAATGATCAGGTGTTTCTGTTTGACTAAGGGAACGGTTTTTCCTTTGACAATGTCGAGGATAACGTCTTCGGCGAGGGAGTTATATTCTTCGCAGTACTTTTCGATCTCCCTGATTTTACGGAGGAAAAGTTCCGATTCGTCTTCATCGCCGATGACTTTCATCACGTTTCCACGCGCTACGATGCGCAGCTTGGGGAATAGCGTTTTGATCAATTGCATATTTGCATTGTTCACGCCATAAAACACGACCAAGTCTACGTTCTCAAGAATATAAATACGTTCTATCATCAAGATATCTTTGTCTCTGTTTTTTACGAGGTGACAAATATATGAAAAAAATGTATCTATACTGTCTTGCGGGCAAAATACGGCGTGTGTTGCGCTGTTAATGCTGTTCCTGCTTTGACGGGAAAACATTTCCCACTTCCGGAATTTGAACTGCACCCAGAAAGTTAGACGGTTAATATTCGGTTATAGAAGTGAGATGAGTTCTGAACTGTACAGGACTCATTCCCTTTAGTTTAAGTTTAATCCTATTATTGTTGTAGTAATCTATATATTCTTTTAATT
>JAISWO010000058.1 GCA_031271045.1 Tannerellaceae bacterium
GATAAGGAAAGCCGGTGGCACGGTCATTCGGGACAGACGGGGCGCTTCTCCAAGGCGCGCACAGAGGCGCCGATACTATCCGGGGAGACACGGGAGCTGCGCGAGTCCATCTCCTACCAGTACATACCCGGCGGCGTACGTGTCACAAACGACACCCCATACGCCGCCGTACACCAGTTCGGCCTGCAGGCCAAGATATACGGGAAAAAGGCCTTCACCATGACCGCAAGGCCCTTCATGGGTAAGTCCGCGCGGCTGAAGGAGAAAATAGAGGACAAATTAGAACAGGAAATTAAAAACATACTTCAATGAAGACAATTTACAAAGCCGTGGTCGAAAGACTGACGGAAAAAGTGCCGGATCTGCGATGGGTAGACCTGGACACGGGACAACTGGATCGGAAAAATGACCGCCCGGCCGTAGCCTGGCCGTGCGCACTGATCTCGATAGATATCCCGCAGTGTAAAAACTTAACCGACACCGTCCAGACCTGCCAGGCGAAGATCGTACTGCGCATAGCCTTCGACCCTGAAGGGACGGGGCGGACGGCGGCCAATGCCCCGAACAGCGTCAGGGAAGAGGCGCTGAAACCCTACGACGTGATCAGTGAGGTGTATAAAGCCCTGCAGGGCTATGAGACGCCGGCGTTCTGCCCGCTCACGCGCACCGGACAGGAAAAGGAAAACCGGAGCGACCTCTTTGTTTATAAGATGATGTTCCGGTGCGAATTTGAAGACGAGACGGCCGATTAGTCAAAAAAAGGGTCGGGGCGCCGGCGGCCTTCCTCACGCGTCTCACGCAGGACGGCGCGGGAAAGGTATTTATTGTAGGTAGAGTATGAGATGTGATAGCGGTCGCGGACAAGGTTCTCGTACGCCCAGCGCTGGCTCTGGCCTTTTTTTCGCGCGTCGTAGGTGATCGCTTTGATCTCCAGGATGCGGGCAAACAGGTTGTGACGGTTGTATGCCATGACGGACTTTGTTTTATATCGCAAAGGTACAGGTTTTTGCGCATCAGAAGGGCGCCGGATAACAAAAAGGCAAAGAACGGACACCTGCGGTCTTCTTCGCCTTGCCTGTCGCATACGCGAAAAGAGGCGGCCTTTGCGGAACGCCTCCTTTTTCTACTCAAGCAAATTCTCCTCTTTGATCGTAATGCGAAGTCGGGGAGATGTCGGACTCTGAAATTTATTCCTCTCCACCGTTACCAGAACGGAGTCGTGCACAAATCGAACGAGATCGCCGTGAGGGCCTAATTGAACAAGCGATCGTTCCCCGTCATCATGCTCTTTTATGTAATCAATCACGCTGCTTACGTTTTCGTGCATACACGAACCTTCTTTATACAAAGAATCCGCTTGCCTTCTAAGCTCAGATTCAGCTCGCTTTGTCTCGTTAATGCGGTCGATAAGGTGTATAATTGCTCCCTTATAGCCCTTCTCTTTTATCAGTTTTTCAATATCCATTTGTATCTATTTCAAATTGTACGTTAAAATTAAATTCATCACACAGTCGCCTGATTTGTACGACGCAGAGAGGATTTTTCCCGTAAGGGAAGTAGATCGTTTTATGAAGAGTATCGCAACGGACGCCCTTCTTCCGGAGACGGTAGACAAGGTCTTTCCGGAGCTTCGGATATTTTTTCGGGGGGGGGATTCATGGCTCATATTCTTTTTTTCTCGTCTGTGATATAACCCACAACGTCATAGTCGTCGAAGCTGCCGGAAAAATCTCCCGCGACGGTTTGGGGCTCTATGCGAAATCTCATGCTCTTCCCATCCTCGCAGTAAACGCCGCCGGCTCTTGCCGTGATGGTTGTCTTGTTCCGCCTGTTTTCCATTAACAGCAAGCCAAACCAGGCAAAGCCCTTCCATTCGGGCAAGCCGTTTTCTATGCGCTCAAATCCGTTAAAGGGGTCATGATTCATATTCGAGATACCTCCGGTGCGTTATTTTTGTCGCGATCATCGTTTTTAGCAACCCATTGGATGATAACGTCCGCCTCCAGGGCGCCCGTTCCGCCACAGATGGCGCATGCGTCGTCCCGCCACTCGTCCTTCCCGATCTCAACGGATGTATATCCGCGCCCCGAACAGCACGGACAGCTGAAACCCCGGAAGGTATACGTTTCCATCTGCCGGACGCGGGTTATATACCGGGGAGTGCGGATCTCTATGATTTCTTTTCTCTCGCTCATATCTATGCTATCTAATGTTAAACTTTCTGTTTTTTGATTCCAGTATGTCACAAGGCGGTCTCCCGTCTCCAAAAGGAACTGCGAACGCTGAATGCCTTTGGAAACGGATGAGTGGGTACGGTGAAACAGCTCGGCTATCCAGGTGACGGTATAGCCGTTCTGTCTCATCTTTTTCCAAAGGAGCTGACGGGCGTTGTCCAAGCGCTGAGAACGTCTCTTACCCAGCAGCTCCTCCTTGGGAATGTCTATCAAGCGCGCAAATTCGGAAATCATACCTCTGGTTCTTCCCGGGGGTTATCAAAACAGCCATCCTCTACGTTAATTCCGTGAATCTCGTGTGTTACAGACGTCGACAGAAATATAAGAGGGACTTTCTTAGTAAGCTCGGCGTATGCATTTTTAATTTCGCTTAAAAATAATCCTTCCGCTTCTGTTTTGAATTTCCGGCTACGGCTTACGGCCAGACTCCGGTATTCTGCTCTGCCCGGCCTGTAGCCCTTAGGGGCTTTTACCGTGACGGTTATAAGATGTGCATAGAGTTTCATAGCGCGCCCTCCTTATGTGTAAACCAATTATTCATCATGATCATTTTTAGTTGTTTATAACCGACAGAAGGAGGGTTCTATTTTTCGCCACACGCCCAGCTGGTCCTTGCGGTAGAAATAGTAGTTGATAGCCGTGCCTTCGGTAACATTACTCTCTTTGAAGAGCTGCATGATAGAGGAGTATTCCGGATCGTCGAATTGCGACTCCAGGTCGTAAAGTTTGGAAATGCTTTTGTAGTCCAGGTCGCCGTACCGGTTGCGCTCTAAAAGTGTCATCGCGAGTTGGTACATCGGATTCTCCGTGCCGTCCTTTTTCTTTTGTATCCACTCCCGCAGGAAGTAGATCAGTCGCTCGGCGGCCACGTCGGCGCGTTCGTCAAAACGCTTTACCTTATTGCTCTTAATCTCCCATTTGAAGTCGCCTTCGCGGAGCGTATAACTTAGCTGCCCCGCCGAACGAAGCTGGCCGTATTCACCCATGACGTCCCGGAAAGCGGATGCTTCCTTATTACACATGTTCGCAAAGTCACGCGCGTTCTGTGCGAGCGTCTCGACGCCGTGCTGTACGCGACACATCAGATCCGCACGGATACCTTCGTAGGCTTCGCGCTTTCTGAGCGCTATATGGCGCTCCTGATCCTTTTTTTGCCTCAGGGCCTCTTCGAGTTCCTGAATGCTCATTTCTTCCGTATTCATATTTTGTTTTTTAGTAATAATTCGTTTCTCCGTAATCCATTATCGCCTCGCCCGTCAGGCGGACGATAGCTATCTCTGTTTCCCGCACCTGACGCGACAAGTCCTCGTCGGAAGGATTGTCGCATAGCTGCTTTAACATCTCGTCGTATTGCGCGTTTAAACGCTCCAGACGGGCGGCGTCGGAGGCGCTCGTCTTACGTGCCTGAGGGCGGTGAACCTTGTCAATGTGGACGCTATAACCTTTCATGCGTGCTCCATGATGAGCGCCAGGCGCTCGTTGGTGATCGCGAACGACGGGACAGGATGCCGGTTGTATATAACAACGTTTTCCCTGTCAGGACCGGTAAACCACAGTGCCGCTCGCGGATAATCCTTCCTGAAAACACTGTAAGGCTCCCTGATAAATGTGTAATAGCCATAGTCATTCATACCCTCTGCCATTAATTTTGCGCGGCTATCGCGCGTTCTCTTTCCTGCTGTCTCTTTATATTGCCGCAGTAGGCGCGTGTGGCGGCCAGGAGGTTGGGCAATTCATCCGCAGATATCTGCGGAAGGATACGGCCCCCGGAGGCCGGGATGCGCCGGATGTGATAATTGACTTTCGTGTAGTCACCATTGACCACCGTGGCGCCGATGCGGCTCAGGGTGCTAAGGATCTGATGCGTGAAACGCTTGCGGATGGCCTCGCCCTGAAGCGCGGCGTTGGTCTTGCCAGCGGATACCTGGGCGTTCAGCTCGTGCAGCAGCTCGCGGTACTCCGCATCGGAGAGCGTCGAGATACGCAGCGAACGGCCGTGGCGCTCACCGTAGTGCTTTGTAAGAAAGTCGTTGATAACGCCTTCTTTGATAAGATCCTTATACCCCGCATTGTAGCCGGGGAGCTGGGCCATCAGGGCGTAAAACATACCCGTATTACGTCCGTTGTACTGTCTCTTCTTTGCTGTCATAATATGCTGTTTTTTGGATTGTCGATAATTGCACTCCCGCGGTTCAGCATCGCCGTCGTTTCGTCGATGACAAATGTTCCGCCTGCGCCGCCACGGCCGCGGACCTCCGCCACCATGCCTTGCACCCGGATAACGACCTTCGCCAGGCGGCGGCAGACCTCCGCGACCCCGGGGTAGGGGTCGTTGTCCTTCTCGTGGGCAACGAAGATAAAAAGCGTACCGGCGCACTCCTGTTTCAGGCGAAGGAGCGTCTCCTCCGTTATTTCTTTGCGATAAACCAGCAGGTTGTCGATAAAGACGATGCGCTCGGACTTGCGTTTTTTAAACCTCTCCAGGAGATCCTCAATGCTTGTGTATTCGAGCAGACGTATAGACTTGTTGTCATCGGAAATGCCCGCTTTGTGGCAGGTATCGGCGAGGGTATCCCCTACACCCTCCTCGGCGCTTACGTACAACACCGTTTCGAGTGCCGACAGGTGGTTAGCCAGCATAAGAGAAAAGGTCGTCTTGCCGTTCTTCTCAGGGCCGTAAATAAGCCACAGCCCGGAGCGGGTCTGACGGCCCAAAAGGTCCTTCCAGGTACCGGACAAAGGCATAAAGTCAAATGTCATGCCGTATAAGTTTCGGATAGATAGGGTTCGCATCGTCTTAGCTATACATGATTAATAAACTTTCCGCCCGACGGAGGCCTGTCGATTCGCCGGCAGCCATATCGACCTGCATACACCTGTTTACAATCTCCTGCATCTTTGCGCCATCCGTCATGTTCGCCCGTAGAACGTCCGTGATCAGCTTGCGGTAAAAGGCTTTCTTCTCCTCCCTGTCCTTCGGTACCGCAAAAGAAAACTTATCCGAAAAACGGCTGAAGAGCTCCCGGAAGGCAACTGTCCTATTGTGTATACCCTCCTGTATCTTACGCTGCAGGCCGTCCGCACCCATCATATACCAGCCGCAGCGTCCATCGGTGGCGTTCCACAGTTCTTTCAGGTCCTGAAAGGTCTTACGGTCGACGTCGCCGGCCTCATCCAAGATGACCAGAGGAGGATCGGTCAGCATATTGAGGTAGTATTTGATGTTTTCCTTCGTCTCCGAATAGGTACCGGCGCTATCCACGCCCAAGGCCCTGGCCAGGGCCTTACTGAAGAGGATGCGCGTCTTGGCCTGGCTGCAGTCGACGTAAAAACAGTTCTTTACCGTCCGCGAGAGATACCGCGCCGTATAGGTCTTACCGATCGCGCAGTCGTCTACGAAGATCATGCTCTTATGAAATTCCTTGCAGAAGAGGATCTCCTCGCGGATCACCTTAAAGACGTCCGTATCCGCCTTGTTCCACTTGCGTTCGTCGGGGGATACGTCTAAGGCCCGGCCGATGGCCAGCCATTTCTGGGGACTGAGGACACGTTCGAGATCGCCGCCTTTGATGCGGCTGTAAACAGCTTTGTTGATGCCGTACTTGCGGGCAAACTGGATGTCCGTTCCTTCAAAGCCTTCGCCCGCCGCGATCAGGGACAGGGCTACGCGATTACGAAATTCTGCTGTGAGTTCTAATGTGACTTTCATCTGTATAGTGTTTGTGATTGATATTTTATTGATGACCGGCAAACCGCTCCACAAGGGAGGGGATCCGGTACGTTTCAACATCGTTTAAACCGTCGTTAAACGCCTCTTCGACGCCTGCCGGTTCGCCCTCTTCCTCCGTATCCGGAGCGTCGTCGTACACCGGCGTAGCGTACCAGTCGATTTTGAAATTGTCGTTGAGTGTCTTTTTCCGGTGGTCGATCAGGACTAATTTCTCAATTTCTTTCTTGTGCCGCTGGGCATAGCCGCGGATGGTGTTTTTGTAGCGTTCCACAAGCTCCATGTTCTTTGCCGCCTGGGGGTCGCTCCTGGCTTCCAGGCGCGAGCGGTAGGCGACCGGCTGGGCAATCGCTTCGCATACACACCGTCCATCCAGGTAGATATGGGCCTTTAACACCTGTCCTTTGTGGCCACGGAGCCAGCAGATGTCTATCGCCTTGCCCTCCACGACGCTCATCAGGTCGATCAGCGCATCCCCCGTGGCGATATCGCCCTGATCGCCCAACAGGAACGTGTCACCATTGAGGCGGATCTGGCCGTGATTGCAGCTTGTTGCCGTCCATTCGCCCAGGTGCGGAAGGATGCCGTGCCAGTTGATGGGCTTAACGTCCGGATGTTGTTTCTCGCAGAATATCTCAAACCGGGTTTTGTCCGGGTAGATCGAACAGGGGCTGTTATTCCACCGCTCTATCTCCTTTAAGCCGACCTCGACGATGCGATCGTAAGGGACAATGATCCGGTTATCCTGGGCGGTCTGGTTGGACTCGTCACGCGCCCAGGGACGCCCGATCCAGCCCGGCACACCCTTTTCATCCTCGCTGTAACGCATGCTCCTAAAATATCTTTCGATGCGCTTTGAGTGAGCCGAATTGGGGTATATGTCTACGTACTCAAACAGGTTGCCGGGTAGAAGTAGTGTCTCTTTCAGCATAGAGTTGAGATGGCTTTCGCACTCAAGCTGCGCAGGAACGGGAAGACCCCATTCGGCACAGTTGCGGACCACCTCGCGGTAAAAGTCCAAAAGGAAAGCCGCGTTTTTTTCTTTGCCCCAGACAAAGCCTACAATACATTCGCTGCCCAGGTCGATTCCTATATAAAACCAAACACGGTGATTGTTTTTGTCGTAAATGAAAGGGAGCTGGCGGTCATCAATACTGATGATGCTGCCGGCAAATTTGGGATGTTCTAATTTCTGATAAGGCTCGTATTTGGCCATGTACTGTTGGCGGTCGGCCGATCGTGCTTTGTGGGTGGCTACGCTTTCGCTCCAGCGGGCAAGGAAGGCCGTTACGCTTTTCTCGCTCAGAGGGGTGTATTCGGACGGGTTGTACAGTTCGCCGGTGGTTGGGTTGATGACCTCTACCTCGCCGCGCAGGAAAGCGTCGTAGCGGCGGAAAACCTCTAATTTGGAGGGCTTTTCTTTTTGTATGAAGATGGCGTTCAACAGGCGGTTTATACTCTCGGTCCTTTGCAGGGCGTTCTGGTTTTTATAGCCTTTCAGCAACGACTCGTAGCCCTCCTCCTCAAACCGTTTGATCTTATCCTTCAGGCGAAGGTGATGTATGGGGAGCGTGTGGCAGGTAAGGTTCTTTGCCCTGCGAACTTCATTGAAGAGGTTGACCTCCACGGACAGGTATTTGTCCGTACCCTTCAGTTTGCCGCCGGGGCGGGCGGTTACTTCGTGGATGCGGGCCTCGCGAAGACGGATAGCAGACCGGAGGACGCTGGCGTCCAGGACGTACTCCATCTGCCTGGCAGGGTCGATATAACCGTAACGCCCTACACGCTTTTCAGAGAACCAGCGTACCGCCTCGGCGTCGATGGAAAAGAACTTCTCCATGATACAGTCGACCTTGCGGGGATCGGGGATCTGGTTCCGGATGGCGGGGGGAAGGGTGTCGTAGTCGATCAACAGCTCGTTATTTAAACCCTTGCCCTGTCTGGCCCGGCGGATACCGGTGGATTTTTTTGCGTCACGAAATAGCTTTAGCTTTAACGCATCCCAGGAGGGGAAGAAGCCGGGGATGAGCTCGTCCTTTGTCACCACTATTTTATTGTTCCATTCGTATGGCATAATCTGTTTTTTTGGTTCCCGCCCCGGTCTCGCTCCGGGATGTAAGTCGTTGGCTTTCGACGGGATTTTCGCTTACATTTGCGTCTGTAAAACTTTTAAATCATAAGCAGTATGAATACAGAACAAGAAATTAAGAAATTAAAAGAAGCTATTGATTGCCTGAGAGTTCAGATCGCTGTCCTTTACGCTAAGGAAAAGGCACTGGGTAATATCCTGTTAGGTATCCTTCCGTACCTCTCGACAAAAGATTTTCACGCGAGCGCCTATACGCACTATGTAAACACTTTGGGTGATAGGTTGCGATCCGAATTATCAGATGTCACTCAATTTCTTTTTGAAAATCCAAACTCCTTTCTGGAGGCACAGAAGGATGCAATCCGGAAGCAAATTCAGGATATGAAAACGGATGAAGCCTATCGTCAATCGAAAGGATAGGATAGAAAGAAAAGCCATGACTGTTATCGCCGCACCGTTCTCCGCCTTTTCTCATTTTGAAGATAATGCGATCGAACAGTCTTAATACGCGGTGCCTGTTGGTGCCGCGTATCCGGCGCTGGACAGGATGGGAATACGACGGAAACCTGTCGTCAACTGAAAGAAGACGGGCTTTGTTATATCTCAAATCCCTGAAATACTTTTCGACTTTTTCTGCGTGTGACATAATTGTAATTATTTAATGATTAGTAAATAGTTTATTCATAAACTTCTCATAGCGCCTGAGGGCCTCGTACAGGCTCTCGCGGCTGCATCTTGAGGCACAGATACACCAGATGATGTCCATCGCTACGATGCCCGCGAGGTAGCCCCAGGGAGGGGTAGTACCCTGTTCTATGCACCACTCCGCTGTGGAAGCGACGGAGAGCGTGAAGAACAGCATGAACGGGGCGGTCAGGATGATGATCAGGGCTTTCATTTGTTTCGTCTGATTGGGAATACTCTCATCTTTATTTTGACCACTTCCGTTTGTTCGTTCCGTCTTATCGACCTCTGTTGTCTTACTACATATCCGTCCCGACAATCCTTTAGCGCCTCTCTTGCCTCCTTTAGGGTGTAATACCGTCTGTTTAACGATCGGTATGTCTTGTTTTCGTCATCAGAGGAATTGTCGAACCTTTCTTTTTCAGAACTGTCCTCGGCCGTATATGCCCAATATGTAAAGCTGTTGTTTTTCATGACTTTGCTTCTTTAAGGCGTACGCGGGCGTCTGAGATAAGCATCATGCGCTCCTGAATGGAAAGAAAAGAGTATTTCTTGTGAACAAGGTCCACAAGAGGAGTTATATCCATCCCGTCACCCATGTTGATGCCCAGGATAAAGGCCGGATAAAGGCCGGTGGCGTCATCGCTCAACGGACTGTCGAGTTTGACAACCCATTTGCTGTCGCGGCCGAATTTTACGCCGTGGGTGCCGACTACTTTTCGTGTAACAAAAATAGGAGTACCGTTTTCCATGTGACCGTCTAACAGCAGTATCGCTGCCCCGGCGGACGCTAATTCCTTGCATCCTTCTTTGTAGTAAATCATTGTCTTATTTTTAAGTAAATATCTCGTTCCCGCCCCGGTCTCGCTCCGGATGGAGGCCCTTAGCCCCTGCGGGAGGTCTTCGCGCGATTCGCATCGAACAGAAGACTGCTAATAAATAATTTAAATGTTTCAGATCCGGGATGCCGGGGATTCACACCGGCGACAACCCTGCAAAAAATTAATAATTACAAAGAGTTTCATTTATGCGTATTAGCCTTTTTGATAACCTCAACATCTTTTTCCTTGCAGCCCATTAATAACGCGCGAGTGCGGATGCGATCCGCTAAGACGCTTTTAGTCTTGTAAGAAAGCGCATCGCGGACCGTGCGGCTGCTCACTTTAAATATCCCAACGAGTTGCCTCATGGTCTCCCTATCGTACAAAATCTTCGTTCTTTCCATATCGTTATTTTAATTTGTTGTTTTGTACCCCCCCCTGTTTCGTCCGGAGGAGTTTCCTTAACTCTCTCTTCTTATAAGCATATTTAAACAGGTCTCTAATCTTGTCGGAATATGGAATGCCCAAACGTTTACATATCTTAGAAGCCGTATAATTTTCCACAACATACAGGTTGAACAACAGATCAGCCTTACTGTCAGAATCAGGCAGCTCAGGTTCGACTTCCGGGAATCTGAAATCCGAAAAAGGCACCTCTCTTTTCCCTGTTTCGTGCGAGAGACATGCGTAGCCATAATCCCTTAAAAGGCGCCGAAACATCCGCCACGCCACGCGATGAATCATATGAAGATCCTTCTCTGTCAGAAGGGCATAGCGCATCTCCTGTAATACATCTTCGCGAGGAATTAGCCGTACCCGGTAGTCGAATCTCGCGAGGCAGCTGTATAGTTTGTACTCGTCCATCGTTCTACGCCTTGGCTATTGCCGCCAAACCTTGAAACTGTAACTCCATTTGCCGAACCCGGCTCTGTTCCATCCGGAGCTTGGCGAACTCGGCAGATACGCACGCGATGCGCGAGATAGTGAAGTGATGATCTGGATAACGCTTCTTTAGTCGCTGTATCGTGCCGCTGCCGGAACTGTAACCGGCGGCTTCGAGGATTTCTTTTCGGGGATAACCCACGCGACCGTTCCGGATGATCGGCCAGACGTCGCCAATAGGTTCGGCAACCACAGCCTGCTTAGTGAGTAATTTCCAGACAAGTTCGTTAATCTGAATAGAAAGCATTGGATCGAGCCAGCGGGCGAACTCGATAGCTATTCGGTAATCGTTCGCCCAGGTGCCTTGTTCGTGAGGTACGCCACCTCTTCTAACTGTCAATAAATCAGCCGTTCTGACTTTTCGCAATAACGCTACACATTTGATGTAATTTTTTGATTCGTTGTATTTTAGCCATTGCGCCGGATCTGTCCCGTAAAGCTTGGCCATTTCGGTGAGATTAAAGCAAATATTGTCACCTTTAACCTCGATTGCGAGCAGGTTTAAACCCACTGACATCGTCTGAATTTTTTCTTTATTGTCCATACTTTATGTTTTTATAAATGTTCGTACATTTAACGCCGCCTTCCTCATTGGAAGACGATGCAATATTACAATATATTTCGCCACCATGCAAGAAAAAAAACAAAAAATTTCGCCTGTCAAGCAAAGAATTTTGCAATTTGTTGATTATCTTGGGCTAACCAAGAGGCAGTTTTACTCTATTGTTGGGGTCTCAAGAGGAACATTGGAGTCGAATACAGGTATAACAGAAGATATAGTGGCGAAATTTATCGCCGCATACCCGGACGTATCAATAACATGGTTGATAACTGGCAAAGGAGAGATGTTAAAGTCTGACAGAGAAGAACCACCTCCTATTGATGACGCAAACACTAACTTTATAACTATTCCGATCGTTGATGTAGCCGGTGCGGCCGGTCGAGGTTATATCAACCCTGATCATCCGGAACAAAACGGAGAATTAAAGTTGCCGGTTGGCATGCTCTCCAGGAGGACCGGAAACTACTATTGCGGCTTGGTTCGTGGAGATTCTATGTATCCTACATTATTAGATAGAGATTATGTTATATTTCGCTTACTCCATCCCGGCGAATGGGGATCGGTACGGGATGGAGAGGTTTATTTTATTATTGACCGATTTGGCGAAGCGTACATTAAACGCGTCGTGAACAGATTAGAAAAGGAAAACCGGATAATCTGTACATCCGACAATAAAGAAGCAAACATCCCGGATTTCAACATTATGGGTGATGAAATAAGCAATATCTACTATATAGAATGCAGGCTCTCTAACAACATGAGCAATTTAAATGATTATAACAGACAGCTAAAGGATCTCCGGGAAGACATGGAAATGATAAAAGACAAATTAAAACACCTTTAAATAAAGAGTAAACGTGTAGCCTTCTATTCTCCATGCGCATATTTTGCGCGCTATTATGTATACAAACCTCCTCACATTTCCTCCTTTTTGCTGCAAATATGCGGTTTTCTGCATATAACCCATTTGTTGACGAATATAATCGACTGAATTTCAATAAGTGACAAATTGAAAGCACTAAAATTGCCTGTCCGTATGGGGGGGTAATACGTGTCAAACCCCATCATTTTAACTAAATTTTGGTCCGTATGGGGGTCTGAATGCGTCACGAAAAACCGGGAAGGTGTAACCCTAAGTGTAACCCTAAGTGTAACCCTAAACCCAAAAATAGCCCCAAATACTACTTTTGCGAGGTATTATTTAAGCCCATGCCCGGCATCTGTTTGGATACCCATTGAAACTATTGATTTTAAGGCTGTTTAAGCGCATAAATACAAAACGGCCTTAAATGGTCCGTCTAACCAAAAATAAGGCCGCTTTCGCTGTGTTGATGCGGGTTTTCGATGTGTTTGTGGTGTAATGTCTCAATCGCTCGCAAATGTGACATGTTTGTGCCAAAAATGGGACACGAATGTGACATGTTTTCGCATTTCGTTTTTTAGTGATTTCTTACTTACAATTTGTCACTCTGTTGAAAATCAGATTGTTTTACAGGCTTTCTCTTTGATGGTGTTTTCGCAGTTCGTTATACCCCCCATAATTCCTCGTAGCTCGGTACCGGGAAAGGGCAAACCGAATCCGATTCCTCGTTGCACGGTACCGGGCAAGGGCAAACCGAATCCGATTCCTCGTTGCACGGTACCGGGTAAGGGTGAAAAGGATATTTTTCGGAGTGGCCCTGTTCCTTTCTTCAAGAATGGTATTATATTTGCGAATAGAATCGAAATAAACAGTCCCAAAATAACTCCATCCATAGGGTATCCGCTTCCTGAACGATCTTATTATATAGAAAACATCTCATACCAAATAAAAAGAAAGGAAGAACAAATGAAAACAACAACCTGCCTCCGACCGGCTATAAGCCTGCTCATGGCGCTCATCATGATCTCCTCCCTGCATCCGCTCAAGGCGCAGGAAGCTGATGAAGACGCGCCCTATATCACCGTCAGCGGCGTTGTCAAAGACGAAAAAAGCAAAAGGCGACTGGAATATGCCAACATTTCCGTGCCCGGCGCCAACGTCGGGACAGTCACCAACGCCGACGGCGAGTTTACCATCAAGATCAGAGTCTCGCTCCAGGCCCGGGCCGTGGAAATCTCCCATATCGGCTACCTGAATGAACTGGTCGAAATCAAAGGCGCCGACATTGCCGGCCTTCAGGTGATGATGACGCCCAATGCCAATATGCTCGACGAGGTGATCATCCGCGCCCGCGAACCTCGCTACATCGTGGAAGAAGCCATCCGCCGGATCGCTTCCAATTACAGCCCGCAAAGCGCGTTGCATACCGGCTTCTACCGCGAAACAGCGCAAAAGGGACGGCGTTACATCAACATTTCCGAGGCCGTCATCGACATCTACAAGACGGCCTACGACCAGAACGCCGACCGCGACAGGGTGCAGATCTTCAAAGGACGCTCGCTGCTGAGTCAGAAAAGAAGCGACACACTGGTCGTCAAACTCCTCGGAGGCCCCAACCTCTCGATCTACGTTGACATCGTCAAAAACCCCGAAATCCTGCTCGACCGCGAGACGCTGGCGCATTATTCCTTCCGGATGGAGGAATCGGTCATGATAGACAGCCGCCCGCAGTTCGTCATCAGTTTCCAGCCCCAGGCCATCCTGCCCTACGCCCTCTATTACGGCAAACTCTTCATCGACAAGGAACGGCTCTCCTTCACGCGCGCCGAGTTCAACCTCAACATGGACGACCGCAACAAGGCCACTGAAGCCATACTGAAGAAGAAACCCTACGGACTCATCTTCCGCCCTCTGGAGGTATCCTTCCTGGTCACTTACAAAGAGAGGGACGGCGTCACGTACCTGAGCTACATACGCAACGAAGTGCGCTTCCGGTGCGATTGGAAACGGCGGCTGTTTGCCACCAACTACACCATCCTGTCGGAAATGGTCGTCACCGACAGCCGCACCGACAACGTAACCGGCATCCCCTATCGCCTGGCCTTCAAAGCCAACCAGTCGCTCTCCGACAAAGTATCCGACTTCATGGACGAGGACTTCTGGGGCGCTTACAACATCATCGAACCCACCGAATCGCTCGAATCGGCCGTCAACAGACTCAAACGAACCGGGCGATAATACCCATCTGCGCGCAGCGATGA
This sequence comes from Tannerellaceae bacterium, assembly GCA_031271045.1. GTDB lineage: Bacteria > Bacteroidota > Bacteroidia > Bacteroidales > Tannerellaceae > DFXE01. Next base: position 14,183 of record JAISWO010000058.1, read on the forward strand.
CAAACGATCTACGGGCCCTCAGGAGAATCAAAGAGGGGGACATAAAGGAATTTGAAACTGTCTTTCGCCTTTATTATTCCCCCCTTTGCCTGTATGCCACCGGGATAACCGGGCGGCGGGACGTGGCGGAAGAAATCGTACAGGAACTCTTCTACGTCCTGTGGAAAGAACGCGAGACGCTCGCTATCTATCGTTCCCTCCGCAGCTACCTCTACGCCGGCGTGCGCAACCGCTCCCTCCAGTATTGCGAGCACCGCGAAGTGGTCGAACGCCATCGCGAACGCTTCCTCGCCTCTCCCCCGGACAACAGCCGCACCAGCCCCGATCCGCACGACTTACTCGAAAACAACGAACTGGAAAGCATCATCGACAGCGCCCTCCGCCACCTGCCCGAACGACGTCTCCGTATCTTCCGCATGCACCGCCTCGAAGGAAAGAAGTATGCCGAGATCGCTGCCGCCCTCTCGCTATCGGTCAAAACCGTAGAAGCAGAAATGACCAAGGCGCTCCAATCCCTCAGAAAAGAAATAGAAAACTATACACGCATCTCATGACCCAACCCACGCATAACAACACAAATACCGACCTCGCCTGGCGTCGCCTTTACCTTCGCCTCGAACAGGAAGACCTCATCCCGGCACCGGCCTCCGCCATCTCGCCCCGTCCCCGTCGCCTCCGCCTGGCCGAATGGAGCGTCGCGGCCGGCGCCGCCTGTTGCGCCGGCATCATCGCGCTGGCCCTGCTGACGAACAACGAAAGCGCCCCCCCGCCGCTCCTGAGCCTGCACAACGAAAAGGAGGGCGTCACCCTGGTGACCACCCTCGAAGACGGCTCCATTGTCTACCTCGCCGCCGGCGCCCATCTCCGCTACCCCGAACGCTTTGCGCCCGGCAAACGGGAAGTAAGCCTCAGCGGGAACGCCCTGTTCGACGTCCAGGGCAATCGTCGCCGCCCCTTCCTGATACAAACCGAAGCCGCCCAGGTCGAAGTAACCGGCACCATCTTCCACCTCCAAAGCGCCGGCGCCCGTTCCTTCCAACTCTCCGTCAAGGAAGGGGAAGTGGAAGTCACCTCCCGTCGGCCACAACGCCTTCATGCCGCCGCCGGCCAGACAATCCTCCTCACATCCTCCGGAGACCTCCGCGTAGAACCAGCCGCCACCGACAATATCTTCAATCCCTACGACGGACAGTTGCGCTTCAAAGACGAAAAACTGGCCGACATCCTCCGAATCATCAACAGCCAGGGAGCCGGCGCCGTCCTGCAAACAACCGCCTCCTTGTCCAACCGAAAAATAACCGTTACCTTCGCCGATGCCACGCCTGAAAAGGTAGCGGAACTCATTTGCGTTGCATTTGATCTCTTGTGTAAAAAAGAAAACAACACCCTGCTGATCACAGAGCCCTGACAGCGAAACATTGTATGAAAGCCTGGCCGTCATATCATGCCGTATGCTGCCTCATCTGGTTGTCGCTGCTCGCAGCCTCGCCGGCGCCGGCAGACAGCAACGAGGGCCTGGACCGGAAAATCCTCCTCCCCCGATCCAGCGGAACAGTCTATGAACTGCTGGAGAAGGTAAGCGAACGCTCCGGCTATCTTTTCATCTACGACAACAGCGTCGTAAACAACGACCGGACCGTCTCCCTGAAAAAAGGCGAATACACCGTCCGGCAAGCCATATACGAAATAACCGGCAACCACAGCCTGAATCTCCGCCTCATCGGCGACCATATCCTGATCCATTCCCCCGGACAGTCCCCCCCTACCCCCGCACCCGCACCCCCCGGCGACACAACCGTATACCTTACCATAGAAGGCACCCTGCTCGACCTTTACACCCGCGAGCCAATCCCCTACGCCACCATCGGTATCCCGTCCGACGCAACAGGCACAATCAGCAACCTCAACGGCGGCTTCCGCCTCCGGCTCCCCGACTCGCTCCGGCATGCGCCGGTACGCTTCTCGCACATCGGTTATCTTCCGCAGGAACGGGAAGCGCAACAACTTGCCGCCACCGGCGGCAGCGCCCTGCTGATGGAACCCAAAGTCATCTCCATCCAGGAAGTCGTCGTCCGCTTGGTCAACCCCTTGCGCCTGCTTCACAACATGCTGGACAACCGGGCCGGCAACTATGCTTCCCAACCCGTCTACTTCACTTCCTTCTACCGCGAAGGTATCGAACAAAAAAAAGGATTCGTCAACCTGACGGAAGCCGTCTTCAAGATATACAAAACGCCCTACGATGACTACACCGACGCCGACCAGGTGAAACTCCTCAAGATGCGCCGCATCAGCAACGAAAAAGAACAGGATACCTTGATCACCAAAATCAAATCGGGCGTCAACGCCAGTCTGATGCTCGACATCGTCAAACGCCTGCCCGATTTCCTGCTGCCCGACAACGAACATCAATATAATTATGTGCACAGCGATATTACCGTGATCGATAACCGCGTCGCCAACGTCATATCCTTTGAACAGAAAAAGGACATCAAAGAACCGTTCTATCGCGGAGAGATCTTCTTAGACGCCGGGAACGACGCCCTGCTGTCCGCCCGCTTCGAAATACACCCCCGGTACGTCGAAAAAGCAACCGGTATGCTGGTCACACGAAAAAGCAAGAACATCCGGATCGACGCCCGCGAAGTCGTCTACAATGTATCCTATAAACCATGGAACGGAACGTACTACGTCAGCCATATCCGCGGTGACTTGTACTTTAGAATCAAAAAAAGGAATCAGCTCTTCGGTGCCACAACCGTTCACACCTGGTTCGAAATGGCAACCTGCAAGATCGAAACCGAAAACGTTAAACGCTTTACCCGCAATGAAACGCTCCGGACAAGAACCGTCTTTGCCGAAACCGACTTCACCTTCGACAACGACTTTTGGGGCGACTTCAACATCATCCTCCCCGAAGAAAAACTCAACGAAGCCATCAGCCGGATCGCCTCCAAGATAGAAGAAACAGGTTATTGACGGGTTTTGCTCCGCTCAACGTCTTCCCGGCTCTTGCTTTGGGTTACCAAATAAACGCCCAGGAAAACAAGCGCCGCCGAAACCAGCTTCCACCAACTGAAACTGCCCTGCCCCAGCATAACAGCAAGCAAAGAAGCAATAATCGGCTGGGTATAGTTATACATACTGACAGTCGTAGGCCGCAGTCGCTTCAGCGACATGGGGATCATCAGGTACGGAACGAAAGTTCCCAATAAAAGAACGTAGACAATAGCGCCCGCCTCTTCCCACACCAAACTGTCCCTGTGGAAAGCCGGCGCCTCCAGCACCGTCCGGTAAGTAAAAGGAATCAGAATGACCGCCGAAAAAAGAAACATCCACTTCATCATCGTTACCGCCGAATAACGCTGGCTCAACGGCCTGGATAATACCACATACACCGAGTATAAAAGGTTACTGAACACAATCCGGAGATTACCATCCAGGCCTCCCGCCTGATCTTCGCCCCGGGAGGATGACAGAATCAACGCGACGGCCCCCACGACACCCAGTAATACGCCCGCCGCCTTTTGCCCCGAAATCGGCTCTTTCAATATGACCGCCGCCAGCAGCATGACATAGATAGGCCCGGCTGTCGCAATAATAGACGCGTCAACCGGCGAAGTAAGATTCAATCCCACCATGAACAGCGTCTGATTAAACGCCACCCCGCAGACAGCACAAAGGAAAAGCAATCCCAGGTCTTTGGCCGCAACCTTTTCCCTGGCAACAAACAGGGAAGCGATCCAAAACAGAATACACCCCGACACGATACGCAAAAGAGTCAGCGCCTCGGGCATCACATGCGAAGGTATCAGCGATTTGGATATGGGTATATTAACGGCAAACAATACGTTTGTTACAAGAATAAAGATGTGCCCTTTTACTTTCTCATTATTCATCGCATGTATTCATTCAATATATGTATGTACCTGCTCCGCTATGAATGGCAGAAGCCTTGGTTATAATGACTCGCTTCACTCCGGCGTCGATTGCCTCGAAGGCGTTTTCAAGTTTGGGTATCATTCCTCCCCGTATGATACCTTGTTTCACATATTCCCTGAACGTTGCACGGTCCAACCGCTCTATCACGCTCTCGTCGTCATTTTCATCCAGCAATACGCCTTTCTTCTCGAAGCAGTAAACCAATGTAACGTCGAAATGCCCGGCCAGCGCCTTTGCCGCTTCACCGGCGATGGTATCGGCGTTGGTATTGAGCAAGCGTCCTTGTTTGTCATGCGTAAGCGGCGCTAATACGGGAACAATACCTTGCCTGATAAGCGCAATCAGCAACGTTGCATTTACTTCCTTCACATCCCCCACGTATCCGTAATCAACTTCTTTCACAGGTCGCTTCTCCGAACGGATCAAATTCATGTCCGCCCCTGTCAGTCCCAAAGCATTTACTCCCAAAGCCTGTAGTCCTGCCACAATATTTTTATTAACCAATCCTCCGTAAACCATCGTCACAATCCGTAACGTTTCTTCGTCTGTAATTCTCCTCCCGTCAACCACCTTGCTCTCAACGCCCAAGCGTTCGGCCAGTTGAGTAGCCAAACGTCCTCCACCATGCACCAAAGCCTTGCGGTGCGGTATGGCCGTAAAATCACGAAGTAAACGCTGAAGAGAATCCTCCTGTTCGACAATCTTTCCACCTACCTTAACGAAAGTAAATTTTTCCATTTTGCAACCATTTATTTTGCGCCAAAGGTAACAAAAAGGAGAAAAGATGAGTACATTTGTCCCCCGAAATGCGGTAGTAGCTCAGTCGGTAGAGCATCAGCTTCCCAAGCTGAGGGTCACGAGTTCGAACCTCGCCTACCGCTCCAAACAAAAGAAGCCGGAAAAAGGACTTACATTTTAATGTAAGTCCTTTTTCCGGCTTCAATCCCCCTGCTTTTTTAACATGAAAACAAGTCCCCTGCAAAAACCTGTGTTTAGGCATAGAGCTTTGACAGCCGGAATAGGGAAAAAAAGTATATCAAGAACTCCCCTGAGTTCAGCCCTGAAGGCTTTGTTTTTTGAATGAAAGATTCCACCGCCACAAGGGAAACCCAAACGCGACACAGGATGAAATAGACGCTATGATCAAGAAGTTACCGGATAACGGATCTGAGGGCGATCGTGAAGAAGTTGCAGGGCATAAAGCAGGATGAAAAGCGAACTGTTAGTATCAGAAAGAAAGGGAAGGTGGTGCGGGAGTGAAATCATTGCGAAAGTTTTTTTCTTTTATATGGATTTTTGTTTGTTTTATTCGGAAAATGTTTCAGAATGTAAAGAAATATGACGCATTATATAACAATCTAAAACCCGCAATGTATTATTTTTGCCAGATAATTTAGTCGAATCAACACAGATGAAGAAAATACCGCATTCACCGAAACGCACTTATTCTGCGCCACCAGGTCAGACTGCGCCACCGGAGACGATCCTCCAGGGATTGACTGTTGGCTTTAAAGAGCATGTAATGTCTAAGGGCGAAATTTTCCAGATGGAACAAAAGAATTATAATCTGTTCGTCTTTGTTCTGGAAGGGGGACTTGTTGTCAATGCCAGCGAAGGCTTAGGACTTTATGTCAAAAAAGATGAGTTTTTCTTTTTACCCGCCCTTGCCAGTTTGTCGATGGAAAGTTTATCACCCTGTCATTTTATGATCTTCTTTTTCGACCGCTTTGTCAATCCATGCGAGCGAAGCTATATCCGTGACCTCTATCCCATCTGTTTGCGGGAAGAATACCGGTTTTGTGCGAGAGAGATCAGGTATCCAATGGAGCGGCTCATCCGCGACCTGAGGATGTACGCCGGCCGGCTGGGAAACGACACGGACTATCTCCGGATCAAATACGAAGAGTTGTTCTACATCCTTCGCACCGGCTATAGCAAAGAGGAGATGGCCGCCCTGTTTCATCCCATTGTAGGGATAGCGCTCGACTTGAGGCTGTTTGTGCAGAGCAATTACTTGAAGGCAAAGAACATCTATGCCCTGGCCGACCTGTCGGGGATGAAACGGAAGACGTTCGACCGGCAGTTCTGCGATGAATATGGCCAGACCCCTTACCAATGGGTCCTCAAACAAAAAGCCAAGCACATCCGCTACGAACTGTCCGAGACAGACGACCAGATGCAAGATGTGATGAGGAAATACGGCTTTACCATCCCTCCCCATTTCACCCGCTTCTGCAAAGACTACTTCGACCATACACCCCTGGAGCTGCGCCGCTGTCTGCGTCAAGACAAGCTGCTCCTTTTGGCCGAAATCGCTACCTTTGCAAGCGATGAACGAACAGATACAATACAAGCTGACAATCCTGGCCGAATCGGCTAAATACGACGTCTCCTGCTCGTCGAGCGGGACTACGCGCAAACATCGCCCCGGCATGACAGGCAGCGCCGAAGGCTGGGGCATCTGCCATAGCTTCACCGAAGACGGACGTTGTGTTTCATTGCTCAAAATCATGCTCAGCAACAACTGTATCTATGACTGCGCCTATTGCGTCAACCGTCGGAGCAACGACATCCGGCGCGCCACCCTTGCCGTCAACGAGCTGATCGAGCTGACCCTCGAATTCTATCGCCGGAACTATATCGAGGGACTGTTCCTCAGTTCAGGCATCCTCCGCAACGCTGATTACACGATGGAACGTATGGTGCGCGTGATCAAAGAACTCCGCGTCATACACCGCTATAACGGCTACATACACATGAAGAGCATCCCCGGAGCCTCGCGCGAATTAGTCAACGAAGCCGGCCTCTACGCCGACCGGCTAAGCGTAAACATCGAAATCTCCAAAGACGAGAACCTGCGGATGCTGGCGCCTGAAAAGAATCACCAAAGCATCTTCAAGCCCATGTTCTACATCCAGCAAGGCGTACTGGCCAGCGCCGACGAACGCAAGCGATTCCGCTATGCCCCGCGCTTCGCCCCGGCAGGGCAAAGCACGCAGATGATAGTCGGAGCGACCGGCGAGAGCGACAAAGACATCCTCCGCCTGTCAACCGCCCTCTACCAGAGGCCCAGCATGAAACGCGTCTATTACTCCGGCTACATACCCGTCAACACGAACGACCCCCGCCTGCCCGCCCTGAAGCAGGTGCCCCTTGTGAGGGAGAACCGGCTCTACCAGGCCGACTGGTTGATGCGCTTCTATGGCTTCCGCGCAGATGAAATCGTTGACGACGCCTCGCCCAACCTCGATCTGGAGATCGACCCCAAGCTGGCCTGGGCTTTGCGACACGCAGAGGCCTTCCCGGTCGACCTCCAAAAGGCTGACCCGGCCTTGATACTCCGCGTGCCGGGCATCGGACTCAAGTCGGCCCAACTGATCGTCGCCTCCCGCCGGCACGGGCACATCACGGTTCAGACGCTTGCCAAAATGGGCGTCGTGATGAAGAAAGCCCGCTACTTCATCACCTGCCGCGAGCTGCCCCTCCTGACCGTCAACGAGCTGCATCCCGACGAAGTCCGTCGCGCCCTGACGGAGAAAAAGCCCTCGCGCAAGGCCGCCGACCCCAACCAACTATCCATCCTTTTCCCCGAATAAGACCGCCACATGATCGTTTTCCGGTACGATAAAACATTCGAAGGACTGCTCACCGCCCTGTTCGACGCTTACAGCCGCAGGGAGTTCCCCGACCGGCTCCTGACAACCGACGAACCGTTGCCGCTGTTTGCCGACAGGGCGCATACCGTCGTTACGGACGCCGCCCGGTCGGCCCGCGCATGGACGGGGTTGGAGAAGAAGCTCACGCAGCCAGTCTGCGCAATGCTGATGCACGTATGGCTGTCGGAACTGCCGGCGAGCGACGAGCTGCTGTTTCGCTATATGTGCAAGGCTATCAACGCGCCGGCGTCGATAGCGACCGACTTCGCCGACCCTGATGTGTTGGCCGTCAAACAGATCGCCGCCAAGGTTAGTAAGGAGCGCGAGCGCCTGATACAGTTCGTCCGATTCCAGAAGACGGCCTGCGAGCTGTACTTTGCGCCCGTATCCCCTATCTACAACGCCCTGCCGCTGGCAGTCCCGCATTTCGCAGACCGCTTTGCCGGCCAGCAGTGGCTCATTTACGACGTCAAACGCCAGTACGGATACTATTACGATATGCAAACGGCCATCGAAGTGACTCTCGACAACAACGAACACCTCCTCGGCGGCTCGCTTGACCAGACGCTGATGGCCGCCGACGAGACGCTCTTCCAATCTCTTTGGAAAGACTACACCCGCTCGCTCACCATCCGCGAACGCCTCAATCCCAAGCTCCAGCGCCAGCACATGCCCCGCCGCTTCTGGCGCTTTTTGCCGGAGAAAAACTGACCGTCGCACCGCCGCCATGTCGAACAATTACTTCCGCTTCAAACAATTCACCATCCACCAAGAGGGCTGCGCGATGAAAGTCGGCGTCGACGGCGCGTTGCTGGGCGCCTGGACGCGCGCCGGCGGTTGCCGGAAGATACTCGACGTCGGCACGGGCGCCGGACTGATCGCTCTGATGCTGGCCCAGCGGAATCCGGAAGCTACCGTCGACGCCCTCGACATCGACGAGTCCGCTTGCGAACAGGCGCGCGCGAACGCCGAAGCCTCGCCCTTTGCCGGACGCATCCGCGTCATCCACGTTGCGTTTGCCGATTACGCCGCCGGAGTCGCAGCGTACGACCTGATCGTATCCAACCCGCCCTACTTTGTCCGTTCTCTGCCAAGCCCCGACCCTCGACGATGCCTCGCCCGCCATGCCGGCAGTCTGTCGCTGGAGGAGTTGATCAGCGCCGCGGGGCGCCTGCTAACGGCTACCGGCAAGCTCTCGCTCATCCTTCCCGCCGGTCGCGAGGAGGAACTTAAGTCCCTTGCCGCCTGCCACGGCCTGCATCCGTCGCGGCAGACGCTCGTTGCCCCCCTTGCCGGCGGCGCCGTGAAGCGGGTACTTTCAGAACTCTCGGTTGCGCCCGTCCCCTTTTGCGAGCAAGACAGCCTTTGCATCGAAGAAATCGGCGGCCGGTACTCGCCCGCTTTCATTTCCTTGCTGAAAGACTACTACCTCTACCTGTAAATTTCGATTGCTCCCCCTCCCGAAGCTACGGCGGAGGTTACTATATAATATCTAAGTACATGACAAAAATTTGAAGATCTCTATATTCTGTTTATTTTTGGGATTTAGCAAAATGCTTGCGATTATTGTCAACCCGTGTTTGAATAAGGACTTCTGTCTTCTGCCGTGT
>JAISWO010000060.1 GCA_031271045.1 Tannerellaceae bacterium
GATAAGGAAAGCCGGTGGCACGGTCATTCGGGACAGACGGGGCGCTTCTCCAAGGCGCGCACAGAGGCGCCGATACTATCCGGGGAGACACGGGAGCTGCGCGAGTCCATCTCCTACCAATACATACCCGGCGGCGTACGTGTCACAAACGACACCCCATACGCCTTTTGACCTCTCCGCCGGCCTCTCCCGGAGGAAGGGAAGAGCTGCGCAGATGGATATTCTTTCTGATGAACAAAAGTTTTCCGTTCAATAAGGATTGGGTACAATCGTTTAGTTTTTGGTTACCTTTGTTCGCTTCAAAGTGAGACATTAATATTATATACGAATGGAAGAACGTGCGGTCAGACAGCCTTCGGTTTTATGGTCCCTGATGCCGGTGGCGGTGTTGGTGAGTTTATTGTTTTTTACTATACGCACCTTCGGGAGCAACGCCCTGGGCGGGGGGAGCCAGATTGTACTGCTGGCTTCGACGGCCGTCTGCATCCTGGTCGCCCGGTTTCATTGCCGGGTAAAGTGGCAGGCGATCGAGGAAGCCATCGCCGGTAATATCACCGGCGTATCGACGGCACTGCTGATCCTGTTACTGATCGGCGCCCTGTCGGGCAGTTGGATGGTGAGCGGCGTGGTGCCTACACTAATATATTATGGTATGCAACTCATACATCCCAGCGTCTACCTGGCGTCTACGTGTGTGATCTGCGCCATCGTGTCGATGATAACGGGCAGCTCGTGGACGACGATCGCCACCATCGGCATCGCCTTGCTGGGCATCGGGCAGGCGCAGGGTTACGACAGCGGATGGATTGCCGGCGCCATTGTCTCGGGCGCTTACTTCGGCGATAAGGTATCGCCGCTTTCCGACACGACGGTACTGGCCTCTTCCGTCACCGGTACGCCCATCTTCACCCATATCCGTTACCTGATGATTACGACCGTACCGTCGATGGCGATCAGTCTCGTCATCTTCCTTGTTGCCGGCCTCCTGCATGATGCTCCGGGCACGGAGCAGATGACAGGCTATGCCGCTTCGCTGAAGCAAACCTTCCACATATCGCCCTGGCTACTGGTGGTGCCCGGCATCACCGGTATCCTCATTGCCAAAAGAGTACCGGCTTTGGCCACCCTTTTCCTGGCCGCCGTCCTGGCCGGGGTTTTCGCCCTCTTCTTCCAGCCCGGCATCTTGGACACCATTGGCGGTAGCGATGCCGAAGGCCTCACGGCACGGTTCAAAGGATTGCTCATCGCGTTCTACGGAACGACGCAGATCGAAACCGGCCACGCCGCCCTCAACGAATTAGTCGCCACCCGGGGCATGGGCGGCATGATGGATACCATCTGGCTTATCCTCTGCGCCATGAGCTTCGGAGGAGCCATGGCGGCGGGAGGAATGTTGGGCAGTATCATCTCCGTCTTCCTCCGTTTCATGCGGCGAACAGCCGGGATGGTGGCCTCGACGGTTGTCTCCGGCCTGTTCTTCAATATCGCAACGGCCGACCAGTACATCTCCATCATGCTTACCGGCAGTATGTTCAAAGACATCTACCGCGACAGGGGATACGAGACGCGCCTTCTGGGTCGCACCATCGAAGACGCCGTCACCGTCACCTCGCCCCTGGTCCCCTGGAATACCTGCGGGATGACGCAATCCACGATCCTGGGCGTATCGACGTTCACCTACCTGCCTTATTGCTTTTTCAACCTCCTCAGCCCCCTGATGAGCATCTTCGTTGCCTCGCTGGGCTATAAGATCCACCGACAGCTAAACAGCAACCCGTAATACCTAACTGCCTGTATTATTCTCTCAAATTACATAATTGTAGGTATTGACCGTCCTTGGGCTTTGTCTGACCTTTGACGTCTATTAATATAAACGAATTGTGTATGAAAAAGACAGGAATTTTTTATGGTTCTTCTTCCGGGACAACAGAAGATATTGCCCAGCGCATCGCCGGGCAATTGGGTATCGGATCCGCCGATATATACAATGTCACCGATGCGGCGGTCGGCGCCGTCGCGCCTTACGATGTGTTGATACTGGGAACATCCACTTGGGGCGTCGGCGATCTGCAGGACGACTGGGACAGTTTCCTTCCCAAACTGAAAAAAGCCGATCTGTCGGGTAAGGTCATCGCCCTCTTTGGTACGGGCGACTCGTCTTCGTTCAGCGATACCTTCTGCGACGGGATGGGTGTTATTTACGAGCAATTGAAAACGACCGGCGCTTCCTTCACCGGCGCTGTCCCGACCGATGGATACAGCTTCGACGACTCTGCCGCCGTCGTCAACGACGCCTTCATCGGTCTTCCGATCGACGAAGTAAATGAAAGCAACCTGACCGATAAGCGTATCGCCCAATGGGTGGAACAATTAAAGGCTGAAGGATTGTAAAGGGGTATTCTCTTCTATTTTATTTCAGTAACGGGCGACGGGAGTAATGTCCTGGCCCATACTTCCGGCCGGGATATCTTTTCCGGCCGGGCTTTTTTGTCACCATACCAGAAGATAGTGGTAGCACAGTCGATCGTCCCCGCTTTCCGGCCCAATAATCCCATCTTCAGGCTCAATTGACTGCCAAACGGTATCCCGTCCATGATGCGGGAGCGGAACAGAGCGCTGTAACCGGTCGCCGTCTCCGTATCGGCGCGCGGCGCTCCTCCGAAAGGAGTCTGAAAAGTCGTCAGCGGCTGCCCCGGATGGTTGTAGTAATCGCCGGCCGTCTGTTCGGTATGCGAAGGAACGTCGTCGTCGCCGTCTACGTATATGTTCATTCCCCCTTCGCCGTACCACGATGCGGTATGATTGTAAACAGTCAGCACATCGCCCTTGTAAATGCCTCTCCCGCCGCGGATGGTGGCAAAGTCCCAATCGTTCTCGCCGGATGTCTCCAAGCGCAGGCCCAGCTCTTCTTTCCATGAAGCGTGAAAATAGAGCGAGCGTTCGTTATCCCAGGGCAAAGGAGCGACATGTACCTCATAACGGATATTCAACCGCTCTCTCCCTTCGTTGACTAACGACAGCGAGGCTTTCTCGCGATAGGGCATTAGCCAGCGGCTGACGATGCCACCCCGTCCGTCGGCCGACAGATAATAGCTCTTCACATAAGGCGCTCCCATGCCTCCTCCTGAAAAGTCGGAGACAGGCACCCGCAGGGTTAGCTTCCCGTCGAATACTCCCTGAAGAACAATATCCCGCATACATTGGGCGTAGTTTGCCGTCCCGGTGGTGGGCACGGCAACTTGCAGTTGTAAGCTGTAAACGGCATGTTCGCCCCGCGGCAGCTTTATCATGAAGGGATTCCCTGCTTCCAACAGGACCTGTCCCTGTATCACCTGCCCGGTTCTCACCGAATCGATGCCGAGCAACTGCCGGTTGACTTCCGCTATCCGCCGTTTCATGCGTAGCAACCTCTGGAGGGAGAATGATTCCACAGGCGTTCCCTGAGGATACCGGCGATATTGGATCTGATAATACTTCGGAGCCGTGCCCGGAGGTTCCTCAAGGGTGATACGGCAATGTTTATGATACGGCACCGGAAGGTATAGCGTCTTTCCGGCCGTCAACAGCCCTCCTTCAGCTTCGGGGATATTCAGTTGCGAAAGATCGTAAGCGGAAAGCGTAAGTTCTTCCGCAGGCGAATCATCCAGATAGATCCGCACAATGCCTCGCTTGTCTTCCGAGGTTAAACGGATACGGGTAATGACTCCCGGCCCCTGTTGGTCGAACAAGACACTCTCCGCACGTCCCGAAAGGGTAAACGTACGATACGGCACAAGCGGATAGCGCACCGCCTCTTCTACGGAAGTCATCTCGTCGAACAAGGTAGCCAGACCGATGACGTCTTTATTCCCCGAACAGGAAAAGAACCCGGATATAAGCCAGAGGGCAAACACTCCGGAATAGGTATAGATCGTATGATGTAGATTCACCTGGGATAACATTTGCCGCCAAAGATATAAATTCTTTCCTATCTTTGCCGCACACAAAGGACAATAACTGTATGGATCAACATCTTCACATCATCGCGTTGAATATCCCTTATCCTCCTGATTACGGCGGTATTATTGACATATACTACAAGCTGGAAGCGCTCCATCGCCTGGGAGTGAAAGTGATTCTGCATTGCTTTGAGTACGAACGACCGCCGGCGGCTGAACTGGAGGACTTATGCGAAACGGTGTATTACTACAAACGTCGCACCGGCTGGATGGCGAATATGACGACCTTACCCTACAATGTGTATAGCCGGAAAAATACCGCCTTGATCCGCAACCTGCTCCGCGACGATCACCCGATCCTGTTTGAAGGCTTACATTCGTGCTATTACCTGACGGACAAACGTCTCTCAGGCCGCCTGAAGCTCTGTCGCGAAGGCAATATCGAGCACGATTATTACCGTCTGCTGGCCGGAGCATGCCGTTCGCTGCCGGTGAAGCTTTTCCTCCTGCTGGAGGCTTTACGGTTCCGGCATTACCAGAAAGTCCTTGCCTCGGCCAACGTCATACTGGCTATCTCGCAGACCGATGCGGCCTACCTGCAACGGATGTTCCCGAACAAACGCATCGAATTTGTTCCCGCTTTTCATGCTTCCGCAGAGGTGACGGCCCAGGCCGGACGTTCGGGGTTTATCCTCTATCACGGTAAGCTGTCGGTATTCGAGAATGAGTACGTAGCCATCTTCCTCATCACACAGGTCTTCAGCCGGCTGAACTGCCCCTGTATCCTTGCCGGCATGAACCCTTCGCAACGGATACGGGCCGCGGCAGCTCCTTATGCCCATATCGCCATCGAAGCGAACCCTTCGTCCGGACGGATGAATGAGCTGATCCGCGAAGCGCAGGTACACCTGCTGGTGACTTTTCAGGCCACCGGGTTGAAACTGAAGTTGCTGAACAGCCTCTTTGCCGGACGCCACATCGTTGTCAACCGCCTAATGCTGGCCGGTAGCGGGCTTGATGCCCTTTGCCACGTTGCCGATACGCCGGAGGAAATGATCGACGTCTGCCGGCATCTGCTGGAGGAGCCTTTCACCGGGGAAGAGATCCGTCGCCGCCAATCCATCCTCATTCCCACCTATACCACGGCCCACCAAGCCGGACAAATCCTGCAATTCATATCAGATGGCAGAAAACATAACAGTCCAACAAGGCAGTAAGGAAGAAATGTACCGGGAGCTGCTTCCCCAGATTGCCGCGCTGATTGCTGGCGAGACGGATACGGTAGCCAATATGGCCAACGTAGCCGCCGCTCTGCAACAGAGCTTTCATTTCTTCTGGACAGGCTTCTACGTTGTCAAAGGCGAGAACCTGGTATTGGCGCCCTTTCAGGGGCCGGTAGCCTGTACGCGCATCGGATACGGCAAAGGCGTATGCGGAACAGCCTGGAAAGAAGCCCGGACGATCATCGTCCCCGACGTCGAACAGTTTCCGGGCCATATTGCCTGCAATGCCGCCTCTCGTTCGGAGATCGTCGTCCCCCTGTTCCGTTGCGGACAGGTCGTCGCCGTCTTAGACATCGACAGCGACACACCCGACGCCTTCAACGCCATCGACGCCGCCGCCCTGGAACAAATCGCCGTCTGGCTCACAACAGACGCCACCACCACCTCAAAATAACTTTCCCCAACCCTTTCCCACATAAGCGGTAGTGATATCCTGCGTGTGGACCTCTTCGTATGTACGTACGAAGCACCTTCGTATGTGCATACGGAACGCCTTCGTATGTACGTACGGAGCACCTTCGTATGTGCATACGAGATTGTTCACAGCGGGGGGGAGGGCAGCGGCCCATTTATAGGACGAGGGGGGAGTTGAGGTAGTTGTCGTAACTGCCGAAGACGATGGCTTGGTGCCTGTGTTGGGCGAGCGAAAGATTTTCCGCGCTATTCGGCATAGAGTTAAAATAATGCTATCTTCGTGCTTTGAATCTGAATGACTTTTTTGTATATGAGCATATCTATTGCCGGACTTCATAAAATATATCCGAACGGTAACCGGGCGTTGAAAGATATCAATCTGGAAATTCCTACCGGTATGTTTGGGCTACTTGGTCCTAATGGGGCTGGGAAGTCGACGTTGATGCGTATCCTGGTAGCCCTTCAGGAGGCAAGCTCAGGGACGGTCAGGATCTTCGGTTACGACCTGAGGAAGGACCGCCGGGAAGTGCGTGCCTTGCTGGGATACCTGCCGCAGGACTTCCGGTTTTTTGCCCAGTACAAGACTTGGGAGTTTCTGGATTATGCCGCCCGCCTGTCGGGATTGAACCGGAGGGAACGACGAGAGGCTGTCGACGAAATGTTGGATAACGTAGGATTGTTCGACGTGCGCGAACGCTATGCCGGTAAACTGTCGGGGGGAATGAAACGGCGTCTGGGCATTGCACAGGCACTGATACATCGCCCGCGGCTGATCATTGTGGACGAGCCAACTACGGGACTGGATCCGGAAGAACGTATCCGCTTCCGCAATTTGTTGTCCGGTATAGGCGAGAGTGGAGTGACAATCCTCCTTTCGACTCATATCGTGGGCGATATATCCAGCGCCTGCCGCTCAATGGCGTTGATGAATAAGGGCGAAGTAGCGTTCTTTGGTTCGCCGCAGGAGATGCTGGCACAGGCCGAGGGCAAGGTTTGGAAACTGCAACTGACGGGCGATGAATTGCAGGAAGCTGGCCGCCGCTACCCGGTTGTCTCGACCATCCCCTCGGGCGCCGGATGGGAAGTACAACTGGTAGCCGATGAGGTGGAAGGCTTCGAGGCCGTTCCCTTTCCGCCGAACCTTGAGCACGCCTACGTTTATTATACCGAACATGCGTTTCATTAACGACATAGAAACCGTTGCCCGCTACGAAAGCAAGCTGCTTGTGCGGAGTTGGTTCTTCAGGCTTTTCACCCTGCTGATCTTCTTCGTCTTTATGGTATGGGACAATGTCCTTACGTGGACGAGCGAAGGCGGGGGATGGAGCATGCGAGCCATTCCATCCAACATACCGTTGTTTCATCTGATCGTCCTGAACGTAGGACAGGCGATCATCGCCATCTTCCTGTCGTCCGATTTCCTGAAGAGGGACCGCAAGCTGGATACGTCGGAGGTCTTTTACGTCCGTCCGCTCAGCAACGCCGCCTACGTGGCGGGTAAGATATGGGGGAATCTGCGCGTTTTCTTCCTGCTGAACCTGGCAACGATGGCGGTATCTATCCTCTTTACGTTGCTGAATGGTCTTCCGGTGGATGGGACGGACTATTTGATTTATTTCCTCCTGATTCCGCTTCCGGCGTTGGTGTATATCACCGGCCTGAGTGCCCTTGTGATGCTGGCGCTGAGGAACCAGGCGCTCACTTTCCTGTTGTTGTTGGGATATATCTGGCTGACGTTGTTTCCGCTCGGCGAAACAATGGGCGGACTGTTCGATTACATGGCGATTGATCTGCCCACCGTCCGGTCGACGATCACCGGCTTCGCCCACGTGGACGTCCTCTTGATGCAACGCTCCATCTATTTCTTTGCCGGGCTGGGCTGCATCTCGTTGGTCATTCCCCTCTTCGGACGCTTGCCCAATACCTCGCGCAGCAGGTATGTATGGACGGCGCTCGCCATCGTTCTGTGGGCGTTCAGCGGAACAGCCGTTTACCGTTTCATCGACCGGGCGGAGGAAGAGCGCCTCTTTCGTGCCGCCTGGAAAGCTCACGTATCTGTTTCTGCGCTGCGGATCGACCGTTGCGACATAAGGTTTGAACAATCTCCCCGCTCGTTTGCCGCCGAGGTGCAGCTCCAGGCTGTTGCCCTGGCGCCGGACAGTATTTATTGTCTCTGCCTCAATCCGGGCCTGAGCGTCGAGGCTGTCCGTTCCGCCGGCCAGGCAGTTGCCTTCACCCGCGACGGTCAGATGATCCGGATCCACCTCGGGCGGCTGGTCTCCGAAGGCGATACCCTTGCGCTGTCTGTTGCCTACGGAGGCCGGGCAAACGAGGCGTTCTGTTACCTGGACGTTCCTGAGGCCGAGATGGCGGAAGCCAACCGTATCTCGCCCTTCAATGCCGGCAAGCAATATCTGTTTCAAACCCCTTCCTATCTTTTGCTTACTCCCGAAAGCTATTGGTATCCCCGCTCGACGATAAGCTCCTTCGGACGTTTTACGCTACAAGCTCGCCTGCTACCGGGGCTGACGGCCATCTCGCAGGGCGAAGGAACGCTTGGACAAGACGGCACCTGGCATTTCGCCCCGGAATATCCACTGAAGGCGCTCTCGCTGATTGCCGGCAACTACCGCCGGACGTCGGTTGCAACGGATAGCGTCACTTACAATCTCTGGACAATCGAAGGGAATCCCCTTGCTTCGGCCTTCGCGCCTATCGTCGACACGATCCCTTCGCTTATCCGCAATTTCCGCGAGGACGTGGAACGCAGTTTCCGCCTCTCTTATCCCTTCCGGCGCTTCTCGGCCGTCGAGACGCCCGCATCCTTCAGTTCCTATCCCCGCGCCGCATCGCCGGCCCAGGAGATGATGCAACCCGAAATGCTCTTCTTCCCCGAACGAGGTTGGCATCCGGAAGACTTTGACGTCGACAGGAACGTGAAACGGAAGATTGAACGGGCGCAGAGCAACGGACAACGTCTGAGCGAGACGGAAGCCCTTGTCAGCGTCTTCAACGACCTGCTGCGTATCCTGGCCCGGCGGGAGGAAGACTACGATTACCGGTCGTCGGGACGGGGCACAGTCGACGTCGTCGCCAAAGCCAATCCGTACTTCATCTACCCGCAGTTCTATAACTTCCGCTACCAGGTGTTCTCGCCCTCCCTGCCTGCGGCCGATCATCTGACCGGACAGTATCTCCAGGCCCCGGACGACGACCTTTCCTCCGGCGACCGGGAGCGCGAGGCCGGCGGTATCAGCCGGCAGGAAAAAGCCAGTCTGCTGATGCAACAATATAGTTTCCGCGACCTCCTCTCCGATGCTGCCCACCGCGACCTGATCAGCCCCCTGATCACCCTCCGTGCCTCCCGCCTCTTTGCTCCCGCCGAAGCCGCCGCCGGCGAGAAAGCCTTCCGCGACACCCTCCATGCCCTCCTGGCTCGAAATGTATTTCACAACCTCCGCTTCGAAGATCTCTTAGATACGCTCTCCCTCCTCAGCGGCGCCGACCTGCGTGCCGGCCTGCACGAATGGGAAAGCCCCGCCGCACTCCCCCTCTACCGCATCCACCCGCCCGAAGTAGTCCGCCACATCCACCGGGGGCAGGAAACGTTCGTCATGAGCCTCGTCCTGAGCAATGACTCCGACAACGACGGCTTCGTCCGGGTCAGCATCCAGGACGACCGCCGCGCCACGCCGGACGCCAATCCCGCACGCAGCATAGCGCTCCCCGCACGCCAGGGCAAGTGCATCGTCTCCCTCCGGGATCATGCACCCCGTACGGTAACGATCCACACCGGCCTGTCGGGCAACCTCCCCAACGTTGTCCGCTACGACATCTCCGACATCAAACAACAACGCACCGCTCCCACCGAACGCGAAGGCGACTATCCCCTCCCAACCCTCCCCGCCGAAGCCCCCTCCGAAGTGATCGTAGACAACGAAGACGTTGCATTGTTTGAACTCTCCGCCCCCTCGCTCTCCGGCCTCCTGCCTAAATGGATCAACCGGATCGAAGACTCCCCCTTCCCCTATGCCGGTGTCACCTGGCGGGCGCCGCTCCAATGGACCGCCACGACAAACGCCGGATACTACGGCAAATACATCCGCTCCGCATACGTTATCCGCAACGGCAACGGCAGCCAGACCGCCACCTGGAAAGTCCCCGTCCCCTCGCCCGGCCATTACGACGTCTACTATTATATGTCCGACGTCTACCGACAGAACAACCCCAACCGCCGGGCCGCCGAGTACCATTTCCGCATCTCCTACGACGGCGACACGGAAGATACCTACCTCAACCTGTCAACGGCCGACAAAGGATGGACGTCAATCGGGGCCTATTACTTTTCCTCCGACACCATCCGCATTGCATTGACCAACGACTGTGACTGGCGCCGCATAAGCGCCGATGCAGTCCGGATCGTAAAAAGATAATCCCTCCCCTCCCTTCCGGGCCCCTGCCTATCCAGTGTCTCTCCGAAACCCCACAACAGAGATGAAGTAATCGTATCGTTTGGTCATGACGAAGTATTCAAAAAAAGAGGCGGAAGCTTCGGGGGCAAAATTCAGGAGTTTATTTGAGGTAGTTGTCAAACCATTGCGTGATTTCTTCGAGGCGCTTGATGCGGTTGATCGGTTTGCCGGAGCGTGAGAGCTCGTGGTTCTCGTCCTTGAAGATGATCATGCGGGTGGGGACTTCGAAATACTGAAGGGCGTAGTACATCTGGAGGCCCTCGCTCAAGGGACAGCGGTAGTCTTCCTCGCTGTGAATGAAAAGCGTGGGTGTCTTCACCTGATCGGCATACTTTAAGGGTGAACGTTCCCAGAGAAGGTCGGAATTTTTCCATGGGTCGGTCGTCAGATTGGATTGCGTGAAGGTGTAGCCGATGTCGGCTGTCGTAAAATAAGAGATCCAGGAGGAAGCGCAGCGCTGGGAGGCTGCTGCCTTGAAACGGTTGGTGTGGCCGATGATCCAGTTGGTCATGAAGCCTCCGTAGGAACCGCCGGTTACGCCGAGGCGATTCTCGTCAATGAAATCGGTTTGTTCCAGTACGGCGTCGGTGAAGGTCATCAGGTCGCGGTAGTCGATCGTTCCGAACTTGCCTCTCAGGTTGCCGAAGTCATAGCCTCGTCCGGAGCTGCCTGTCGGATTGGTGAAGAAGACGGCGTAACCCTGATTGGCCCAGTATTGCATCTCGTGAAAGAATACGACGCCGTAAGCCGAGCGAGGGCCTCCGTGGATGTCGAGTATGGCGGGATATTTCTTCCCCTTCTCGTAGTTGGCAGGCGGGAGGACATAGCCGTTCAGGTGGCGGCCTTCTTCGTTGGTGAAGGTGATTTCGATGGGATGAACGATTTGATGCTCGCCGAAGACTTTACTATTGATGGCGCTCAAGGCGGTCAGCTCGCCTTTTTTGTTGAGGAAGTAGATTTCGCTTCCTTGCTGCCCGACCAGGGCGGTGACAAGGAATCCGTCTTTGTAGGGCAGGTATTCCTGGATGCTGACTTTGTCTTTGCTGAGGAAACTGACGTGTGCATCTTTGAAGGAAACGTGAATGAGGGGGGCATGATCGGCGTCGGTGGTGACGAAACGTATGCCGGTCTTATCCCAGGTGATGGGCGACCGTCCTCCAGAGCCGATGTCCGACCCGACGCCGCCTCCCAGGTCGTACAGCAAGGGTTCGAACACCTTCGTTGCCTCTCCGCTGCGGAGTTGAAGGCGGTAGATAGCCGCCGGTCCTTCCTCCTCGCCATTTTCCTGAGCGATGGGACGCAGGGTTAGCAGCAGTTCGTCGTCGGTGATGAACTGAACGCCGGAGCCGGATGTCTTTTCAGGCAGGGGGACGTCGGTTTTCGTCAGCGTTTCCACGTCGAGGGCGACCAAACGGCTCCCTTCGCGTGGAGCTTTACCGTAGTAGGCCGGGCGTTCGGTGTAGATAAGCGTCTTTTTATTGGGGCTAAGCACGAATCCGGAGGCGCTTCCGAGGGTGTCGGTCAGTAGTGTACGTTCTCCCTTGTTGTAATAATAGAGATGAGTGCGCGTCCCACTGGTAAATCCCCGGCCGTTCGACCAGAAAGGCAACTCGTCGAGGACGTAGTAGGTCTTGCCCTCCTCCCCGGCATGATGGTTATAAGAAGATGTGTAGAAGAAATGTTCCTTGTCGATCCATTGAATCTGTCCGGCAGCAAAGGGAAGGCGGAGCCATTCGGTGGCCTCGGCATATCCATTGGGACTTAGCTTCTGAAAGACGGTAGGACGTTCGCCCGGTCTGCCGCTCCGACGCTGGTCGGCCTCATCCCTGAATCCACGGAAGATGATATCGTCCTCCCAGAAGAAATAATCCGAGATGTTGGACTGGCTCAGCAGGACGGCTTGTCCGTCGATCAGTTGGTACAGATGCCGCGGATAGGCGCCGGTCTCCTTGTCAGGCTTGCTGAGAGTGAAAAAGATGTTTCCGTCTTTCTCTTTCAGGTTGGAGATACCGTAGACCTGGGTAAAGAAATCAATGCCCACCGGTTTCTTTTCTCCGGCGGCAGTCTTCCCCAGCTGTGCATAGAGCGGGGCGAGGAAGAGAAGATGCAGGACGAACCCTGCGAAGATGTTTCTGATTGTCATATTATTATTAAATTACGAGTTACAGTTTACTCAATTCGACGGATTAGGTTCCAGGTAGGGGTCGCGGTCTAACTGGTTCAGGGGAATGGGGAAGAGATAGCCTTCGTCTTCACCCAGGACGGCGCCCAGACGGTTGGTGCGCCTGAGGTCAAAGAAGCGGTGATTCTCGACGGCGAACTCAATGCGTCGTTCCTTTTCGAGGGCTTGGAGGGCTTTGTCCAAGGTATCGTAGCTCTGGCTGTCGAGCGGCGGTACGTCGGCCCGTTCACGGACAGCATTGAGGTCTTCGAGGCTTCCGGCAAGGTTGTTGCGGCGAGCGCGGGCTTCGGCGCGGATGAGATATTGCTCGGCAATGCGGAAGAGATATTCCGGATCGTCGCGCTGACCTCGCCAGTAGAATCCATTATAGATCTCTTTGCGCCGTTCGGATTCGAGAACCAGGTCGCCACGGTTACCGCCTGTTGCAGGATCCTTCAGAAGGCCGACGATAACGTCGTTGAGTGACGCCTCGTACCGTCCGCCCAGCTCGGAAGGCCGCCACCAATTGCTGCTCGGATTGCTTTCGGAGACGGTAAACTCCAGTTCAAAGATAGATTCGGTCGAGGCCTTGGTGGTATAGAAGACGGCATAGGGTTTTACCAGGGCGTACTTCTCGTTCCCTATCAGACGCGAGGCGTACGTTTCGGCCTTTTCCCACTCTTCCCGATAGAGGGCGATGCGAGCGGCGAGCGCTTGTACGGCTCCCAGGTCGACGAAGATGCGCGAAGACTTGGGGGTTAGCCTTGCTTCGGCTTCGGCAAGGTCAGCGAGGACCTGGGCATAGGTATCCTCCAGGGAGCTGCGCTTGATTCCGACCACGTCGTTGGGACTTGTTGTTGGTTTGAGTACCAACTGGACGCCTCCCCAAAAGCGTGAGAGGTCGAAGTAACTCAGGGCGCGGATGAAATAGGCCTGTCCGAGGATGTCGTTACGCTCTTCCTGCGTGAAATTAGGATCGTCAACTAAGGGGACTTTCTCGATCAGGTGATTGGCACTATTGATCGTCTTATAGATCGCCGACCAGACGCCGGCCAGTGCGCTGTTATCCGATTGCAGGCTGGTCTTTCCGTAACCGTCCGGACGGATGAAGATCTTATAGTAGGTCTGAATACCGACGAACTTCACGTTGTCTGCAAAGAGGTAGGTGATAAAATTTAAGTCCAGGCCGTAGTAACCACTTTCTTTCAAGTTATCGTAGGTGCCGTTGAGGGCGGCCGTGGCGCTCTTTTCGTCGTAGATGGAACGATTGTCGCTTATCTCTGTGGTAGGCTCCGGCTGTAGAAGGTTGTCGCACGCGAGCGTAAAGGCAAGGACAGGGACAAGAGCGAGGCGGAGGAAGGATCTGTTTATGTTGAATGTTGTTTTCATACGGGATAATTAAAAGGTTAGATTGACTCCAAAGAGGAAAGTACGGGGAGAGGGGGCGGTAGCGAAATCTATTCCCAGGATATTCTCGCTATTGCCGGCCACATTGATTTCGGGATCGGTGCCGGAATAGTTGGTCAGGATGAATAGATTCGTGCCGGTGGCAAAGAGGCGCAGGCTACTTATGCCGGAACGACTGAGGAGCTTCCGGGGGACGTTATAACCCAGGGTGACGGTTCTGACTTTCAGAAACGAGCCGTCTTCGAGGAAGCGGTCCGTACGGAGAGCATAATTCAGCCCTTTGGTCGTCATGCGAGGGACGTCGGTGATGTCGCCGGGCTTCTGCCAGCGCTTGAGCTGTTCGGTGGTATAGCCCCAGGCCGGGCGCGTACCTCCGTGTTGTAGCATGTACTGGAACATATAGAGGACGTCGTTGCCGATCGAATAGGTGAGAAAGAGGTCGAGATCGAGGTTCTTATATTTAAATGTATTATCCAGGCCGCCGTTGACCACAGGCAGGGCGTTACCAACGTACTGACGGTCGTCGGCATTGATCTGTTTGTCCTTATTATAATCGTCGATGACGGCATCGCCCGTCTGGGGGTCGACGTAGAGCTGCTTGTAGGTGTAGAACGTAAACATCGACTGCCCTTCTTCCATCCGGATCCAGCTATATTGCTCGATGGTATTTTCCAGTTTCTCTATGCGGTTCCTGTTGTGGGCGATATTGAACGAAGAGGTATAGGTGAAGTCCTTGCTTTGGACGTTGACGGAGTTGATAGCCAGCTCTATGCCGCGGTTGCTGATCTCGCCGTCGTTCTTCGTGATGCTGGAAAAGCCGGAGATGGTCGGGATTGGGGAGCTGACCAAGAGGTCGCGTGTATACTTGTTATAATAATTCAGCTCGACTTCCAAGCGGTTGTTGAAGAAACGGGAGTCGATGCCGACGTTAAACTGTGAGGTCGTCTCCCATTTCAGATCCGGGTTGGCCAGTTGTTTGGGGCGCAAGCCGGAATTGTCGTTATAGTTGGCTCCCCCTTCCCACAGGCCGTAGGAAGCATAGTTATCGATCCCGTTCTGATTGCCCGTAATGCCGTAGCTGGCCCTTAGTTTGAGGCCATCAATGCGAGGGACTCGGAACCAGTCTTCTTCGGTCAGGTTCCAGGCGATGCCGACTGAGGGGAAGGTGCCCCATTTATTGCTTGTCCCGAACTTGGAAGAAGCGTCGAAGCGGACGTTCAGGTCGGCTATATATTTATTGTCATAGTCGTAGGCTGTCCGTCCGAAGAAGGAGATGAGTGCGTTCTGGTGACTGCTCCCCCGGGCCGTCTGTAAGGCGGAAGAGGTGATCTCGCGGAAGTCGTCGCTGGGGAATCCGGTGGCGGTGACAGTGCGGGAAGAGGTGTTGTTCTTCTGCACAGTGTTACCGAGCAGGAAGGAAAGACTGTGAAGATCATTCAACGTGGCGCTGTAACGTAAGGTTTGCTCGTTGATCAGGGTCTGCCGTTTGGTGTGCGCCGAGGTGGTTCGTCCGCCTACGGAGACGGCATTGGCAGTGACGGTGGGATAATAGATGTCTTCGTCGACGGTATTGTAGTCGATGTTCCAGTTGGTGCGGAAGACTAAATTGTCGACGATCGTGTACTCGCCGTAGAGGGAACCGATCAGGCGGTTGCTCGACGAGCGGTTGTCGAGGTCGTTGATCATCGCCAGGTAACTGTCGTGGATGCCCCAGACGACGTAGCTGCCGTCGTCGTACCGCGAGGGGACATTGGCCGGGGGATGGATGGCCGAGGGTATCGGCGCCGCCGTATTGTTGCCCGTCAGGGCGATCTTGCGGTCCAGACGCGAAAGGGAGACGGAGGCACCAACCTTCAGCCGTTCCGTCACCTTATGATCGAGGTTGATACGGATGCTGTAACGCTTCAGATCGTCCGGTTTGTTGGTGCCGACCTGTTCGTTGAAGTCCAAACCGAGGTAGAAGGTCGTTTTTGCATCTCCGCCGGAGAAGTTGAGGAAGTAGTTTTGCTGCAAACCGGTGCGGAATATATCGTCCAGCTTCTGTTCAATATAAGACGGTTCGGCATCGGGGTAGGGGTAGGGGATCTTAGAGGGATCTCCGCCGTCGTTGAGGAAGACTTCGTTGGCAAGGGTGGCATATTCCGGCCCGTTGGTCATCTTCCACAGCTTGCGAACTTTGGAGAATCCGAGGCGGGCGCCGAAAGAGACGGTTGTTTTGGCGTTATACCGACCGCGTTTGGTAGTGATCAGTATGACTCCATTGGCTCCGCGCGATCCGTAGATGGAGGTAGCGTTGGCATCCTTGAGGACTTCGATCTTTTCGATGTCGTTCGGGTTGAGGTCGGCCAGGGAATTGACCGTCTGTCCGCCGTTACTTATCTGCTGGATGGCGTTGCTGTTGACGAAGATGCCGTCGACAACATAGAGAGGGCTGTTGCCGGCATTGATCGAGGTCGTTCCCCGTATGCGCAGAGCGACGCTCGTGCCGGGTGTTCCGGAATTACTGCTGACGACGACACCCGGTATGCGTCCTTCGAGCTTCTGGTCGAAGCTGGCGGCATGGATGTCGGTGATTTCTTCCGCCTTGACGTCGAATATGGAGGCCGTGACGACACCCCGCTTTTGCTGTACATAGCCGGTGACGACGATCTCGTCGAGCAGGTTGAAGTCTTCCGTCAGGGCGATACGCAGGATTTCACCGGCGTCGTAGACTTCCACTTCCTGTGAGCGATAGCCGACGAGGCGCACTTCCAGCGTAGCGGGCAATGCGCCCTCTATTTGGAGCCGGAAACTGCCGTCTGCGCCGGTAGTGACGCCATTGGCAGAGGATTTTTGCAGCACGGTAGCGCCGATGATGGCCTCGTTGGTCCGGCTGTCGGCGACGAAGCCCCGGATGGCGGTCTGCCCGAAGGCGATCGCCGGCAAGAAGAACGCGAGGGTAAGGAGAAAGAGGGTTCTTCCCCCTTGGGGGAGCAGATGTCTGCTCCCCGGTAGGATTGAGTTAGTCATAAAATAAAAAGTAGATTGAGTAAAGTTTGTTATTTGTATAATTTACGACACAAAAGTAGAGGACATTTTGTCCGTGTAAATACCATAAATGCGGTATTTTAATAATAAAACGCAGAGCGTGGGAAGTGAATAAGGTTGTGCAAGAGGGGGAGAGGTCTTGCAATCCCCTCCCATATATTGCACAGGGGGAAAACTAATCGGATCCTGTGGTAAAATTTTCAGGCCGGACTTATGTTCGATTATTATCTCTATCTTTGGGTCGCGTTTCGGCGGCACCCTTTCCCTTTGTTAAACCTTTCGGGGAATAAAGCTTGAAACGATTTGCTCAATTTATCTGGAGATTAATTAATGCAGTATGGAAATATATATCATCAAACGAGACGGGAAACAAGAGGTCTTCTCGGTCGAAAAAATCAGGAATGCCATCGCGAAGGCATTCCTGTCGGTAGGAATCTTTGCGACGCAGGAAATAATAACAAACATCCTGAGTCGCATCAGTGTCACCAGCGGCGCTACGGTGGAGGAAATTCAGAACCAGGTGGAAGTTGCCCTGATGTCCGAACGCTATTACGCCGTTGCCAAATCCTATATGCTCTACCGGCAGAAACACCTGGAAGACCGCGAAGTGCGCGACAAACTCCGATTCCTGATGGACTACTGCGACGCCTCCAACGCCGCTTCGGGCAGTAAATACGACGCCAACGCCAATGTGGAAAACAAAAACATGGCAACGCTTATCGGCGAGTTGCCCAAATCAAATTTCATCCGTCTCAACCGCCGGATGCTCACCGACCGACTGAAGGAAACCTACGGCAGAGAAATAGCCGACCGTTACATCGAATTGTTGAACAACCATTATATATATAAGAACGACGAAACCAGCCTGGCCAATTATTGCGCCAGCATCACCATGTATCCCTGGCTGATCGGCGGAACCGCATCCATCGGTGGCAACTCCAAGCCGCCGGCCAACCTGAAATCCTTTTGCGGCGGATTCATCAACATGGTTTTCATGGTCTCCAGTATGCTGAGCGGCGCCTGCGCCACGCCGGAGTTCCTGATGTATATGAATTACTTCATCGGACTGGAATACGGACAGGATTATTTCCTCCGCACAACGGAAATCGTCGACCTGTCGAAAAAACAACGCACGCTCGACAAAGTGATCACCGACTACTTCGAGCAAATCGTTTACTCGATCAACCAGCCCACCGGCGCGCGAAACTATCAGGCCGTCTTCTGGAACATATCCTATTACGACCGCTATTACTTTGAAAGCCTCTTCGCCGACTTCTATTTCCCCGACGGCAACCGTCCCGACTGGGATTCGCTCAACTGGCTGCAAAAACGTTTCATGAAATGGTTCAACCACGAACGCACCCGCGCCGTGCTGACCTTTCCCGTCGAAACGATGGCCTTGCTGACCGAGGGTGGCGACGTGAAAGACCAGGAATACGGCGACTTTACGGCCGAAATGTATGCCGAAGGACATTCGTTCTTCACCTATATGAGCGACAATGCCGATTCGTTGAGCAGTTGCTGCCGCCTGCGCAACGAAATCCAGGACAACGGATTCAGCTATACGCTGGGAGCAGGCGGCGTATCCACCGGATCGAAAAGCGTACTCACCATCAACCTGAACCGTTGCATCCAACAAGCCGCCCGTGAAGGCCTGCACTATATGTTTTACCTCGAAGACATCGTTGCGCTGGTGCACAAAGTGCAGTTAGCTTACAACGACAACCTGAAATACATGTACGAAAAAGGCATGCTCCCCCTCTTTACGGCAGGCTATATCAATATGAACCGGCAATACCTCACCATCGGAGTGAATGGCCTTGTCGAAGCCGCCGAGTTCATGGGTATCAAAATTACCGACAACCCGGATTACGCTGCGTTCGTGCAACAGGTGCTCGGACTGATCGAAATTTACAACAAACGCTACCGTACGGAAGACGTGATGTTTAATTGTGAAATGATTCCCGCCGAAAACGTTGGCGTCAAACATGCCCAATGGGACAAACGGAGTGGCTATAAGGTAAACCGCGACTGCTACAATAGCTACTTCTACATCGTCGAAGACGATTCGCTGAACATCATCGACAAATTCCGCCTGCACGGACGGAAATACATCGAACACCTGACCGGAGGCTCCGCCCTGCACCTCAATCTGGAAGAACATCTGAACCGTGAACAATACCGCCACCTTCTGCGCGTAGCAACCCAGGAAGGATGCAACTATTTTACGTTCAATATTCCGAATACGGTTTGCAACGACTGCGGGCACATCTACAAACGCAAACTGACCGTCTGCCCCGCTTGCCAAAGCCGGAACCTGGATTATCTGACCCGCATCATCGGCTATATGAAACGCATCAGCAATTTCTCGCAACCCCGGCAGCAGGAAGCCGCCAAACGTCATTATGCTCCGGTTTCACAACTATGATATCGTCTTTCAGGAAGTGCCCGGTGAAGTGACGCTGGCCGTTAATCTCACCAACTGCCCCAACCGTTGTGTAGGTTGCCACAGCCCGCATCTTCAGCACGACGCCGGCGAGATACTCGACGAAGGCGTCCTCGCTACCTGGCTTGGCAACTATGGCGACGCCATCACCTGCCTTTGCTTTATGGGAGGCGACGCCGAGCCGTGCGAAGTCGAACGCCTGGCCGCCTTCATCCGAAAGAAAAGCAACCGCATCAAAACCGCCTGGTATTCGGGAAAAGCCACCCTGCCTCCGGAAGTCTCTATGCTGAAATTTGATTACATCAAGCTCGGCGCATACCGGCAACACCTGGGCGGCTTAAACGCCCCGACGACCAATCAGCGCTTTTTCCGCATCGAAGACGGCAAGATGATAGACGACACAAAAAAGTTTCAACAATTAAAATAAGACATCATGACGATTCGGGAACAGTTGAAATTTGCTGAACGCTTCCGGAAATTGAAAGATTTGTTCTCATACGAAAAAGAAGTGTGCTTGGAGGATACTTCATTGAAAATACGTCCGTTTCGATTTAATCAGGTATTCGTTAATCCGGAAATCAAACAGATTCAGCAAACGATTGCCCCGCCTGCATTTTGTTCCGTCTCGGACGATGATATTGAGGAAAACAAGCGGTTCACGTATACGGTTTTCGTACGTCAAGGCGTTGTGCAAACAAACAAAGCGATTCTGTTATTGCACGGCCTGAACGAACGCAATTGGGAGAAGTACCTGCCCTGGGCGGAAGAATTGGCCCTTCAAACCGAAAGAGCGGTTATCCTCTTTCCCATTGCCTTTCACATGAACCGCACACCCGGAAGCTGGTATAACCCGCGAACACTCTTACCTTACGTAAACAGCCGGAAAGAAAAGTTTACGGGTCTGGAAAACTCTACCTTCGCCAATCTGGCGCTTAGCAGCCGCTTATCCGACAATCCTGTCCGCTTCTATATTTCCGGAAAAGAATCCATTTTCAACCTCTGGCAATTGATCAGAGAAATAAAAAACGGACAGCATCCGTTATTCGCCCCAAACACGTCGATCAATATATTTGCTTATTCCATCGGCGCTTTTCTGGCTCAAGTGCTGCTGTTGTCAAATCCGGAGAAACTGACGTCCGACAGCCGTCTGTTCATGTTTTGCGGCGGTACGCTTTTCAGCCGGATGAATGGCAATTCGCGCGATATAGTGGACTGGGAAGCTTTTCATAAACTGAAAGATTATTTCCTGAACGATTTTCTCCATAAAGGATTGAGTATTTTGAAAAGGAAGGAAGATTTCATAGAAAAAGCATTCAAGGCCATGTTGTCGTTCAGTACATATCGTCGTTACAGAGAAACATTCTTTCAGGAAAATCAACACCGCATTACGGCAATCACGTTGAAAAAAGATACGGTTGTTCCCACCTTTGGCGTCAGGGAAGCGCTTGGCGAAAAATGCGCCGGCAGGATACTGGAAGAATTGGACTTCCCCTA
The DNA here is from genome assembly GCA_031271045.1 of Tannerellaceae bacterium. Lineage (GTDB taxonomy): Bacteria > Bacteroidota > Bacteroidia > Bacteroidales > Tannerellaceae > DFXE01. The sequence continues at coordinate 20,643 of JAISWO010000060.1, forward strand.
CGAATATTCCCACCAGGTTCCCTTTCCTGTTCACAATCGCGTGGCGGCAGAAATAGTTCAGCAAAGTTTCTCCGGACTGTTCAGCCGGGCCGCCGCTTTTCTGGCTTAACAAAAGAACATATTCCCATCTTCAAGAAACAACATTATGATATTTATCAGCAAAATTAAATCGCCGGTCGGACTACTCACCGTCTCGAGTGATGGAGAACGTATCTCCGGGCTTTGGATAGAAGGGCAGAAGTATTTCGCAAGGACATTGGGCAAGGAGGTCTCGGAACAGGACCTGCCTGTGTTTGAAACGGTCAGGCAATGGCTTGACGTTTATTTTTCCGGCAAAAACCCGGATTTCATGCCGCCGCTTAGGCCTGAGGGTAGCCCGTTTCAAAGGTCGGTATGGGCGAATCTCCGTGAAATTCCTTACGGACAAACCTCCACCTACGGAGAGATTGCCAAATGGTTTGAGGAGGAAAACAAAGGCAAACGAATGTCGGCGCGGGCAATTGGCGCTGCGGTGGGCCATAATCCGGTTTCTATTCTGATTCCCTGTCATCGCGTCGTAGGTAAAAACGGTAGCCTGACAGGATACGCAGGCGGTATTGACACGAAAATAAAACTTTTGCAATTGGAAGGCATAATGGATTTCCACCATCCGGGACGGTTAGCTTTATAACCTATTATCCTTGGAAAGCTCCCGGAACGGAGGGGCGGACAGATAATTTAAGGATTTGTTAAAGTTCCAAATGAAGTACCGTCGGTCGATACTTTTGAGCAGGTATTTAAGAAGTGAAATAAAAAAAGAAAGGTAACTCCTTTGGGAATTACCTTTCTTTAATCTTTCATCGGATGTTTTACTTTCTGATGCCAAGCTCTTTGATGATGGAACGATACCTTTCGATGTCGTTTTTGATCAGATAATCAAGCAAACGACGACGTTTACCTACCAGCATCTTGAGCGCTCTTTCCGTGTTGTAATCCTTATGATTTGACTTCAAATGTTCCGTCAAATGAGAGATACGGTATGAGAACAATGCAATCTGACTTTCCGGAGAACCGGTATTCGTCTCGGATTTCCCGTACTTCTCAAAGATTTCCTTCTTTTTTGTTGAATCTAAATACATGATTCCTTTTTACTTTAATAAATGAATAATTATATTATCTAAGCGGGTGCAAAGATATATATTACTTTTTGACTGACAATAGTTTTGCATATATTATTTGTGAGGCTTGGATTTTGTTGTACTTTTGCGGGCAGAAAATTAGTCTCAATGCAAAAGATTAGAAATATCGCAATTATTGCACACGTGGATCATGGGAAAACTACGCTCGTAGATAAAATGTTACTGGCCGGAAAACTCTTTAGGGAAGGGCACGACGAACTTGATCAGTTCTTAGACAGTAACGATCTGGAGCGCGAACGGGGAATCACGATCCTGGCAAAAAATGTATCTATCCAGTATAAAGGATATAAGATAAACATCATAGACACACCGGGGCATGCTGACTTCGGAGGCGAAGTAGAACGCGTACTGAATATGGCCGACGGCTGCTTGTTGTTGGTCGACGCCTTTGAAGGACCCATGCCACAAACCCGTTTCGTGTTGCAAAAAGCCATCCAATTAGGGTTGAAGCCGATCGTGGTTATCAACAAAGTAGATAAACCCAACTGCCGTCCCTCGGAGGTACAGGAGATGGTGTTCGACCTGATGTTCAGCCTCGACGCTACGGAAGAACAATTAGACTTTCCCACCATCTATGGCTCCGCCAAGCAAGGCTGGATGTCGGAAGACTGGCAGAAACCTACCGATACGATCTATCCCATACTCGATGCCATCATCCAGCATATCCCCGAACCCCAAGCCTTGGAAGGCGCTTCACAGATGCTGATTACCTCGCTCGACTATTCCAAATATGTAGGACGCATTGCCGTAGGACGCGTACACAGAGGAGAACTAAGGGAAGGACAGGAGATCATCCTCTGCAAGCGCGACGGCACGCAAATCAAGTCGAAGATCAAGGAAGTCGATGTGTTTGAAGGATTAGGACGCACCAAGGTCACTTCCGTCCGGTCGGGAGACATCTGCGCCCTGATCGGCATAGATGGCTTTGAAATCGGTGAAACGGTATGCGACATCAACAATCCGGAACCCCTGCCCACCATAGCCATCGACGAACCCACCATGTCGATGCTCTTTACTATCAACAACTCTCCCTTTTTCGGTAAGGACGGAAAATACGTAACCTCCCGCCACCTGTACGAACGCCTGCAAAAGGAATTGGACAAGAACTTGGCATTGCGCGTGATTCCAACCGAATCGGCCGACGCCTGGTTAGTCTACGGTCGCGGCGTACTCCATCTTTCGGTATTGATCGAAACCATGCGGCGCGAAGGCTACGAACTCCAGGTAGGCCAGCCGCAAGTTATCATAAAAGAAATCGACGGCGTCAGGTGCGAGCCGGTGGAGCAATTATCCATCAATCTGCCCGAAGAAAGCGCCAGCCGTATCATTGACATCGTTACAAAGCGCAAAGGCGAAATGACCTTGATGGAAAGCAAAAACGGACGGATGCACCTCGAGTTTACCATCCCTTCGCGAGGAATTATCGGGCTCAATAATGCGATACTGACCGCCTCGGCCGGCGAAGCCATCATTGCCCACCGCTTCCTGGAGTACCAACCATGGAAAGGCGAAATAGAACGCCGCCTCAACGGCTCTATCATCGTGATGGAGACAGGTACGGCCTTTGCTTATGCCCTCAACAACTTACAATCCCGCGGGCGCTTTTTCATCGCTCCGCAAGACGACGTCTATGCCGGGCAGGTCGTAGGCGAGCATACGAAAGAAGGAGACCTCGTGGTCAACGTCACTAAGTCGAAAAAACTAACCAATATGCGCGCTTCCGGGTCTGACGAAAAAATAGCCTTGGCGCCCCCCATCGTCTTCAGCCTCGAAGATGCCCTGGAATACATCAAGATAGACGAATACGTAGAGATAACACCCTCTCACATGCGGATGCGTAAAATCACTCTTGATGAGAACGAACGCAAAAGGCAGAACAAAAAATAACGCCCCTTCCCTCTATTCCTGTAATTTCTTTATGGCCGTATTCTTTTCCAGCAACAGATGCGGGCGGTAGGATTGTTTGGCTTGGCGCAGACCGGGAATACCCAGGTCTTCTTCCCGGTTGATATAGGTGTATTGTTCGGGGATATGGTTGGCAAATTCATAATTCATCAGGCTGTACACGCCGTCGTAGTGGATATCGCCCTTTTCTACATGTACGGCAAAGGTGTCCCGGTTGACCGGGGCGCCAAAGGCAAAGGCGACTATCTGCCCCTCAACGCAGATAGCTCCTCCCGTTAATCCAAGCTCCGCGGCATGCTGAAGGGCAAAGGTCATCGAACGCCGCTCGTAGCTCAGCTCTTCGGCATCAGCATCTGTCCGGTTGGCTTTATACCATTTACATTCCAGCATCAAACATTCGGGTACCAGAGCCGGAGTAATCGAGAGGTAGGTATAGCGGTAAAGTTTGGTGAACTTATTGATGTGGTTTCGTTTGGGTTGATATTTCTTCCCCGACAGGCTGATCAGGTCTTCGCGCAGGTAAATATAGTCGAAATAATCCCGTTCGGGAATGAAGCGGAATCCTTGAGGGAAGGCCTCTTCCAAGCGGCTTTTCCCTTCGGGGGTAACGCCCAGCATCCGCAACGGGCGCTTCTGCGAAAGCGCATCTTCTTCGAGCAGGCGGACGGCATGCGAGAGGTCACCTTCCCCGACGGGACACATATAGACCGGGCGTTCATCCTCCTCAATCCTGAAACGAATCAGCAGGAAACCGTCGACGATCGCATATTCACTATGGTACAGAAAACGCCAGCTACACATATTGGCAAAAGAAAAGTCGCAATTCCGGTAAGGGCTTTTCATTGTAAAAGAAGTGATAGCCTCCCGGTCGGCTACTTGAATAGTCTTAAAGACGATTGACATATTGATTTACTTATGTGCGCGCAAAGATACGATTAAAAGTATTACTTTTGGCAGATAATCAATCAAGCTACAACCCATGAAACATGTGTATGAAAACCCTAAAGTAAAAAGCAAACTGATTCTGTGTGACGAGCTCGACGCAGAATTGTTGCGAGACAAAACCCTCTATAAATTCATCTGGATTGTCGAGGGAGAAGTGGAACTGATTGTTAACCACGAACATCTTACCTTCCATGCCGGCGAGATCGTTTCACTCTCTTATCTGCATCACCTGAAGATGGGTATGGTCAACGGATACTACCGCGTAATGCTGTTTAACGACCGCTTTTACCATATTGCCGACCATGATAGCGAGGTCTTTTGCAACGGACTTCTTTTCAATGGATCGCTGAACGTCGTCAGTTTCCGCGTCAGTCAGGAGGATGTGCCCAAGCTCGACCAGATTACAGACGTCTTCCTCGAAGAAGTAGCCGTTCGCGACTCCATGCAGGACGAGATGTTGCGTATCGTCCTCAAGCGAGCCATCATCATTTGCTGCCGCCTGGCGCGTAACAAACACGGCATACTGCCGCATCGCTGCGTGCGCTTCGAGATCATGCGCAAGTTCTACGCCCTGGTCGACGAGCATTTCAGGGAGAAGAAGCAAGTGCAGGATTATGCCGATATGCTTCACAAATCGTCGAAGACGCTGGCCAATATTCTGTCCTTTTACCATCAGCCGTCGGCCATCAAGGTGATCCACAACCGTATCGTTGCCGAAGCCGAAAGGTTGCTGCATTACACCTCCAAGTCGTCGAAAGAGATTTCCATCACCCTCGGATTTGAAGACCATCCCTCGTTCAGTCGCTTCTTCAAGAACGCAACCGGCATGACGGCTACCGAATACCGACATCAGGCGCACCACCTCAAGCGCGAATGTGCCTGATGACGCTCCCGGACGCTTTTGTCCTCCGCACGCGGGCGTTGCTGGGGGAAGACTACGATGGACTGGAAGCTGCCCTGCAAGCTGCGCCGGTAGCAAGCCTGCGTATGAACAGAGATAAAATCGCCACGACGCCGGAAGGGGCCGAGGCGATTGCCTGGTGCGAGACGGGGTATTACCTGCCCCAACGGATGGCGTTTACCTTCGATCCTTTGTTTCACGCAGGAGCCTATTATGTGCAGGAAGCTTCGTCCATGTTCCTGGAGCAGGCGATCAGGACGTATGTGCGGGAGCCGGCAGTGTGTTTGGATCTTTGCGCCGCCCCGGGGGGGAAATCGACGCATCTGTGCAGCCTGCTGCCCGGCGGTAGCCTGCTGGTCGCCAACGAAGTGATCCGTAGCCGGGCGCATATCCTGGCCGAAAACCTGACGAAGTGGGGGAATCCCAACGTGATTGTCAGTTGTAACGACCCGGCGGACGTTGGGCGGTTGACGCATTTTTTCGATCTGATCGTAGCCGACGTTCCCTGTTCGGGCGAGGGAATGTTTCGCAAAGACCCTGCCAGTGTCGGACAGTGGAACTTGTCGAACGTAAACCTTTGCGCCGCCCGCCAGCGGAGGATTCTCAAGGATGCCTGGGGAGCTCTCAAGCCCGGAGGCTTGCTGGCATACAGCACCTGCACTTACAACACGGAAGAGAACGAAGATAATCTTGCTTACATCGTCGAGACGCTCGGAGCCGAAGCTCTTGCCATTTCCACGGAAACGGACTGGGGAGTGAGCGGGGCGTTGAAAAATGCCGGTCCGGCGTATCGTTTCTTTCCGCACCGGACCCGGGGCGAGGGTTTCTTCCTGGCCCTTGTGCGCAAAACGGGCGACGAGGAGAGGGTAGGGGAGCCTTTTCGGCGCAAGGCTGCGAAGGAGAAGCGCCGTCTGTCGCCGGGTGCTCTTCCCGCCGGCGTCGGGAGCCGGCTGTTGCATCCGGAGGATTTCCGCATCGAACGTTGTGGCGACCGGATAGAGGCTTTTCCTCTCTGCCATCAGGAGTATTACCGGCGCCTCGGTGAAACCTTGAACCTCGTCAGCGCCGGTCTGTGCCTGGGTGAGATAAAAGGGAAAGACCTCCTCCCGGCTCATTCGCTGGCCATGAGCAGGGAACTGAACCGTGATTCGTTCGATGCCATCGCCTTGAGCCGGGAAGAGGCCATTCAATATTTGAGGAAGGAAGCGCTACCCTTGGCGGGCGGGAGCAATCAATCCTTGTCCGAAGGTCATGCGCTGGTGACGTACCGGGGGCTACCGCTGGGGTTTGTCAAGCGCTTAGGCAATCGCGCCAATAATCTCTACCCGCAACAGTGGCGCATCCGGAGCAGCCATTATTGACGCAGCAGTTGCTCAACCACCTGTATATCGCCGTCGTTGGGAGCCGGCTCAAGGTTTAGGAGCCGCGTGATGATCAAGTAAAGGTTGACGTTGGCCATCGTCGGCAACGTGACGTTCTTTCGGAAAGAAGGCCCGGCGGCATAGAAAATAGCCTCCATTTCGGGGGCGAAATTATCGTACCCATGTGCTCCTCCGAGGCGGGGACTGGATTCGGCGCGGAACTGCAGATAGGTTCCGATGTCGGGTATGACCACCAGGTCGCCGATGCGGGGATGGGAGCCGTAGACGAACTGCGGCGGGATGTCACCTTTGCGGTAGGCTTTGACGTGGGGCACTTGTTGCAGGATGGCGTAGGCGCTGTCGGTATACGTTTTTTTCGGATAGAGCAGGGTCGGTACGCCGTCGAAGACGTAGTCAAAGCTATCGCGCGGCAGGTAGTCGTTCAGGTTGACGTAATTGTCGGGCGTATACGTCGCCATGCCGTGGTCCGAGAGGACAATAAAATCTATTTCGTCGAAATGCTCCAGTTGTTGGGCCTGTGCAAAGAAATAGGCCAGTATGCGGTCCAGTTCTTCCACCTTGTCGAGGGTAGCGGCCGAGTCCGGCGTAGCCGAGTGCCCGATACCGTCGGGTTCTTCCATATACCACATGATCAGTCGGGGCCGTACGTCTTCCGGCCACTGCAACCAGGCGATGACCGAGTCGGCCCGCGCCTGGAAGGGTACCGATTTGTCGTAGGCCTTACAGATGGAAGGTTGCATGCCCTGTATGGGCGCTTCGCTGCCGACCCAGAAGAACGAGGCGGCGCGTACGCCCTGCTTCTCGGCCGTATTCCAGATGGGTTCTCCCTGGTAGAAGTCAGGGTTGGTGACGGCCTCATTGTCGCCGATGCGGTAGATACGGTCCAGGTCGGGCGCATAGAAGAAATTGTTTATCAGCCCGTGGTGGTCGGGGTGCAAACCCGTAGCCAGGGCGTAATGATTGGGAAATGTCACGCTGGGGAAGGAGGGCCGGAAGGCCGACTTTACGCCCACGCTCGCCAGGGAATCCAAGGTCGGCGTATGCGCCCGTCCGGGATAGTCGGATCGGAAGCCGTCCATCGAGAGGACGACTACATAGCGGCCTTTGTGCGTACGTGTGCTGCATCCGACCAGTATAACGAGGGCCGGAAAAAGCGTACAGAGGAGGAATAAGGGCAGGGATCTGTTCATAATCTTTATAGTTTATAATTTATCTCAGTAGTTGTGATACAAATAACGTTTGATGCTTTTCTTGGGCGTTTTTTCAAACTCCGTAGGGTAAAGGCGGATCTGAGCGATCTGTTCGAAGGGCGCCAGCAGTTTGTTCACTTCCCGGCAGTTTTGTTCCATGATAGCCGTCAGGTCTTCGTGCGAGATGCCGGTAGAGTCTACGGCGTCGTAGTCGGGGTATACCAGTCCGATCAGCCGTCCATTCTTTTCCACCACCAAGCTTTCCATGACGAAAGGCAGGTTGTTCAGCTTCGATTCGATCTCTTCGGGATAGACATTCTGTCCGTTGGAGCTCAGGATCATGGTTTTGTTTCTTCCGCGAATATAGATGCGTTTGGAGGCGTCGATGGTCCCCAGGTCGCCCGTTCGCAGCCATCCGTCGGGAGTGAAGACCCCTTCGGTAGCCTCCGGGTTTTTGTAATATCCCTGCATGACATTTTCGCCACGCACCTGTATCTCGCCAACCACCCGGTAAGGGTCTGGGGAGTCAATGCGCACGTCCATGATTTTCTTCAGCACCTGTCCGCAGGATCCCGGCACGAAGGCCTCGTGATTGTCGTAACTGATCAGCGGGGCACATTCGGTCATTCCATACCCAATGGTGAAGGGGAACTTGATCTTGTACAAAAACTCCGTCACCTCTTCGTTCATGGCGGCTCCACCGACAATGACTTCGCGGAAATTACCCCCCAATGCATCGCTGAGCCGGCGCCGTATCTGGGCATAGATGCGGTTGTCGAGCAGCGGGATGTTGAGCGCCAGTTTCATGCTGCGGCGGTTCAATTGCGGGAGGATCATCTTTTTGTAGACCTTCTCCAAGATCAGGGGCACGGTGATGATCAGATGGGGGCGTACCTCCTCGAAGGCTTTCAGCAGGATCTTGGGCGCCGGCGCTTTGCCCAGGAAGAATACATGCGCCCCGAAGGCGGTTGGCACTAAGAAGTTGAAAGCGCAACTGTACGCATGTGCCAACGGAAGGAAGCACAACATACGCTCGCCCCGGAAGATAACGTCCAGCGTACGGGCGTAGGTGATGTTGCCCGCCAGGTTATTTCCCGTAAGCATGACCCCTTTGCTGAAGCCGGTCGTCCCCGACGTATAGTTGAGCAGCACCACGCGGTCGTTCCCTACTTCCGCATACCGGACGTCGTCCTTCGTAAAGCCGGCGGGGTATCGTTCCGCCATCTTGGCGTCCAATTCTTTCAGCAGTTTCCGGATCTCTTCGCTGTCTCGCTGATGCAGGCAGCGGAAGTTGGATATGGAGAAGACGCCCCTCAGGTTGCCGACCTTCTCCTCTTCCAGCGAATCCCATATCCTGTCGCTCACAAAGAGGAAGGAAGCTTCCGAGTGATTGATGATATGGTGGATGTCGTTCGGATTAAAATCCTGAAGGATAGGGACGACGACCGCTCCGTAGGTCACCACCGCCAGGTAGACGGTGCACCAATAGGAGGAGTCCTTGCCCACCAAAGCAATCTTATCGCCCTGGGCAACTTGCAGCTCGCCGAACAGCAGGTGCAGGCGCGCTATCTCTCCGGCCACCTCCCCGAAACTACAGGTTGTGTCCTTACTATAATCCGTGTAAGCAGGTAATTCCCAATTGTTACGGAAACTATCCTCGTAAAGTCTAATAAAGTTCTCGTTGATCATAGCGCAAAAGTATGGTTTCTGTGCAAAACATACAAACTTTGCCTCAGTCGATCCATTATTAAAGTCTCTACAAAAATATGGACCCCCAACAAACGTTCATTCAGGATCCCTAAAAAAATATGGACCCTCAACAACCGTTCATTGAAGATCCCGACAAAAATATGGACCCAAACAAACGTTCATTGAAGGTCCCGACAAAAATATGGACCCTCAACAAGCGTTCGTTCAAGATCCCGACAAAAATATGGACCTCAAACAAACGTTCATTGAGGATCCCGACAAAAATATGGACCTCCAACAAGCGTTCATTGAGGATCCCGATAAAAATATGGACCCAAACAAACGTTCATTGAGGGTCCCGACAAAAATATGGACCCAGACAAGCGTTCATTGAGGATCCCGATAAAAATATCTGACGTGAAGAACTTTTTTTCATCAGCTATTTTGCAATATGATGTAATCCGCATATATTTGTGGTCAAATAAACAAGGAAATAGATGTCTAATCACAATTAAAAACATTCAAATACCATGATAGCTATTATCTTTCACCCCTCGTTCCCCAATAGGGGTATCTATTTATTGATACAATCGGCCCTTCTCGCATTATTTTTTTCTTGTTCTAACTCTCATGTTAGGCAGGAATCATACACACATGAGATATTGCTATCTCAGGATAAATATATTCATTTAGATGATTATACTACACAATCAACTGAGTATTTACAGATTGTAGAACAAAATGATTCAGTCTTTTTGGCCTTTATAAATGCGTACGACAACTCGATTACGATTCATTATTTGGAGTCCGGCGAATTTCATAAAAAGATATATTTTGATAAAGAAGGAAGTAACGGTGTAGGAAAACTGTATGCTTTTTGTTTTGCTGACAGTTCTATTTATCTATATAATCAGTGGGTGCGAAAATTATTTGTTAGTGATTTAAATGCGAAATTGCGTAAAGCAATAGATATAGATTTAACACGCTTTTCCTCTGACAATATGTTTCCTCCGACTTTATTTCCTTTAACATTATCTCCAATAAATAAGATTGGTGAGGAAATTATATTGACCGGTTTTTCACTTTCTGCTAATGAAAACAAAAATGAAACAGAAGAAAATATGCCAACCACAGCAGTCTACAATTTGGAAAATGATAAAATAATCTTATGCAACGGTTTTCCCAGTATATACCATAAAGGATATTGGGGAGCAGATCTTAATTATAGAGTTGTACGTTATTGTATAGATTCACAAAACAAGATTGTTTTAAGCTATGCGGTTGACGAAGATATTTATGTCCTGGATTCTTTAGGAGGAGCAAAAAAAGCTTATTATGCAGGATCAAAAGAACAAACAGAAAAAATCAAACCAATAGATAATGACAGATCTTCAGTCAATATTACAAGAGAAAATGTGTATTCATTCTATATGGAAAATTTTATTTATGGAGGAATTCTTTACGATAAATACAATCAAGTGTTTTATAGAATATGTTCTATGCCTACGTATAATTATTCAAAGGAAAGTCGTATAATAGAAAAAAAATTGCATGTAATCATATTAGACGAACAATTCAATAAAATCGGAGAATCAACTCTTCCTGATGCCCCTTACTTAATCCTTTCCTATTTTGTTTCTCCGGAAGGCCTACACATACAGGTAGATAGTGAAGATGATGACGTTATGGCATTTAAAACATTTAAAATAAAGAGAATATGAAATCAATTTATATTTTTATCCTTTCTTCCTGTCCTGCTTTTTCGTATAATTGCCATGGCTATGCAAGAGGATCCCGATAAAAATATCTGACGGGAAGAACTTTTTTTCATCAGATATTTTGCAATATGATGTAATCCGTATATATTTGTGGTCAAATAAACAAGGAAATAGATGTCTAAACTATTTAGCAAATAACAATTTACATCGCAATGACTTCTACAATGAATAAAATATTGATTACATTAACTACAAGTTTGATTTTTATATCGTGTCAAAACAATAAAACTTTTTTGACCGATTACTTTTCGGAAACAGATGTGTGCGCACTAAAAGAAATAGTGGAATATCCGGCAGATTCAATTGGCCATGCGGATTTTATCTTTTCTCATGGAGATTACATTTTGCTGTCGGAACCTAAATTAAATTATTTAATATCGTCCTACAACATGGCGACAAAATCGCTTACCCGTTTTTTATCAAAGGGAACTGGCCCCAACGAGTTACCGGACGTACAACAAATAGACGTGTATGAAAAAGATACTCTGTTTTTTGTTAAAAGCACGTTTTCAAAAGACATTTTTATTTATGCCTTTAATAATACTGCTTTATTGAGCTTAGAACAAGTGCCGGGCGATAACGTGTCGCTTTTCTTTGACGGCAACAGCGTTATTTGTTCCCAATACGGGAAAAAACGCTTTTCTCTGCATGATATACAAAACAAATCAACCGTTGAATTTGGAGACAGCATAGTTATTGAAAATTGCCGTCCGGATCTTATTCCTTATGTATTACAAGGACTTTGTGCCGGCAACGCGGAGTTAAAAAGATTTGTCTGGGCTTCTATATATGGAGATATATTTGAAATATATGATTACAAAAATCCAAACCGTATAGAAACAATAAACAGCACAAAAGGTATTCTTCCTGTTATAAAAAGCGATCAAAATCAACCGGTATTCTCTTCTGATTCCAAATTTGGCGTTGTGTCGATAACGGTCACAAATAAATACATCTATATGCTTTATAACGAAAACAAAATAAAAGATTTCCAGGATAAGAAAGATGATGTTTTATTATGTAATAAAATTCTTGTCTATGATTGGAACGGGACGCCTCAAAAAATACTCAAAACAAACAAATTGCTCAAGTCTATATCCTACAATGAAAAACACAAGAAAATATTTTGTATCGGGCACGATGATGATGGGAATGGGAAAATATTTTATATAGATGATTTATAGAATATAGAAATTCCAATGATTGATTATAATTTATTTATGCCCTCAAAAATCCGTTCATCCAAACGCCGTAAATGGTGATTGTTTACAAAATGATTCCAGCTATTCAAAATAGTAAGTCTCTGTAAAAATATAATGAAATGGAAAGACAGGCAATTTTGTTTATATTAAATCTATTAATTATCTTTTTCCCCGGTTGTTCCAATGAAAATAAGATTAAACAGTTGGATTTTAAAATTCAAGAAGATATAGAATGTATTTCAATTCCTTACCAAGATATTTTAGGAATTACAATGCAACTCCAAAAGAAAGACAATTTGTTGTTTTTAAATGATTTTAGAGGAGACACATTGATACACATATATGATGTAAGAAAGCAGCAACTTCTCAGGAAAATGATACCTGTCGGGAGTGGTCCAAAAGAATTGATGAGTCCGGTGGAAATACACGTAGACAAAGAACATCTGTTCATCTTTTACCGGCAAACGTCCTTGATGTATTCTATTCCATTAGATTCTGTGATGAATGGAAATAAAGATATGGTCAAAAATTTTCAAGTTCCCGATGGAGCAAATCTTCTATTTCCAATAAACGATTCTCTATTTATTTCTTCCGGCTTTTTCGAAAAACGTTATGTTCTATTTAATCACTCAGGAGAACTCATTCATGAATTTGGCGAATATCCCGCATATTGGGATAGAGAAAAACATCTTTCTTATCGTGTGCGGGCGATGTTCCATCAAACCTCTTTTGAGAAACATCCGAGTGCTCCTCTGTTTTTGACTTATTCCCCTCATGTCTTTGAAATATATGATTATAGTGCAGGAATATCTACGCCAACCTTAGTTAAGCGTATGTGTATTGGGAATTATAATTATCTGTATACTGATAATGAAACGATGCTTGCTGTTGAGAGTGGCATGGATGTTGAAAAAGGAATAATATCTGTTTCATGTTCATCCAAACACATTTACATTTTGTATGATTATGATAATGCCGGACATGAAAATCCGGTCACTAAAATTCAAGTAATAGATTGGAACGGAAATCCGGTAAAACTTCTGAATCTCCCCAAACGAGGAACCTGTTTACATATAGATGAGGAAGAAGAAATTGGCTACATGATCGTAGAAGATCCCGATGACACGCTAATGTACTTTAATCTTGGACAATAATAGTATAAAGCAAAAGAAAGCCCAGTCACTCGTAAGGATATTCATTGACATCATCTACTATCTTTGCATAGTGGGTATCGTTATGCTGTGCCTTCAGATTTTCTTTTTCGCTTCTTTTAAAATACCCAGCGACTCGATGTCGCCTGCATTAACAACCGGCGACAGAGTGTTGGTCTATAAACTTATTCCAGGCCCTCGGTTGTTTAATCTGTTTGCTACTTTGCGGGTTGAGCAGGTGGAGATATACCGTGCTCCCGGCATCCGGAAGTTGCGGCGGAATGATGTGGTGGTGTTTAATTATCCACATTTTCGCAATTGGGATAAGATAGAGATGCATATTATGAAATACTTCATCAAGCGTTGTATCGGATTGCCGGGGGATACCCTCTTTATCCGTAACGGCTTCTTTGAGATAAGAGGAGTAGATGCTCCGTTAGGGAATATGGATGCACAGAAAAGGATTTCGATGCGAGATAAAGACTCTTTTGAGGAAACGGTGTATTATACGTTTCCTGCCGATTCCTCCCTGGGATGGGACATCCATGATTTCGGGCCGTTTTATATCCCGCGCAAAGGCGGTGAAATTCCTATGAATCGCACAAACTATCTGCTATACAAGAAGCCGATTGAATGGGAGCAGAAAGCGATGTTGGAATACCGGGATTCTATCGTTTACCTGGGGGGAAAAGCTATCGAATCCTATGCTTTCTGGAAGAACTATTACTTCGTTGCAGGTGACAGGACGGAGGATTCCCAGGATTCTCGCTATTGGGGGTTGTTGCCGGAGGAATATATGGTCGGCAAGGCGGGACTTGTATGGAAATCAGTCGATCCTTATACGGGACGATTCCGGTGGGAACGGTTCTTGAAAACAATCCGGTAAGGCAATGAGGCTGCGTTCGGGAATCGGTTCTTTTGTTTGCTGCATACCTTTCTTCCTGGTATTAAGTACAGTTTTTGTAGTTGTTCCGGAGTTGGAGAATGGGGCGGTATTGGGGAAATATTTTTGGTTTTATCTTTCGATGATCTTTGCAGCGATAGCGTCGGCGGGTATTGTTCTGACCTCTTCTAACCAGAAGACCTTTCGGATAGATGCTGCCGACGGTTTGGTTTTGTTGTACGGGATTGTCGCTTTGTTCACCAGTTGGGCGCTCCATCATTCGGAAGCGGTGACGAAGCATATCCTGCTTGCAGGGATTATTTTGCTGTATTTTTACTTTAAGATTCTGCTCCGCAGCCATAAGCAAGCGCTTTACTGGGTTGTTCTGTTTTTTCTGGCGACCGGTTTGGTTGAATCCTGGTGGGGATTGCTTCAGCTTTATGGGTTTGAACGTTCCCAGCATGGGCGTTTTCGTTTGACGGGGTCTTTTTTCAATCCCGGGCCTTATGCCTGCTATATTGCGATGGTTCTGCCCTGCGCTTTTTACTATATACTTCGCCACCTATCCTGTATAAGTGTGCGTTTCAGACTTCGTTACGGCCTTCTTTATGTACGTTGGGGGATTGCTCTATTGACATTCACCGGCGCGTTATTGGTGTTGCCTGCTGCTATGAGCCGTGCTTCGTGGCTGGCGGGATTGGGAGGTTGCGGTTGGGTTGGCGTTCACTATCTTTTCAGAAATGGTAAGGTAAGCACATTGTATTATAGGTATAAACGGCGATGCCTGGTTGGCATGGCCTGTTTGTTTGTCTTGGCCATCCTGGGAGTCGTTGGGATCTATCACTTAAAGAAAGATTCGGCCGACGGGCGTTTATTGATGTGGAAAGTTTCCTTGCAAACCTTTGTTCATCATCCGGCGGGAGTCGGTATAGGACGTTTCCCAGGGATTTATGGAGACGAGCAGGCGGTTTATTTGGCCTCGGACAGAGCGACGGAGCGGGAAGCATACGTAGGCGGTAATCCGGAATACGGATTCAACGAATACCTTCAAATAGGCATCGAACAAGGTTGGGTATCCCTTCTCTTATTCCTGGGCTTGATAGGTTATAGTTTGTATACCGGCGTTCGGCAGAGACGGCTGGGGGCGACGGCATCCTTATTATCCTTGCTGATAGCCGCCCTGGCGTCATATCCTTTCAGCGTACTGCCCTTCCTGATCGGGATGTCTTTCCTGCTGGCCTGGATACATGCAGGGAAAGAAAGCACGAAAAGCCCTACTCTCTCCCATCCGGTATTGTCCGGGCTTGTATTGTGTTGCCTGCTTTTGTCGCTTGTCTGCCTGTACAATCGTTATCCTGTAGGGCAGGCTTACAAGACATGGAGCAGGAATAAGGCGTTGTATCATTCCGGCGCGTATGAAGCGGCCGGCAAAGGATACGCTCCTCTTTATCCGCTCTTGTCCGACCAGTTGCCGTTCCTGTTTGAATATGCCCAATGCCTGTCCAAGACGGAGCATTACAAGGAGAGCAACGAGGCGCTGGGGAAAGCCGTCCGTATCAGTTGCGACCCGATGCTTTACAATATCATGGGCAAAAACCATCAGGCGATGAAGCAGTATGCCGAAGCGGAGCAATGTTTCCGGAAGGCGGCGGCGATTGTCCCCAACCGGCTTTACCCCTGGTATCTGTTGACCAAACTCTACATAGAAACCGGTGAGACGGAAAAGGCAATGGCGGCGGCAAAGCTTGTTATGGAAAAAGAACCCAAAGTACACTCCACTGCCATCCGGGAGATGCGGCAGGAAATAGAAAAACTACATATAATAGACACACCATGAATAGATTCCAAAGAAACATTTTTTTTGCAGGATGCAACCTGCTGCTTCTGGCTGCCTGTTCCCGTTACCCGGCGGGGATAGAGGAGACGCTCCGCTTTGCGGGAGATAACCGGGCGGAGTTGGAGAAGGTATTGGCGCATTATGGCCGGGAAGGATCGGACAGTTTGAAGTACCGGGCAGCCTGTTTTCTGATAGAACACATGCGCTATCATTATGCGCGTAATAATTCCTGCTTGGATTCGTTCCGGGTTTTTCTGCGCGATGTGGTTCCTACGGAGCGGACATATACGCAGTTTGTGGATAGGTTCGGAGAAATTAATCAGGAGAACTACCAGATCACTTACGATGCGCAGGTGATTACGGCCGATTATCTGATACGGAATATCGACTTCTCTTTCCGCCTGTGGGAAGCAGCGCCCTGGGGTAAACATATCGGCTTTGAGGATTTCTGCGAGGAGATTCTCCCTTACCGGGTGGGTAACGAACCGATCGAGGATTGGAAAGAGGCTTATCACCGGAAATATCAGTATATGCTCGATACGGCCGAATACGATCGTTCAAGCTCTCTGGCCGCCTGCCGGGTGATCTTCCGCTACCTGCACAGCAAGACGGAGAAAGATCTCCTGGAATGGGTCTTTGCTTACGACTGGAATGTGTCGAACCTGGGCGCCGTGAGTTTGCTCACTCTGCGTTACGGCACCTGCCAGGAGCAGACGGATATGCTGACGTATGTGATGCGTTCGGTAGGCATTCCCACAGGTATTGATATGATGGTGCAGCATCCGGACAATCTGGACAAGCAACATTGGTGGAACTATATGCGCGACACCAGCGGGGTGAACATCGCTTTCGACTACTACTACGAAATGGAAGAACCGGCCCCGAAGATGACGCCTATTCATAAATGCGGGATCGTGTACCGGAAATGTTTCAGCCTGCCGGACGAATCTTTCCCCGTCCGATATAGAGGAAAGGACCTCTATCGGCCTTCTTCCCTGAGCGACCCGTTCCTGAAGAATGTCTCGGCAGAATATTTCGATGAAAACCCCGTCACGTTACCGGTCGGGAAGGAATACCGCGAGGGCGATGTCCTGTATCTGAACGTTTTCAACAACTCGCAATGGGTCGCCATGGGATGGAGTGAGGTGAAGAATGGCGAGATTGTCTTCCGCCATCTGGAGCCCGGCGTCTTATACCTGCTTGCCGACTATCCCGACAAGGCTACGATCCGTCCCTTGTCTTCTCCGTTTATTCCCTTGAAAGACGGAACGGTCTTCCGGGCCGCAGCGGATACAGCCAACCGGCAGGAGATGACGCTTCACCGTAAGTTTCGCCTGCCTTGGTGGTGGGAGGAGTTTCATGTCAATTCCGCCGGCGGGAAGTTCCAGGGAGCGAACCGCCCGGACTTCAGCGACGCCGTCACTCTGCACACCATTCCCGGCCCGGCCGTCATGCGTTGGGAGGACGTCTATCCTACCAGGATACGCGCGACAAGACACGCGCCGCTGTGTTCGACGGCAATTCCCTGACTTATTTCTTCTCTATCGAAGGAAGCGGCGCCTGGTCGGGGCTGGCCTTAGACAATCCTCGCTACGTGAGCCATATCCGTTTCTGGTTTCGCAACGACGACAATACGATCCGTCCGGGCGATACCTATGAGCTTCGCTATTGGGGCGGGAATGGGAATCAATGGATACCGATGGGTCAACAGACAGCTACGGATAGCACCCTCGTCTATCATCAGGTACCTTCTCAAACGATCTATTGGCTCCGCGACCTGACGCGGGGACGCGAAGAAAGACCCTTCACCTACGAAAACGGAAATCAAATATGGTGGTAGCGCCTGCCTGAATGAACGTCCTGAAAAAGTCACATCATTCAAACACCTGCCGGCGCAAGTGTTACAGTAAAAATAATGGGGCAAGAGATATCAACGAATGAAAAGAACATCTTTATGAACTGGATTATGCCGCGATACCCTAACGTTGTAAAATTGGCTGATCCTGCTTTGGAATTTTAGACCTCTATAACAGATCGCGGCACCGAAGAACGGTTGTTGGAGGTCTCTGCAAAAATATGGACCCTCAACAAACGTTCATTCAAGGTTCCGACAAAAATATGGACTCTCAACAAACGTTCATTGAAGGTTCCGGCAAAAATATGGACCCCCAACAACCGTTCATTGAAGGTTCCGACAAAAATATGGACCTCCAACAAGCGTTCATTGAGGATCCCGACAAAAATATGGACCCAAACAAGCGTTCATTGAGGATCCCGATAAAAATATGGACCCAAACAAGCGTTCATTGAGGATCCCAACAAAAATATGGACCTCCAGCAACCGCTCATTGAAGGTCTCAAAAAAAATATCTGCCGGGAAGAACTTTTTTTCATCAAATATTTTGCAATATGATGTAATCCGTATATATTTGTGGCCAAATAAACAAGAAAATGGATTTCTAATCATAATTAAAAATATTCAAATACCATGATAGCTATTATCTTTCACCCTTCGTTCCCCAAGAAACTGCGAAATGCAGAACACTTCGACCTCTACGAGAACATTGCCAAGCATTTTGAAGGCAAGGAATTACCCCCGCTGCTGGTGCCTTTTTTGACCAAATTTCTGCAAAGCTTCGCACGGGAAGACACTATCTACAAACGATACCTCAACAAAGAGAACACCAGGCTCGTCAAAGAGGCCCACGAGAAGCGCAAAGTATCCATTATGGCCCTGAAACGAACCTTCGAACTGGGCGCTTACAGCGAAGAGACTCCCCAGCAGACTGCTGCCGCCTCGCTGCTCCGGGTGATGGAGAACTATTCCGCCGCCTACTATGCACCGATGACCGAAACATCGGCCATGATTGTCAACATGATCCAGGACCTGAAACTGCCGCAGTACGCCTCCGCCATTACGCTCCTGAACGCAACGGATGCGATCGCCCGCCTCAAACGCGATAACGACGAGTTTATGACCCTCTACGCCGAACGCGCTTATAATGAAGGAGAACAAAAGGACGAAGGCAGCCTGTTTGAAGCGCGCAACCAGGACGATCACGACTTCGGCAACTTAGCCAATGCCATCAACGTTTTCTATCAAGCCAACGAGATGCAACACCCCAAAGACCCGGCCGTAAGCACCGTCCTGGGCGACATTATCCGTTTTATCAACTCCTACCTCCGCCAGCACGAAGCCATCTACGCCCGTCGCAACCCCCAATATCACCCCGGCGGCAGCGACAAACCCTCTCCCGACGAAGACCTTCCCGGCGAAGAGATCCCCATCCTGATCATCACCGCCCAAGCCATTGCTGGGACACTCATGTCGCTGACCGTAGATGCCGCCGCCTTCGCTCCCGTAGCCGAATCGACAAAAGACGGCTTTGTCTACATCAAAAGCCCCGAAACAAACACTTTCGTTGCCTTTCCAATCACAAGTCTTTTGATGGACACCGACGAAGTGACCCCCATCGGCTGTTTAGTCGACCCTCCGGCATCCAACGAGACCTTCGACAAACCCTTCTTCGGTTTCGGCCCCGCCGAAGCCTACATCACCTACCAGGACGGCGAAACCCTCGCCATCCTCCAAGGCGCCCAATACCCCTCGATGACAAGGGAAGACTGAGGATGAAGCCTTTTGCCTTCATCCCGGTCAGTCTCCTGTTTGGGGCTTGTTCACCCTCACTTTAAGAGCAGGCAAGCCTGATCAGCCGCCGCCCCGGAAAAATTTGTATCCGTCGCACAAAAAAATGCCCGAAAAAACTTGTCAGATCGAAAAACTTACATTTTCTTTGTCATCAAATAAAAAAACATTGTATCACTATTAAACCCAATTTGCCTATAGCATAAACCATTACTCGATTAATTTTAAAACAGAAAGTAATGAAGACACTTAAAACAATGGCCGACGAAGAGTTGGTCGTTCTTTATGCTGAAGGCGAAAATGCAGCTTTCGATGTATTGCTGGGTCGTCACAAAAACAGTATTTTTTCTTATATCTATTTTATCATACGTAACAAAGACCTTGCGGAAGACATCTTCCAAGAAACCTTCGTGAAGGCCATTATGACCATCAAGCAAGGGCGTTACACTGAGACTGGAAAATTTAAAGCCTGGATCACACGCATCGCACACAATTTAATTATTGATCATTTCCGTCAGGAACGTAACGAAAACACACTCTCCAACGACGAAGTGGATGTCGACCTGTTTAACAACAGTAAACTATGCGACAAAACCATCGAAGATCATATCATACATCATCAAGTTCTCGCCGATGTGAAAAAACTGGTGCAATATCTGCCCGAAAGCCAACGGGAAGTGTTGGTAATGCGTTATTACCAGGATCTGAGTTTCAAAGAAATCGCCGATATTACGGGAGTAAGCATCAACACAGCGCTGGGACGGATGCGCTACGCCATCCTGAACATGCGGAAACTGATAGCAGAAAACCAAATGGAATTATCGCTGACATAAATTCGTCGAAAAAACAGTTTCTTCATACAATAAGGCACATATAGCATCGTTATATATACGAAACACTAATTCGTATGCCTATGAAGAATCTTTCTACGCGATGTATGTATAAAATGATGGAAAAAGGGAGAAACAAAGACGACAAAAAGAAAGAACCCTGTAAACAGACACTAAATTTCTTAAGTCAATTTGCCCGCGCTTACCACGCAGAACCATCCATACAACAAGAACTCTGCGGAGTTATTTTGAACTGAAAACAGGACAGGAGGAAAATGAAACAGTTTTCCTCCTATTTTTTTGTGCGCCGTGCATGAATAACAGACCGGATGGTGCAAATTCCCTACGGCAGACCGGACTTTTCCGTGTATCAATGAAATGGCGTAACTTTACCGACAAAATTAAGATACCCTTACTTACGTATGAGACATTATATCTTTTTATTCCTCTTCCTGCTGCTGTGCTGTCTCCCTGCTGCCCGGGAAGAAGACCACCCCGGCTATTCGCATCGCGATTCGTTAATAAACCTGCTCAACAAGCAGGAGCTGGCGACGTCCGAAGAGGTGGAAATCTTGTTCCAACTGGGCTTGTTCTACAACAATATCGGCAGCTACGACGCGGCGCGCTTCTATCTGGAGAAAGCCATCGACCTGCCGGAAGGACGGGAGTTCGAGTGCGGACGTATTCTGGTGAACCTCGCCAATTCGTACATTTTTCAGGGACAGTATGCCCAGGCATTGAAATACTATCTGGAGGCGCTGGCCGTAGGCGAAGAAGTTGTAGCGACCGGGAAATCCGAAATCGAACGCCGGCCCGGACAATGGAATGTGATCCGGGCAATGGCCAATATCAGCGAAACCTATTACCTGATCGGCAACCAGAGCCGGGCGCTTTACTACGCGCAGCAGGCCGACAAGGCGTTGGAAGTTACCGGCAATCCGGAAGACCGCTACATTCGTCCCCAGGTATTGTACGTCATCGGCTCCGTTTATTTAGATCGCGGTGCGCTCGACGAAGCCGAAGCATACATGTCGAAGGCCTGCTTGTTTGCCGATCAGTTGTGTCGACTGTATATAGAGCTTAGGGGCGATCCGGCAGGGATGCACATCTACCGCGCCTATGGCCGGGAAGGATTGGCCCGTGTTTACCTGGCGCGCAAAGACTATGCCCGGGCGCTGGACTATGCCGACCAAGGCCTGGTCGCCGCCCGCGAGTCAAACGACCCGATGGTACAGGCCAAAGCCTGGAGCGCCTTGTCCGATATTTACCGCGAACAGGGGGCCTACGACGCAAGCGGCCGGGCAGCCCTCAGCGCACTGGAGATCAATCCTGATCATATAAGTCTCGATCCCGGCATGGCCTTCAATATCGCCATATCCAACCTCTTTGCGGGCAACAAGGAAAAGGCGTACGAATTTCTCCGTATCTATTCCAGCCGCATGAAAGAGTATACCGATAAACATTTCCGCGAAACGATGTCGAGCATGGAGATACAATTCGAAACCGAGAAGAAAGAGATGCGCATCTTCAACCTGGAACGGCGTCAATGGTACTATCTCGGCCTGGCTTCCTCCGGCATCTTGCTGGCCTTGGCCGCCTGGACGGTCTACCGCCTGCAAATGAGGCGCGAACGCACCCGCAAGCAACTCCTCGCCGCCCATGCCGTGCTGGAAGGAGAAAGGAAAGAACGCGAACGCTTCGCCCGCGACCTGCACGATGGCCTCGGCGGGATGCTCTCGGCCCTGAAAATCGAACTCGTTAACGCCGGACATTCGCAAAACATCCGCGACCATCTGGACGATTGTATCGGCGAACTCCGCCGCATAGCCATTGGCGTGATGCCCCTGTCCCTGCATCGGTTTGGCATGAAAGCTGCCCTGGAGGATTATTGCCATTCCTTCCCCCATGTCTGCTTCCGGTTCTTTGGCGAAGACCGGCGCATCGACGAAAAGATGGAATTAGTCGTCTATTATTGCGCTTACGAGCTTGTAAATAATTCCGTCCGTCATTCGGGCGCTACTGTCATCCATGTGCAGTTGATACAAGACGACGACCACGTTTCACTCACCGTCCAGGACGACGGATGCGGCTTCGACCGCGAATCCTTTGCCCAGGGCGCCGGTCTGAAAAACCTCAACGACCGGGTCATGGCCTTCAACGGCAAGCTCGACATCGCCTCCTCGCCGGACAATGGCACGGAAACCGTCATAGAATTGAAAATATAAAATCAACGCTGGCCGTCCGGCAGGCGTTCAAAATAAGGCAGGCGTTCGATCGGCACTTCCGTTTCGATCACACAGGGCCCCTCGAAGGTGCGTCCGGTGTCGTCGCGCCACGTTCCGTGGGGAAGCGATACCTTGCGACGGTATTCCCGGCTAACAACGGGGGCGACCAGATACCGATCTCCCAGCATAAACTGGTCTTTGCAATGTTCAAAACCCTGGTGCGGGAAGACATATTCCAGATGCCGCACAACCGGCTCACCCGTCAGCGCAGCCTGGCGGGCGAGGCTGACGATATAATCTCCCATTTCGACATGCAGGCGGGCATATCTCCGGCAGATAGCCAGGTGTCTGGCATCCAATATACGCCACGGGGCTACCGAGAACTGCATCATCGGCATCAACGCATGAACTTGGCAGGAGCGAACGATCAGTTCCTGGTCAATCTTCTGTTGGTCGACCCCCAGGAAGGATCCGAATTGCCCTCCGCCGATCATATCCGGACAGGTATAGGCATAGCCCAGCAGCCCGGCCGAAAGCATATCGGGAATCAGGAGCCGGAGGGCATCCCATGAGTAATTTTTGTCGCCTAAGCGTTGCACCAGGGCTTCGCCTCCCATCTTCCAGCCGGCCCGGTATTCGTTGAACGGAAAGTCCAGCCCGATCCCGGCCCAATAGGCACAGAGATCGACGGCCGTAGCCTGTTTGTCGGCGAACGCCAACGTGGGATCGGTATAATGTGATATGTCCCCGGCGTCGAACTTAAAGCCGTCGATACCGTAAATCTCCTGCACGTTCCTGAGCTGCGCCTTGAAATGATCCGCTGCCTCCGGATTGCTCAGGTCGTAACAGGCGCTATGCCCGTTCCACCAGGGAATGATAGCTGCCTCACGGCTTCCTTTGCGCTTGATCAGATAACCTTTCTGCTGCAAGTCCCTGAACTCGGGACTGTCGGGACTTACGAAGGGGCATACCCACAGCATGATGCGGAATCCCTGGCGATGGAGGCTGTCGACCATAGCTCGTGGGTCGGGGAAACGATCGGGTTTGAAGTCGAAGTTACCGTAGTATTTCTGCCAGTTGTCGTCGACCATGAAGATACCTGTGGGGAAGTCATTGCGTACGACCTGATCGGCATAGGCCAGGATATCTTTCTGGTTCTGGTTATACATCAGTTCAATCCATGTGTTATATTGGGGCATGGAGAAGAAGAGGGGGTCGGGCAACTGCCCGGAAGGCGGGAAGTGCCGGGAGCAGGCAGTCAGATAGGCCTCTTTCAGTGTCGTCCCGGCCTGCACGGGGCGTAATTCTTCTTTTTCTGCGTAAAGGTGCAACTGCTTATCTTTTGCATAAAAAGCAAACGGTCGCTCACTCCATACATAGCGGCCGGCCGCTGAGAGCATGAAGGGAACGTTCTGGTTGTTCAGGTTTTCTTTTGCAAGGTCGTACTTGCGCGTATCTTTGTCGAAAGGCATTTGGGAGCCCAAAGCAACCATGCCTCCCCACCAATGTTCGTTCGTACGAAGTGTAAGTGTATCGGTGCTTGCTTCAGGAGTGCGTTTTAAGTAGGAAGGGGGAGTCGGTATGACAAAGAATGAGAGTATAAAAAGAAAGCATTGGATCATGATAAATTGATTAATACATCCGGCAGTTGCATCTTCGGAGCAACTGCCGGATAGTGGAAAATATTAAGAGAACAAATAACAAGAATTAATATTCGGGATTTTGTTTCACGATACCTTTTCCTTCATTGATAGCGGATTCTTTCAAGGGGAAGAGGATGTGTTTTTCTGTCACGAGAGGTTTTTGTCCGAAGGCTACGCATTTGGCGTTCATCTTTTCGATGTATGAACCATCGCGTATGAGATCCTGGCGGCGGCTTCCTTCGAAGAAAAATTCGTGTCCCCGTTCCAGCAGCAGTTTGTCGAGGAAATCGCGGTCGCCGGCAAAGTCGTTAACCGTATAGGCGGGCAGTCCGGCCCTTGTCCTGACGCGGTTCAGCAGGTCGACAGCTTCGGGTGTGACAACATTCCCGGCGCGTACGATAGCTTCGGCCAGCAGTGTGAGGGCGTCGGCGTAGCGGTAGACGATCCAGTCGGTCTGGCAATGATCGGCCACGTTCTGTTCGAGTGCATATTTGAGCGGGAAGACGCCTTGTGCAAGGGAGTTGCCGCCTGAACCTTTGTTTTCCTCGTTCAGAAATTCACCCTGGGAGGTTTCATACTCGTAGAGGATGGTTTCTTTGCGCTGATCGCCGTCTTCGAAGGTTTTGAAGAAGTCCCATGTCATCTTGTATCCGCCCCATCCCTGGTTTTTGAAGGGTGCGTAGTTGTTCGGTAATACGTGCGGATACCATAGATGTATCTGATAACCTTCCAGGCAGTTGACAGCCCAGATGGTTTCGAGATTCTTTTCGTTGGCTTCGGTAAAGATGTTTTTGTATACCGGCACAAGCTCGTATCCGTATTCGGGTTTCATCAGTTCGCGTCCTTCGGCTATGGCTTTATCCCATTGCTTAGTCTGCATATAGAACTTAAGCAGTACCATGTGGCACAATCCTTTTGTGAAGCGGCCGTAATCGGCGTCACCCTTTTTGTAGTTGTACGGCAGGCTTTTGGCCGCTTCGGTCAGTTCGGTAACGATGTATGCCCGCGTATCTTCGTCGGAGAGCCTGGGGAGGATTTTTTCATTCAGCGGATTTTTCAGCGTTTCCAAGTCGGCGACGATCAGCGGCCCAAAGAGGTCGTAGATGAGGAATGCCAGGAATCCGCGCCCGCATCTGAGCTCTGCGATATACTGGTTTTTGAGGTCTTCATTCATCTCAATACCCTGGACGCGCTCTATGGTGAGGGTCATCTTGCTTATATTGTTGATGAAGTCCCATCCGTGCGTCACGTTGCGGGTATCGTTGGGCGTATAGGCGGCAAAATAACAGCGTGACCAGGTTCCGTTATCATCCCACGAGCACCAGCCGTAATCGGAAGCCATATCGCTGGTCAGGATAATGCCGGTTGCTACATTAAAGATACCATCATAGCTACTATTACGGAATACGCCGTAAACGTTTGCGGTCACCAGATCCCTGGCATCCCTGGCTGTTGTGGGATAGATGGTCGGATTGATGGCATCATACATTTCCGATTTCAGTTCGCAACTTCCGAGGCCTGCCATCAACAGAAGCCCGGTTAAACATGTATATATAATCTTCTTTTTCATAATGTCTTCATTTATTAATGTTTAAAATGAAATATCTACCCCGAGGCTGAAGCTTGTCACATTCGGATAGGAGTAAGAGTTGCGGTTGGTATCCGAATTGATGGCGTCTGTTTCCGGATCGACGCCATTCCAGTTGGTGATGACGAACGGATTGTTGACATCGGCATACAGGCGGATACTGTTCGCGATTTTCTTTGGGACGGGGAGCGTATAACCCAGTGTGATGTTCCGGCACCGGATATAACTGATTTTTTGGTAGTAATAGTCGTCTTTGTACGAGGCATACGTACTGGCAATCACGTTGGGGTGCTTTGCGTTCTGATTGTTGTAGAACCAACTGTCAAACGTTCCTTTGGAGACATTGATGAAGTTGTTGCCCGCATTGCCGGACACCCAGTCGTCGTAGTAGCTGGCCGGTCTCCACCGTCCGACTTCGCCGTAGAAATAAACGTTGAAGTCGATGCTCTTGTACCGGAGCGTATTGTTGAATCCGAACGTAAAGTCGGGATCTTTGCTTCCGAGCAATACCCTGTCGTACTGGTCCATCACGTTTTCACGGCCGTCTTCGTCGCGCAGGTTTTGAATCTTAATTTGCCCGGGCAGCAAGGCCGGTTGCCAGGCGGGAGCTGTTTCTCCTACTTTCATCAGTCCGTCGGACTTGTAGAGGAAGATCGCGCGGATCGGGTCGTTCACCGATTGATAGGCGGCCGGTTTCCAGTCCGGATCGCGTTCTTTCCAGCGGTCTTTGTAGGTTGAGAGGGTGAAGTCGGTGGACCAGAACAAATCTTTGCGGGTGATATTGACGGTATTCAGCGTCAATTCGAATCCCTGTCCCTGGGTCTTTCCGGCGTTGGCGGCAATCTTTGTGATTTCGTTGTACGAGAGCAAACTCTTTTCCGTGACCAACAGGTCGGAGATGGTCCGGTCGTAATATTCCAGCGAGGCGTTTATGCGGTTGTTGAGGAAGCCCAGGTCCAAACCTATGTTGAACTCGCTGGTGGTTTCCCATGTCAACTTGTAGTTGCCTAATTGTTTGGCTGCAATACCTGAGTAACCTGTACTGCCGAACACGAAGCTAGTGCCTACGCCGTAGGTATCGAGTATCCGGTTCCCGACGTTGGAGTTACCGGTCTGTCCGTATCCACCTCTTAATTTACCGTTGGAGAGGATACCCGACAGGGATTGCATGAACGCCTCGTCGCTGAAGCGCCATCCCAGGGAGGCTGAAGGAAAATATCCCCAGCGGTAATTGGGATTGAAATTGGAAGCGCCATCGGCACGGAGGGTGGCGGTGAAGAGGTATTTACCCATGAATGAGTAATTGATCCTTCCGAAGTACGATCCCAGCGCGCTCATACTGGCTGAGGAGCCAACTGATGGTTTGGCGCCGGCGCCAGCTGCCAGGTTGTTGTAGAGGAAGCCGTCGATCGGGAAGTTATAATTGCCGGCGCTGAATCCTTCTCTATTAAATTCCTGGTAAGAATATCCTACGAGTGCATTCAGGGTATGGTTGCCGATGGTCTTGTTGTAATTGGCTGTCAGTTCCATCAGGTAGTCGGCTTTATCTTCCTGCGATATGAAGGCGCTTCCGTTGTTGACAGCTCCGGCGATGGTGGTGGTAGGCAGATAGTTTTTCCGTTTCGCATATTTGCGGTCGACGCCCAGCGAAGCTTTCAGGATGAGTCCCTCGATGGGTTCGACCTGGAGGTAAGTTGAGGCTAAGAGACGGTCTTTGATGGTCTTGTCCGTTATGCCGAGCAGGGATACCGGGTTGGGTATCTGTCCCATATCCGGGTTGCGGGAGAAATCGCCGTTTTCGTCGCGAACCGGGACGAAGGGGGTAAACCTGACGGCCGAGACGATGATGCCGGAATTTTCCCATTCATTATCGCCTAAGGGGACGTTGTCGTACTGGTTGCGGCTCAGGTTGAGCGACAATCCTGTTTTTACGTACCGGGATATTTTCTGATCCAGGTTTACGTTCATGGTCAGGCGGTCCATGTCGTTGTTCCGGATGACGCCGTTTTGGGTGAAGTAGTTAAGGGAGGCGAGGTATTGTGTGGATTCGCTTCCTCCGGCCAGTGATACGTTGTGCGACTGTTGCATTCCGGTGCGGGTCACTTCTTTGAACCAGTCGGTTGTTTGTGCGCCGGCTATTTGTGCATCGCTGTAGCGGGGGACGAAAGCGTCCGGATTGGCGTTTGGCGTGATGTAGCCTGCATAAATATCCAGGCCGTTCTTTTTCAGATAGCGTTCGTACTCCACCTGGTTCCAGTGCGTCATGTATTCCTTGGCATCGAGCATCTCGTAGGCGTTTTTCATGTTCTGGACGGAGAAGTTGCCGGAATAGTTTACTTGCAGTTTGCCGGCTTTACCTCTTTTGGTTGTCACGATGATGACGCCATGTCCGGCGCGCGATCCGTAGATGGCTGTGGCGCTGGCATCCTTGAGTACTTCGATTGATTCGATGTCGCCGGGGTTGATGGATTCGAGGATGTTGTCCATGCTTCCGGATTTATAGCGGTTTCCTGATTCGAGGTCGGTGGAAGAGCTGATGGGGAATCCGTCGACGATGATCAGCGGGTCGTTGCCTGCGGCGATGGAAGTTTCTCCCCGGATGCGGAAGGTCGAACCGCCTCCTACCTGGGCGCTGTTTTGCGTTACGCGCAAGCCCGACGCTTTACCGGCCAGGGCATGGCTTACGGTAGAGAAAGTATTGACCGGTGCGTCGTTCATCTTGACGGACGAGACGGCTCCGGTGAGATCTCTTTTCTTTTGCACACCGTATCCTACGACAACGATTTCATCCAGGTGTTGCGTATCTTCGTGCAGGGCGATGAGGAGGCTGGTTTGATTTCTAATTGTGATTTCCTGGTTCAGGTATCCGATATAGGAGACCTGGAGGGTTGCGTTTTCGGGCACATCAATTGTGAAGTTACCGTCCAGGTCGGTTGTTGTCCCGATGGATGTTCCTTTGATCACTACGTTGGCTCCGATGACGGGTATTCCTGTTTCGTCGTGGATTACGCCGGTTATTTTCCGCGAAGATTGCTGTGCGGCAGCAAGTCGCCGGGCGGAACCGGGTGTAAGAACTATGTGACGGTCTTTGATTGTATAGGCAATGCCGGCGGCAGAGGCTATGGCGTCCATCACATCCCGGATAGGGCTATTTTTCTTATCCAGGGAGAGTCGTTCATCCTTGTTGATCTCGTCCAGGTTGTAGAAGAACAGGAACTCGGATTGCTTCTCTATTTGCTTTAAAACATTTTCTAATGTCTCATTCTTTGCCGAGACATTCAGCACGGCCGTTTGCGCATAAGATGCGGCTACTATTTGCGAGAGACCGGCAATAAGCATTAAAAAGGTTAATTTCATGATTTTTATGCTCCTTTTTAGTGTGTCAGAATTAGTGATACGTTTTCTATTCATATCTTTGAATCGTTTTTAGGTTTATACATTCTTCCACGGTGAATGGAAGTTTAATTGAACAAGTCTTTTTTGTAAGGGAAGAGGGAATCCGGCAAGATTTTCTCTTCTTCTTTTTTGGTGGGGTGGGGGAGGTCAACTGGTATTCATAAACGATGATTTTAAATGGGGGGTTAACTGTTATTCATTTTTTATTCTTTTATTGTCACATGGTGATCGTCGATCGTGTATTTAATGGGTACCGAGAGGTTGATAATTTCCATGATGTCTTTGATGCTTTGCCCTCGGTAGAAGGTTCCGGTGAATGTCTTTTTGTTCAGCCGTGCGGATTCGACGGTGAAGCGTACGCCATATACGCTGCCCAAGCGGTGCAGGATGGCTTCCATTCGTTGACGGGGGAAATAATAATATCCGGAGATCCAGGCTGTGAATTGGGAGGCGTCTACTTCGGCGATTTGAAGGGAGTGGGTGTTGCTGTTGTAGGTCAGTTGCTGACCGGGCGCAAGGGTTTCTTTCCGCGCCATGTGTTCTGTTGTCAGGCGAACGGCGCCATCCAGCAGGGTGGTGACAAAAACGGAATCGCAGGCGTAGGCGGTGACGTTGAACCGGGTGCCCAGGGCTTCGATTTCCTGATTGCCTGTTACGACAATGAAGGGTTTGTTTTTTGACGGGACGACTTCAAAGAAGGCTTCGCCGTCGAGATAGACGCGGCGTTCCGACTTTCCGTAGTTGTTTTCATAGCGGAAAGAGGTTCGCGTGCCTAAGCTGACGATGGTGCCGTCGGGCAGGATGGCTTTGTCGGCTTCGAGTCCGTCGCCTCCGACGTAATGTGTCGCTATATGGTTTGTTGGGCCGGGGATTATCCGGTAGAAGGCGCTGCTGAGTGCTACGGCCAGCAGGCCGACGGCTACGTATCCTTGCCACTGCTTCCACCAGGTGACGGGACGGATGGCGTCCTTCTTGCGCAAGAGGCGTTGCCAGCTTTCTTCGGCGTTGATGGGCTGGTTGCAGGTTGTTGCTGCGTCGCGTATGGCTTTCACTTCGAAGAATAGCTTCTTGTTCTCTGCGCTTTCCTTGACCCAGAGCCGGAATTGCTGGAGCTCTTCTGCGGTCAGGTTCCCGTGCAGATAACCGATGATCAGATGTTCATTCTTGTTTTCCATATTCCTGTAACGAATGGGAATGGAAAAGTACTCACATGTGCGGCTAAAAAGTTTTGGGGAGAAGAACGAGGCAGTAGAGTAGGAGGCGGTTCGTTTGTTTCCTCAGGTGATTGAGCGAGCGGTAGAGTTGATTTTCCACGGTGCGGACCGAAAGGTTTAGTTGCTGGGCTATTTCGGCTGCTTTCAGGCCTTCGATATAGGCCATGCGGAAGATTTCCTGGCCCCGGACGGGTAATTCGTTTATTTTTTTCATCAGGACATCCAGCAGGTCGTTACGCATAAAGAGTTCGTCGGCGGCTTCGAAATAATCGAGCTCGTCGAGTTTGAGTTGGGCGGACTGTTTGTCCATGATTTCCTGTTCGAGGGACGCACGGCGCAGGAAATCAATGCAGGCATTGCGGACGGATGTGTAGAGGACGCGTTTCAGTTCATCTTCAGGCAGCCGGAAGTCCTGTTTATCCCAGCGGTTGAGGAACACATCGTGCACAATGTCCTCGGCAAGGAAGGGAGAAACGAATTTCCCGGCAAATCGTATCAGCATAGGCGCATATTGCAGATAAATGTTTTTATAGTCCTGTATGTTTCTTTCCTGTAAATTCATCAGAAACAAAGATACGATAATCCGGACAACTTGCAGCATATCTTTGAATTTTGGTTCTGTGACGTTTCATATGGGAGAGTAAACGGAAAATCAGCATATTTACATATTTCCCTGTTTTCTTAACTGATATTTTTCCTTTGGATGCCCATGCCGGCCATTTGGTGAGAATTAATTTAATATGGATGCTACTGCAAGTTGTGGCAACGAAAAAAATAAAATATGGATGCCGTCGCAAGTTGCGGCAATACATAATATAAAATGTGGACGTTGCCGCAAGTTGCGGCGATGGAAAAAATAAAATATGGACGTTGCCACAAGTTGTGGCGACAAAAAATCTAAAATATGGATGCTGCCGCAAGTTGTGGCGATGGAAAATCTCAAATATGGACGTTGCCACAACTTGTGGCGACAGAAAATATAAAATGTGGATGTTGCCGCAACTTGTGTCGGCAGAAAAAATAAAATATGGATGCTGCCGCAATCCGATGCGTCAGATCCATTCGGAAGCGCTTTCCATTTCTTCCTGTATTTCAAGCGGAAAGGAGGGAAAGAAATCAATGCCGGTTACTTGTTCGACGCTATCAATCGGAACCGTCATTGAACGGATGGAGGTTTGGATGTAGTTTTTGTTTTCAAACAGAAAGCCGATTCCTTTCGGTTTCTTTTCGGAAGGGATGCATATTATTTTGTAGAAGGCATTGGGGATTCCTACGCGATGCTTGCCTAAGCGTTTGAGGTTGTTCTCTATCACAGGTCCGGTAATGATCAGCACCGAGCCGTAGTGGGTCGCCCATTTGCGGCATTGCATTTCCAGTGCGTTCCATATCCCGGTGTTCAGGCTCTTGTTTTGCGGACAGATATTGGTGAAATAAAAAGATTCCTGCATGGCCTGAAGCGACCATTTCATGTCGCCGGCCGGAGCTAAGTGTCCTTTGTCATAGCCGCTTTGTCGGTAATCTTCGTTTGTGGCCGTTTCGTCTTGCGCGATCATCGGGTCGGGGAGGAACTTGTCCGAGCGTTTTACCTTGCCGGCAACTTCTTCCTTCGTCAATTCGTAAGCGACCCAGTTGGCAATCTTATATTCCGGATTGTATGAAACGGTGTATCCTTCGTGATAGATGATTTGTTCCTTTCTGGGAGCGATGAGTTGGGGTATTTCCGGTTTTTCGTCGGCGGTTTCCCTGATTGCTGCGTCCGGTATGTGACTGGTTTGGCCACCCTGGAACGATATGGAATCGTGCAGCAACAAAACGATACAACAACAGGCGAGTATGCCTGACAGACCGGCTGCGAATGTTTTCTTCTTTGTTCTTTTCTTCTTTGCCATATGTATCAATGATTCGTGTTCATTTGTCGCCTCTCACAATATATAAATGTGCAAAGAAGCGCGCCGTAACATAACGCCATCGTCACAAAGTCGAACCGGAAAGAGAAGGAACTTCCCGGCATACGACTGAATGAGTCAACGATCCACATCATGCTGCGGGTAAACGCTTCTACCACGTATCCGATCATATCCCATCCGGGCAACCACGCCGGGAGCAGCATCCAGACAAGCGCTGCGGGTATCAGTAATATGGATATCAGCATGATGGGCAGGTTGGCGAGCAGGAATACGGAAGAGAATTGTCCGAAGTAATAGAGGCACAAAAACGCAACGCCCGTCTGGGCCGCCAGCGTGAGTGTGATCCATTCCCAAGGGGTTTTCAGGAGCGGATTCACCGGTTGTATCATCCGGCTCAACCGGGGTTGCAGATACAGGATGAAACCAACGGCGATATAACTCAATTGAAACCCGATGTCGAAGAGATAAACCGGATTATAGAGCAACATGCAGAAGGCCGAAGCAGCCAGGGTATTATATCCGTCGGTCTTCCGGTAGATCTGCCTGCCGGTCAGGTAAAGCGTGAGCATGATCGTCGCCCGTATAGAGGCCGCCGCCAATCCGCTGATAACGGTAAATATCCACAATAGCAGGATGGTAAGTATATATCGTATCCATCGCCTTGCCGGACTTTTCGAGAGAAAAGAAAGCGTCCACAGCAAGGCGTTGCAAATGATCGCCACATGAAAGCCGCTTACCGACAGGATGTGTGTTACGCCTGTGATAGAGAATTGTTGCCTCACTTGCTGGGGCATTTCACTTCTGTATCCGATCGTGATGGAGCTCAGTACGGATCGTTCGGCCTCGGTCAGGCGCAGATGGTCGAACGGCTCTATCAGTTGTTCCCTGGCTTGCCTGGCGAAATCCTGCAGGAGAGGGTTGGAAGGGTAGGGGGAGCGGCTTTCGTGGTAGGCCGTCGATTGTATGGATGCGAATAAAAACAGGCAGACAAACACCGTTCCCCACACCCAGCGGGCGCTGTATGCCGCTTCCGGCTTGCGGACTCCGAGCCAAGCTTCCGGCGTAAAAAGCAAGAGAACGGGAATCAATAATAATCCGAAAGAGGGAATACGGACAGAACCGTATGTTTGCAGCAGGATACCGGCTATCCATACAATGAGAGGGCGCAGGAAGGGACGTTTTTGTATTGCTTTTATCACAGCTTCGGGCTCCGGCCTGGAATGGGGCGTTACAGGTTTTTCAGGTCTTTTATTGTTTGCAAAGGGGCGGGCGACTGGAACACAAAATTGCCGGCCACCAATATGTCGGCGCCGGCAGCGAGCAGGCGTTTGGCCGTTTCCATATTTACGCCTCCATCCACTTCGATCCAGGTGTTTAGTCCTTTTCGCGTAATCAGGTCTTTCAAACGGGCTGTTTTTTCTACGGAATGTTCAATGAACCGTTGCCCTCCGAAGCCGGGATTCACCGACATCAGTAATACCATATCCACATCCTGTATCACATCTTCCAGCAGGCAGATGGGGGTATGCGGATTCAAGGTGACGCCGGCTTTCATGCCTGTTTCCTTGATAGCGGCGATTGTACGGTGCAAATGCGTGGAGGCTTCGTAATGCACGTTCATCAAATAGGCGCCCGTTTCGGCTACCTGAGGAATAAACTTCTGTGGTTCCACCACCATCAGATGTACGTCCATCGGTTTTTTCAGGATTCTTCCAACTGCTTCCAGGATCGGAAACCCGAACGATATGTTCGGAACAAATACTCCGTCCATTACGTCGAAATGCAACCAGTCGGCCTCGCTATTATTTACGAGTTCTATTTCTTGTTGTAAGTGCAGAAAGTCAGCAGCCAGAAGTGATGGCGCTATCTTATGTTTCATATTCATAGCTATTTTGGGCAAAGATACAAAAAAGAAAAAGCCTGGCAAAAAGTGCCTGATTAACAATTGGCAATATTTCGTCAAAGATCTATTGGAATAATATGAAATTTTTCTCTACTTTTGAGCGCTCAATAATATAGTGTTAACGTGCAAAATTATAAAACAGGAACACGTTTAAAAATGAATCAGATATGGCGAAAATAAAAGGCGCTGTCACAGTCAATACAGAACGCTGCAAAGGATGTGATCTTTGTGTGGTAGCTTGTCCGTCGGATGTATTAGAACTACATCCGCGCGAAGTGAACAACAGAGGGTACCATTATGTTTACATGAAAAATCCGGATCAATGCATTGGGTGTGCCAATTGCGGATTAGTTTGTCCGGATGGATGTTTAACGATCTATAAAGCAAAACTCAATTGATGGAAGAAATAAAGTTGATGAAAGGAAACGAAGCCATAGCCCATGCAGCTATCAGGTACGGAACAGATGGATATTTCGGATATCCGATCACTCCGCAATCTGAGATTATGGAAACGCTGATGGCCGAGATGCCGTGGAAAACAACAGGCATGGTCGTTTTGCAAGCCGAAAGCGAAGTGGCAGCTATTAATATGGTATATGGCGGCGCAGCAAGCGGCAAACGGGTGATGACGTCCTCCTCAAGTCCGGGTATCAGCCTGAAATTAGAAGGCATATCTTATATGGCCGGAGCCGAACTCCCCTGTGTGATCGTCAACGTTATGCGCGGCGGACCGGGATTGGGAACCATTCAACCCAGTCAGGCCGACTACTTCCAAACCGTCAAAGGAGGAGGCCATGGCGATTACCGTCTGATTACCCTGGCGCCCTATTCCGTGCAGGAAATGGCCGATTTTGTCGCCCTCGGATTCGACCTTGCTTTTGCATACTCCAACCCGGCAATGATACTGGCAGATGGTATCATTGGACAAATGATGGAAAAAGTAATATTACCCCCCTTCCGGCAACGCAAAACAGAAGCCGAAATACGACACGAATCCCCCTGGGCCGTACAAGGTAAACTGAAAGACAAAAAAGTAAATGTTATCACATCGCTGGAATTAGACCCGGCCCTCATGGAAAAAAACAACAACCGCTTTCAGGCTAAATACCGGCAAATAGAAGAAACAGAAGTCAGATACGAAGAATATAACTGCCAGGATGCCGAATACTTGTTAATAGCATTCGGGTCGTCGGCGCGCATCTGCATGAAAGCCGTAGAACTTGCCCGGGAAGACGGTATCCGGTTAGGACTCTTAAGACCGATTACCCTGTGGCCATTCCCCAAGAAAATTATTGAAACATACAGCACACAAGTAAAAGGTATGCTGTCCGTAGAACTGAATGCCGGACAGATGGTAGAAGACGTCCGTCTGGCCGTAAACGGCAAAGTAAAGGTAGAACACTTCGGACGCCTTGGCGGAATCGTGTTCACACCAGATGAAATAATAACAGCATTAAAAGAAAAATTATTGTAACCATGAAGCGTGGAAGTAAAATCGACGACATTCTGTCGTTAATATTCATACTGCTGGCCGTTGCTGCGGGCATATGTTTTTTTGCGGTAAACGACCGGATGGCCTTTTGGCTCATAGGCGGAATAGCCGTTGTGTTCAGACTGATACAATACATGCTTCGTTTTTTTTAATAAGTAGCAACGAATATGGAACTTACCGAAATAATAAAACCAGAGAACCGGGTCTACGGCAAACCCCGATTGATGAATGATAACCCCATGCACTACTGCCCCGGCTGCAGTCATGGCGTTATACACAAACTGATAGCAGAAGTAATAGAAGATATGGGCATGGAAGAACAAACCATCGGTGTTTCACCCGTAGGATGTGCCGTGTTTGCATACAATTATATAGATATAGACTGGGTTGAAGCAGCTCATGGACGTGCTCCCGCCGTAGCAACCGCCTTAAAACGCCTCAATAGGGAAAAGATGATTTTTACTTACCAAGGCGATGGAGACTTGGCCGCCATCGGAACCGCCGAAACTATCCATGCTGCTAACCGGGGCGAGAACATTGTCATCGTATTTGTCAACAATGCTATTTATGGCATGACAGGTGGACAAATGGCGCCTACCACATTGGAAGGAATGCCCTCTTCGACCTGCCCCTACGGACGCGATGTCGCCCTGAACGGATATCCGCTGAAAATAGCTGACCTGTTGGCACAGTTGGAGGGTACATGCTTAGTCACCCGCCAGAGTGTGCAAACGGCTGCCGCCGTCCGAAAAGCAAAAAAGATGCTCCGTAAAGCCTTTGAAAACTCAATGGAAGGAAAAGGCGCCTCGGTGGTCGAATTTGTCTCCACCTGTTCCTCCGGCTGGAAAATGACTCCCGACCAATCCAATAAATGGATGGAAGCTAATATGTTCCCATTCTATCCCTTGGGAAACTTAAAGAATGTTGAATAAAAAAATGTTGAATAAAAACGCGATAGAAACAATATGAAACAGGAAATTATTATAGCCGGATTCGGCGGACAAGGAGTCTTATCAATGGGAAAAATACTGGCTTATTCCGGCTTAATGGAAGGTATGGAAGTCAGTTGGATGCCTTCTTACGGCCCGGAACAAAGAGGAGGAACAGCGAATGTCACAATTATACTCAGTGACAATCCTATCAGTTCACCCATCCTGAATGAATACGATGTAGCCATCATACTGAACCAACCTTCTCTGGATAAATTCGAAAGCAAAGTGAAACCCGGAGGCTTTC
The DNA here is from genome assembly GCA_031271045.1 of Tannerellaceae bacterium. Taxonomy (GTDB): domain Bacteria; phylum Bacteroidota; class Bacteroidia; order Bacteroidales; family Tannerellaceae; genus DFXE01. The sequence goes on from JAISWO010000060.1 coordinate 57,764, forward strand.
TTATCTATGATGGATACGGCATACATGGAGCCATCAGACGAAAAGATATTCACGTTTACAGAGTAGATGCAATGGACGCCGCTACGGAAATGAAAAATGAGAAAGCTTTCAATATGCTTATCCTGGGAGGATTGCTAAAAGTCATCCCGATGGTGAAATTGGAAAATGTACTCAAGGGCCTCAAGAAATCTTTGCCTGAAAGACATCATAAACTAATCCCCATGAATGAAGTTGCCATCAAAAAAGGAATGGAGATTATCCGTGAGGTATAACATGATAATCAAGTGGAATGTAGAAAACCACATAATACCCGTTCGTTATTTAACATAACGGTAGTTATAGAAAAACAAAAGAAAAAGAATCCGTATGGTGCTTCACAGCCACATACGGACTAAACAAATAACAAACTCTACTTATATGAAAAACAAATACTACTACATGTATCATAATAACAATATTTGAGGCTAAATTGTTCAATTTGTATCCCACAAAAAATGAAACGAAAAAAAATCCCAAAGCGATAGATTTTGCTATGGGATTTTTAAGCAAGATTGTCTTTTCACGCATAAGGTGCTTCCGATACGCGATTTTCGTCAAGTATCTCTAAAGCACGCTCTAATATTGAAGTATCATCTAAGACGACAATGCCTCCATCAGGCCCCGGTTCTATGTGTATGCCACAACTTTTGCCTTCTCTGAAATTTTGTCCGCCAAAATAATTACGAACAGTTTCGACTGATACACCCAACTCATCGGCAATACGATGGGAAGTTCCATCAGGCAAGCTGTCTTTAATCTTGCGTAATTCATTAAATGTGATTGTCTTTGTCATAGTTCTTTTATTTTTAAATGTTTGTCAATTGAATTAAATTTGATGCCACTAACTTAGTGATTATCTGTTATAAAAACAAATAAATTGCACAAAACAAATATGCTTTACGACATATAAAAAGGAAGTGCCCTCCTTGAGTTGTCCGGGATTGCTGAAAAGTACCCTTTCTCATAACGAAAGACACAAGATAGAAAATGATCAGTCTTTCTTGATTTTCTCGGGAATAAAAGTCTCGTAGGTGTTGTCCGAATAAAAAATCATGATTTTGTTCACATTCTTTGTTTCGATCTTTTGGATAATAATAGGCTCCTGAACAGTCTGTTTAATGATATTTTGGGGTTTCTCAATCTCTATTTCCTTGCGTTTTTCGGGAACGACTGTACTCTTAGGTGGAATGACAGACGTTTTTTTAGGGATATTCGAAAACAAATCGGCCTGCATTGTGGGTACAGCTTTATTTTTGCGTACCATTTCTCCTTTCCCATGCAACAGCCAGTCCGGATCCACATAAGGAAATCTTTCCAATATTTTCATGACCACATCCAGACTTGGATTGTTTCTCTCGGTCATAATATGCGACATAGCCGAACGCTGTATATTAATAACTTCGGCAAACTTGGCAGGCGTAAGGCCTTCGCGGTGCATGATCTGCAAAATACGGTCTTTCATACGGTATCCATTTAATTCGATAAACATTCATTTTGTCTATAATGTTGCAAATATACATAAATAAACAAGAAACACAAATCAATATCACAGTTTAGAAAGCACAAGTGTCACCACGAACAAATAGCCACACCCGCAACAGCAACAAATATACACGCCCCCGGTGCTCACAAATGTTCCTGAACTTACGTCAAATAAAAATCTTTATATATTCTAAATCTGAATCTGAATAGATTCGCAATGAATAATACGAAACCTAAACGTTTGGTATAAGGATCATACAATAATCCAGCATCGCCTAAAACAAAATAGCATCGATTAAGTATCACTTTAATTATTTAAAGTAAAATGCTGGTTATGAAATAAATTGATCTGGTTTTAATCCGCAAGGTGAATAAATTCATAAATATATCGCCTCCACCCCACCCTACCCTTCATTCATTCGTTCAGCAAATAAGTATAAACACCTGGTTTTCAACCAGGTTATTGCAAAAAAACAACAATCACAATAAACAGAAGTGACTCGACGCAAGATACTTTTGTAACACATTCGAGATCAAGTTTTCATAGATGCTCGTGTGTGCAAGTGTGAATACAAAAAGAGTGATGGATGTTTTGTTGACACATTTGTGTCGTTTTTTGAGGTTGTTTGATTTTGTGTTGTGAAGCCACACGTGTTTATGTGCGTTTTGCTATATTGTCTCGCAATTTAAGTATGTGAATTGCTATCCTATCTGTTTGCTTTCTAAAGATAGGGTTAAGTTGTTTTTGTTGTAAATAGAAAACACGTGACCTCGTTCAGTCACAAATTCAATGCAGTATCTTGTATAGTAGTTCTTTCATGATGTCGGCATCAGTCATCGAGGCTTTTTCTACTCCTTTGGAGTGGGCATCGGCGGTGCGGATATTTCCTATCAGGTTGAATACTTTCATGGCTGAATAAGCCTTCATGCCTAACAAATAATCTTTTACCTGAATGCTATATCGAAATCCCAAGGTGTTCATCAAACCAGTCTCCGAACGATCGGCTGAATAATGGCAGATAAGTAGATTGGAAAAGTAATTGAACACTAAGGAGAGGGTGTTTTGTATGGAATTCTCTTTGGGATTCTTTTCAAAATATTGGATGATCCGATTGGCTTTCAGTACATCTTTCATGGCTATGGCCTTTAGCAGCTCAAAATTATTATACTCCTTACTGATGCCGATATTCTGTTCTATCAGTTCCGGAGTAATACGTTTGGGAGCGGTATCGGGCAGCAAAATAGCCAGTTTGTCCAATTCTTTGCAGAGTCGCCCCAGATCATTACCTAAGAAATCGGCAAGCATTTGGGTGCCTTTGGCATCTATGGTTGTGGCACGCGTCTGCAAAAAGGAGGTGATAAATGCAGGCATTCTATTGTCGGGAATCTTTTTGGACTCGAATAAAACACCGATTTTATCAGAGGTTGTAGCCAAAGATTTCCGTCTATCAATCGTTTTATATTTGTAATTAACAACCAATACAGTGGATAGAAGAGGGTGTTTTACATAATTAGCCAGCGTTTCGATGTCGCGTATCAATTGTGCTTCCCTGACGATGATCAGCTGTCGTTCTGCCATCATAGGGAAACGTCTTGCCGCATTGAAGATGGTTGCCGCATCTGTATCCGCCCCATATAGGATCGTTTGGTTAAAGTCCCGTTCCGATTCATCCAAAACATTCTCGATAAGTAAATCGGTAATTCGGTCGATAAAATAAGGTTCCTCTCCCATTAGCAGATAGATGGGAGAGAATTTCTTTGCCTTTATATCATTGCAGATACTATCGAACGTATGTTCATTCTTAGCCATAATAGTTTGTAGATAATGTAGTTACCAACTAAAACGTATGTGACGGATGGTTTTCTTCCCTTCGAGGATTTGCTGCAGAGCTTCCACACCCAGTTTCAGGTGTTCGCGGACGAACTGCTGTGTCACTCTCCGGTCGCTTTCGTCGGTTTTTACACCACTTTCTTCCATTGGTTTATCCGACACCATCAGTAAAGCGCCGGTAGGTATTTCATTGACAAAACCGGCGGTTAGCAAGGTCGCCGTTTCCATATCAATACCCGTAGCATGTGTGCGTCGCAGATAGTCTTTAAATGTGTCGTCATATTCCCATACACGGCGGTTTGTGGTGTAGACCGTACCCGTCCAGTAGTCATGTCCATGATCCCGTATGGCCGATGATATGGCTCGCAGCATCGAAAATGCAGGTAACGATGGCACTTCTGGAGGGAGGTATTCATTAGAAGTACCTTCTCCGCGGATAGCGGCTATCGGTAGCAGGAAATCGCCTTCTTTGTTCGCTTTTTTCAATCCTCCACATTTGCCGAGGAACAGTGCAGCTTTGGGCTTGACAGCCGACAGCAGATCCATGATAGTAGCGGCATTTGCGCTTCCCATTCCGAAGTTTACAATCATCATCTTCCCATTGGAGGCATTCGGCATAGAACCTTTTAACCCTCTAATTTCTACTTGAAAGTGTTCGGCAAACAATTCTACGTACTTCGTGAAATTAGTAAGCAGGATGTATTCGGTAAACTCATCCAATTGCCTGTCGGTATAACGTGGCAACCAGTTTTCAACGATTTCTTGTTTTGTCTTCATTAATAATTATCTTTGATGACCGGTTTGCAAATATAATTAAAATAAACATGCTTGTGCTGAACTTACCTGTGTTCAACGTAAAAATAAAGGAAAAAGGAGGAAAGCGGATGATCTATGATCAGCTCCGGAGGAAGTATGTGGCTCTTACTCCCGAGGAATGGGTGCGTCAGCATTTTATCAATTATCTGATTTCCGAAAAGCGCTATCCGGCCGGCTTATTGGGAAATGAAGTAACCCTCAGGCAAAATGAAACATCCCGTCGCTGCGATACAATTGTATACAACCGTTTCCTCACCCCTCTCATGATTTTGGAATATAAATCCCCCGATGTATTGATCAAAAGAGCTGTATTTGATCAAATATGCCGCTATAACGCTTCCTTAAGGGTACGGTACCTGACTGTCAGCAACGGGATACTGCATTTTTGCTGCCGGATTGACTATGAAACACAAAGCTATTCTTTCCTCAAAAGCATACCCGACTACGATGAATTAGAATAATCAGTTTTTCCGCAGAGAGACGTCCAACGCCGTAGAGAAATAAGTGAATAAACTTTGCCAATTAATAGCAATCTCATTCGCCGCATAAGCAGGTGTTACATCTGTATACGATTCGTCGGGGATATCGGAGGGGTATTCACAATTGTCTTGCTTGCCTGGATTGGGACCTCCAACTAAAAAACCAGGTATCGGATCCGCCAATTCATCACTTGCCGATAGTCTGTGATGCGGATTCACCGGACTTTTAGATCCCCATCCGGTGATATAGCAGAAGCCAGTGGCATTCCTGCCCAGGATATAATCCATATTATGAAGCGCATTGGTCAGGTACTTTTTATTCTGCGTAAGCAGCCAGGCGTACAGAAAGGTAATGCCTTGGTTGGAGGCGGCGTCGGAATTGCATCCCCAGAAGAAATCCTTAGCCTGGCGTCCGTAAGGAGCTGCGTATGGAGCTGTCTCCAGATGTTGCGAAGCGCTGTCGGCATAGGTTAGTAATTGTTCTCTTGCCTGGGCGGCCAGCGTTTGAGCTTCCTGCCGTGTTCCGGCATGGCGGATCAGGGTCCATTGTCCCAATCCGTTGACTCGACCCCAAGTCGGGAGGGTGTACGTGTCGGGGGCATATTCTGCGGCTGTCTTCAGGTAAGAGGCTTCCCCGGTGGTGATATACAATTCGACGGAAGCCCAGAAAAACTCATCGGTAGCCGATCTGTCTCCATATTCCCCGGTTGTTACGTCGGGATCGAAGTTTTCGTTCATCGCCCGTTGCCGGTAAAGAACTTCCGGATTTTTCAATGCCCAGTTGAAAGCGAAGCGAGCGGCGGCGAGTGTTTTCGCTGCAAGGCCGGGATAATCGGCTTCAAATCCGGAGTAGACGCGTGATGCCTGCGCCATTGAGGCGGCAAAGTCCAAGGCAGCCGTCACTGACTTGGCGACCACGTAACGTTGCTTCCGGCAATCCACGGGTTTGATGAAGCCTTCAAACTCAGCTCCGGTCAGTTTGTGATATACTCCGCCGTCGGCGGGATCTTGCATGGTGAGCATCCATTCGATGTTCCAGTAGACTTCGTCGAGCAAATCCGGGGTTGTGTTTCCGCTTTCCGGGATATGGGCGTTCTGCTGCTTCACTGCATCAGGGAAGTCCTCGTACAGGGAGAGCAATACACCGACGGTAAAGCCGGAGTTGACGATGTATTTATTGTAGTCGCCTGCATCATACCAACCCTTGGGCGAGGCGATGATCGTACCGGCCGGACGATTGGGGGAAGCAGCCGAAGGATGCACCATCACGCTGTCGTCGGGATGTCCTGCGGGGCGGTTCCAGGCTCCGGCATACGGTTCTTCAATCGGGGTCGATGCCCGTTGATAGTAAAAGGCCTTCAGTCCTGCCAGGGCTACATCCTGCAAAATACTTTCCCTGACGGCGAAGGGATAAGACTGTCCTATGCCGGGCATTTCGATCCGGTATTCTCCGGCGGCGGTAAGGCCGGTGAAGGATAAGACGGAGGTCTTTTTGTCCGAGAAGGAAGAAGTGCGAAGCCCGGACGAAACGCCGGTAAAGACAACCTTGTTGGTCGCCAGATTACGGATCGAGAAAGGCTGATTGCCGATGCTGTCGGCATAGACAACCGCTACTTTTTCTTCCGAAGGATAGAAGCCCAGTTGATTGAAACGAATCCGTTCGCTCAAGGGGAGTTCTCTTTGCGAGCAGGCAACGAGGGTAAAAAAGCATATACCCCAGATGAAGAGGCTCGCACACTGCTGTTTGTTCATTGGATTAAAACACATGATCAGATTATATTTAATGTGGTTTGTAGAATGAGGCAAATGTACGGGAAAAAATATCAACGTTGGATGTGGTTGCTCTGTTTTCGCTTAACTTTGACGGAAATTAAAAAAAGAAACAATTATGACAAAGAACCTTTTTATCGCAGTCTGTCTGCTGTTGCTTCCGGCCATCTCTGCCAATGCCCAGAAACGTGAATATGCAATGGTCGTCCACGGCGGCGCCGGTAACCTGAGCGCTACGGAAAACGATCCTGTCCGCGCCCCGCTCCTTTATGCCGCTATGGACTCGGCGCTGCTCATCGGCGAAAATATTCTTGCCGGAGGTGGCGAAGCCGAAAAAGCGGTTATGGCTGTCATCTGTTACTTGGAAAACAATCCGCTCTTCAACGCCGGCAAGGGAGCTACCGTCACAGCGGAAGGCGCCTTTGAGCTCGACGCTGCCCTTATGCTGGGTAAAGACCTAAGCGCCGGCGCTGTGGCCGGAGTAAAAAGCGTAAAGAATCCTATCCTGGCCGCCTATGCTGTGATGACGCAATCGCCCCACGTGATGCTGAGCGGCACCGGCGCCGATCACTTTGCCGCCGAACAAGGACTGGAGACGGTCGACAATGCATACTTCGCCACTCCCCGCACGCTGGAATGGATCGAGCAACTCAAAAGAGAAAGTGGAAAGAACGGGACCGTGGGCTGCGTCGCCCTTGATAAGCATGGCGACCTGGCCGCCGGCACCAGTACCGGCGGCATGCTCCGCAAACGTTGGGGGCGCATCGGGGACGCTCCGGTCATCGGCGCCGGTACGTATGCCGACAATCAGAGTTGCGCCGTCTCATGTACCGGTCACGGAGAGTATTTCATCCGTCATGCTGTAGCTTTCAACCTCTGCGCCCGCTACAAATACCTGCATGAATCCGTTGCCCAAGCTGCCGAGCATATCATACACCACGAACTCAATGCTGACGAAGGTAACGGCGGCCTCATCGCCTTGGACAAAGACGGCAACATCGCCATGCCCTTCAACAGCGTCGGCATGATCCGCGCCAGCCTCTACAAAGAGAAAACCGCCCCCGCAAGCGTCAGGCAAGTGGGGATAGGCAAGGCATTGAAATAAACAGAACTTTTCCCTCAAGGATTACAGTGTTCGCGAATGAGACGGGTGACGAGGGGGTCGCCCAGTTCGCGGGCTTTGGCAAATGCTTCGCAGGCTTCAGGCTTTTTCTCACTGCGGATAAAGCAGACTCCACGGATGCGATAACAGGCCGCAAAACCGGGCGCCAACTCCAGGGCTTTGTCTATGCTGGCCAGCGCTTCGTCGTAGTTTTGCATACGGACTTGTATGGCCGCCTGTTCGGCATAATAATCGGGCGCCTGCGGATTCAAAACGATCGCCTGGCGAATGTCCTGCAAGGCGCCGTCATTGTCGCCGGCACGCGACCGGGCTTGTTCGCGATAGAAATAGAAACTGTCATTCACCTGGCCATCCATCAGCGCATAATACAGATCATAGTCGGCCAGCGCTTCGGCGTATAAGGCGAGTTGTATCTTATGGTCTACCCGTTCCAGTACGTAGGGGGCTGCTTCCCGGGGAAGGGGATCGCCCATCCGGACGATGGCGCTGTCGAGCAAGAGTATGAGGTCGCTGATCTGGGCGCCGGGGACGTTCTCCAGCGACTTGGCTGCCATATAATAGGATTCGGCAGAGGCCGACGTCGTCGCGTTCACCTTCATATAGGATTCGTATGCCGATGGAAACTCATTCATGAAAAAGTATATATCGCCTTCCATCTCGCGATAGGCCGGCTGATCTTCTTCGCGGAGGGCATTGTGGATGGCAAGCAGCGCGGAGGAGATTTTCCACTGGTTGCCGGCCACGGCAGCGGCGGTATCGGCGGCGGCTACGGAGTAGATGAGTTTGGCCTGCTGGTAATAGACTTCGCCTTTATTTTTGGCAAGCAAGAGGGCTTTGTCTATATCGGCAAGCGCCAAGTCGAGCAAAGCCTGCCGTCCGACATCGTCGGAAGCAAGTTCGGTGCGTTTGCCGACATAGTGTGAGGCCCGGCTCAGGTAGCCGTCGGTAGCGCCGGGGAATGTGTCGATGAAGTCCTGAAGGGTTGCCAGGTAAGTCGGTGCATCCTGCGCTCCGGCTTGCAGGAAGAGCGCTATGGCGGCTTGTTCGGCGTCTTCGGACCAGACCTTGCGGATGCCTATGCGGGTGTAAACCGTATTGAAGATGTCGGCCGTTGCCAGCATCAGTCCTTTTACGTATGTGGCTGAAACTCCGTAGGAATGATCCTTCTTCCCGGAGGCGTCTTCCTGGGCCAAGGCAAAGACATGTCCGGTCGAGAGGAAGAGCGGGAGGTTGGTTTCTGTTTTTTCGACAGGGATGGATACCTTATAATAATTGTAGGGGTCTTTCAACTTGCTGACTTCCGTCACGGCGCCTTGGCGGAACTTTATTTCCTTTGCGCCCGGATCAGAGATCAGGTAGACCGGAGCATCCACCGGCGTCGGGTCGGTAGCCAGCGGCAGGAAGGCGACTTTCTTCGGTACGGCGACTTTGAAACGGATGACGTCATACAAATCGTCTGCCCCAATGATGGCTGTCACGGGATACGTATTTCCGTCGATGTCGGCGACTGTCGCTCGCGCCGCCCCATTGAAGGGCGAATAGGCCGAAAGCGCTTCGCCGGTTTCGCTCACAAAGAATCCGGCAGTGGAGCCGACCGGACGATCGTTCTTGTCGAAAGTCGTTACCGTAAGGACGGCCTTTCTTGATTTATCCATCCATTTAGGCGCTTTTTGGGCGGCAACCGGCAGAGTGAAACAAGCGGGAAGGAGCAGTAATATCAATTTCTTCATGTTTTGATGTTTTTCATATTTAATAATGGAAGCAAACGTAGAAAAAAATCTGCTATTTATGAGCAAGTCAAACAAAAAAGCGCCTCCTGAGGCTGACGAACCTATACATAGTCCTGCCTGCCTCGCCTGTCGGGACTGACGAGGCTATACATAGTTTGATCAGCGCGGAGTGCCGGAGGAGATAAGACTATACATAATGCTTGATCAGCCGTTTGCGTTGGCGGCAGGGATTTTTTTGTGATTATCCATTTTTATCCTGTATCTTTGGGGACACTTTTAAAACCTATATATTATGTCAGCAGAGATCAGAGACCTTACTCCAAAGTATGTTTGGAACTATTTTTATGACTTTACACAGATCCCGCGTCCAACCGGACATATGGAAGCGGTGACCCATTTCGTCGCAGACTTCGGCAAGAAACAAGGATTGGAAACCTTGCGCGATGAAGTAGGAAATGTACTTATCCGCAAACCGGCAACACCCGGAAAAGAATCTTGTCCGACCATCATCCTGCAATCCCACCTGGATATGGTTCCTCAGAAAAACCACTCCGTCGATCACGACTTCCTGACCGACCCGATCGACGCCTATATCGACGGCGAATGGGTGAAAGCGCGCAACACTACGCTGGGAGCCGACAACGGTATCGGTGCCGCCCTGGCCATGGCTGTCCTGTCGGACACAACACTGCGGCACGGACCCATCGAAGCCCTCTTCACCGTGAACGAAGAAGTCGGCATGGACGGAGCCTTCGGCCTGAAACCCGGATTCCTGAAAGGACGGATACTGATCAATTGCGACTCGGAAGAAGAAGGACAACTCTTTGTCGGATGTGCCGGAGGCGCAGACGTGAATATCACCTTCCGGTATAAGGACAATACTGGCGTCCCCGACGGCGACGTGGCCGTCAAACTCAGCCTCACCGGATTGAAAGGAGGACACTCCGGCGTCGATATTCATCTGGGACGAGCCAATGCCAACAAGTTAATGGCCCGCTTCCTCAAGGATAGCGTTGCCTCCTGTGGCGTACGCCTGGCCGCTATCGACGGCGGCAACCTGCGCAACGCCATCCCGCGCGAAGCCTTTGCCATCATCACACTCCCCCGCGACAATGCCGACATCCTCTGGGAAACAGTCTCCGACTACCGCGAGCTATACCGCGCCGAATACGCCGGCATCGAAGACACACTGGAGTTTACGGCCGAGAAAATAGACCTCCCCCCCACTCTGATCCCCGAAGAAATACAAGACGACTTAATCAACGCCATCGAAGGATGTCAGAACGGCGTCATCAGCATGCTGTCCGATTTTCCCGGCACCGTAGAGTCGTCCTCCAACCTGGCAGTCGTAACCTCATCCTCCGGACTGATCGAAGTAAAAGCCCTTGTACGCAGCTCTTCCGAAAGCCGCAAAGCCTCCATCACCTCCGCCCTGGAAAGTGTCTTCTCCCTGGCAGGCGCCAAGGTAGAGTTCGGAGGCAGCTATAACGGCTGGAAGCCCGACGCCCATTCGCCCATCCTCCAACTCATGCGGCAAACCTACCTGGACCTCTACGGCAAAGAACCCTCCGTCAAAGTCATGCACGCCGGCCTGGAATGTGGCATCATACAAGGCATATACCCGGATATGGATATGATTTCCATCGGCCCCGACCTGCAGCACCCCCACTCGCCCAGTGAAAAAGTCCACATCCGGTCGGTCGAAAAAGTCTGGGACTTCCTCCGGGCCACACTCGAAAGTGTAGACTAATAAAATGTCAGCAAAAAAAGACCCCGTTTCATGGAAACAACTATATTTGCCGACAAATTGTTACTTACATATTCATAAGCTATGAAAACAAATTTGATCTTATCCGCACTGGAAGCAAAACATCCCGGAGAAAAGGAATATTTGCAAGCAGTAAAAGAAGTCCTTTTGTCTATTGAGGATGTCTATAATCAACATCCCGAATTTGAAAAGGCCAAAATTATCGAACGTTTGGTAGAACCCGAACGGATCTTCACGTTCCGCATCCCCTGGGTCGACGACAAAGGGGAAGTACAAGTTAACCTCGGCTATCGCGTGCAGTTCAACAATGCCATCGGCCCCTACAAAGGAGGCATCCGTTTCCACCCCTCGGTCAACCTGTCTATCCTGAAATTCCTGGGCTTCGAGCAAACATTCAAGAATGCCCTGACCACCCTCCCCATGGGAGGCGCCAAAGGAGGATCCGACTTTGCCCCCCGGGGAAAAAGCGACGCCGAAATTATGCGCTTCAGCCAGGCATTCATCCTGGAACTCTGGCGCAATATCGGGCCCGACACCGACGTCCCCGCCGGAGACATTGGCGTAGGCGGACGCGAAATAGGCTATATGTACGGCATGTATAAAAAGCTTGCACGCGAAAATACCGGCACCTTCACCGGTAAAGGTATGGAATACGGAGGCTCTATCCTGCGCCCCGAAGCAACCGGCTTTGGCGCTTTATACTTCGTACATCAGATGCTGGAAACGCATCGGATCGACATTCAAGGTAAAACAGTCGCCCTCTCCGGATTCGGCAACGTCGCCTGGGGAGCCGCCACCAAAGCAACCGAATTAGGCGCTAAAGTAATCACCCTCTCAGGCCCCGACGGGTACATCTACGACCCTGACGGCATTTCGGGCGAGAAAATTGATTACTTACTGGAACTGCGTAATACAGGAAACGATGTCGTAGAACCATACGCAGAAGTATTCCCCAACGCCACCTTCTATCCCGGCAAACGTCCCTGGGAACAGAAAGCCGACATTGTCATTCCCTGTGCTACGCAAAACGAACTGGACGAGAACGACGCCCGGCAGGTCATTGCCAATCAGACCATCTGCGTAGCCGAAGCTTCCAATATGGGCTGTACCGCCGAAGCCGTAGACTTGTTCCTCGAACATAAGACCCTTTTCGCACCGGGCAAAGCCGTAAACGCCGGAGGCGTGGCTACCTCCGGACTGGAGATGACACAAAACGCCATGCACCTCTCGTGGACAGCCTCCGAAGTAGATGCCAAACTGCATCAGATCATGAACAGCATTCACGAACAATGCGTGGCCTACGGAAAAGAAGGAAATTATATTAATTACGTGAAAGGTGCCAACATTGCCGGCTTCATGAAAGTAGCTAAAGCCATGATGGGGCAAGGAATTGTTTGACGAAACAACAAATAGCTTTTGACTTTTTTCATGGTATTTGTCGGTTGGCGGTTAGCGATAATCGTCAACCGTTTTTTTTGGCTTTATTCGGATTCTTGTTGATATAGTCTTTCCAACTGCTGTATTTCTTTTCTGTTACGGGATTATTCGTTTGGAAAAAGTGACAAACGGCAGCAGCTAAACCATCGGTTGCATCCATCTGAGGAAGCATATTCTCGTCGGGGATACGGAGGAAACGCTGAAGCATCCCGGCCACCTGCTCCTTGGAGGCGTTCCCGTTTCCGGTGATAGACATCTTAATTTTCAAAGGAGCATATTCAAATATTGGAAGGCTTCGGTTCAGGGCAGCGGAGATGGCAGCGCCTTGCGCTCTTCCGAGCTTGAGCATACTCTGCACATTTTTTCCGAAGAAAGGCGCTTCGATAGCCAACTCGCCGGGATGGTATTCATCAATCAGTCCGGTTACACGTTTGAATATTTTGTGGAGGCGCAAATAGTGATCTTCGTATTTATCCAATTGCAAAACCCCTAACGCTTCCACTGCCGGCTTATTTCCCGTAATACGGATAATACCATATCCCATAACAATCGTCCCGGGGTCGATACCTAAGATAATTCGGTCGTTCATCAATTTTTTTTCGGCAAAGATAGCGTAGATACCATTAAAAGATCTATATTTGCACCCGAAAACAATAAGGGGCATTAGCTCATCTGGCTAGAGCGTTAGACTGGCAGTCTAAAGGTGACGAGTTCGAGTCTCGTATGCTCCACGAATCCATAAGGATCTATTTCAAAGGCTGCTATATTTTAATAGCAGCCTTCTTTTTTATCCTTCAACACTTCATTTGTTTCTACTTTGTACGGCTAATTGTCCGCAGGCAGCTTGGATGTTTCTACCCTGTGATTCGCGTACGGTTACTTCCAAACCCAAATGCTCCAGGTCTTTCTTGAAATTGCGTAACTGGTTTTGTGTTGCAAACGGATAGTTACCCATCGTTTTGTTTAATGGAAGAAGATTTATCCGCACATTTTCACTGCCAAACCATTGCGCTAAACGTTCCTTATCCTCAAGACCGTCGTTGATGCCGGGAAGCAATAACCAGGCAATTGTCGTTTTACGGTTGTGTCTTTTACCGTAGGAGAGGACTGCATTTACCGTTTCTTCTATGCTGTTATTCCTCATGCCAGGGATCAGCCTGTCCCTGACACGTTGCACAGTGGAATGAAGTGATAAAACCAGTTGAATTTTCAGATGCTCTTCACGCAACTTTTTGAGCCCGGCAACAGGTCCGACTGTCGAGACGGTGATACCGTCGGTCGGGAAATTCAAGCCGTTCCGGTCTCTCAAAGTGTGAATGGATTTTATCAGCGATGCGTAATTGTGCAAAGGCTCGCCGATACCCATAAACACAATGCGGTTGACATGTTCCCTGACGGAAAGAACTTGCTGTACAATTTCTGTATCGGTGAGATTCCGTATCAGGCCGTTTTTGCCCGATGCGCAAAAAGAGCATCGCACGGTGCATCCAACCTGTGTACTGACGCATGCCGTTATGCCCGTTCTTCGCCGGATACAGACCGTCTCTATTTTGTGGCCGTCATTAAGTTTGAAAAGATATTTTGTTGTTTTGAGGTCTTTGC